>NZ_JBQSYW010000001.1:0-570655 GCF_052379725.1 Brachybacterium sp. 107 | reverse complement strand
AGTTTAGTCAGTCCCCGGCGGGGATGCGGCGGATGCCGACGAAGGCGGGGTCGTGGAAGCGGGTGGGGAAGATGCGGACTTCCATGGCGGATCGGGCTGCTTCGATCACCTGATCGTTGCCGATGTGCATGGTCACGTGGCTAATACCAGTGGAGCTTCCTACGCCGCCGGCACGTCCCCAGGCTTCGTAGATGAGGTCGCCGGTCTGCACGTCTTCGACAGTGACGGGGTAGGCGGCGGGGAAGTCGTATTGATCCCGCGTGGATCGGGGAAGGTCGCGATAGCCGGCGGCGCCCAGCAGTAGGCGACGAAGGCGGAGCAGTCGATGCCGCCGGGACCGGGGCCATCCATGCTGCCACCGCCGCCGAAGTCCTAGGCAGTGCCGATGATGCTCTTGCCGCGCCCAATGACGGCTTCCACGTCGCCGTTGGCCACGGTGGTCGATGAGCACGTGTCAGCGGCGCTGCTGGTGTGCGCGCCAACGACGTCGACGCCGATTAGTGCGGCGATGATGCGTTCGGCGTCACTCTGGTGGTCGGCGTATTCGTCAGGGAAGTTACTGCCCTGTACCTCTTGGGGGATTCCCTGCGGCCATGCGGTCCCATCCGAAGACGTCGACAAGTCCAGGGAGGCGGTAACCCTCTGGGTCAGCAGAGCCCGGGCCGGCGTAGGTGATGTCGTGACCAAGGAAGAACTTTTCGGGCTCTTCCCAGTTGAGGGGGTAGCTGCGGGGCGTGGGGTGGGCGCGTCTGTGCCGGGATAGACGTCGAGGTCTCCCGATGATGGAAGTTCTCACGCTCGCCATCAGGAAGACCTCGGCATGCCCGACGCTACCTTTGACGACCCCGACCTGACGACCTTCGCCCGCCTCGAGGAGCTAGGTCTGGTCGTGGTCGGCCAAAGACTCACGGTCGCGCGGGCGGTGCTGGAATGCCGGGTCGCTGAGGAGGATCCGTGGTGCCGTGACTGTGGGGGACGCTGGACCTCTCAGGGCTCCATCTCGCGGTCTCTGGCGCATGAGCTGTTCGGTCACCGTCACACGACGTTACTGGTGCGGATCCGCCTTTACCGGTGCGATCACTGCGGAACCCACTGGCGCGAAGACACCACCGCTGCAGCGGCTGAGCGGGCGAAGCTCTCCCGCGGCGGGATTCGATGGGCGCTGGAAGCTCTGGTCATCGATCACCTTTCGATCGCGCGGGTTGCCGCGGGGCTGGGAGTGTCCTGGCGCACCGCCAACGACGTCGTCCTGGCCGAGGGGAAACGACTGCTGATCGATGATCTGGCCTGCTTCGACGGCGTTCGCGTGATCGGCGTCGATGAGCACGTCTGGCGCCACACCCGCCGCGGCGACAAATACGTCACCGTGATCATCGACCTCACTCCCATCATGGACAAGACCGGGCCAGCGAGGCTGCTGGACATGGTCGAGGGTCGTTCCAAGGCGGCTTTCAAGGCCTGGCTGGAGGCCCGCCCTGAGGCGTGGAAGGACCGTATCGAGGTCGTTGCGATGGATGGGTTCACGGGGTTCAAGACCGCAGCCAGCGAGGTCCTGCCCGGCGCGGTCGCGGTGATGGATCTCTTCCACGTCGTCCGCCTCGCCGGGGACGCTCTGGATGACTGCCGGCGCCGGATCCAGCAGAAGCTCCACAAGCGCCGAGGCCGGAAGGACGACCCTCTCTACAGGACCCGCCGCACCCTCCACACCGGGACCAAGCTGTTGACCGAGCGGCAATGCGAACGCCTCAGCGCCCTGTTCGCCCACCACCCGCACGCTGCGGTCGAGGCGACCGGGGAGATCTACCAGGCCATGATCGCTGCCTATCGAGAGCCTGACCGGACCAGAGCCAGAACGATGATGGAGAAGGTCATCGCTGCCCTCGGCACGAAGGTCCCGGGCAACCTCGTCGAGCTGGGCAAGCTCGGCCGGACACTGACCAAGCGCACGGAAGACATCTTTGCGTTCTTCGACCGGCCCGGCACCAGTAATGGACCGAAAGAAGCCATCAACGGCCGCCTCGAACACCTCCGCGGCTCGGCACTCGGCTTCCGGAACCTCACCAACTACATCGCCCGCAGCCTCCTCGAGTTCGGAGGCTTCAGACCCCAGCTACACCCTCAAATGCGATGAGCCAGGAAAGGTGGCGTTCGGTGAGAGTGGTGCCATGGGGGAGGGCTGCCTGCGCGGCCGTCGTCGAGCTGGTCACGTGGTCAGCGTTGTGCACATCGATGCAGTTCACGCAGCGTCACATGGGGGTTGTCAAGGTTTTCGAGCTGGCGCTGTCGAGTTGGTCCGCGAGAACTCTGCGGGGAGGTGAGTGGGGAGTAGGTTCAGTGGACGAACGATGCGACCAGCGTGTTGTGGATAACCTGTCACTGTGGAGGAAAGAATGGGACGTGAATGCTCGGAAGTGCGTATGGAGATGACACGGCGCGTGGTGTACGGACTGCATTCTTGACAGTCCACCTGGGGTGCTGAACCTCGGTCCGACAGAGTCGTGACGGCGGTCGACGGCCCGGGCCCCGTCGGCTGGATCCGTCGGGCCGTCCTGGTGGACCGTCGGCCCCTTTACATACAGTCACCCACACGAGAGAGTCGTCGTGGCATGGCACTGCTCCACGCCGCTGCCCGACGCCGCTGCCAGACAGCACGACCCGACACCTCACTCCAGACAGGACCCCCATGGATCGCAGGACCGGCAATCCCTTCACCCCCGGATTCGGCCTCACTCCGTTCATCCTCGCGGGCCGCGCCGAAGCCATCGAGGACTTCACGGCGGCCCTGGCCGGCAACGTCCCCGAGGCGCGGGCGATCCTCATCTCCGGCGCGCGCGGTTCCGGGAAGACGGTGCTGCTGACCGAGTTCAAGGAGCTCGCGCTCGACGCGGGATGGACCGACCTGCGCGTGCACACCTCCTCGAGCTCCCTGGTGGACGAGCTGCGGGGCACGGCGATCGCCCGCCTGCGCGAGCTGGACCCCGAGGCGGAGACCTCGCGGCTCACCTCCGCGCGGATCTCGGGAGCCGGCGCCTCCCGGGAGATCCAGCAGCGCTACGAGGGGGAGGGGGAACCGCTCACCACGGTGCTCGACCGGCTCGCGGCGCTCACCGACGAGGACGGCGGCGGTCTCCTCGTCACCCTCGACGAGCTGCAGTCCGTGGATCGCGACCAGCTGCATGCGATCACCCAGCACGTGCAGGACCTCATCGGGTCCGGGCACGCCGTCGCGTTCCTCGCCGCCGGGGTGCGGCCCGGGGTCGACGCCCTGCTCGACCACGAGCGCACCACCTTCCTGCGCCGCGCGCACCGCATCGAGGTGGGCAGCGTCGACGTGGGCACTGCGGCCGAGGCGATCCGGATGACCATCGCCGACACCGCGAAGACCATCACGCCCGAGGCGGCGGTGCTCGCCGGGGAGATCTCGCAGGGCTACCCGTACCTGATCCAGCTCATCGGCTCGAAGGCCTGGCAGAACAGCGGTGACGCTGACACGATCGAGATCGAGGATGTGCGCGGCGGGCGCGACGGCGTGGTCGCGGCGATGATCAAGAACGTGCACGGCCCGGCCCTGCGCGGCCTCAGCGCCCGCAAGCGCGAGTACCTCCACGCGATGCTCGCGGACGACGGGCCCTCGAGGGTCGGGGACATCGCCGAGCGCATGGGCGTGGACCCGCGCAACCAGTCCACGTACCGGGAGCGGCTGATCGACGACGAGCTGATCCGCCCCGCCGGACGCGGCCTCGTGGAGTTCGCCCTGCCCTATCTCGGGGCGGCGCTGCTCCATGAGCAGGCGGAGGGGGCGGCGACGGAGCCCGGGAAGGGCCTGACGCGCTCCCATCGCGCGCGGCGCGGACGGGCAGGGAAGTGATCAGCTGAGGGCCACGAGGCCCTGTCCTGCCCGCCCCGCGCGCCCCGCCCGTCCTGCCAGACCCGCCGTCAGATCCGGGCGAGGGCGACCGCGACGTTGTCCGGCCCGCCGGCCTCGAGGGCCAGGGCGACCAGGTCGTCGGCCAGCTGGTCGACGTCGGCGGCCGGCGCGGTGAGCGCATCGGCGAGGGCCGACGGCTCGACCACCGCGTGCAGCCCGTCCGAGGAGAGCAGCACGAGGTCGCCCGGTTCGAGCTGACGGATCAGCAGGTCCGGGGCGGTCGGGGCGTCGGCGGCCAGCGCGCGGTTGAGCACGGCACGATCCGGATGCGCGGCGACCTCCTCCGGGACGATGCGGCCGGCTGCGACGAGGGAGCGCAGGCGGGTGTGGTCCTGGGTGACCGCCTCGATCCGGGTGCCGCGCACGAGCGTCACGCGCGTGTCGCCGATATGCGCGACATGCAGGCGGCCGGCATGGATGAGCGCCGCCGTCAGGGTGGCGCCGTCGGGTCCGTCGGCCGGGACCAGCGCCTCGGCGGCGGACCAGGCGGCTTCCAGCTCGGCGAGCGGATCGGCCGACGGGTCCTGCCCGACAGCCCCGACAAACGCAGAGAGGATCCGTGCGGCGAGGTCGTCGTCGGCGCCGAAGCCGTCGGCCAGGGCGAGCAGCATGGCGCCGCCGGGGAGCTCGCGGGTGGCCACGGCGTCCTGCTGGGCGGTGCGCACGGGACCGCGCTCGGCGGCGGTGGCGACCTGCAGGGGCGCGGTGGGGTGGTTCGTGGTGGATGCGGTCATGGTCCTGTCCTCCTGGGGACGTTGCCCGAGGTCATGGGCGAGAGCACGGACGGCGGCGCCGCGGGAGAAGGCGTCGGCCTCCTCCTGCCGCCACCAGGAGCGCAGTTCGGTGACGGCGGCGGCCGCCTCGAGGTCGCAGAGCACCTGGATGCGGGCGAGCCCCATCCCGAGTCCCCGCAGGGACGCGATCAGCTGCGCCCGCCCCACCTGGTCGGCGCCGTAGGAGCGGTAGCCGGTGAAGGGATCGATGCGTCGCGGCGGGAGCAGTCCCGACTCGGCGTACATCCGCAGCGCCTTCGGGCTGAGCCCGCTGGCCGTGGCCAGCTCGCCGATGCTCAGCAGCGCTGCCTCCGGATCTCCCTGCGCCATGCGTTCCTCCGTCGTGCCTCGCCCGAGGTCCTCGGGCACCGGGGCGTTCCCGGCACGGACCACGCTCCGGACTGTCCCCGGGGCAGAGTCAAGCGGGCCCGGCCCGGAGCCTCCGAATATTCTGTCGACCTCCGGTGATTCTCTGTGATGCACTGCGAACATGCACTTCTCGATCCGTCCTCTGGACCCCACGTCCGATCTCGAGCTCACCCAGTACGGCGCCCTCGACGTCGCGCTGGACGAGGCGGCGCACGGGGGCAGCGAGGTGTTCACGCTCGCCCAGCGACGGGTGCTGCTCACCGACACCCCCTACTCCAGCACCCAGCGCTGGGTGGCGGTCGCCGAGCCGGTGGAGGGCGGGGAGGTCCTCGCCGGGATCGCCTCGGTGCACCTCCCGCAGCAGGACAACCTCGACACCATCTCGGTGGGGGCCTCGGTGCATCCGGCCTACCGCGGTCACGGAATCGCCACCGCCCTCGTGGAGGAGGCGCTGATCCCGGCGATCCGGGAGTCCGGGCGCTCCCTGGTGGAGTGCTACGGCGCGATCCCGGCCGACGGCGACCCCGATGACCCGTCGGCGCCGACGAACCGTCTCGCCGCGCGACTGGGCATCTCCCGCAAGAACCTCGCGGTGTGCCGCATCCTGCCGCTCCCGCTCGAGGACTCGCTGCTGGATCAGCTGCAGGCCCAGGTCGACGAGAAGATCGGCGACTACCGCATCGAGCTGTGGGACGGCGAGATCCCCGAGGAGCATCTGGAGGCCTACGGAGTGCTCCTGCGCCAGCTCGAGCTGGATGAGCCCGACGAGGAGGTCGAGCACGAGGCGACCGAGTACACGCCCGAGCGGATCCGCCTGGTGATGCAGAGGCTCCAGGACGCCGGCACGCGCGCGATCGTCGCCGTCGCCGTCGCGCCCGACGGCTGCTTCGTGGGCAACTGCGAGGTGCACCTCCAGCAGGAGGAGGGGACGACGATAGCCTGGCAGGAGAACACGCTGGTGATGCCCGATCATCGGGGACACCGGCTGGGTCTCGGGCTGAAGGTCGCCACGCATCGGCTGCTCACGGAGCAGGCGCCGCAGGTGCGCTCGATCGCCACCTGGAACTCGCACGTGAACCCGTGGATGATCGCGATCAACGAGGCGCTCGGGTACCGGATCGCGTATCGCGAGCTCGCGCTGCAGGGCCGCCCGCAGCTCTGAGGCGGGATCCCGCGACACGCCCGGCGCTCCTCGGCTCCCCGCCGACGGGCACCGCTCGGCCTAGGTTCGTGACCACCGGCCGAGGGGGATCAGCGTGCAGGCACGGCATCTCAGGAGATCATTGCGGCCCGGGCGGCCGCACGAGCAGTTCACCCTGATGATCGCGATCATGGCCGTCATCATGTCCGGCGGGATGCTCACGGGCCTGCTCACCGACGCGTCCGCGCCCGCCCAGGAGAGGGCTCCGCAGGCTGTGCTGCCGCCGGGGGACCCCTCCAACTCCACCCGGATGGACCACCGCACGCGGATCACCGGGGACATCACGCCGAAGTCCGTGGTCGCCGGTCCGGGCGGCACCGTCATCGCGAACAACATGATGTACAGCCACAGCTCGACGCTGTATGACGCGGAGACCCTCGAGCTGACCGCGACCGTCTCCGACGAGGTGGACCTGTCCGACTTCGGGATCGAGGACCGCGCCGGCGTCACACAGGGCGCTCCGGTGGAGGCCGTCTTCTCGCCCGACGGCGCCTATGCGTACGTCTCCCAGTACCGGCTCCAGGGCCCCGGCGCAGGAGCGAAGGCGACCGACGACTGCGCGAACGGCGACGCGATCGGGAAGTCCGCCGTGTACCGACTGAATCTCGCGAGCGGCCGGTGGGACCAGGTCATCGAGGTCGGGAGGGTCCCGAAGTTCATCTCCCTCTCGCCCGACGGCAGCCTCGCCCTGGTTTCGAACTGGTGCGACTCGAGCGTCTCCGTCGTGGACCTGGCCGAGGGCGTCGAGACCCGCCAGATCCCCGTGGACTCCGCCCCGCGCGGCAGTGTGGTGCTGCCGGACAACCGCACCGCCTATGTGACCGCGATGTACGCCGACGAGCTGTACCGGGTCGACCTGGTGACCGGGGAGAGCGAGCTGGTGCTGGAGACCGGCCGCAAGCCCCGCCACCTGGTCCTCTCGCCGGATGCGAGCCGCATGTACCTCACCGAGTCCGGCTCCGACCGGCTGCTGGAGCTGGATCCGGCGACCGGCGAGGTGCTGCGGGAGGCGGAGACCGGCCGCGAGCCGCGCTCGATGGCGATCTCGCCCGACGGTCTCGCGCTGTACGTGGTGAACTACTACGCCAACACGGTCTCCAAGTTCGACACGGAGACCCTGGAGGAGATCCAGACGGTGGAGGTCGGGCAGAACCCGATCGGTGTCACCTACGAGCCGACCCAGCGACGCATCTGGGTCGCCAACTATGCGGGGTCGATCGACGTCTTCGACGACACCACCCGCGCCGAGGAGATGATGTGAGCATGGTTCAGGATGACCCGAGCAGCCGCGTGATCAGCGCATCCCGGGAGATCGCGGCCCCGGCCGGAGCGATCTTCGCCCTGATCGCCGATCCGGCGGAGCAGCCGCGCTGGGACGGGAACGACAATCTCGCCGAGGCCGCCCCCGGTCAGCGGGTGATGGCGGTGGGGGATGTGTTCGTCATGACCAACCGCAACGGGGGCGTGCGCGAGAACCATGTCGTCGCCTTCATCGAGGGACGTGAGATCGCCTGGATGCCGGCCCCGCAGGGCGAGGAGACGCCCGGGCACCGGTGGGGCTGGGAGCTCGAGGAGCTCGACTCCCGGCGCACCCTCGTCACCCACACCTATGACTGGTCACGGCTGACCGACGAGAAGCGACTGGCCAAGGCCGCCGGATACACCGCCGAGAACCTGCGCGCCTCGATCGACCGGCTCGCCCGTCTCGCCGAGGGCGCGGACGGGCCATGAGCTCGCGGGACGACGCCCGGGTCCAGAGCGAGCTCGAGCAGGCCATCGCCCGCGGCGACTTCGATGACCCGCCCGGCGCCGGCAAGCCGCTGGACCTTCCGGCTTCCCCGGACCCGGACTGGTGGATCCGGCAGCGCCTCGCCGAGGACGATGTGGACCGCGACGCCCTGCTGCCTGTGGTGATGCTGCTGCGTCGCGAGTACGAGCGGCGCGACGACACCCTGGTCGAGCTGCGGAGCGAGCAGGCGGTTCGCGAGTTCGCCGCCGAGTTCACCCAGCGGGTGCACGAGGACCGCCGCGCGAACCCGCTGGCCCGCATGATGGCCCCCGAGATGGATCCCGAGGACGCCGTGGAGCGCTGGCGGGAGCTGCGCGCCGCGACGGCCGACCGCGAACCGGCTCGCGCCGAGACCGTGGTCGAGGTCCGACGGACCCGTCGGCGCTGGTGGCCCTTCGGCCGCCGCGGCTGAGCCGGGCGCGCAGAGGGCTCATTCCCAGCGGCGCATGGACGCGGCGAACCATTCCTCGGGATCTGCGGCCGACGCCGGCGCCCCGTTCGCGAGCAGCCAGGTGCACACGTTATGGCAGTCGCGGCGCAGGAAGTCCGGTCCCTTCGGGTTCGCGATCAGGTCGATGACCTGCGGGACGTCGATGATCACCGGATCGGGCTCGGCCGCGCGGGAGTCGATCAGGATGTTGTACGGCGAGAGGTCGCCGTGGACCAGCCCGAGCCCGGCGAGATCGATGACCACGTCGCGCAGCCGCGACGCCCAGCGCTCGAGGGTGCCGAGGTCGGGGCTGGTCTCCTGCAGGCGCGGCGCGGCGACCGCCCCGCGCTCGTCGTCGGTGCCGATGAACTCCATGCACACCTCGGTGCCGACGATCTGGATCGGGTAGGGGACCGGCAGGCCCGCCTCCCACAGACGCTTGAGCACGTCGAACTCGGTGCGGGCCCATTGGGCGGCCGCGACCTGCTTGCCGAAGGCGGTGCCCTTGGCCATGGCGCGGGTTTCGCGGGTGTCCTTCCCGCGGCGGCCCTCGGAGTACTCGTGGGAGCGGTGGAACGAGGAGTGCTCCGGGGCGCGGTAGCGCTTGGCGACCATCAGGGTGGCCTCACCCGGAGAGCCGGTGAGCAGCTCCTCGGGCAGGGCGCGATCGAGCAGGAAGGCGTCGGCCTCCTTGCCGGTCTTGAGGATGCCGAGCTCGGTGTCGATCGCGCCGTCTTGCTGGACGATCCAGGCGGGGAAGGGCTGCGGGCCGCGGTCGATGGTGCGGGCGGTCTCGGGCCAGGTGGACCAGCGCTGGTCGTCGTCGAGCTCGGCGACGGTGGCGGTGAGAAGGGAACGGGCGAAGAAGGCGTCCTGATCGAAGGACGGTGTCATGGGGTCTCCTGAGGGAGGACCTGCGAAAAGCTCAGCAGGTCGAGGTGGAACGGAGGACTGCAGGGGTCAGCGCGGTGACAACCATCAGGTCCTCCTTCCCTCAGGGCCGGCCCGTCCGGGGCGGCGATGGGTCCACCCTAGAGGGGCGCGATGCCGGGGTCCACCTATTTACCGAGTGCCGATCGACCGTTCCTCGCCGCTGGTCATTAACCGGTTCAGGGAAACTCTTCCCACGTTGCACTTCGGACGGTTAGCCTCAAGATCCCTCTCACCCGATCAGGAGTCGACGATGACGTCCGACCTGCATCATGCCCAGCCCGCCCACCCGTTCTCGCGGCGCGCGGTGCTCGCGGGATCCGTGGGCGCCGCGGCGCTCGGCGTCGGCATGGGTGCTCCGGCCCTGGCCGGCGGGCCCCCGGATGCCCGAGCCGTGCACTGGAAGCGCGGGCACGTGTTCCCGATGTTCAGTGCGACCGGGAAGATCGTGGTCGCGGACGCCCGGGAGCTCGACGGCTTCGACCGTCTGCTGCTGATCACCCTGCAGGGGCTCGTGAACCGCGACCGTCCCGAGATCTACCTGATCCTCGACCCTGTCGACGAGACCTGGATCCCCGACCTGCCCGTGCGGGCGACCCGGGTCGAGGACCCGTTCATCCTGCTCGAGACCTACCGCGACCGCGTCGCCGGGGCCGTCGTCTACGACATGGACTCCCCGCACACGATCAACCTCGCCACCACGATCGCCGGCCTGCGCGGAGGGATCGTCGCGAACGCCGAGCAGGTGCAGGCGCACGGCCTGAGCGTGCTCGAGGATCTCACCGGCCGCTTCGAGGACGATCCCGCCGCGGTGCACGACTGGGCGATGTCGACCCTCTGGCCGGAGTGCACCCGCGAGGTGCTGGTGGGCCTGCCGCCCACGCACACGGTCACCGTCGAGGGGATCACGTGGACCGAGCTGCTGCGCGAGGAGGACCGGGTCACCGACTCCTCGAACCTCGACACGTACACCGTCGACCTCTCGGGCTCGCTCGGGGCCGACGCGATCTTCCTGCGCCTGAGCGACGCCTTCCCCCAGGACGGCTGGGGCCCCGCCGTGCACGCCGTCGAGGTGACCGCGGACGGCGCGGTGATCGCGTCGTTCGTGCCCGGCACCGACGAGGAGACCTCGTTCCTGTTCGACGGCAGCGGCTCCTCGACCAAAGAGGGCCTGCGCTTCGCCGACGGCGGCGGGTCGTTCATCTACCGCGTCGAGGTCCCTGCGGGGACGTCGGCCGTGAGCGCCGCGATCGAGGTGGAGAACCAGTTCGTCATCTCCGCGACCGACCAGGCGCCCATCCGCGTCGAGCCGTTCGCCTCCTTCCGGGACTTCGCGGTCGCGACCGGAGCGCTGGTCAGCTGGCTGCCGCCCTCGGGAGCCAGCGGGAGCCAGTTCGAGGACCTGCTGGAGCAGGTCGAGCCCGGTACCGCGTACGCGGGCTGGTTCTCCAACGACGTCTCGGGGGAGTGGTCCGGCGTCGAGCTGTGCAGCCGGGCCGGGGTGATCGTCGTGGCGGCGGACTTCTACGCGAACGGGAGCGTGCTCTCCGCGATCCGCGCGCACGTCAGTGCGACCCCCTCGGCGCGATCCACGGCCGCCCCGGAGAACCGCACCTACCTGACCCTCACCATCGGCGAGGGTGACAACATCCAGTACTGCCAGCGGCACATGCGCGAGCTGTGGGACGACCCCGGCCGCGGCGCCGTGCCGATGAACTGGACCGTCTCCCCGCTGCTGGAGGACATCGGCCCCGCGCTGCTCCATCACTTCCAGGTCACCTCGACCGAGAACGACCTGCTCGTGTGCGGGCCCTCCGGAGCCGGCTACACCTACGGCGACTCCTGGCCGGAGGACGAGCTCGCCGTGTTCACGCAGCTCTCCGGGCGGTATCAGAAGCGCACCGGGCTCGACGTCGTCTACGCCTATTCCACGCCCGTGCCCGGCGGGGTCTCGCCCGTCCTGCCGGACTGGGTGCTGGAGTCCTACGCCGAGGACGTCGAGCTGCGCGGCATCATCCAGACCGACGAATCGGGCCGGATCACCGACGCCGGCGCGGCAGTGCCGCTGATCGGCACCTTCTACCCGCCCGGCGGGGTCGAGGAGTTCCGCTCCGAGCTGCTCGCGCGGATCCAGGAGCACGACGGGGACGGCCCGCTGTTCCTGGCCGGCCTCATCAACGCCTGGAACTGGACGCCGAGCGATGTGGTCGCCCTCGTGCAGGGCCTCCCCGAGGACGTCGAGGTGCTCCTCGCCGATGAGTTCTTCGACCTGTTCGCACAGACCGCATGAGCGCTGACCCCACGGACACGCAGCTGCTCGCCGCCTACGACGAGCAGCTGCGCGAGGAGGCGGACTTCGACGGAGCGCTCGACGTGACGCGGCACGGGCCCCTGTGGCTCGTCCGGCTCACGGGCGGCCGCGGGTTCGTGACCTATCGCCGCCTCGAACCGGCGGGGGCCGGCGAGGTCCGCGAGCTGGTCGCGGCGGCGGTGGCGCACTTCGACACGGACGGGTCGGTACGGGAGATCGAGTGGAAGAGCCGCGGGCACGATGCCGCACCGGGGCTCGAGGAGGCTCTTGTCGCGCACGGCTTCCAGGCCGAGGAGACGGAGTCGATCATGATCGGGCCCCTCGAGGGGCTCGTCGGCGACGGCCGGGTGCCCGAGGGGGTGCGCGTGCGGCGCGCGACGGAGGAGGCCGACGTGCGGGCCGTGAGCGCGATGACCGATCGTGCCTTCGGGAAGGAGGTCGACAGATCCCGCGCCGACGCCCTGGTCGCGCTGCTCGCCCGGGACGACGGGGCGCAGCAGTGGGTCGCCGAGGTCGACGGTCGGCCGGTGAGCGCCGGCCGTCTGATCCCCGTTGTGGGCACGGAGTTCGTCGGGATCTGGGGCGGGGCGACGCTGCCGGAGTTCCGGCATCGCGGGATCTACCGGGCGCTCACCGCAGCGAGGGCCCGAGCGGCGCTCGAGTCGGGCTATCGGTACCTGCACAGCGACTCCTCCCGGTTCTCCCGCCCCATCCTCGAGCGCTCGGGACTGGTGGCCGTCTCCACGACCACGCCGTGGGTGCGGCGATCGGGGACACCCGGGAGATAGGGCTGGACGCCCGGTGCCGTCGGCCGGGAGACTGGCTCGATGTTCCTGGAGAACCTCGGCATCGATGCCATCGACCCTGTCCGCGTCGGCCGCTTCTGGGAGGCGGCGCTGGGCACCACCACGCTGACCGCGGAGCCCGACATCCTCGAGACCCGGCTCGATATCGGCGGCGGCGCGTACCTCGACCTGTGCTTCGCCCGGGTTCCCGAGCCGCCCACGTCGCCGCAGCGCCTGCACCTGGACCTGCGCGGTGGTGAGCAGCAGCAGGACGTTGCGGCGCGTCTGCGGGAGCTCGGGGCGAGCGACCTCGACATCGGGCAGGGGGACGTGCCCTGGATCGTGCTCGCCGACCCCGAGGGCGGCGCGTTCTGCGTGATGGAGGAGCGGGAGGAGTTCGTCGCCACCGGGCCGATCGCCGCCCTGCCGCTGGACTCGTCCGATCCGGAGCGGGACGCCGACTTCTGGGCGTGGCTGACCGGCTGGGTCGATGTGGACGGCCAGGCACCGCGGGCCCTGCGGCACCCGTCGCTGAGCGGTCCGCTGCTGTCGCTGTATCCGGAGCCCGCGCCCAAGGTGCCCGGGGCCAAGAACCCGATCCACCTGGACGTGCGTCTCGAGCCGGGGGACGACGCCGACGAGATCGCCGCGCAGATCACCGAGCGGGGCGGGTGGGAGCTCCGCCACGACTGGGGCGACCTGACCTGGCGGGTGTTCCAGGATCCCTCCGGCAACGAGTTCTGCGTGCTGCCGGTTCCCGGGGCGGCGGCATGAGCGGCGGGCGGAGGACAGCAGGCTTCTTGGCCGTGCTGCTCGGCGGGGCCGGCGTGCTGCACCTGGTACGACCGCAGACGTTCGACGGCATCGTCCCGCGGGCGCTGCCCGGGCCGGCCCGGGCCTACACCTACGCCTCCGGGGCGGCGGAGCTCGGCGTGGCCGGGCTGCTCGCCGTGCCGCGCACCCGTCGCCTGGGCGGGATCGCGGCAGCGGCCCTGTTCGTGGCGGTGTTCCCCGCGAACCTCCAGATGGCGTACGACTGGCGCGGGGCCCGGCCGCGGAAGCGGGCCATCGCCCTGGGGCGCCTGCCGCTGCAGGGCGTGCTCATCGCCCAGGCCAGGCACGTGGTGACGGCGGTGGATCGGGGCTGACCGGGGCTGTATGGCGTACCTGCTCTCGTTCTCGCGCCGTCGGGGTGGCGATTCATACGGGGAGGGGGTATGCTCCGAGCAACAGTTACATACCCCTAGGGGGTATCGAATAATGGGGGTGGCGATGAGCATGCACGTCGCGGAGTCGGGTATCGAGCTGGAGATCGGCGGGATGACCTGCGCTTCCTGCGCGAACCGGATCGAGCGCAAGCTCAACAAGCTCGACGGCGTCTCGGCGAGCGTCAACTACGCCACCGAGAAGGCCAAGGTCACCGCCCCGGAGGGGTATGACCCGCAGCTGCTCGTCGCCGAGGTCGAGAAGTCCGGTTATACCGCCGCGCTCCCGACGCCCCCGTCGGCCCGCGGCGCGCAGAGCGATGGCGCCGAGGAGCCGGCGCCGGATCTCGAGCTGATCGCCCTGCGCCAGCGCCTGATCGGCTCGATCGTGCTGAGCGTGCCCGTCATCGCGATGGCGATGATCCCGGCGCTGCAGTTCACCTACTGGCAGTGGCTCTCCCTCGCGCTCGCCGCCCCGGTGATCGTCTGGGGTGCCTGGCCGTTCCACAAGGCGGCCTGGGCGAACCTCAAGCAGGGCGCGGCCACGATGGACACGCTCATCTCGATGGGCACCTCCGCCGCGCTCCTGTGGTCGCTCTACGCCCTGTTCCTCGGCACCGCCGGGATGCCCGGCATGACCCACCCCTTCGAGCTGACGATCTCCCCGTCGGACGGCGCGGCCACCATCTACCTCGAGGTCGGAGCCGGCGTCACGATGTTCCTCCTCGCCGGCCGCTACGTCGAGAAGCGGTCCAAGCGGCAGGCCGGAGCCGCCCTGCGTGCCCTGCTCGAGATGGGCGCCAAGGAGGTCTCCGTGCTCCGCGACGGTCAGGAGCGGACGATCCCCGCCCGCGACCTCGTGGTGGGCGATGAGTTCATCGTCCGGCCCGGCGAGAAGATCGCGACCGACGGCGTCATCATCGCCGGGACCTCCGCGGTCGACGTCTCGATGCTCACCGGCGAGTCCGTGCCGGCCGAGGTCGCCGAGGGTGACGCCGTCACCGGGGCGACCGTCAACGCGGGTGGTCGCCTGGTGGTGCGGGCGACCCGCGTCGGCGGCGACACCCAGCTCGCCCAGATGGCGAAGCTCGTCGAGGAGGCACAGACCGGCAAGGCCGAGGTGCAGCGCCTGGCCGACCGGATCTCCGGAGTATTCGTGCCGGTCGTCCTGGTGATCGCCGTTCTCACCCTCGCCACCTGGCTCCTGCTGGGCTTCCCCGTCACCGCGGGATTCACCGCCGCCGTCGCCGTGCTCGTCATCGCGTGCCCGTGCGCCCTGGGGCTCGCCACCCCGACCGCTCTGCTCGTGGGCACCGGCCGCGGCGCGCAGATGGGCGTGCTCATCAAGGGCCCCGAGGTCCTGGAGTCCACGCGCACCGTCGACACCGTCGTGCTCGACAAGACCGGCACCGTGACCACCGGGAAGATGACCCTGGTGGACGTCGTGGCGGATCCCGGCACGGACCGCGCCGAGGTGCTGCGGATGGCCGGGGCGGTCGAGGACTCCTCGGAGCACCCGATCGCGCAGGCCATCGCCACGGGCGCCACGCAGGAGGTCGGGGAGCTTCCTGCTCCGTCCGAGTTCCTCAACGTTCCCGGCATGGGGGTGCGAGGGACGGTCGAGGGGCGTGCGGTGCTCGTGGGCCGGGAGGCGCTGCTGGCCGATGCGCAGATGGCGCTGTCCCCGGAGATCGCCGCCGCGAAGGCCGCGGCCGAGGAGCAGGGGCGGACCGTCGTGGCCGTCGGCTGGGACGGCGCGGCCCGCGGGATCCTCGTCGTGGCCGACGCGGTCAAGCCCACCAGTGCGCAGGCCATCGCCCAGATGAAGGAGCTGGGCCTGCATCCGGTGCTCCTGACGGGGGACAACGAGGCTGTCGCCCAGCAGATCGCCGCAGAGGTCGGCATCGACGAGGTCATCGCCGAGGTGCTGCCTGCGCAGAAGGTCGACGTGGTCACGCGGCTCCAGGCGGAAGGGCGCGTCGTCGCGATGGTCGGCGACGGCGTCAACGACGCCCCGGCCCTCGCCCAGGCCGATCTCGGCCTCGCGATGGGCACCGGCACCGACGTCGCGATCGAGGCCTCGGACATCACGCTCGTGCGCGGCGACCTCCGCAGCGCGGTCGACGCGATCCGGCTCTCCCGCCGCACGCTGTCCACGATCAAGGGGAACCTCTTCTGGGCCTTCGCCTACAACGTCGCCGCGATCCCGATCGCCGCCCTGGGCATGCTCAACCCCATGCTCGCCGGCGCCGCGATGGCCTTCTCCAGCGTGTTCGTCGTGGGCAACAGCCTGCGGCTGCGGAGCTTCCGGAGCGTCGCCGGGAAGTACTGAGGCGCGACACGATCCCTCAGGACGGTGGAGGCACCCGCTGACGACGCGAGCTCGTCAGCGCCCGCTCGGGGGATGCCCGGCGACGAGGGTCTCGAGCACGACCGTCTCCCGCAGACGGTGCGCGGCCTCGCGGGCGGCCGCGTCGACCATGAGGCCGTCGGCCCCGAGCGGCACGTCGGCGAAGGGACTCTCCTCGAGCAGCACGAGGTCCGCGGGTCCGCCGACCTGCAGGGACGTGACGCCGTCGGTCGAGGCGGCGAGGGCCTCGCGGGGCTGGAGCTGCTGCTCGGGGTGCCAGCCGGGGCGGTCGTCGGCGCTGCGGTGCACCGCAGCCGCCATGGCCAGCCACGGGTCCAGCGGGGCGACGGGGGCATCGGAGCCGAGCGCGAGCGGCACCCCGGCGGTGAGCAGATCCCGCAGCCGGAACGCCTGCGCGCCGTGGCCGGGCCACACGCTCTCGGTGGCATCCCGGTCATCCAGCAGGTGGGCGGGCTGCATGGAGGCGGTCACGCCGAGCGCGGCCATGTCGTCGACGTCGTCATCCGTGAGCATCTGCGCGTGCTCGATGCGCGCGGCGATCCCCACCTCGGCGATCGCCTCGAGGGCGACCTGCGCGGCGGCGTCCCCGATCGCATGGACGGCCGCGGTGAGGCCCTGGGCCCGTGCCCTGGACAGCGCGTCACGCAGCAGCTGCGGGCCCACGCTCAGCACGCCGCGGCCCGCATAGCCGTGCCCGTCGGAGTACATGTCGCGGGTATAGGCGGAGTGGGAGCCGAGCGCGCCGTCCACGATGACCTTCAGAGGGCCCATCGTCACCAGACCCGTCCCGTCGAGCACGGTGCCCGTCGGCCCCGGGGCGTTCGCGAGCTCCGCGGGGTAGACGGCGGTGCGCACCCGCATCCGTGCCGGACGCTCCTGCCAGACCTCCCAGGGTCGACCCCATTCCATGTCGACCAGGCCCACCACGCCGCGCTCCAGGGCCTGGCGCTGCATCATCGCCGCGCCGGTCGCGACGGAGTGGGCCACCCCGGGCAGCTCGGGCAGACGCGGCGCGATCGCGAACCAGTCCTCCTCGGCGAGGATCCCGTCGCGCGGGGGCAGGCCCAGCAGCGCCAGGGCGGCAGAGTTCAGCCAGGCGTGATGGGCGTCGCCGCCGATCAGCACGGTCGGCACCGTGCCGGTCGCCTCATCGAGGGCGGGAACCGTGGGCTGCACCGCGAAATCCACCAGACGATGCCCGAAGCCGATCAGCGCCTGGCGCGGATCGGTGCGCCCCTCGCGACGGTGGGCGAGCTCGGCGCGCACCAGCTCGAGGATCACGCCCACGCTGCCCGCGCCGCCGGTGTCGAGGCGGGCATGGGCCTGGGCGAGCTGTCCGGTGTGCACGTGCTGATCCCAGAGCCCGGGGATCGCGATCGCGCCGCCGCCCTCGAGGGACTCCTCGCCGGCGGCGGGGGAGAGGCGCGGGGCGATCTCGGTGATCACTCCGTCGTGGACCCGCAGGTCCACCGGGTGGGGAGAGGTCCCGCCGCTTGCGGCATCGAGGGGCCGCACCTGTCTGATCAGCACCGATCCAGCGTATCCCGGACGTGCGCCGCCTCGCCGTCCCATGACGGCTGTCATGGGTCCAGGGTGACCGCAGGGGATGGGAAGCGGGCCCGCGGCGCGGAAGGCTGATGGCCATGAACACCACGACCGCGGCCGGCACCGCCGGCACCACCGACGTCTCCGCACCCGACACCCCGACCTCCGCCTCGCACGCGGCGATCAGCCTGCGCGGGGTGAGGAAGACCTATGGGCGGATCTGCGCCCTGGACGGTCTCGACCTCGAGATCGGCGCCGGCGAGATCGTGGCCCTGCTGGGCCCCAACGGCGCCGGCAAATCCACCGCCATGGAGATGATGGTGGGCCTGGCCACCGCGGATGCCGGACAGGTGCGCATCCTCGGCACCGACCCCGTCACCGCCACCCGCACCGGGCTGATCGGCACCATGCTCCAGAGCGGGGCGCTGCTCCCGGACCAGAGCGTGCGCTCGATGCTGCGCATGCTGCACTCCCTCCAGGCCCACCCCATGCCGCTCGAGACGGTCGCGGAGCAGGCCGACATCACCGATCTGCTCACCCGGCGCATCGGCGCCCTCTCCGGGGGGCAGGCCCAGCGGGTGCGCTTCGCGATCGCCCTGCTCGGCGACCCGCAGGTGCTGCTGCTGGACGAGCCGACGGTGGGCATGGACATCGGCGCCCGCCGCGCCTTCTGGGACCAGATGCGCGAGGTCGCCGCCACCGGCCGCACCATCGTCTTCGCCACCCACCACCTCGACGAGGCCGAGCGCGAAGCGCGTCGCGTGATCGTCATGGACCGAGGGCGCGTGGTCGCCGACGGCACCGGGCCCGAGATCAGCGCCGTCGTGGGCGGGCGCGTCATCACCCTGCGCGGGGCCGACGCCGCCGCTGTCGCGGCGCTGCCCGGGGTGGAGAGCGCCGGGGCCGACGAGACCGACCCCGAGCGCGTGCGCGCCCTCTGCTCGGATTCCGATGCCGCGCTCGCCGCCCTGTTCACCGGGGGCCTCGCGGGCGAGGTCCACGAGGTGCTGGTCTCCGCGCCCGGACTCGAGGAGGCCTTCCTGCGCATCACCGACCACTCCGATCAGACAGACACCACCGTCCCGGACGGAGCAGACCGATGAGCCACGCCGCAGATCCCGCTACTCCCGTACCCACCACCTCGCTCCGGAGGCACACCATGACCGCACCCGCCGATTCCACCGTCCTCAGCTCCGGCACGGGAGCCGCCGTGGCCGCGGCACCTGCCGCTCGGGCGGACGCCGCCCCGTCGGCCGCCCGACGCACCCTGCACTACGCCCTGCACACCACCCGCATGACGGTCACCAACGTCATGTTCATGGTGTTCACGATCCTCATGCCGGTGGGCATGTACCTGCTGTTCTCGATGATGTTCGGCAAGGAGGCGGGCGGGGAGGCCGGCGGACTGATCATGGTGAACATGGCCGCCTACGGCGGGCTCGGCGCCGCGGTCACCGCCGGCACCCAGATCCAGGAGGATCAGCGCAACGGGTTCCTGCGCCAGCTGATCGTGGCGGGCCTGTCGCCGCGCTCGTTCCTGACCGGGTCCGTGATGGCCGCGAGCGCCGTGATCGTCCCGGCGCTGCTCGCCGTGGGGATCGCGGGCCTGCTCACCGGGGTCGAGGCGAGCATGGGGGCGTTCCTCCTGACCCTCGCGGTGCTGTGGCTCGGGCTGCTGCCCACCATCCTCGTCGGCCTCGTGCTCGGCATGGTCCTCAAGGGCGGCGCCGCGATGGCCGGCGGCGTGGTCACCATGATGGCGATGGCGATCTTCGGCGGGCTGTGGATGCCGCTGGAGATGTTCCCGGACTGGATGCAGTCCGTCGGCCACGCGCTCCCCACCTACTGGATCTCGGGCCTGGGCGAGTGGGCCCTGTACGGCAGTCAGTTCCCTGTGACGGGTCTGCTGGTGATCGGTGCCTGGACCGTGGCGCTCGGACTGCTGTGCGCCGTGAGCATGTCCCGCGCCGTCGGTCTCAGCCGCCGGTGACACGAGACGCTGACACAATGAGCTCCATGGGAACCGACACCGCCGCGACCTTCGGGATCCGGGCACGAGGCGGCGAGCAGGAGACCGCCGGGCGCCCGCTGACGCCGCGAGCGATCCACCGTGCCGCCGTCGAATCCGGGGGACTGCCCTACTCGCTCGCGCCGGTCCTGTTCGTCGCCATCCCGATCGTCCTCGCCTGGATCGGATCACCGGGGCCCTCGGCGATGCTGGTGACGGCCATGCTGCTGGTGTACGGGGTCGCGTTCGTCTACTGCTGCGGCATCGGGATGTACCCGCTCCGCGTGCGCCTGGGCTGGTTCGCGATGTGCTCTCTGATCCTGCTCGCCCTCATCCCGCTGATCGGCGTGAACGTGCTGTTCATGGTGATGTTCCAGGCGATGACCCATGTGCTGCTGCTGCCCTGGCGATGGGCCGTGCCGAGCATGGTGGTGATGAGCCTCGCGGTGATCGTGCTCGCCGTCGCCACACAGACCTACCTCGCCGCCGGACTCGCCGTGATGGGCGCCCTGATGTCCTGGGGCATCGGCTACGGCATCCGTCAGGAGATCCTCCAGGAGCAGCTCGAGGCGGCCCAGGAGCGCAATGCCGTGCTCGCAGTGGCCGCGGAGCGCGAACGCATCGGCCGCGACCTCCACGACCTGCTCGGGCATTCCCTGACGTCCCTGACCATCTCCGCGCAGCTGGCGCGCCGGCTCCTGGACTCCGATCCCGACGCGGCCCGTGAGCAGCTCGTGCACATCGAGAGCACCGTGCGCCAGGCGCTGTCGGACGTGCGCGCCACCGCCAGCGGCATGCAGCACGTGCGCGCGGCCACCGAGATCGCGTCGGCTCGCACCGTGCTCGCGACCGTCGGCATCCGGGCCCAGGTGCCCACCGCCCTGCCGCAGCTGCCGGACGACCGCGCCGAGCTGTTCGGCTACGTGATCCGCGAGGGCGTCACCAACATCGTGCGCCACTCCCGGGCCGAGCACGCCACGATCGCCGTGGACGAGAGCTCCGTGCGGGTCACCGACGACGGCGTGGGCATCCCCGAGGACGCCCCCTGCTCGGGTCTGCGAGGACTGCAGGCGCGGGTGGCCGTGGCCGGCGGGCGCCTCGAGGTCACCTCCGAGGGCGGCGGGACGACGCTGCACGCGCGGATGGATGACCCGCACGAGGGGCGACCCGGAGAGCGAACCGGAGAGCGATCAGATGCCGAGCAGAACGTGGCGACGGGGGAGCGGCGATGATCCGCCTGGTGGTGGCCGATGACCAGTCGATCCTGCGCTCGGGACTGGTGGCCCTGCTGCGCCTGGAATCCGATCTCGAGGTGGTGGGGGAGGCGGCCGACGGGGCGAGCACCCTCGCCGCGGTCGCCGAGCACACCCCGGACCTGCTGCTGCTGGACGTGCAGATGCCGGCCGGGACCCGGGCCGACGGGACCCCCGGCCCGGCCGACGGCATCGAGGTCGCCGAGGCTCTGCAGGCGGCCGGTGGGCCCGGGGCCCGGCCGCGGATCATCGTGCTGACCACCTTCGGGCGCGCCGGCTACCTGCGCCGCACGATGGAGGCCGGGGCCCACGGCTTCATGGTCAAGGACACTCCCGTCGAGCGGCTGGTCGACGCGATCCGCCGGGTGGACCAGGGGCTGCGGGTGGTGGACCCCGAGCTCGCCGCGCAGTCGCTGTCCGTCGGCTCGAGCCCGCTCACCGCGAAGGAGACCGAGGTGCTGCAGAGCGCGGCCGCCGGCGGCACCACCGCGCAGATCGCCACCACCCTGTTCCTGTCCGAGGGCACGGTGCGCAACCACATCTCCTCCGCGATCGGCAAGATCGGGGTCACCAACCGGGTCGACGCGGTGCGGGCGGCCTCGGACAACGGCTGGATCTGACACCGGCCCGACCACGGAGGGAATCCCCCATGACCCGGGCTCGGGGCACCACGTAGCCTGCGGGGGTGCACACGATCGAATCCTTGCTGGGCCTGCTGATCCATGTCAGCGTCCCGGTCTTCGCGATCGCGTCGATGCTCTCCATGGGCCTGCGCACCCCGTTGCGCGCCTTCCGCAACCAGCTGCGGGACCGCCGCACGGTGCTCGCCGTGCTCGGGGCGAACTTCGTGATCGTCCCGGCCGTGGGCACCCTGGTCATCTGGCTCCTCGAGGGGCTGCTCCCGCACCAGACCGGTGCCGGGTTAATCATCGCCCTGTGCGCGGCCGGGGCGCCGTTCGTGCTGCAGCTGGGCGCGATGGCCCGCATCCCCTACGGCGAGACGGCCGGGCCGATGGCGGTGCTGCTGCTGGGCTCGATCGTGTTCATGCCGATCGTGGTGCCCTTCCTGCTGCAGGACATCCAGGTCGACGGCTGGGCCGTGGCCCGCCTGCTGCTGGGCACGATGCTGTCCCCGATGATCGCGGGCATCGTCATCGCCTGGGTGTTCCCGAGCCGCGCCGACCGGTTCGCCCGCATCGCCGGCGCCGTCGCGGCGATCTCCGCGGTGCTCATGTTCCTCTCCGGCTTCGGCTCGAACTCGGGGATCGTGCTGCAGCTGCTCCTCTCGCCGGTGATGCTCGTCGCGGTGGGCCTGGTGGCCCTCGCTTTCGTGGCCGGTCGCCTCTCCGGGGATCTCGCCGGCGACACCCTCACCGTGGTCGACGGCCCCGCGATCCTCACCAGCCAGCGCAATATCGCCGCCGCCCTGCTGGTGGCCCGCACGGGCAGCGGCGACGGCTCGATCGTGGTGGCGATCCTGCTGCTCAGCGCCGTCGGCTTCGTGATGCTCGTGCCGTATGCCCTCGCGACCGGCATTCTGCGCCGTCGCCGCGCCGGGGAGAAGGGCTCGCTCTGGGTGCTGCTGGGCGTCGTCGGCCCCAAGACCGACTGACCCGCGCGCGCTGCCCGCAGGCCGCGCGCAGCGGCATTCGGCGCGCGCTGACATCTCGCGTAGCCCCCGCTCGCTATCCGCTCCTGCTGTCCGCTCCTGCTGTCCGCGCGGGCTGCCCCTCCCGCCGATGACTGCTTGGTATCCAGCACCACGTGTCGGTGAGAGCGCCCTCACCGACACGTGGTGCAGGTTGGGCGGTGCGAGCGAGGTGGGCGGGTGCGAACGAGACGGGCGGGGTGACCGAGACAGGTGGAGCGAGCGAGGTGGGCGGGGTGGGGATCCCGGGCGACAGATCCTGGGACCCGGCGCGACTCGACGCCTGCCGGTACTCCGCGACAGGGACCCGCGACGGGAATTCTGCTGTGCGTGGATCGACTCACCCAGCCGTTCCACGTGCCTGGAATCGCGCCTACGCTGTCCCGGTGTCGTCCCTGCTGCGCATCGTCCGCTTCACCCGGTCCCTCGCTCCTCTCTACACCGCAGTCATCGTCTGCTCGGTGCTCACCGCCGTCGCCGGATTGACGGTCCCCTTCCTCATCGGCCACGCCACCGACACCGTCGCGGGCGCCGTGGGCGGGCAGACCGCCACGGGTACTGCTGTGCGCACCGTGCTGCTGATCGCCGCGGCCGTGCTGCTGGCGGAGCTGCTCAACACCGTGATCTCGAACGTCGGCGGCTGGTTCGGCGACGTCATGAGCAACCGGATGCGCACGATCCTCTCGGTGCGCTACTACGACAAGCTGCTGCACCTGCCCCAGCGCTGGTTCGACGGCGAGATCACCGGCACCATCGTCGCGCGGCTGAACAGGTCGATCACCGAGATCACCAACTTCACGAAGATGATGTCGAACTCCTTCGCGTCGATGCTCATCACCACCGTCGCGGTGCTCGCGATCAGCGCCTGGTACGCCTGGCCGCTCACCGTGCTGCTGCTCATCGTGTTCCCGGTCTACGTGTGGCTGACCTCGCTGACCTCCGTGAAGTGGCAGCGCCTGGAGGGCGAGAAGAACGAGCAGGTCGACATCGCCTCGGGACGCTTCGCCGAGGTCGTCGGCCAGATCCGCGTGGTGAAGTCCTTCGTGCGCGAGCGCGGCGAGCTCGAGGACTTCTCGCGCCGCTTCCGCTCCACCGACGCCACGACCCGGGCGCAGTCCTCGCACTGGCATCGGATGGACGTGATCCGTCGGGCGTTCCTGAACGTCATCTTCTTCGGCATCTACGCGATCATCTTCGTGCGCACCGTGCAGGGCCAGTTCACGCTCGGCGAGATGGTGCTGCTGGTCCAGCTCATGACCATGGCCAAGGCTCCGGTGGAGTCGATGAGCTGGGTGATCGACGCCGCCCAGCGCGCGATCGCCGGCTCCAAGGACTACTTCCGTGTGATGGAGACCCCCGTCGATCCGCGCACCGCCGCCGTGATGGCCGCCCGTCCTGTCGATGCGGCCGACGCCGGCCACGCGAGCGGCACGGTCTCGGCCGATGAGACGCGGCCGACGGGGACGACGAGCTCGTTCGGCGAGCAGGGCGAGGCAACTGCTTCGGCTGCGTCCGGCACCGCGGTCGCGCTCGCCGAGCGTCCGTGGATCGAGCCCGTCCCGGATGCTCCCGTGGTCGCCTTCCGCGGCGTGGACTTCGCCTATGAGGACGGCGACGACGTGCTGCACGGGATCGACTTCCAGGTGGACCGTGGCGAGAAGATCGCCCTGGTGGGGGAGTCCGGCGGCGGCAAGTCGACGATCGTGAACCTGCTGCTGGGCCTGTACGAGCCCCGCAACGGCAGCGTCGACGTCGTGGGCCATCCCAGCTCGGACCTGCCGCTGGACCAGCTGCGCTCCCGCATCGGCGTCGTCTTCCAGGACGCCTCCCTGTTCTCCGGCACGATCCGCGAGAACATCGCCTACGGCCGCCCCGAGGCGAGCGACGAGGAGGTCTTCGAGGCCGCCCGGCGCGCCAACGCCGATGCCTTCATCCTCCGCTTCCCCGAGGGCTACGAGCAGGTCATCGGAGAGCGCGGGCTGAAGCTCTCCGGCGGCCAGCGCCAGCGCATCGCGGTGGCCCGCGCGATCCTCAAGGACGCCCCGGTGCTCGTGCTCGACGAGGCCACCTCGGCGCTGGACACCAAGGCCGAGATCCAGGTGCAGAAGGGACTGGACCAGCTGATGGCCGGGCGCACCTCGCTGATCATCGCCCACCGCCTCTCCACGATCGCCGAGGTGGACCGCATCGTCACCCTGCGCGACGGCCACATCGACGAGATCGGCTCGCCCGCCGAGCTCGCGACCTCCGGCGGCATCTACGCCCAGCTGCTCGCTCTCCAGAGCTCCGGCGACAGCCGCAAGCTCGCGAAGTTCGACATCACCGGCTGAGCCGGCGACCTGCCCTCCGCACAGACCCAGCCGGACTGGCGGCGAGACGGGTGCAGGATCAGGATGGAGCCATGAGCAGCTTCGACGGCGTGGCCGACGCGTACCGCAGATCGTTCGCGGCCCTGTGCGCGGGCACCGTGCCGACCCTGCTGGAGGTGACCGCGCCCGGAGAGCTCCATCTCGATGTGGGCTGCGGGACCGGCGACCTCGCACTCGCCGCCGCGCGGGAGGGCCGACGGGTCCTCGCCGTGGATCCGGACGCGGACATGGTGGCCGCGACGCGCGAGGCCGCGACCCTTGAGGTCGCGGCGTCGGCCGGGAGGGCGCTCAGCGTCCACGAGGCCGGCGCGCCGCTGCTCCCGCTGCCCGACCGCTCCGTCGGTGCGGTCACCGCGAACTTCGTCGTCAACCATGTTCCCGATCCGCGCGCCACGGTGCGCGACCTCGCGCGGGTCGCGGCGCCGTCGGCCCCGATCGCGATGGCGATCTGGCCCGCTGCGCCCGGACCGCATCTGGCGGCCTTCGGTGAGGCGAGTCGAGCCGCCGGCGCCGTCGCCGTGCCCAGCTCTCATCTGGCGCCGGAGCTCGACTTCCCGCGCTCGGTCGACGGGCTCGCCGGCATCGCGCAGGAGGCAGGCCTGCAGGTCGTGCGGGCGGAGGCGCTGCGCTGGACCTGGCGCATCGCCGCCGACGACCTGATGGTCGGGATCGCGGGCGGCGTCGGGGGCGCGGGCCGGCTCCACCAGGCGCAGACGGGCGCGGTGCGTGCGGAGATCGAGGAGCGGGTGCGGAAGCTGTGGGTCCCGTTCGAGACGGCCGACGGCATGCTCTCTTTCCCGGTCACCGCCGTGCTGGTGGTTGCATCCCATCCCTGAGCAGCCGCGGCAGGATCCGCACCAGCAGCACCATCCCGAGCAGCTCGACGAGGGTCTGGGTGACCACCGCCGCCGGGACCAGGGGAGACGGCATCGCCAGGGCCAGCGGCAGCACCACGAGGGAGTTGCGGGTCGCGCCGGAGAACGTCACGGCGCGGGCCGCGGGGGCGTCCAGTCGTGCCAGGCGGCTCACGAGGATCCCGGCACCCGTGGCCAGCACCAGGAAGCCAGCGTAGATCGGCACGAGCGAGAGCAGCGCCGTTCCCGCTCCGAGCACGCGCGGCGTCTGCGAGGCGACCACGGAGACCAGCACGACCACCATCAGCGGCACCATCGCCGGCGAGAGATCCCAGCGCGGGGCGACACGCTGGATCAGGGCGGCCATGAGCAGGGGGAGCAGCACCAGCAGCACCAGGGCGCGCACGAACGGGCCCGCCTCGATCAGGCCCGCGGCGGCGCCACCGCTGAGCAGCGGCACCAGCACGGGCAGAGCCACCAGCTGCGCGAGCATCAGCAGCGGGGTCGCCGCGAGCAGCCGGTCCTTCGCCCCGCCCGCGAGCGCCGTGAACACCACGACGTAGTCGATGCACGGGGCCAGCAGCACCAGCAGGGCGCCGACGAGCAGCTCCGGGGAGCCCGCGAGCGGCAGCGTGATCAGCGCGACGATCAACGGCGCCACCAGGAAGTTCACCGCGAGCAGGGTCAGCAGGAACCGTCCGTCCAGCAGCCCGGCACCGAGGTCGCGCAGCGGCACCCCGAGGAAGGTGACCAGCAGCAGAGCGGCGATCGCGGGCTCCACGGCGACCTCGAGCGCAGGGGTGGCGCCCCGGGCAGCAGGGCGCCCAGCGCGAGACCATCGACGAGGGCGCTCAGAGAGATCGCGACCTGATGGCGCTCGAGCAGCTCGGGGAGGCTCTCGCGTGCTCGAGGGCCCGGATGCGTCCGGGGGTCCTCACCACGCGTCGGCTCCATGCTCAGCGACAGTAGTGCGCGGATCCAGCGAGCGTTCGGGTGCTGCGCGATAGCATGGCCCCGATCACACGCTCGGGGGCGACGAAGGAGCTCACATGGGATTCATCCAGGCATTCAAGGGCGCTGTCGGCGGCATGCTCGCCGATCAGTGGAAGGACTTCCTCACCGTTCCGAACGGGCTGTCGCAGACGGCGGCCCTGTTCCCGGCGGTGCCGCAGGGCACCAACGCCGGTCGCGGCTCGAACACCCGCGGGTCCGAGAACGTCATCTCCAACGGTTCCAAGATCCTCGTGCCCCAGGGCTACGGGCTGATCACGGTGGTCGACGGCCGCGCGACAGGCCTGATCACCGAGGCCGGCGGCTACGAGTTCACCGACGACTCGCCGGACGCCCGCTCGGTCTTCGCCGGCGACGAGATGCTGGCCTCGACGGTCGGCACCTCCTGGGAGCGCTTCAAGTTCGGCGGCCGCCCCACCTCGCAGCAGCTCGCCTTCTACGTGAGCCTCAAGGAGATCCCGAACAACCGCTTCGGCACGCAGTCCGAGATCTACTGGGACGACGCCTATCTCAACGCCCAGGTCGGTGCCGTGTGCCGCGGCTCCTACACGCTGCGGATCATCGACCCGCTGCTGTTCGTGCACAACTTCGTGCCGGCCACGTTCATCTCCGCGGGTGCACCCGTGTTCGACTTCTCCGACGAGAACAACGACGCCGGCAACCAGCTGTTCCGCGAGGTCGTCGGCTCGCTCGCCCAGGCGTTCTCCCGCTACACGAACGATCCCGACAAGGGCAACCGGATCTCCAGGATCCAGGGTGACTCGGTGGGCTTTGCGCAGTCGCTGTCGGCGGCCGTCGAGGAGGGCTATCGCTGGTCCAGCGACCGTGGCCTCGCGATCGTGAAGACCGCGATCGTCTCGATCGAGTACGACAAGAACACCCGCGAGCTGCTCAACGACGTGCAGAAGGCCGACGCCCTCTCCGGCGCCCGCTCGCAGTCGTTCATGAACCAGGCCGCCGCGCGCGGCGTGCAGTCCGCCGGGGAGACCGGCGGCGGCGCGGGACTGGCGATGTTCGGTGCCGGCATGGGCGCGGCGGGTGGCATGGTCAACCCGGCCCAGCCGTGGTCGCCGCCCGGGCAGCAGGGTGCGCCTCAGCAGGGTGGGCAGCAGCAGGCTCCGCAGCAGGGGGAGGGTCAGCAGCAGGCCGCGCCCCAGCAGGCCGCGCCCGCGCAGGAGGATCCGGTCGCCAAGCTCGCCCAGTACAAGCAGATGCTGGAGCAGGGTCTGATCTCGGAAGAGGACTACGAGGCGGCGAAGAAGGCCGCTCTCGGCCTCTGACCTGTCATGACCGTTCCTCCTCAGGATCCGCGATGGGCGCGTCCCGACCAGCCCTCCCGCCCCCCGGCCGACGACGGGATGGGCGTGGGCGCGCACACCGGACCCCAGCACGATCCCCGGGGCCCGGGGGCACAGCCCGATCCTGATCGCGCTGACCCCTCGGCCTCGGGCGACGGTCGTTTCTCCGCGCCGGGAGCCCAGAGCTCCGACCCCGGCTCCGCACCCCAGTGGCCCGCAGGGCAGGGCGCACAGCCCGGGCAGGACGGCGCGCCGACGGGACCGCCTCCGCAGCAGAACCAGCCTGCGCCGGACCAGCAGCGTCCTGCCGAGATGCTCGGTGACCAGTCGGTGGCCGGAGCCGCCGAGGCGGCGCGCCAGCATGCCAGCAACCGCATCATCGACACCAGCTCGAGCCGCGACGACGGGCTGAACAAGTGCCCGAAGTGCGGCGGCACGGACATCTCCTACTCGCTCTCCGTGAAGGCCCTGGTGTGCGCGTACTGCCGGCACCAGTGGAACGAGGTGAACGCGGAGGAGGCCTTCGGCCTGGACTCGTCGATCGCGGACCTGCGCGGCCACACGCTGGCCTCCGGCACCGCGGACGTCCGCGAGGACTTCACGGTGATGACCCTGAAGTGCCAGGGCTGCGGCGCCGAGGTGGTCGTCAACGTCGACCAGGAGCTGCAGGCGCGCTGCCACTGGTGCCGGCAGACCCTGTCGGTGAACACCCAGATCCCCAACGGCGCGGTGCCGGACGCGGTGCTGCCGTTCCAGCTCACCCGCGAGGAGGCCGTCGAACGCATCGACGCCTTCGCCGGGAAGCGGAAGGCGTTCGCGCTGGGACGCTTCAAGGCGGAGTTCGTCCCGGACAACGTCATGGGCGTGTACATCCCGTACCTGGTCGTGGACGGCAACATGCACGCCGTGCTCGGCGGCACCGGCGAGGTCACCACGCGTCGGTACACGGTGACCACCGGGAGCGGCGACCACAAGCGCACCGAGACCTACTACGACGCGGACGTCTTCCAGGTGAAGCGGGCCTTCGACCTGCTCGTGGACGATCTCACGGTCGAGTCCGCGCAGCGTTTCGACGCCCAGGACAACGAGCACGCGACGAACAACATCCTCAACGCCGTCCAGCCGTACGACACCGAGAACGCCGTCGCCTACAACTCGAACTACCTCAAGAACTTCACCTCCGAGCGCCGCGACCTCAACGTCCGCGATGTCGACGACGAGGTCGAGGAGAAGTTCCTGTCGATCGCTCGGGCGAAGGCCACGCCGACCGTGGGCCGGTACGACCGCGGGGTGCGATGGGAGCAGGAGGGCGTGGCCGTGCGCGGAACCCGCTGGGTCTCCGTCTACGTGCCCGTGTGGCTGTACAGCTACGCCGACTCCGCCAAGGGCGAGGGATCGCTGGTCCACTACATCGCGGTCAACGCCCGCAACGGCAACACCATGGGCTCGGTCCCGGTCTCGCACCCGAAGATCTTCGCCGTGGCGTGTGCGGGAGGCACGGTCGCAGCGGTGATCGGGGCCGTGGTCGGGTTCGGTTGGTTCCTGGCGGGATGAGGACGACGATGACGAGGATGAACCGGACGACGACGGTGGAGCCGTCGGCCGATGACGGAGAGGATGGACGCGATGTTCCCACTGCTCGCTGAGCTGGCGGCGGATCCGATGACGCCGATGCTGCTGGCCGATTCCGGAGACGGCGCGATCGGCATCGCCTTCCCCTTCGTCGCGGGGCCTGCGGTGTTCATCGCGATCTACGGCGGCATCTACCGTTACTACCGCAACACCGACAAGCGTCACCACTTCGAACGGGAGACGGAGGTCGCCGTCGGCAACCTCGAGCGCGGGGACCGCAAGGTCGGCACGAACAACCGCAAGAAGTCCCGCACCATGAGCGGCGACAACTCCACCGATCATCTCGAGCGGGTCCACCGCATCTCGGTGACATGACCGCCGACCCCACCGCCGCAGACCGCACCGGCACCGAACCAGGCGCCGGGTTCGACGTGATCGTGGTCGGTGCCGGTCTGTCGGGGCTGGTCGCCGCGACGCAGATCGCCGACGGCGGCCGACGGGTGCTCCTCCTGGAGCGCGAGGGCGAGCAGGACCTCGGCGGGCAGGCCTGGTGGAGCTTCGGCGGGCTCTTCCTCGTCGACTCCCCGGAGCAGCGGCGCCTCGGCATCCGCGACAGCCTCGAGCTGGCCCGGCAGGACTGGTACGGCTCCGCCGCCTTCGACCGGCCGGAGGATCACTGGCCGCGCCGCTGGGCCGAGGCCTACCTGCAGTTCGCCGCGGGGGAGAAGCGGTCCTGGCTGCACAGCGTGGGCCTGCGGCTCTTCCCCGTCGTCGGCTGGGCCGAGCGGGGCGACGGCCGCGCCGAGGGGCATGGCAACTCGGTGCCCCGCTTCCACATCACCTGGGGCACGGGACCCGGCGTCGTCGAGCCCTTCGCCCGGTCGCTCGCCGCCCACCGCGCGACAGGCCGGATCACACTGGCCACCCGCCATGCCGTCGAGGAGGTCCTCGTCGAGGGCGGCCGGGCCGTGGGGGTGCGCGGGCAGGTGCTCGTCCCGGATGCCACCGGGCGCGGCGTCGGATCGACCCGCGAGGTGCGCGACGAGTTCGAGCATCGAGCGGCGGCCGTCCTCGTCGCGACCGGCGGCATCGGCGGCAACGAGGAGCTCGTGCGCGAGCTGTGGCCCGCGGATCTCGGCACCATGCCCGAGGACTTCGTGCACGGGGTCCCCGCGAGCGTCGACGGCACCGGGATGCTCGCCGCGGAGCGGGCTGGAGGGAGCTGGATCAACCGCGACCGGATGTGGCACTACACCGAGGGGATCCGGAACTGGGACCCGGTGTGGCGCGGCCACGGCATCCGCATCCTGCCCGGCCCGTCCTCGCTCTGGGTGGACGCCCGCGGGCACCGGCTGCCCGCCCCGGCCTTCCCCGGCTTCGACACCACCTCCACACTGCGGCACCTGCGCACCACCGGCCATGACCACTCCTGGTTCGTGCTCACGCCGAAGATCATCGCGAAGGAGTTCGCGCTCTCCGGCAGCGAGCAGAACCCGGACCTCACCGGCAAGGACGTGAGGCAGGTGCTCTCGCGCGTGAAGCCCGGCGCGCCCGCCCCGGTGCAGGCGTTCCTCGACCACGGCGAGGACTTCCTGCAGGCCGGGGACGTGCCCGAGCTGGTGGGCCGTATGAACGCTCTCACCGGCGAGGACCTCGTCGAGGCCGGCGAGCTGGAGCGGGTGATCCGGGCCCGGGACGCCGAGATCACGAACCGCTTCTCGAAGGACACCCAGATCACCGCGCTGCGCGGGGCCCGTCACTATCTCGGGGATCGCCTGATCCGCACGGCGGCCCCGCACCGTCTGCTGGACCCGTCGGCCGGCGGGCTGATCGCCGTGCGGCTGCACGTGCTGCTGCGCAAGACGCTCGGCGGACTCGAGACGGACCTCGGCGGACGGGTACAGCGGGCACCTGCGGCCGCGGTTCCGGGCACTGCCGAGCAGGACGCCTACGCCGTCGATCGTCGGCTGCCGGGCCTCTACGCCGCAGGAGAGGCGAGCGGCTTCGGCGGCGGGGGCGTGCACGGGCACAACGCCCTGGAGGGCACTTTCCTCGGTGGCTGCCTCTTCAGCGGGCGCCAAGCCGCCAAGGGCGTGCTCGAGGACCTGCGATGAGCGGTGCGCCCGCCCTTGCGGCGGGCGCGGCGATCCCGCGGGCGCTGCTGCTCATCGGCGCCGTCGGGGTCGGGAAGACGACCACGACCGACGCGATCGCCGAGGAGCTCGAGGCACGCTCGATCCCCGGCTCCGCTTTCGACCTGGACTGGCTGCGCCGGGCCTGGCCCGCCCCCTCGTACGACCGCTTCCACAGCCGGCTCGAGCGGGCCGCGCTCCGCGCCGTGAGCGGGGTGCACCGGGAGGCCGGGGCCCGGGTGCTGGTCGCCGCCGGGGTGATCGAGGAGCGCGACGCCCGCGCCGACTACGAGGAGGCGTTCGGCTGCCCGCTCACCGTGGTGCGGCTGACCGCGCCGCGGGGTGTCGTCCGTGCGCGCCTGCACCGCCGGCACGAGGACGATCCGGACGGCCTCGCCTGGCACCTGGACCGCTTCGACGAACTCACCGTGATCCTCGACGCCGCCGAGGTCGAGGACGTCACGGTGCCCGTCGGCCCCGACCCGCGCAGCACCGCTCAGGCGGTGCTGCGCGCAGTCGGGATCTGAGCCGTCCGCTCTCAGAGCTGCTGCTCGGCCATCCACTCCCACAGGCTCACGCCGTCGTGGGAGGGATCGTTGCGGGCCGCGTAGATCCACGACCAGTGACCGGGATAGTCCACGCCCTCCCAGGTCACCGTGTCGTACAGGCTGAGGATCGACTCATCGATCAGCTCGTGGGCGTGCACGGAGTTTGCCTGCGGGTTGATCGTGTCGTCGTTCGCCGCGGCGATCAGCCAGGTCGGCGTAGTGACCGCCTCGAGCTGCTCATCGCTGACCAGCGGCGTGGGACGACCTTCGACCGCGCAGCAGATCGGCACGGCGGAGGCGAACGCCCCGGGGTTCTCCACGATCATCTTGAGCGTCATGTAGCCGCCGTTGCTGCACCCGGTCACATGGACCCGATCGCGGTCGATGCGGTGGGAGGCGGCGACCTCCTCGATGATCTCGTCGATCAGCGGCTCGAAGGCATCGCCGTCCGCCATCCACGCCGACGTGCACTGGGGCGCGACGACGTAGGCGCCGCCGAAGAGCTCCTGCGCCTCTTTCGTGGCCGGGCCCAGCGCCCCGCGGTTCGCCCGCAGCTGGGTCTCGTTGTCGTAGTAGTCGGCCCCGCCCTTCCCGACGCCGCCCTCACCGCCGCCGTGCAGCCAGACCACCAGGGGCAGCTCGGCCTTCTTCCCGCGCTGAGCGGGGCTGAAGAGGCGGTAGTTGGTGCCGGAGGCGGAGACGCGGGAGGTGAAGGCGTCGACCTCGGGGGAGACGAGGTCGCCCTGGATGAAGGAGGAGATCTGCGGGACGCCCTTGCCGTGCAGGGGGAGCGGCTCGTTCTGCGTGATCGTGTACTCGAGGTCGAGCTGCACGTTGCGGCCGACGGACCCGATGTAGGCCAGGGTGCTCGCGCCGTCCACGCCGAAGCCGTGCTCGAGATCGACCGTGATGCGCCCGTGATGATCAGCGGTCACGGCGGTGACGGTCCGGTCCAGGTCGTAGGCCACCGAGCCCCGGAGCCTGTCCGTCCCGCGGGCGTGGACGGTGAAGGTCGAGGTCGGGAGCTCGCCGGTGGGCAGGCCGCCCCGGCGGGTGGCGTCGATCGTCACCGAGACGATCTGCTCTCCGCCGTCGAGGACCTCGGCGTCGAGTGAGAACGGTGCGGAGCGCTCCGGGCCCTTCGCGAGAGCCGCGGGGGCGAGGCCGACGGTCGCGGCGGCAGCGGCAGCAGTGGCGGCGCCGGCGGTGAGGACGGCACGACGGGGGAAGGGACTGCTCATGGGGAACTCCTTCGTTCGGGCGGGCACTGATGTGGCCCGCATCACCACGAATGAATCTATGGCCCCTCGGGGAGAGCGTCAATAGTGGAACGACACTATTCGGTTCGACGGCGGGGCGCGCGACGGCGGGGCCCCGGGGCGCCAGGGCCCCGGGGCTGTCGCCCGGCCTCACTCCCCGGCGGGTTCTGCCCCCGGCAGCAGGATGGTGGAGAAGTCGTCGTCGCCGTGACCGGCGGCGATCTCCGCGTCGAGGGAGGCGAGGGCTCCGCGCAGGGCGGGCAGGTCGCCGCCGGGGCGGGTGCTGTCGTCGGCGGCGGTGACCGTGCCGATCATCAGCCGTGCGTCCTTGGCGATCGCGTCGGCCGTGAAGTCGCCGCCCTCCGTGGTGCGCTCGCCGCGGACGAAGGCCCCCTTCATGCCGGCGATGAAGGCGAGGCCGGTCGAGCCGAGCATGTCCAGCGTCTCCTCGGCGGAGGCGCCGGCGGCCTCACCGAGAGCCAGCGCCTCGCGCAGCCCCTGGGCGCTGATCGCCAGCGCAAGGTTCGCCAGCAGCTTGCCGGTGGCGGCCTTCCGGCCGGAGTTGACGCCCGTCAGCCGCGCCGGATCGGCCCAGGGCGCCACGACCTCCAGGACCTGCTCGCGCAGGGAGGCGTCGGGCGTGCCGACGTACACCCCGAGCGATCCCTTGCGGGCCGGGCCGAGCGTCCCGATCACCGGCACCCCCACATAGGTGGGGACGGCCTCGGCGAACTCGTCGGCGTCCTCGGGCGAGACGGTCGTGGTGTCGATCCAGGGGATGCCGGCCGGGATCAGGCCGGCGGCGATGACGGTCTCGCGCACGGCCTCCGGACCGAACAGCGAGGTGATCACGAGGTCGGCGTCGGCGACAGCGTCGGCCGGGGAGTCCGTGACGGCGGCGCCCGCCTCGGCGAGCGTCGAGGTCCGGGCCGCGGTGCGGTTCCAGACGGTCAGCTGATGGTCGGGGAGCAGGTGGAGGGCCAGTTCCGTGCCCATGCGGCCGGTGCCCAGGAACGCGATTCTCATGTCCGTCAGTTTCGCATCGATCGCCGATCCATGTCCGATCCATATCGGGATCCGTGTCGGCCGGGCCGGGCCGGTGCCGGGTCATGCGGGGCGGGAGCGGTGTGGACGATCGTCGGGAAAACGGTGGGGAGGACCCGTCGTCCACACCGACGTTGTGGTCTGCGATGCAATTACTGCACAATGGAAGGCATGTCACCGAGCATCAGCCGCCGCCGTGCACTTGCCGCCGCTGCCGCAGCGGGCCTCGGCCTGCCGGCAGCAGCGTCCCACGCAGCCCCTCAGTCCGGTCGCCGCGGTGGCCAGTTCGACCAGGTGCGCGTGGCGACCTACAACGCGTCGCTGAACCGTGCGAAGGCCGGTGAGCTCCTGCGCGATCTCCAGACCGGCAAGGATGCGCAGATCCGCGCGGTCGCCGAGGTCATCCAGATCAACAACCCCGACATCCTGCTGCTGAACGAGTTCGACGCCGACGAGGACGGCGCGGGCGCCGATCTCTTCCGCAGCAAGTACCTCGAGGTCGGGCAGAACGGCCGCACCCCGGTCTTCTATCCCTATTCCTTCTCGGCCCCGGTGAACACCGGCGTGCCCAGCGGGCTCGACCTCAACGGTGACGGCATCGCCGACGGCCCGGACGACGCCTGGGGGTACGGCGAGTTCCCGGGCCAGTACGGGATGGTCATCCTCTCCCGTCATCCGATCCTCACCGAGCAGGTGCGCACCTTCCAGAAGCTGCGCTGGGCCGACATGCCGAGCAACCTGCTGCCCACCGAGTACTACGGGGGGCACGCCGCCGATCTGCGGCTGAGCTCGAAGTCCCATTGGGACGTGCCCGTGCAGGTCGGCTCCTCCACCGTGCATGTGCTCGCCGCGCATCCCACCCCGCCGAGCTTCGACGGGCCGGAGAAGCGCAATCAGCGACGCAACAACGATGAGATCCGCCTGTGGGCGGACTACCTCAGCCCCGGTCGTCGCTCGCAGTGGATCGTCGATGACGCCGGCACCTACGGCGGCCTCGCCGCTCGCGAGAACTTCGTGATCCTCGGCGACTACAACTCCGATCCGGTCGACGGTGACTCCTGGCCGGGGGCGATCGACCAGCTCCTCACGCACCCCCGCGTGCGCGATACGAAGCCTCACAGCGCGGGCGCCGTCGAAGCGGCGGAGCAGGGCGGCGCGAACGCCGATCACGGCACCGATCCCCAGTACGACACGGCGGACTTCGGGGACACCCCGGGACCCGGGAACCTGCGCGTGGACTACGTGCTGCCGGCGAAGTCGCTCCAGATCGTCTCCTCGGCCGTGTACTGGCCGGAGTTCGGACAGCCCGGCAGCGAGCTGACCGGCACACATCCGTTCCCCACCTCGGATCATCGCCTGGTGCGGGTGGACCTCCAGGTTCGCGCCTGACCGATCCCCCGCCTGCCCGGCTGACAGGGCGGCTGTGCGGCTGTGTGGCTGTGTGGGCATGGGGTGCGCCGCCGCGTAGGCTCGCGCCATGACTTCCGCAGCGCTCGCCCCGATCATCGACGTCGCCGATCTCCACGAGGTCCTCGAGACCGCCGGGACCCGCCCCGTGCACCTCCTGGACGTGCGGTGGGCGCTCGACGGCTCCACCGGTCGTCACGCCTATCTCGAGGGGCATCTGCCCGGGGCGGTCTACATCGATCTCGACACGGAGCTCGCCGCGCCCGCCAGTGCGGAAGCCGGCCGCCACCCCCTGCCCGACCCCGAGGCATTCGCCGCCTCCCTGCGCCGCGCCGGGGTGCAGGACGGCTCGATCGTGGTCGCCTATGACGACACCAACGGGTCGCCCGCCGGACGCCTGGTCTGGATGCTGCGGGCGCTGGGTCATGACGCCGCAGTGCTCGACGGCGGCGTGGACGCCTGGGACGGCCCGCTGGAGACCGGTGAGATCCGTGCCGAGCCGGGTGACGTGCCCGCCCGGGCCTGGCCCGCCGCGCAGATCGCCACGGCCGACGAGGTCGCCGCCGGCGAGGCCCTGATCATCGATGCCCGTGCGCCGGAGCGCTACCGGGGCGAGATCGAACCGATCGACCCCCGCGCAGGGCACATCCCCGGGGCGGTGAACCTGCCCTTCACCGGGAACCTCTCCGAGGGCGCCCGCTTCCTCGGCCCCGAGGAGCTGCGCGAGCGCTTCGAGGCCGCCGGGGTGCGCCCTGATCAGGACACCATCGTCTACTGCGGTTCGGGAGTGACCGCCACCCACGACGTTCTCGCGCTGCAGCAGGCCGGGTACACGAAGGTGCGGCTGTTCCCGGGGTCCTGGTCGCAGTGGAGCGCCGATGCGTCCCTGCCCATCGCCACCGGCCCGAACCCCTGAGCGCACCGCGAGAGCCGTGCTCGCGGGGACGGCGCGCGAGACTTCTCGGCGGTGACTGGCCGGTGGTGGTCATCCCGCGGTGATCGCCCCGTGGTGACTGGCCGGTGGTGACTGCCGAGGGGCAGCTCAGACCCGAGGGTTGATCTGCCGGATGGCTTTCACGATCGCGAGGTGCCGGCTGCGCTGGGCCGCACTGTCGGCCTCAGGGGCATCCTGTCCGAGCACGGCGGCCCAGATCGGCACCATCTCCTCGTGGTACGAGTGCCCGTGCCCGCCGGTGACCTTGATCGACAGCGGCATGTCCGCCGCGATCTGCCAGAACGTGATCCAGGGGAACCAGCGCATCGCGGTCGTGACGTCGTGCCCGAAGCGCTGGCGCAGCCAGGCAGGCTCCTCCCACAGCAGCGAGGGACGCCACCAGACCACCGGGTCCGAGGGATGCTGGGCATAGACGACCCGCGGGTGCTGCCACGTCTCGTACAGCCCGCCGAAGTAGTTCCGGTGCAGGTCACGGGGACGGGTGACGACGCGGATATGGCGTCCGTGATCGATGATCGGGGCGATGGCAGGGGCTCCGGGGCGGCTGCGGGAGACGATCTCCCTCCACAGGGGGGTGAAGCTCGGAGTGCCCGTCCACACCGCCCCGTCCACCGAGGACAGCAGGTCCGGGATGTCCCGGAAGGCCGCGTTGCCGCCGAAGGACCCCAGGGACTCCCCGGCCACGAACAGGCGTGGCCGGGACCCTTCGGGCATCGCGTCCAGGCGCCGACGCACCGCACCGAACAGCTGGTTCCCGGCGCGCGGCGGGCTGCGGCGGTCCAGGAGATAGCTGAGGCCGCTGGGGTACACGGAGTACTGCAGGGACGCGGTGGCGCAGTTCCCGCCGGTGAGGAACTCGATCGCGGAGAGCGACCATTCCTGCAGCCACCCGGTCCCGGTCCCGGTGAACAGCACCAGCACGTCCCGGTCCCACGCGCCGGTGCGATCCAGCTCGGCGAGCACGGCCTGCACCGTCTCCTCCAACGAGCGCGACGAGGATTTCCCAGCGTACACCCGGATCGGTTCGATCGCCTCGGTGCCGGCTGTCCCGGAGTCGGCCGTCCCAGAGCCCGCTGCCTCCGCCCCGATGGTCGCGGCGATCGCCTCACGGGTGGGCCCGGCGGAGACGATCTTGCGCCCCGGTGCCCCGAGGGACTCCCAGGTCTCCGACGACTCGGGGCTGCCCGAGCGCAGCGGCGAGGTGGGCCTGGGCACGTCGGGCGAGATGAGCCGGTTGGCCGCCTCCGCGCGCTCGATCATCTGCTCGAGCACCCGCCCGCGCAGGATTCGCTCGGCGAGCACGGCCACGGTCGCCGTGGTGAGCAGGAGGGAGAGCACGGCGACCACCCGGGCCGGGAGGTAGGGCCGCAGCAGGGCGCGGTACATGTGCGCGGTGGCGATGACTCCGCGCACGCTCACCAGCACGCCGAGGGAGGCGAGCAGACCGCCGGCGGTGCCGACCACATGGGTGGCGAGATTCTTGGGCTGCTCCTGGACGAGATGGCTGATCTCCCGCTGACGCAGCACGCCACGCACCCACGAGTAGGCGGAGATGCTGAGCAGGGCGGCCGCGCCGAGCCAGCGGGCCCGCTCCCGGTGGTCCTCCGCGATCTCCAGCCGCAGCCCGAGCGCCCCGCTGACGCGCCGGACGACCTGCGTGGCGAGGACCCCGCCGGCGTACCCGTAGATCTGCGAGGCCCCGAAGTTGAGGGTCCACATCCACCAGGTGCGCGGCAGCATGCTCGGGGAGGTGGAGATCCACGTGGTCATCGAGGCGCCGAGGAACCCTCCGGTGGACAGCGGCCTCGCGATCGCGGTGCGGCGCACCCGGTGCTCCGTCCTCTTCGTCGCGCTGCGGACGAATCTCGCAGTGCTGCCGAGGGCTGTCACGAGGCTGGACAAGGACGAACCGGAGCCGAAGAGCATGGGGGAAGGCTATCGGAACGGCGCAGCTCGTCCCGTGGCCCGATCCGGAGTCATCGGCCGACGATCCGGAGACGATCTGGAGCCGAACCGGAGATGATCCGGGGAGTTCCGCGAAGATCCGGGGCAGCCGGAGACGGGTCGTGGGCATCCCCGGCACGGGCCGCGCGCTCGCCGTAGCCTGGGCACATGAAGATCCTTCTCCCCGACACCATGCCGCTGGCCCCCACCCTGCCCGAGGGCTGCGAGGCCGTCACCATCGACGCCCGCGCCGAGATCCCCGCCGAGCACTACGATGCCCAGGTCCTGGTGCTGTGGGGTCCGTCCGGCCGCCACCTGGAGTCCGCGGTGGACAACCTCGCGGACCTCCGCCTGGTGCAGTCGCTCTCCGCAGGGATCGACGGGATCCTGGCCGCCGGTTTCCGCGAGGACGTCGTCATCGCCGCGGGCGCGGGCCTGCACTCCCGGACCGTCAGCGAGCACGCCCTGGCTCTGCTGCTGAGTCTGCTGCGGCGCCTGCCAGAGGCCCGCGAGGCGCAGCAGCGTCATGAATGGTCCACCGAGATCGGCGGCCTGCAGCCGCTGCATCCTGAGGGCCGCGTGACCACCCTGATCGGCGCGAAGGTGCTGATCTGGGGCTTCGGGGAGATCGGGCAGACCCTCGCCCCGATGCTCACAGCACTGGGCGCCGAGGTGCGTGGAGCCGCCCGCAGCGCCGGGACCCGCAGCGGCTACGAGGTGATCGCCGAGGCGGACGTGCTCGCAGCACTGCCCGAGGTCGACGTGCTCATCGACATCCTTCCCGCCTCCGAGCAGACCGCCGGGGCTGTGGGGCGCGAGGCGCTCGCCGCGCTGCCCGACCATGCGATCTTCGTGAACGTGGGCCGCGGCGCGACCGTCGACCAGACAGCCCTGCGGGAGGCCCTCGAGGCCGGCACGCTGGGCAGTGCGGGGATCGACGTCACCGACCCCGAGCCGCTGCCCGTCGAGGATCCGCTGTGGGACGCGCCGCGCCTGCTCATCACGCCGCATGGCGCGGGGGGCCGCCCCGTCGGAGCCGACGATCGGATCAGCACCAACGTGGAGGCGCTCGCCGACGGCGGGGAGATCCTGCACGCCGCCGCCCGCTGAGGCCGCGGGTGGGCGATCGCCCGAGACATGACGAGGCCCGGTGGCAACAGCCACCGGGCCTCGTCATGTCAGACGGTGCGGCGCGGCATCGGGGATGCCGCCGCGCTCACTGGTCGCGCCGGAACGGGTTCCGCGGACCGCGTCGGGTGGGACCGGTCTCCGGGGGCGCACTGTCCTCCGGAGACACGATCGGGTGCTCGGCGGTGTAGGTCGACAGGTGCTCGGCGACCTGGGCTTCGACTTGTTCGGAGACCTGGGCCTCCACCTGGTGGTTGAGCTGGGCCTGGAACTGCTGGCCGTACTCACCCTCCAGATGCGACTCGACCCGGTCCCCGATGCCATCGGAGAACTTCTCTTCGACCCGGTCGCTGACCTGGTCCGTGAGCTCTTCGGAGTAGCGCTCCATGAACTCGCGCTGGCGGATGCGGAGCTCGAGGCGCTCGATGACCTTGACCTCGTGGCTGAGCGAGCGCCACAGGGAGATGGCCATGCCGATCATCACCACGGAGAACGGCAGGGCGGACAGCAGTGCGAGCGCCTGCAGCGCAGACATGCCGGACCCCTCGCCACCGGACAGCGAGCTCACCCAGATCAGCGACGCCGCGATGACGCCGGAGGTCGCAGCCCAGAAGATGCGCGTGATGCGAGGCGGGTTCGGGTCGCCCTTGTGGGCGATCATGTCCATCACGAACGCGCCGGAATCGGCGCTGGTGATGAAGAAGATCGACACCAGGATCACCGCGACGCCGGAGAGCAGGGCGCCGGCGGGCAGATGGCTGAAGGTGTCGAACAGCGCGGTGTTCGGGTCGATCGCCCCGGTGCCCCCGGTGAAGTCGACCTTGTTGAAGACCGCCTCGTACAGCGCAGTGCCACCCATGATCGTGAACCACAGGAAGGTCAGAGCGGTAGGCACCAGCAGCACGCCGGTGATGAACTCGCGCACGGTGCGACCCTTGGAGATGCGGGCGATGAACACGCCCACGAAGGGCGACCAGGAGATCCACCAGCCCCAGTAGAACGTGGTCCAGCCGTTGATCCAGCCGGCACCCTCGTCTCCGAGGAAGGGCATGGTCTGGAACGAGAGCTGCAGGAAGTTCTGCAGGTAGTACCCGATGTTCGAGACGACGTCTCGCAGCAGGAACAGCGTCGGCCCGAGGACCAGCACCGCGACCAGCAGGAGCGCGGCCAGGCCCATGTTGAGGTTCGACAGGATCTTGATGCCCTTGTCGACGCCGCTCGCGGCGGACAGGGTGGCCAGCGCGGTCACCACGAGGATGATCACGACCTGGACCCCGGTGGAGTTCGGGAGCACGCCGAGATGGTCGAGCCCGGCGGCGATCTGGTTCACGCCGAAGCCGAGCGAGGTGGCGATGCCGAAGAGGGTGCCCACCAGCGCGATGATGTCGATGACGTCACCGACCCAGGTGTCGGTGCGCTTGCCGAGGACGGGCTCGAGAGCCCACCGGATCGACACCGGGCGGCCCTTGCGATGCACGGCGTAGGCGACGGCGAGGCCGACCACGACGTAGATGGCCCAGGCGTGAAGGCCCCAGTGCAGGAAGGTCTGGCCCAGGGCGCGCTCGGCGCGGACAGGGTCATCGAATCCGGCGGCGTTCGGCGGGATGCCGGGGCCCGCGGTATCCGCGAAGAAGGTCAGCGGCTCTGCCGCGCCCCAGAACACCAGGCCGATGCCCATACCGGCGGCGAACAGCATCGCGAACCAGGAGAACAGGCCGAACTCGGGCTTGTCATCGTCCTTCCCGAGCTTGATGTTTCCCATGCGGCTGACCGCCAGGACGATCGCGAAACCGACGAAGCCGGTGACGATCAGGACGTAGTACCAGCCGATCGACTCCACGACGGTGGAGTTCAGCGTGGAGATGAAGTTGTTGAAGACGTCTGGCAGAGCCAGGGCGAAGACCACGGCGATGAGGATGATCCCGGCCGAGACGAAGAAGACGGGCTTGGACAGGGAATAGCCTGCCTGCGGGCTCGCGGCCTCGGTGTGGGGTGGAGAGGTCTCTGTCGGGGGGGGTCGACATGTTTTCTCGTTCCGATGGGGGATTGGGACAGGGAGCCCGCGTCCCACCGCGAGGAATACGACGTGCCTACGTGGGCACTTCAGGGGAGGACGGGCACATAGCACTGTAACGGCGGCACTGGATTCGGCATAAGCGACGGTGCCCGCAGAGGACCCCGCGATCGCTGCACCGTGGTCCTCCACACACCGTAGTCGACCCCGAGGTGTACCAGGTCACGACTTTGCAGCAGTCTCGCGGCACCGTGCGGTGAGGTGCCGTGAGACGCCGGGCAGTGCGGTGCTGTGAGGCACAGCGAGGTTCGGCCGACGAGCGGCCCCCATGTCATCCGACGAGGTTGCTGGCGAGCTCCTGGACGGCCCGAGCCGAGATCTCCGCGACCAGGTCGATCTCGAGGTGGAACTGCTGACCGGCGGCCGGGCCGCACAGATCCGAGACGGCGCGCAGAGCCACGAAGGGCACGCCGAGCTGCGCCGCCGTCCGAGCGCTCGCCGTGGTCTCCATATCGGCGCTCACGGCGCGCGGGAACCGCTCCCGCATGGGGGCGGCCAGAGGCGCGGTCACGAAGGCGTCCCCGGAGAGCATCAGACCTCGCCGGTGGCCGGCCGGTCCGGCCTGTGCGGCGGCCGCCTGCTCCGCGCGGTCCGCCCAGGCGGAGTCGGCCTCGTAGCGCTCGGGGCCGCCGGGGACCTGCCCGGGGGCGTAGCCGAAGGCCGTGGCGTCGGCGATCGAATAGGTGAAGTAGTCGCCGACGATCAGTGTGCCCACCTCGACGTCTGCCGCGAGACCGCCGCAGGATCCGGCGGCGACCACCGCGCGCGGGGCGTGGGCGAGGATTCCCCAGGTCGCGGCCGCAGCGGCCGCGGCGATCCCGATCCCGGTGGTGACGACCACGGTGTCCAGGCCGCCGAGCGCGCCGCGCACCGCCGTGACGCCGTCCACGAAGGGAGTCGGTACGGCGGTCGGATCCTCCATCCGGGAGGTCAGCGGCGCCGCCTCCTCGGGCATGGCGGCGAGCACCACGAGCGGGCCGGTCGCGGCAGAGGACGCAGAGGGTGCAGTGGGCGCAGTGGTCGCGGGCGAACCAGGGGAGGCGGGGGAGGACGTCATGCCTGAAGGCTACCGGCGGCGGAGCGCGTGACGTGGCGGAGGTGACCGGGTCCCAGCCACGTTCGTTAGGGTGGAGCCATCCGCAGCGAGGCGACCCCCGGGTCGCAGGTAGGAGGCAGTCATGGGTCGCGTCCGAGATGCAGTGGTCACCGGGGCACGGGCGGTCCGCCGGATCCCCATCCCGTCGGCCCTGACCCACCAGGCGCTGCGTGAGGCGCGCAGCCCGCACCCGCCCAGCCATGTGCTGAAGGCTCATGCGGTCGAGAACGAGATGATCGGCCGCACTCGCTCCGTCTGGCTCGACGAGCATCGCGCCGACCGCGGGATCATCATCTTCCTGCATGGCGGCGCGTATGTCTCCGGACCGTTCGCGAGCGACTGGGCCTGGCTGTCCCGCCAGGTCGAGGCCCGGGGCTGCGCCGGGCTGATGATCGATTACCGCAACGCCCCGGACCATCAGCACCCCGTCGCGCTCGATGATGCCGAGGCGGCGATCACCGCTCTGGCGGCCGACGGGCGCCTCGCGGACCAGCCGTGGATCCTGGCCGGCCAGCACTCCGGCGGCGGGCTCGCCTTCGCCGTGGCCCGCCATCTGCGCGACCGTTCCGACATCCCCGCCCCGGACGCCCTGATCGCGATGTCCCCCTGGCTGGACCTCGAGCTCTCCAACGCCGGGATCACCGAGACCGATCAGGTCGATCCGGTCCACGAGCGTCGGCTGCTGCGCGATGCTGCTCGGAGGTACGCGGGTCGCACGTCCCTGGACGACCCCGATCTGTCGCCGATCAACGCGGCCCTCGAGGGGCTGCCGCCGGTGCATCTGAGCGTGGGGACACGGGACCTGTTCCTCTCCGAGGTGCGGGTGGCGAAGCTGCAGCTCGAGGAGAGCGGCCAGGACGTGGCCTATCGGGAGATCAGCGGGCGGCTCGGGCTGCAGCTGGTCGCCCGCAAGGGCGAGGACATCGAGCGCGTGCACCGCGAGCAGGCCGATCTCATCGCCCGGGTGTTCGCGGAGCACTGAGGGTCGCGGAGCACTGACGGCCGCGGGGTGTCTGTCAGTTCTCGACGATGACCAGCGCGGCACCGGCGCGGCATGCCGGGGCCCAGCGGCGAGCCGGTATCGTGCGCACCAGCCCGGCGATCAGCAGGGCGTGGCCCACCGCGTAGAAGGCCATCACCCACACGGAGCTGTAGGCGATCGCCGCCCCGGGCAGGAACCAGTTCATCGCGAGCATCGAGCTGGACAGCAGGAACAGCGTCCCGCCGGTCCAGGTCAGGCTGTTCCCGCCCGCGGACAGGAAGGCCATCGTCGCCAGGGCCACCGCATAGGCGGCGACGGCTGGCAGCAGGGGGCCGGAGCCGTCCGCACAGGCCACGAACAGGCCGATCACGACGCCGCCGTACGGGATCGCGAGGGCGATGCGCATCGGATCACGGGTGCGGTTCCACAGCGGAGCCAGCGCCAGCGCATAGCAGACCAGGGCCAGCAGGAAGCAGAGCACCGAGATCAGCTGGACGTTCTCGGGGGCCAGCTGGGCGAGGCTGTCCCCGCCCCAGGCGAACACCAGGCCGAGCAGGGTCAGCGTGCTGGTGCGCGTGCGCCGGGGGAGAGCGGTCACCAGCACCGCGATGAGCAGCGGGGCGAACAGCGGCTGGGTGGAGCGCTGGAGCATCTCCGCGCCCGTGAGCAGTGCCCAGATGTGGACCGCCAGCACGAGGGCGTACACCACCCACAGGGCGATGTGGAGTGATCTGATCGGCGGCACCGGTCCAGGTTAGGAAGCATTCGGGCGGTGGACCAGGGGTTTTCTCACGCCCTGGGGCACGGTTGCGTAACAACCAGCCACGTTTTGGTCACGGTGACGTGTCCTGCCGTTCCCGAGGGGGCGACCGGCGCGGGTTGCCGCCGGTTGCCCCTCCATCGCCCGTGAAGGACGATCACATCTGCTGGGGGGCGTGCACACCGAGGGCGTCGAGCCCCTCGACGAGCACCTTCTCGGCGAGCTGGGCGAGGGCGAGGCGTCCGGCCCGCACCTGCTCGTCGGACTCCTTGAGGATGGGCGAGGCCTCGTAGAACGAGGTGAAGGCCTGCGCGAGGGAGAACAGGTAGGCGCACAGGCGGTGCGGCTCGTAGGCGGCGCCCACCGCGGTGAGCGTCGTCCCGAAGTCCAGCAGGTGGAGTGCGAGAGCGCGTTCGGCGTCGTTCTCCACCCGGGGGGCGTCGGCCGCGACCAGGCCCTGCGTCTCGGCCTTGCGGCTGATCGAGCGGATGCGGGCCACCGCGTACTGGAGGTACGGGGCGGTGTTGCCGGTCAGGGCGAGCATCTGGTCCAGGTCGAAGGTGTAGTCCGCGTCGTGCGAGGTGGAGAGGTCCGCGTACTTCACGCCGCCGATGCCGATGTCGTGGGCGATCTGCTCCCGCTCCGCCTCCGGCAGGTCGGGGCGCATCTCGTCGATGACGGTGCGCGCCGTGGTCACGGCCTCCTCGAGGAGCGCCATCAGGCGCACGGAGGAGCCGGAGCGGGTGCGCAGGATCTTGCCGTCCTCGCCGAGCACCGAGCCGATCTTCACGTGCTGGACGTCGACCTCGTCGCTCAGCCAGCCGGCCTCGCGGGCGGCGGTGAACACCATCTTGAGGTGCAGCTCCTGCGCGGTGCCGATGACATAGGCGATGCGATCGGCGCCGAGCGCGTCCACGCGGTGGCGGATCGCGGCGAGGTCGGTGGTGGCGTAGCCGTAGCCGCCGCCGGTCTTGCGGATGATCAGCGGCAGCGGCTGCTCGTCCCGGCCGATGAAGCCCTCGGGGAACACGCACAGGGCGCCGTCGGAGATCCGTGCCAGACCGTCGGCCTCGAGGATCTTGCACACGATCTCGAGCTGGTCGTTGTAGCTGGACTCACCGGCGAGATCGTCGTCGGTGAGCGTCACGTCGAGCATGTCGTACACACGGTGGAAGTACTGCTTGGACAGCTCCACCAGGCGCATCCAGATCTCGAGGGTCTCGGGATCGCCCGACTGGAGGGTCGGCACGCGCCGCCGGGCGCGGTCGGCGAACTCGTTGTCCTTGGCGCCGTCGGGGCCCGAGAACTTCGCGTTCGCCGCCTGGTAGAAGGCGTTGGGGTCCGTCTCCAGGAGCTTCGCCTCGTCGCTGTCCTCGCCCACGTCCAGGAGGTGCTCGATGAGCATGCCGAAGGGGGTGCCCCAGTCGCCGATGTGGTTCTGGCGCACGACACGATGGCCGAGCTTCTCCTGCGTGCGGACGATGGAGTCGCCCACGACCGTCGTGCGCAGGTGGCCGACGTGCATCTCCTTGGCGACGTTCGGCGCCGAGTAGTCCACGACCACGGTGTCGACCTTCTCGGGCACCGGGATGCCGAGGCGCGGGTCCGCGGTCAGCTCTGCGGTCCGGGCGGCGATCCACTCGGTGCGCAGGCGGATGTTCAGGAAGCCGGGCCCGGCGATCTCGGGGGTCTCGGCGATGTCGTCCAGCTCCACGGCGGCGAGGATCTCGGCGGCGATGTCGCGGGGCTTCTTCCCCAGGCGCTTCGCGAGACCCATCGCGGCGTTGCACTGGAAGTCCGCGAACTGGGACGGTCGGATGATCGGGTCCGCGTCGGCGTACTCGGGCCCGAAGGCGGCGGCGAAGGCGGACTGGAAACGCTCGGTCAGCGCGATCTCAGGTGCAGGCATGCCTCCAGCGTAGTCGGGGTGACGCACCGGATCCCGCGCCGTGGACGTGATGCTCGCCCGGATCCGCGGCGACATCGATGACGGGTTCCTGCCGGTGGGGCCGGGGGATCGCCCCCTGGCCGCACCGCGCGGCAGTGCCTAGGGTGGGGGCATGCGCACCGTACTGACCCTGATCCTGAACATCATCTGGTTGCTCACGGCCGGCTGGGCCCTGTTCCTGGGGTACCTGGTCGCCGGGATCCTCGCCTGCATCTTCATCGTCACGATCCCCTTCGGGCTGGCCTCCTTCCGGATCGCCGGCTTCGTGATCTGGCCCTTCGGGCGCGAGGTCGTCGACACCCACCGCGGGGGCGCGGCGAGTGCGGTCGGCAACGTCGTCTGGTTCGTCATCGCAGGCTGGTGGCTCGCGCTGGGCCATGTGGCGACGGCGCTCGCGCAGGCGGTCACGATCATCGGCATCCCGCTGGCCTGGGCGAACATCAAGCTGATCCCCGTCACCTGCTTCCCCTTCGGCAAGGTCGTCATGGATTCCGACTCCGCCCGTGCCCGCATGTTCCCCACGGCCCGCTGACCGGTGGCCGGCACCCCTGCCGTCGAGGAGGACGACTACCGGCAGCTCAGCGACCTGATCGCGGCCGGCCTGGCGATCATCACGACGCGCCAGGGCGGGCATGACGTCGCCGTCACCGTCGACTCCTATCTCGACGTCTCCTACGACCCGCCCACGATGCTCGTGGCCCTGTACGGCATGTCCCGCATCGCCGAGGCGGCCGAGGAGAGCGGCCACTTCTGCCTGAACGTCCTGGCCGCGGACCAGCAGCACCTCGCCGACCGCTTCGGGACGCCCGCCTCCCCGCTGATCGGTCTGCTCAGCGGGCTGGAGGTGGGCCGCACGGCCGACGGGGACGCGGTGCTGGGCGGTGTGCTCGCCCACTTCGCGATCCGGGTCGAGCAGGCCGTCGACGCCGCCACCCACCGGCTGCTGATCGGGCCCGTCGTGGAGCTGGGGGAGGGTCGCCCCGTGGGAGGGCCGGCAGTGCGCTTCGCCGGGGAGAAGCACGAGCTGCGCTGACACCCCGAGCGGACGGCACCGAAACTCCACCTCCCCGGCGCCGGCAGGCTGGACGCTGCCTTCTCACGTCTATGCTGGGCCGATGGAACGCTGCACCTCAGATCTGGCCCTCCGCACGTGAACCCGCTGCTGAAGGCCGTGCTGCGGCTGTTCGCCGCCCCGCGCGTGAACATGCGCGAGGACTACGAGAAGGTCCGCCACCTCCAGCGCCAGCTGGCCTCGTTGCCGCGGCCCCGCTATCGCTCCGCCTCCTGGCGCACCATCACCGGCGGCAGCGACAGCAGCATCCCGGTGCGTGTGTTCGCCCCGCACGAGAAGCGGCGCGAGGAGCTGCTGCTGTTCTTCCATGGAGGCGGCTGGGTGACCGGGGACATCGAGAGCTACACGCCGGCCTGCGCGACGATGGCCGAGCTGACCGGCGCGACCGTGGTCTCGGTCGACTACCGGCTCGCCCCGGAGCACCCCTTCCCGGCGGGCTTCGAGGACTGCTACGAGATGGTGCAGCGGCTGCTCGAGGATCCGGGCCTCGCCGGGCTCGACGGCTCGGACCGGATCGTGCTCATGGGCGACTCCGCCGGAGGCAACCTCGCCGCGGCGGTCTCCCTGCGGCTGCACGAGCTCGGGCATCGCGGGGTGCGCCGCCAGATCCTCCTGTATCCCGTGACCCACTGGGACCACGATCCGGAGACCTCCCCGTACGAGTCGGTGCGCCATCACGGTGAGGACTACCGGCTCACCAGCACCGAGGTGCAGGACTACATGCAGATGTACGTCCCCGACCCCGAGGCGCGCCGCGATCCGCGGGTCTCGCCGCTGATGGCGCAGGACCTCTCCGGGCAGCCCAGGACCCTCATGATCACCGCGGAGCTGGATCTGCTGCGCGATGAGGGCGAGGCGTACGCGCAGGCGCTCGCCGAGGCCGGGAACAGCGTGCGGACCCACCGGGTCGACGGCGCGCTGCACGGCTTCATCACGCTGCCCCGCTTCTCCCGCTCGCTGCGTGACGCGTACGAGGTGATCAACGACTTCCTCGACGAGGAGCTTCCCGACGCCGACGCCGACAGCACCCGCTCGGGGACCGTGCCATGAGCCGCCGTCGCTGGGTGCGGCTGGACAACGCCTCGAACATGTTCCTCGCGGCACGCAACGAGGTCGATCCGAAGGTGTTCCGGCTGGGTGCCGAGATGGATCACGAGGTCGATCCGCAGCTGCTGCAGGAGGCGCTCGAGGAGACCTACGAGAAGTACCCGCTCTACCATGCGGTGCTGCGACGGGGCGTGTTCTGGTACTACCTCCAGGACAGCGAGCTGAGGCCGACGGTCACCGAGGAGCGCACGGCGCCGTGCGCCCCGATCTATCAGGCGGATCGACGCTCGCTGCTGTTCCGGGCCATGCATCACCGACGCCGCATCTCCCTCGAGGTGTTCCACGCCCTCTCCGACGGCACGGGCGCCCTGTGGTTCCTCACCGATCTGGTCACCGCCTACACCCGGCTGAGGGTCCCGCCGGAGCCTGCTGCGTCGGACGGCCTTGCCCTGTCCGACGGCCCTGCTGCGTCGGACGAGCCTGCGGCCTCGCTCATCGATCCGACGCTGGAGCCCTCGCCGCGCGAGCCCGCGGCGAGGGCCGACGGGGCGGCATCGGGTGGGACCACAGCGGGTGAGGCGACAGCGGGCGCGGAGCCCGGCCACGATCTGACCACCGACTCCTTCGTGCACTACTTCCGCCGCCGACGTCGACGGCGCGCCGACGTCTGGGAGGCGCGGGCGGCCTTCAGCCGCGAGGCCGAGGCGGAGCCGACGGGGATCCCCGACGGGGCGCTCGCCACGGCCGATGTCCCGGAGCACAGCGCGGCGCCGCACTCCCCCGCGCGCACCGTGCACCGGGTGCGCGGAACCCGCACCCCGGACAGCCGCACCCGGGTCGTCGAGCTCACCATGCCCGCGAAGCAGGTGCTCGACCTCGCGCGCGCGGAGCGCGTCGCGCTGACGATGTACCTGACCGCCGTGTTCTTCGAGGCGGTGCGGCGCGCCACCGGGGATCTGGGGCGGGCCCCCACCCTCGCCGCCTCGGTGCCGGTGAACCTGCGCCAGTTCTTCCCCTCCACCTCGGCGCGCAACTTCTTCGCGACCACGCGGGTCGAGCACACCTTCGGCGAGGGGGACGACACCCTGGGCGCCGTCAGCCGCAGCCTCGAGCGGGCCTTCCGGGCCCGTGCCACAGCGGAGGCGCTCGAGGGGAAGCTGCGCCGCTTCCTGCGCTTCGAGCGGATGCCCGCGCTGCGCGTCATACCCCGCCCCGTGAAGGACGTGATCCTCGACCAGGTCAACCGGGCCAGCAACCGCGGTCTCACCCTCGCCGTGTCCAACCTGGGTCGGGTGGTCCTGCCCGAACCGGTCGCAGCGCACGTGGAACGGCTGATCTTCCAGGTCTCCGCGGTCCGACCCCAGTTCTGCGCGATCTCGCATGCCGGCGTGCTCACGGTCAGCTTCACGTCCCCGTTCCTGGAGACCGACCATGTGCGCGAGTTCGCGCGGATCCTCACCGCGTCCGGGGTCGACGTCACCGTGGCCGCCGCACGGGTGACGGAGCAGGAGCTGGCGGACGCCGGGGAGATGACCCCATGAGCCTGTGCCCGAGTTGCCTGGTCGATGTCGAGGGCGACTGGACGCGCTGCCCGCTGTGCGGGACCCCGGTGGTGGGGGAGCGCACACCGAGCCCGCTGCCGGACGTCCCGCTGCGATTCTCCCGCCGCCGGCTGCTGCGGGCGCTCGTGCTGGCCTCCCTCGGCGTCGTGCTCGCCTCCTTCGCCGTGCAGCTGCTGATCACCCCGGGTGTCTCCGGGCTGGGAGTGCTGCGGTCGATCTGGCTCGCGATCGCCGCCCTCTGGATCGTGGCGCTGATGGCCGTGCACAAGCGCCGCAACATCGCCAAGAGCACCGTGTACCTCGTGGTGATCGTGAGCCTGGTCAGCGTGTACTGGGACTACCTGCTGGGATGGAGCGCCTGGTCGTTGACGTTCGTGGTGCCGATCCTGTGCGCCTCCTCCCTGCTCGCCCTGATCCTCGTCGTGCGTCTGATGCGGATCGACCTGGCCGAGCACATCATCTACAGCGGCCTGATCGTGGTGCTCGGGCTGACCCCGATCGTCTTCCTCGCACTGGGGTGGGTCAGCGTCGCCCTGCCGTCCGCCCTGTGCGGCGCGCTCTGCGTGGTGGCGCTGGGTCTGCTGCAGCTGGCGCGCGGCGCGGAGGTGCGCCATGAGCTCGCCAAGCGCCTGCATCTGTGAGCCCCGCGCCGACATCTGCGCGGCCTGCGCCTGCCCCGTGCGGCGCGCCGCTGGGGGAGGGGGCGCTCGCCAAATTATGATCGGGAGCGCAAGTGCGCAGCCGGACGGGGAGGACTCCGTCGGCCGGTGCACGCGGAACCACGGAAGAGAAGGTTGATGGACAGCGATCGCCGGCGCGATGAGAACCAGGATGCGGACTGGATCTTCGCGACCGACGATCCGCAGACGCTCCCGACCGAACGGCTCCCGGACCGCGCCGAGTTCGACCGCTATGCGGCCCCTCTGCTCGCACGCCGCCGCGCCGAGGCGGTCCTGCCGCCCAGCGAGCAGATGACCACCGATCTCAGCGACCTCGACGGCGAGGCGCTGCGGGCAGGCTCCGAGCCCGAGGCGCGCACCGGCGCGATCCCGATGATCGAGCTCGACGAGGACGACGCCGATGCTGAGGGGGCTGAGGGTGCTGAGACGTCCGGGGCCTCCGGGGACGGCACGGATTCGACCGGTCGGGACAGCTCGAGGCGATCGACGGGGTCCCTGGGGCCGACGCACGATTCCGAGGTGCCGAGCGCGACGTCTCCGCTGCGGGCCCCGCGGGACCCGTCCTACGCCCGCTCCGGCACCACGCCGAACGCGGAGGACTCCGAGGATCCCGGTCGCGGGGTCGACGGCCTCGTGCTCCCGGAACGCTTCAAGGAACTCGGCATCTTCGACGCCCTGCGGGACGTCTTCGCCCTGATCTGCATGGTCACCGCGCTGACCACGACGTTCACCGTCGCCCACAGCCTGCTCATCGACGGTGTCGGCAAGGCCGCCATCGGCGTGGGCCTGGTCGCCCTCCTGGCCGTGCACCTGCTGCGCTGGATCCCCAAGGCCCCGCCGCTGACCGCGATCCGAGCGGTCCGCGTGATCGGGCTGCTGCCGGCGCTGCTGGTGGCGGTCGGCACCGTGGTGTCCGATCTGGTCCTCTCGCTCCCGATGCTCTTCGCCTCCCTGCCGGACGGGCCGCCCGTGGGCCTGGGCATCGGTGTCCCGCTGCTGCTGCTCGGCGCGATCATCGGGATCGAACCCCGCGCCCATGAGGGATACCTGCCCCAGGCCCGTGCCCGGCGCGTGGCCCGCATCGGGCTGGTCTGCGTGGGGATCGGCGCCGGCGTGGCCCTGCTCCTGGCGCTCGTGATGATCGTGGGCCGGATGTTCACCACCGGGTGGGCCTATTCTCTGCTGACCATCGGCGACACGGTGATCTCCGTGCTCCTGCTGGGGATCGTGCTCGCCTCGGCGCTGCTGCGCGAGCGCTCCTGGTACGTGTTCTCCACGGCCGCCGTGGGCGGTCTGGCGCTGGCCGCCCTCGCGGACAACACCCTGCAGCTGCAGTTCGCCGCGCCGCTCAGCTTCGCGACCGACTTCGTGTACCTGCCGTTCCTGTTCGCCGCGCTCGGCCTGATGATCTCCCGGTCCTTCGTGCGCACGATGCCGATCTCCTTCCGCCGCACCGACTGGCTCGTGTTCACCGTGCGGGCCTTCGAGTTCAGCGCCGTCCTGCACGTGGCCGCGGTCCTCTGGCACCTGCTGGCCGCGCTCGTCGCGACCACGGGGCTCGCCCCGGGCGGCACCGTCCTGCACCTCATCGACGCCGCCGTCTGCCTGTGCTTCGTGGCAGTCTCCCTGTTCGCCCGCACCTCGCTGCTGTCGCGTCCCGCGATGACCGCTCGCGCCAACGGCGTGATCTCGGGACTCATCCTCGTGGTCGTCGGCTTCCTCGACGTCATCGTGAACTCGCTCGCCACGGGCGCCGGCGCGGGCCTGGTCACCGGCGGCACCGCCCTCGCGGTCGGTATCGCCGCCGCCCTCATGCTCACCGTGCCCGCCCCGGTGCGCGACGAGTTCGGCGCCCCGGACATCGCCCAGATGTTCGCCGACTTCCGCTCCCGCGACGCGGGCAACGTCTCGCTGCTGAGCCAGGTCCCGGACGTCACCGAGGAGACGGCGCGCAAGAAGGTCTTCCCCGGCCGCTGACCGTCGGCCGCACGCACCCAGGCCATCAGGCCGTCCATTCCTCCACACCCCTGGGAGACCCATGTTCCGCTGGAGCCTGCACGGAGATGGCCGCACCATCGCCCCCACCGCGATCGTCCTGCCCGAGGAGCGGCTGGCCTGGCCGCTGACCATCGGGATCGGGGCCCAGCACGTCATCGCCATGTTCGGCGCCACGTTCCTGGTGCCGCTGCTGACCGGCTTCCCGCCCTCCACCACGCTGCTGTTCTCCGGCATCGGCACCCTGCTGTTCCTGACCATCACCCGCAACAAGGTGCCCAGCTACCTCGGCTCCTCCTTCGCGTTCATCGCCCCCATCACCGCCTCCACCCAGGCGGACTCGATGGGCGCCGCGCTCGGCGGTGTGATGGTCACCGGGCTGCTGCTCGCGGTGCTGGGCCTGATCGTGGCCCGCGTGGGCACGCGCTGGATCACGGTGCTCATGCCGCCGGTGGTGATGGGCTCGATCGTGGCGCTGATCGGCTTCAACCTCGCCCCCACGGCGTACGACAACTTCAAGCAGTCCGCGCTCACCGCGACGGTCACGCTGCTCGCCGTGGTGCTGTGCACCGCGCTGTTCAAGGGGATGCTGGGCCGGGTCTCCGTGCTGCTGGGCGTGCTGGTGGGCTACGTGGTGGCCGTGCTGCGCGGCGAGGTCGACTTCACGCCGGTGGCCGATGCCGCCTGGTTGGGCCTGCCCGAGTTCCACCATCCCGAGTTCAACCTCGGCCTGCTGCCGATGTTCCTGCCCGTGGTCGTGGTGCTGCTGGCAGAGAACGTCGGTCACGTGACGAGCGTGGGCCTGATGACGAACCGCAATCTCGACCACATGGTGGGGCGCACGCTCGCCTCCGACGGCCTGGCCACCGCCCTCTCGGCCGGTTTCGGCGGCTCGCCGACCACCACGTACGGCGAGAACATCGGCGTCATGAGCGCCACCCGCGTGTACTCGACCGCCGCCTATTGGGTGGCCGGCATCGTCGCGATCCTGCTCTCGCTGTCGCCGAAGGTGGGCGCCGCGATCTTCACCATCCCCGCCGGCGTGCTGGGCGGGGTGACCTTCGTGCTCTACGGCCTGATCGGCATCGTGGGCGTGCGCATGTGGGTCGACGGGAAGGTCGACTTCTCCCGCCCGAAGAACCAGTTCACCGCGGGCGTCGCCCTCGTGATCGGCATCGCCAACGTCACCTGGACCTTCGGGGGCATCCAGCTCACCGGCATCGCGCTGGGCACGATCGCTGCGCTGGTCATCTTCCACGTCATGAACCAGCTGGGTCGGGTCACCGGCACCGAGGTGGAGACCGAGCCGGCAGCGGTCGTGGAGCCGACGCCGCACGGCTGAGGAGACGCGCCGGCTGACCGCCCGACGGACTGACCTCCTGACGGTCGAGGCGCCCGCACGTCACGAAGTGTTCACGGAATTGAACAAGGGTCGACGTGCGTATTGAGGTAAGGCTACGCTTCCCTTCGTGCCCCCTGCTTCCGCCGTCCCAGCTTCCGCTGCTCCTGAGCCCGCCGCATCTCACGCGCCCTCCGCTCTCCGCCCCGCCCTCACCGGGCAGGAGCTGCATCTGCGCTACGGCCGCCATCCCGTGGTCCACGGCGTCTCGATCGCGCTGACCCCCGGCACCGTGACCGCGCTGCTGGGCCCCAACGGGAGCGGGAAGTCGACCGTGCTGCGCTCGCTCGCGGGACTGCACCCCCTGGGCGAGGGCGAGATCCTGCTCGACGGCCTCGAGGGGCCCCGCAGCACGTCCCTCCTCAGCGCGAAGGAGCTCGCGAAGGCGCTCACCCTGTTCTCCCAGTCCCGCACCAGCCCGCAGGGGCTGTCGGTGCGCGACGTGGTCGCCTTCGGGAGGCACCCGCACCGTCGGCGCTTCGCCGGCCTCACCGATGCGGACCGTGCTGCGATCGACCACGCGATGGAGCTGACCGGCGTGTCCGCCTTCTCCGCCCGTGGGGTCGGCGAGCTCTCCGGGGGAGAGATGCAGCGCGTCTGGCTTGCTTCCTGCCTCGCCCAGGACACCGGCATCGTGCTGCTGGACGAGCCCACGAACCATCTCGATCTGCGCTACCAGATCGAGACTCTCGACCTGGTGCGCGATCTCGCCGAGATCCACGGCACTGCCGTGGGCATCGTGCTGCACGACCTCGACCATGCCGCACGCATCGCCGACCAGGTCATCCTGCTCAGCGCCGGCCGCATCCACGCCACCGGCGCGGCCGAGGACGTGCTCACCTCCGAGCACCTCAGCGACGTCTACGACATCCCCATCGACGTCACCGCCGATCCCGGCAGCGGTCGCCTGCGCATCGACGCGCTGGGTCGGCGCGGTGCGAGGGTCCCCACCCCCGTCTGAGGGGCCCTCCGCCCCGCCTTTCCCTCCTCTCCGCGCCTTTTCCTCCCCTCCGCGTTTCTCTGCGTCTTTCCGCCCCACAGCCCCACAGCCCCACCGCCCCACCGTCCGTCCCGTGCCCGACGCGCATCCGTCGTCGGGCGACCCCTGCGGCCTGCCCGCCCATCCACCAGGAGCCCCCATGAACCGATCCGTCCGCCGCGCCCTCGCCGCCCTCACCGCCGGCGCAGCCGCCGTGGCCCTGGCCGCCTGCGGCACCACCGAGGTGCCCGAGGCGGATGCCGGGGCACCCTCGGATGCCGCCGCGCTCAGCGACTCCTGCGCCGAGGACTCCACCACGACCTCGACCGCGCCGGTCTCCGTCACCGATGACCTGGGCCGCCCCGTGGAGCTCGACAAGCCCGCCGAGCGGATCGCCGTCCTGGAGTGGCAGCAGGTCGAGGACGCACTGACCCTGTGCATCGCCCCGGTCGCCGTCGCCGACGCCGAAGGCTTCGGCACCTGGGACACCGCCGAGACGCTGCCCGAGGGCACGGCGGACGTCGGCACCCGCGGGGAGCCGAACCTCGATGCCCTCGCCGCCGCCGATCCCGACCTGATCATCGTCGAGGCCACCGGCAAGGACGACCCCGTCATCGCCCAGCTCGAGAGCCTCGGTGTGCCCGTCCTCGCGACCGTCGGCGCCGACGCCTCCGACCCGATCGGCACCATGAAGGGCCTGTTCACCCTGATCGCCGAGGCCACCGGACGCACGGAGCGCGCCGACGCGGTGCTCAGCGAGTTCGACGAGCACGTCGCCACGGCGAAGCAGGAGGTCGCCGACGCCGGCCTGAGCACCACCGACTTCGTCTACTTCGACGGCTGGGTCGACGGCGGCAACGTCTCCATCCGTCCCTTCGGCGAGGGTGCCCTGTTCACGGCGCTGGGCGAGGAGCTGGGGCTGACCAGCGTGTGGACCGGCGAGACCGACCCCGCCTACGGACTCGGCCAGACCGACATCGAGGGCCTGACCGCGGTGGGCGACGCCAACCTCATCTACACCTCGACCGACGATCCCGCCGGGAACTACGTCGACGAGCTCGAGAAGAACGACCTGTGGACGAACCTGCCCGCCGTGCAGGACGGCCGCGCCTACCCCTTCCCCGCCGGGATCTGGACCTTCGGCGGCCCCCGCTCCTCCGAGCAGGCCATCGACGCCTACGTCGAGATCCTGACCGCGTCGTGAGCCGGGCGGCGACGAGCCCGTCGTCGGCGCCGGAGCACCCGCCGGCACCGGATCGGGGGTCGGCCCCGGACCAGACGCCGACGTCGGCATCCGTCCCGTCCCGCAGCCCCCGCGAGGCGCTGCGGGACGGGGCCGGCGGAATCCTCGGCGGGATCGCCACCCTGGTGCTGCTGGCGCTGGGCGTGGTCGTGGTCGGTGCCTGGCACCTGACCCAGGGGACCTCCGGGATCGGGCTCGGCGACCTGCTGGCGCACCTCACCGGCGGGGCGGACACCGTGGGCGAGGTCGCGATCGGCGACCTGCTCACCGCCTCACGGCTGCCGCGTCTGCTGGCCGGGGTGGCCGTGGGCGTGGCGCTGGGCAGCGCCGGCGCCCTGCTGCAGTCCGTCTCCCGCAACGCGCTGGCCTCCCCGGACACCCTCGCCGTCACGGCCGGCTCCTACTTCGCCCTGTCCCTCGTGGCGGCGCTGGGCCTCGCGGTGCCGCTGTGGGCCTCGAGCGGGGTCGCCTTCATCGGCGGTCTGCTCGCGGCCGCCGTCGTGCTGGCGCTCGCCGGGGGAGCGGCATCGTCCACCACGCGCCTGATCCTCGCCGGATCCGCGGTCGCGATGGCGCTGCAGTCCGGCACCTCGATGCTGCTGATCCTCTTCGAGGCCGAGACCACCGGTCTGTACGCCTGGGGCAGCGGCTCGCTGTCCCAGCTGAACCTCACCGCCTCGCTGCGGGCACTGCCCGTGATCGCGGGGGTGCTGGTCCTGGCACTGCTGCTCTCCCGGCGCCTGGACGTGCTGGGGCTCGGGGACGACGCCGCCTCCGGCCTGGGCGTCCCGGTGCGCTCCACGCGCGTGATCGCCGTGCTCGCCGCCGTGCTGCTCAGCAGCACCGCCGTGACCGTCGCCGGCCCCATCGCCTTCGTGGGCCTCGGCGCCCCCGTGCTCGCCCGCCTGCTCGGCGGTGTGGTGCGCTCCCTGAACCGGCACCTGCTGCTGATCCCCGCGAGCGGCCTGATCGGCGCCCTCGTGGTGCTGCTGGCCGACGCCGTCGTGCGCGCGATCCTCGGGCCCCAGGGCGCGACCGCCGTCCCGACCGGGATCCCCACCGCGCTGCTCGGCGCGATCATCATCATCCTGCTGGCCCGGCGCCTGCCGGACTCCGGCTCACGCGTCCCGCCCCCGCAGGCGCGCACCGGCCTGCGCTCCCGACGGCGCGTGGTGATCGTGCTCGCGGCCTGCGTCGCGGCGCTTCTGGGCATCGCGCTGCTGGGACTGCTCGCCGGCAGCCTGTGGCTGCGCACCGGGGACCTCGCGCTGTGGATCCAGGGTGATGCGCCGACGCTCGTGGCGCGCGCGCTCGGCGAACGGGTGCCGCGGATGAGCGCGGCCGTGCTCGCCGGCGCGGCCCTCGCCCTGGCCGGCTGCGTGGTCCAGTCCACCGTGCGCAACCCGCTCGCGGAGCCGGGCCTGCTGGGCATCACCTCCGGGGCCGGCCTCGGCGCCGTGATCGTGGTGACCGCGCTCGGCGGCAGCCGCCCGCTGATGATCGGCGTCGCGGTGGCCGCCGGTATCGCCACCTTCGGCGTCATCGCGCTGCTGGCCTGGCGCGGCGGCCTCGCCCCGGAGCGCTTCGTGCTGGTGGGCATCGGCGTGGGCTACGCGATGAGCTCGCTGACCACCTTCCTGCTGCTGCAGGCGAACGCCTGGGACACCCCGCGGATCCTCACCTGGTTGTCGGGGACCACCTACGGCCGCACCCTGAGCGACGTGGCCCCTGTGCTGGTGGTGCTCGCGATCGCGGTGCCCGTGATGCTCTCGCTGCACCGCGAGCTGGACCTGCTCGCGATCGACGAGGACTCGCCGCGGCTGCTCGGCGTGCGGCTCCAGCGCACCCGCGTGCTGGTGCTGGGCCTGGCTGCCGTGCTCGCCGCGATCAGCGTCGTCGCCGTCGGCGTGGTGGGCTTCGTGGGCCTGGTCGCCCCGCATCTCGCGCGGTCGCTCGTGGGCGGCCGCCACGTGCGCTCGATCCCGGTCGCGATGCTGCTGGGCGGGGTGCTCGTGGGACTGGCCGACGCCCTGGGACGCTCCCTCATCGCGCCCGCGCAGGTGCCCGCCGGGCTGCTGGTCTCGCTGATCGGCGCGCCCTACTTCGTGTGGCTGCTCTGGCGTTCGCGCGCGTGAGTTGTCGTGCGCGTGCCGGCGTGAGTGCCCGTGTGAGGATAGGGCTCATGCCCGACGCCGCGCCCGCTCCCACCCCGTCCGCCCCGGCGCTCGTGATCCTGCGCGGCAACTCCGCTTCGGGGAAGTTCACCGTGGCGCGTCGTGTGCAGAGGTCCTTGCCGCGTGGCAGGGTCGCCGTGATCGGCCAGGACCATCTGCGCCGGGAGCTGCTGTGGGAGCACGATGCGGCCAACAGTGACACCGCCGGGCTGATCCTGGCCACGGCCCGGCACTGCCTCGGGATCGGACGGATCACGGTGGTCGAGGGGATCTTCGGCAGCGAGCGCTATGGCGACATGTTCGAGGAGATGCTCGCCGACCATGAGGGTCCGTGCCTCGTCTACTACCTCGACGTGAGCCTCGCGGAGACCCTGCGCCGTCACGCGGGCAAGACGATCGGAGGTGAGGTCCCGGCCAGTGAGGTCGCCTCCTGGTACCGGGAGCATGACGTGCTCGGGGCACCGGGGGAGCAGGTGCTAGGCGAGGATCTGTCGGAGGGCGACATGGTCGCCCGCGTGCTCGCGGACCTCACAACGGCTGCGGAGCACTGACCGCCTCGGCGTGCAGGACCGGTTTCCTCATCGGGGCCACAGCCTGACGTGGAGGCAGATGGATCCCCGCGATCATGCACCGCACCGAGCCGCCGGCGGCCTCGATCGTCGGGACCGGCACGGCGAGGATCCGGCATGAGAGTTCGATCCGGCTCCGCTGTGCGGGGGAGAGGTGCCCGGCCGCACGGGTGGACAGCACCAGCAGCCGTTCCTCGTCGGCCGTCCCGGCGTATCCGGTGACCTCGAGGCAGTTGCCGAGGAAGCCCTGCACCTGGGACTCGGAGAGCTCCACGACCTCGCGGCCCGACGCCCGCAACCGGTCGCGGACCTGTGACCGCTGGGAGCGGTCCCGGATCATCCCGGTGCCTACCAGCGCCACCTCGGTCCCCACGCTCATCAGCACGTTCGTGTGATAGACCGGCACCCCTCGAGAGTCCGTCGCGTCGAACAGGACGGCGTCGTACCCGAGGTCGCCGCAGACCTCCGCGAACAGGCCGCCATCCAGCCGGCGGGAACGGCAGGCATAGGCGACGCGGGCGAGGTGGTCCAGCACCATCGCTCCGGTCCCCTCGAGGAAGCGGTTCTCGCGCTCCGCGGCCGACCAGTCCGCCACCCGGCGCACCGTGAAGTGCGTGCGCAGGTGCTGCACGATGTCCTCGCGGCGCTCCGTCCGACGGTTCGGGGCATACATCGGGTACAGCGCGAGGGTGCCGTCGGCGTGCGTGGACAGCCAGTTGTTGGGGAACACGCTGTCGGGCGTGGAGGTGCCCTCATCGTCGAACACGCTCACCTGGACCCCGGCCTGCTCGAGCGCCGTGGCCAGGCCCTCGACCTCTTCGCGCGCCGGTCGGGCGGTGTCGGCGTCGGGCGCGACGAGACGGCGCTGGAAGGCGTTGTCGGCCGCCGTCTGGGCGTTGGGATGGAAGTGGTGAGGGCGCACCAGGACGACGTGCGAGGGTCCCTGCCCGCTCATCGTCAGCTCACCGGGGCGAGGACGTCCACCAGGGAGAAGAGATCCTTGGGGTCGTCCGGATCGGCGACCAGGTCCAGCGCGGACTGCAGGTCGGAGCCGGCGGTGGCGTCGCGGGCGCAGCGCAGTGCCGAGAAGTCGGAGATCGCGAAGCCCACGGAGTCGAACACCGTGACCTCCTCGGCCGACGACCGGCCGCCCGCAGCGCCGGTGAGCACCTGCCACAGCTCGGTCACCGCGAAGTCCGCGGGCATCTGCTGGATCTCGCCTTCGATGCGGGTCTGGGGTGTGAACTCCACGACGACGCGGGAGTCCTCGAGGATCGCGGGATCGAGCTCCGTCTTGCCGGGGCAGTCCCCGCCGATCGCGTTCACGTGCACGCCCGGGGCCACCTGGTCCGCGCGCAGGATCGTGTTGCGGGCCTTGTCCGCCGTGCAGGTGGTGATGATGTCGGCGCCGGCGACCGCCTCATCGACCGAGGTCGCCGCATGCACCCGGAAGCCGAGCGGCTCGAGGTTGTGTCGCACCTTCTCGATCGCTGCCGCGTCGATGTCGAACACCCGCAGATCCTCGATGCCCAGCACGCCGCGGCTGGCGAGGGCCTGGAACTCGGACTGCGAACCGGCACCGATCAGGGCGAGGGTGCGCGAGTCCGGCCGGGCGAGTGCCTTCGCAGCGAGGGCCGACGTCGCGGCGGTGCGCAGCGCGGTCAGCAGAGTCATCTCCGCGAGGAAGGTGGGATAGCCGGTGTCGACGTCGGCCAGGACCCCGAAGGCGGTGACAGTCTGGAAGCCGCGCGACGGATTGGACGGGTGGCCGTTGACGTACTTGAAGGAGTAGGTCTCCCCGTCGGACGTGGGCATCAGCTCGATCACGCCCAGCGGGGTGTGACTCGCGATCCGCGGGGTCTTGTCGAAGCGCTCCCACCGTCGGTAGTCCGCCTCGAGATAATCGGTCATGCGCACGAGGATCGCTTCGGCGCCATCGCGCCGGATCCATCGCGCCATGCCGGCGACGTCGAGCAGCTGGGTCATCGCACTCGCCTCCTGAGGGCTGAGCCGGCGACGGGGCTCCAGGAATCCCGGAGACTCTGCGCACGCCGGTGTGGTGGATTCCAGCGTAGATTTCGCAGATGGCAGGCGGTAGAGACTGATCGCTCGAGATCTGCCTACTTGATGCGCAGACTGCCCGAGCAGATCTACCATTGTGTCCATGGAGCGCATCTCGGATCTCGACGAACGGCTGCTGTCCGCCCTGCGGAAGGACGGCCGCGCCCCGATCGCCACCCTCGCCACCCAGCTCGGGGTCTCCCGCGCCACCGTCTCCAGCCGGATCGAGAAGCTCACCGCACGCGGCGTGATAGTGGGCTTCACGGTGCGGGTGCGCGACTACGCCGAGACCGCGACCGTGCGCGCCACGTCCTTCATCGAGGTGGAGGGGCGTTCCACGAACCGCGTGATCACGCTGCTGCGAGGCTTCCCCGAGATCCAGAACCTGCACACCACGAACGGCGGCTGGGACCTGGTCGCCGAGATCGCCTGCCCCGACCTCCCGGCCTTCGACGACGTGCTGCGCCGGATCCGCTCGATCGACGGCGTCGTCAACAGCGAGACCAGTTTGCTGCTCAGCTCGGTGCTGCGCTGAAGGCGCTTAGACGGCGCGCCGGCCGATTCCCTCGATACGTCCCGCTGGTGGGACGAATCGAGGGAACGGGTGACGTGTGGTGCTCGGAGCTCTCGGTGGCGCGTGGTGCCCGAACGGTCAGTGACGCACGGTGTTCGAACGGGGTGCGGGGCGAGGCACCCGATGCGGTCTCAGACGGCGAGGACCCAAGGTGCCGCGGCCACGGTCGCGACCGTGGCGACGACGGCGTACCCGGTCAGCACCGTGCACACCAGCCACTCCCGGGCGCTGCCCGCATCGCCCAGCAGCGGCACGGCGATGTCCCCGCTGCGCTGCCAGAGCCCTGAGGCGAGATGCTTCGGGGGCTTGATCACGAGCGGCCAGGTGGGGAAGGGGATCCCGTCGGTGGTGAGCAGGTCCCCGATCAGATGGACCAGCACGCCCACGGCCACGGCGGCGGGGAGCCAGATCGAGGTGTCCGGCGCGGTGACGGCGACCAGCAGGCCGGCGGCGACCCCCACCGCCCAGGGCAGCAACCGGCCCTCGACCATCTTCAGGGCCCGGGTGCCCAGCGCGCACATCACGGTGACCAGCAGGGCGGCGCCCGCCTGGACCTCGCCCACCACGGGTACGACGACCTGCCAGCCGAGCCGGTTCACGGCGATCGCCAGCGCGGTGAAGAGCGCCGCGGCCAGGAGCGTATGGGTCGCGCCGCGATGCCCCGCCATGGTGCTGACCGCCCGCGTGATGGCCTTGGTGAGGCCGCCGCCGGAGCGGGAGATCGTGGCGGAGGGATGGTCGATGTCCGGCAGCAGGGCCGCGCCGGTCGCGACCACGGCGCCGGCGGTCACCTGCGCGGGATCGAGGTCCCACAGATCCAGGCCGACGACGTGCTCGAGCACGGGGGCCGAGCCTGCCAGGGCCATCCAGGCGGCGGTGCCGCTGATCGCGTGGTGTCCGCCCATCATGGGCATCGTCCTCCTCGGGAGATCGTCGACGTGGCCTCACCAGGGGAAGGGTGCGGGCGGAACCGCTGGTGGGAGGCAGGACGTCACCGGGGGAGGAGGGCCGCCGGGAAGACTACCGGTGGGTCATGACAGTCGGCGCACGTCGTCGTCCGCAGAGCTCGTTCCTGGTTCTGGTTCTCACTGCGCCGGAGGTTGAGCTCGAAGATAGGCGATCACCGCCAGGACGCGACGATTGCCGTCCTGCTCGGAGATCCCTAGCTTGTCGAAGACGGCACTGACGTGCTTGACCACAGCTCCTCGGGAGAGATGAAGGCGCACAGAGATCTGATCGTTCGTCTCCCCTTGGGAGACCAGTTCCAGGACTTCCAGCTCTCGGGAGCTGAGCTTGGCGACGACATTCGTCTCGCGACGCATGAGAGCGGTGACGACGAGCGGATCCACGACGATCCCGCCGCGTCGCACCACCTCCAGGGAATTCAGGAAGTCATGCACTTTGGACACGCGGTCCTTGAGCAGATAGCCCAGCCCGGTCGGCGACGCCGACTGACCATCTTTCGCAGTGAGTCCCAGCAGTTCGCTGGCGTACTGCTGCTCAACATATTGGGACAGGACGACGACGGGAATCGTCGGATGCTTCCGACGAATCTCTAGTGCGGCCTGCAACCCGTCGTCACCGTGCCCAGGAGGCATGCGCACGTCCGTCAGGACGAGATCCACCCCTCCTGCTGGGATCAGTGTCGAGGCCTCGGCCCGGAGCTCGGTCGCCGTGGGAACCGCTGCAGTCACCACGTGTCCGGCGCGCTCCAAGAGGGCAACAAGGCCGTCACGCAGGAGGGCGGCGTCCTCGGCGAGCAGGATCCTCATCATCCGTCCTCTCGATCTGCTGTGACGGGAACCTTCAGATCCACGATGGTCGGGCCGCCCTCCGGGCTGTCCAGCGTGAGAACCCCGCCCTGACTGCGAGCCCGCGCCCGCATGCTGATGAGCCCGGTGCCGGTCGAGACTGCTCCTCCACGTCCGTCATCGGCGATCTGAAGTCGAAGGAACGACGGGGTGCCTGTGGTCATCGGGTCATCGAGCGTGCAGCGGATCGATACGGTCTGCGCCCCGGAATGCCGCACGACGTTCGTGATCGCTTCGTGCGCGATGAGATGAATGCTGTGTTCCAGCGACATGGGCAGGCGCGGAACTGTGCACTCTGTCGTGGTCTCGAGCGGCACGGCGCGGGCGAGCTCAGCGATGGCCGCCTGAAGGCCGCCGTCGCGCAGAACCGTCGGGACCAGCCCGCTCACGGCGTTGCGGACGGACTGCCCGCCGAGGTCCAGCTGCTCGCGCACCTCGTCGAGACCGGAGAGGATCGTCGATCGTAACTCGCCTTCAGACAGATGCTCGGCCTCGAGCTGGAGCATCGCCAGGCGCAGACCCGCGGCACTGAGATGCATCTGTGCCCCGTCATGGAGGTTCCGTTCCAGGACCCTGCGCTCCAGAGCGACGGAGTCGTCGAGCTGCACAGTCATGTCCCCGAGCGCCTCGACCTGCGCTGCGAGACGGGACTCCTCGTCCCGCAGGAGGGCGGTGCTCAGCCCCGACCAGCCATAGGCGAGAGCCGTCAGCGCCCACAGCGCGAGGAACAGCACGATCAGCCCGAGCATCGGGAAGACGATGACCACGAGCAACGGAGGAATCACCTGGTCCGCAATGCCCCAAGTGGCCTCCCGTCCGGCGAGCACGGCGACGGGGGTGGCGAAGAGGGTCCCGATCACGACGACCAGCACGATGCCGACGAAGAACATCGCCACAGCCATGACGGCTGTGAGGAGGACCAGCACCACGTCCTGCCAGCACAGCTGCCCTGGACGTCGCGCGACCCGCAGAGCTGGCCGACTGGCCAGCGGCAGAAGCCGCGCCTCAGCGCGTGGCCACGCGAACAGCCACACGGGGATGAGCAGCACGGTGAAGACCACACCAAGGGACACGACCCCCGCGACGGCCTGCAGGACGAGGTAGAGGATCGATGCCCACGGTGCTCGGCTGCGCATCAGCGTCTGCGGATGGCGCAGCGAGACATGATCGACGTGGGACACAGGTCGACACTACGACGTGTCCGATGCCGTCGGGGTAGGCATTCGCCTACCTTCCGTCGTGTGCGAAGCCCTCGAGAGTCGGCGTCATTCGGTCGTTCTCGAAGACGGTCCCGTCGCGTGGACTCAGGTCATGACTCCCTGCCTCTCTCCGGTGATCATGGCCCGGCAACTGACCAAGACGTACGGCCGCGGCTCTGCCGCGCGAACAGTCCTGGACGACGTCGATCTGGAGATCGGCCCCTCGATGCTCACGGCGATCATCGGCCCGAGCGGCTCGGGGAAGTCGACCCTGCTGTTCTGCCTCTCCGGCCTCGAGACGAGAAGCAGCGGCGAGATCGACCTGCTCGGGGTGGATCCGGTGCGTTCACGGTCTGGTCAGATGGCTCGCCTCTATCGCCAGCAGGTGGGATTCGTGTTCCAGGACTACAACCTGATCCCCTATCTCTCCGCGCGCAGGAACGTGGCTCTACCGGGCCTGCTCGCCCGGCGACGGGACGCGCTGCCCCGAGCGGATTCAGCGCTGTCGGAGGTGGGGCTCACGGAGTTCGCCTCCACCCCTGCCTCCCGCCTCTCCGGCGGACAGCAGCAGCGCACTGCGCTCGCACGGGTGCTCGCCGGCCGGCCGGAGGTCGTCTTCGCTGACGAACCGACCGGTGCACTGGACACGGCGGCATCGGCGGCAGTGATGAGCGGGCTCCGGGCCAGAGCGGATGAGGGCGCCGCGGTCGTCCTGGTCACGCATGATCTCGACGCTGCGTCCTCTGCAGATCGCGTGGTGCTTCTCCGCGACGGTCGGATTCATGCACAGCGCGGTAGGAGCTCGGTGCAGGAGCTCGCGGAGCTCCTGCAGAGCGGCGCGGAAGGATCGAGCCGATGATCGGGGCGATCCTTCCAGGTGTCCTTGCTGGCAGAGCCTCCTGGTGGGCACCGGCACTGGTAGCGAGCCTGACGTCGCTCCTGATCGGAACTTGTTTGGTCCAAGCCTTCGGCACTGATGCTTCGAACTCCGAGATTCAGGCGGTGCTGCGTCATGAGGGTTTGAGACCAGACCACGTATCGACCGTCGGTGTCAGCATCGCCGTGATGATCGTGCCGGTATCCGTGATCGTTCTTGCCGCAGTGTCCTCGGCAGCGATCGCCGCAACGACAAGGGACCGCGCGCGGTGGAGGCTTGCTGGAGCATCGCCGATCGCTCTCGCGGTCTTCGTCCTGACCCAGATCGGGGTCGCGGCACTCGGCGGAGGGATCCTAGGGGCGTTCGCGACCGCACTCGTCGGAGGTCGGCTCTCGGAGCTGCTCAACGGGATGATCCTGCCCGAGCTAGCGGGAATCGACGTGCAGGCAGCCCCAATGGCACTGGTCGGCGCTGTTCTTGTCCCGCTCCTGACGACTCTGTTCGCCGCGGTGGTCCCGGCGCTGCGTGGAGCACGGGTGCCGGCGATTCGCGCAGTGCGGGGAGAGGATGAGCCCCGATCTCGTCACGGCACCGGCCGCTGGATGGTGACGGGGCTCGGGCTGGTTGCCCTGCTCATGACCGTGGAGGCGGTGTATCGCCATCCACCGGGCCTCGACAACGGCGAGGCGCTGACGGCTGGGCTCGGTCTCGCCGTGCTGACTCTTGGGGTGGCAGGCCTCGCGGCACGGATCCTGGTGCCGCTGGTGGTCTCGGTGGTCTCGGTGGTCTCGCGCTTGCTGCCGGTGCCCAGTCCGCTGTGGCCACTTGCCCGGGACGCTGCTGTCGCCCGGGCGCATATCAGTGGATCGACCGTCGTGGCACTTGCCTGTGGGTCGGGGATCCTCGGGTCGATCACGGGTATGGCGCGAACCAGCGAAGCCATTGCCCGAGCGCTGGGATCGCAGGAGGAGTACAACCTGCTGGACACCTACGTCATCTGTGCAGTCATCGGTCTGCTGTGCGCGGTCAGCGGGGCCTGTGTGCTCGCGCTGAGCACAGGCGACCGACGACGGGAGGTTGCCATGCTGCGTGCGGCGGGAATGTCGCCGTGGCAGGTACGGGCTGGGGCGGCGAGTGAAGCCTTCCTGCTCTCAGCCTCCGCAGCGCTGATCGGTCTGGCTGCGACGGTGGTGTCCACCGCACTGGTCCCGCGTGCTGCAGCCGCGGATGGGCTGCCCGTTCGGTTTGTCCTGCCATGGGTCGAGCTCTCTGTGTCCGCGGTGCTGACGGTGGCTGTCCTGCTCGCTGCGCTCGTGCTCCCGACGCATCGAGCACTGCACGCGTCCGTGCGTGCATCCTTGGTGTCGGTGTGAATGACTCTCTCGGCGAGAACGGAGTCGAAGCAGTCTGTTCTCAGGATCCGGATGACGCGATCGGGCCTCAGCGCGGAGGAGCTGGATCGACCCGCGTCCCGAGCTGCGATTCCAGATCGCCCAACTCGGTGATGGCGTCGACCATGCTGTCCTTCTGCTTCGAGGCGAGTAGGTGGCGACGTGCGAGCTCCGCGACAGCTCGGTGCGACCTGGCACCGGTGAGCTCTCGGGCGCCCAAGATCAGTTTCAGGTCCAGTTCGATTCGTAACTCCGCCATGCCTGCCCACCTCCCGCTCTCGGTCGAAGCATAGGCAGAGGCCATCACCGCGTCACGGCCTCCAGCAGCTCGAGCACGTGCCGGTACGACTTCCCTGTCGCGGCCTGCATGCCGAGCTCGCAGGTGCGGTTGGAGCTGACGTACCAGTCCGTCTCGCGCTGGGCGACCTCGGCGGCCTCGGCCCGGGTGGCCGACGCCGTGAGCTCGGGGTGTAGCATGCCGCGGTCGCCCGCGTAGCCGCAGCAGCCCCAGTCCACCGGCACCACCACATCGCGGGCGGCGGCCTCGGCGATCGCGATCAGGTCGTCGGTCGCCCCCAAGTGGGTGGTCGAGCAGGTGGGGTGCACGGTCACCGACCCGGCGGGCTCGCGCACGCTCAGCTGCGGCAGCAGGCGCCGACGCACGTAGGTGATCGCGTCGAGCACCTCGACCCCGGTGCCCTCCATCGCCTGGTGGATCCCCTCGGTGCAGCTGGAGGCGTCCACGATCACGGGCAGCTCGCCGTCATGGCTCGCGGCGAGCAGGGCGGTGCGCACCTGGTCGCGCATCCACTCCTTGGCGCCGGTCATGCCCTTGGAGGAGAAGGGGGTGCCGCAGCACAGGGAGGCGGCGTCGTCCGGGACGGCCAGGCGCATGCCGGCGCGCTGGGCGAGGAGATCGAGCGCCGCCGGGACCCCGGCGGCGGTCGTCGGGGACGACGGCGAACCCGACGACGTCGCACCACCCTTCCCGCCTCCGCTCCCGCACGCGCAGTTGCCCCCGCAGCCGCCGGACGCCCCACCGTCACTGCTGCGAGGCTCCTCGGCGGCCCCGAACATGGTGTGCACGCAGGCGGGGAGGTACACCGCGCCGATGTCGGCCGAGGCCCGGCCGCGGCCGCCCGCGCGTCGCACCGACCCACCCCGTCGAGGCAGCTCGCTGCGGTACTGCGGCACCGTGTCCGTGCCCAGCAGGGCGCGGCCCACGTCGGTCGCCGCCCGCGGCAGCACCTGGGGGAGGGTCCCGGCCACGCTCATCGCGGCCGAGGCCCCGCGGGTCAGCAGGTCCCAGTTCCCCGCCGCCGCCTTCCAGGCCGCGTTCGGCGCCGCGCTCGCGTCCTCCGCCCGCAGGCGTCGCACCAGGTCACCGGTGTTGATGCCGACGGGGCAGGCGGTCACGCACATCCCGTCGACCGCGCAGGTCTCCAGCCCCTCGTACTCGTACGCGCTGCGGATCGCGGCCGCAGTGGCGAGGTCCCCGCGCTGCTCGGCGAGGTTCGCGTCGCGGCGCAGCACGATCCGCTGGCGCGGGGTGAGCGTGAGGTCCTTGGAGGGGCACACCGGCTCGCAGTAGCCGCACTCCACGCAGCGGTCCGCCTCCTCCTCGATCTCGATCACGGGCTTCAGGTTCTGCATATGGGCGGTCGCATCGTCGGTGAGCACCACACCCGGGTTGAGGATCCCGGCCGGGTCCACCAACGCCTTGAGCTCCCGCATCACGCCGTACAGCTCCGGCCCGTACTGGCGCTCCACGAACGGGGCCATGACGCGACCGGTGCCGTGCTCGGCCTTGAGGTTCCCGCCGTGGTCCAGCACCAGCTCGACCATGTCCTGCGTGAACGCCTCCAGGCGCGTGGATCCCTCACCGAGCTGCTCGTTGAGCAGGAAGTGGATGTTGCCGTCCTTCGCGTGCCCGAAGATCACCGACTCGTCGTAGTCATGACGGTCGAACAGGTCCTGCAGGCCGCGGCAGGTGGCCTCGAGCTCGGGCACCGGCACCACCACGTCCTCGAGCAGGGCGGTCGAGCCCGCCGGGCGGGCGCCGGCGATCGCGGCATAGAGGCCCTTGCGGGTGGTCCACATCGCGGCCCGACGGGCGGCGTCGGTGGTCATCTCCAGCGGCACCGACAGGCCGAGCCCCTCGGACATCCCCACCGCATCGGCCGCGCGCTGCGCGAGCTCGGCGGGGTCGTCGCTGCGGTGCTCGACGAGCAGGGCGGCATGGCGCTCGACGTCCAGGCCGAGGATCTCCTGGGGCGCCCCGGCCAGGCCCTGCGCCACGATCAGGGAGCGGGCGTCCATCAGCTCCGCGGTCGCGAACCCGGCGCCGACCACCTCGGGCAGCGCGGCGGTCGCGGCCTCGAGCGACGGCAGCACGAGCAGCCCGGTGGTGATGTGCTTCTGGATCGGCACGGTGCGGAACACGGCGGAGGAGACGAAGGCGAGGGTGCCCTCCGAGCCGACCACGAGATGGGCGAGCACGTCGGCCGGGGTCTCGAAGTCCAGCAGGGCGTTGATCCCGTAGCCCATCGTGTTCTTCAGCGCGAAGCGCTCACGGATCACGCGGGTGGACTCGGCGCTGTCCCGCACGCGGCGCATGAGGCGCACCAGGCCCTCATGGAGATCGGGCTCCTCACGCCGCAGGCGGGCGTCGGCCCCCTCGAGCCCGGTGTCCACGATCGTGCCCGAGGGCAGCACGAAGCGCAGCGACTCCAGCGTGCGGTACGAGTTCTCGGCGGTCCCGGCGGCCATGCCGGAGGAGTTGTTGGCGATCACTCCGCCGATCGTGCAGGCGACCTCGGAGGCCGGATCCGGCCCCAGCCGCCGCATCTGCCGCAGCAGATGTGCGTTGACCTGGCGCAGCGTCGCCCCGGGCCCCACGCGCACGCGCTCGCCGTGATCGAGCACCTCGACGGTGCGGAAGTGGGTGCGCACATCGGCCAGGACCGCCTCGGACTGCGCCTGTCCGGACAGGCTGGTCCCGCCGGAGCGGAAGGTCAGGGGCCGACGCGCCCGCATCGCCTCCCGCAGCAGCGCCACGACGGAGTCCTCGTCGGTGGGGGAGGTCACGGCCTCGGGCAGCAGCAGGTAGTGCGAGGCGTCGTGCGCGAGCGCATGACGGGCGACGACATCGGTGTCGAGCAGGGGTGCGACAGTCATGCCTCACGGTATCGCGGGTGGTCGGGGGCGCGAGGCGGCTTCTCGCCGCATGAGGTCGCCGGTGGAGGCGGCCTGTACGGTCGGATCCGTGACGAGCGCACTGAACACCTACCTGAGCCGCCTCTCGATCGCGCTGTCCACCGCGACAGCGCCCGAGACCACCGACGACGAGGTCCTCCCCGATCGCGGGATCTCCGGCAGCGCCGAATCCGTCGGCGACATCCCGGACCTCTCCTACCTCTCCGGCGCCCGAGAGGACCACCTCGGCGTAGCGGTCTGCACCATCGACGGCGAGATCACCTCCGCCGGCACCGACCACGCCTTCCCGGTGCAGTCGATCTCCAAGGCCTTCGCCTACGGAGCCGCGATCGATCTCCACGGGATGGACTACGTCGACTCCGTGGTCGACGAGGAGCCGACGGGGGAGGAGTTCAACGCCCTCAGCATCGACCGGCACTCCAAGAAGCCCAAGAACCCGCTGGTCAACATCGGGGCGATCCGCACCCACGCGATGCTGGGCCCCACCCAGGCCGAGCGCACCCAGCGCCTGCGCGACGTGCTCGATGCCGCCGCCGGGCGCCCCCTCGAGCTGCATCACGAGACCAGGGAGGAGGAGCTGACGATCGCCGACCGCAACCTCGCCCTCGCGTACATGCTGCGAGCGGCCGGTTCGATGACCGAGGACGCCACCGAAGTGGTCGGCGGATACATCGAGGGTTGCGCAGTGCTCACCACCGTCACCGATCTCGCCGTGATGGCCGCGACCCTCGCCTCGGGCGGCACCAATCCGCTCACCGGAGAGAAGGTGTTCTCCCGTGTCGCCGCCCGACAGGTGCTCTCCGTGATGCTCACCTGCGGGATGTACGACAACGCGGGCGACTGGGTCAGCGACGTGGGACTGCCCGCGAAGTCCGGCGTGGGCGGCGGGATCATCGCCGCGCTGCCCTCCCGCTTCGGCATCGCCAGCTACGCCCCGCAGCTCGACCTGCACGGCAACTCCGTGCGCGGCACCTACTTCTTCGAGCGGCTCAGCGCCGACTTCGCCCTGCACATGCTCGACGGGGTGGTGCCGCGTGACCTCGAGGAGTGCGCCCAGGAGCTGATGGAGGTCGGCACTCATCCGTGAGGTGGGGGAAAGAGGCGAGGGGCCGGGAGCTGCCGGGCTGAACCCGGTTGTGTCCCGCTAGTCCAGCTGGGCCTGCCTGGCCTGGCCAGGCCTGCCTCGCCTCGCCTGGCCTGCCTCGCCCCGTCCCCGTGAACCGGCATCCTGTTCCCGCTGACGTATCCAGTGGCGCGAGGCATGCAGGCTCGCCCATATACGGGCAGCCTGCACACCTGGCGCCACTCGACGCAGTTGCGGATCGATGCGGCGTGCTTGGGTGGGCAGGGGTACGCAGGTCTGTGCAGAAGCAGGACGGAGCCGGCCGCAGAAGCCGTGTCGGGGGTGCTGAACTCCGCTGGAGGCCTGCTCGCGACGTGCTCGCTTGTGGCGTGCTCGGTCGGATGCGAACCTTGCGGCATGATCTCCGCGAAGGTGCTGGCGCCCGATGACTGGCCCGTGTGGCGGGAGCTGCGTCTGCGCGCCCTGGCCGACTCTCCTTGGGCTTTCGGCAGGACCCTGGCCGAGGTTCTCGCTCGGGACACGGAGGAGCATTGGCGTGCCGGGGTCTCCGCGCCCATGGTCTCGTTCGTCGTCGAGACCGCCGATGGGCCCGTCGGAATGGCCCGGCTCATGTTTCCTGAGCGGGCCAGCTCGCTGCCGGAGCTGATCTCGGTATGGGTGGCGCCGGAGGCCCGCCGGACAGGGGCTTCCCGCGCCCTCATCGCCGCCTGCGTCGACCACCTCGCCGCGCACCACCCGATGACCCGGCTGCGCCTCGCGGTCGTCGAGACCAACATGCCCGCCCGTCGGCTCTATGAGAGCTGCGGCTTCGGGGTGATCGGCCGCAATCCGGACGACGACACCGAGCTGCTCATGGAGCGCCGCGCCGCCCCGATGGGCCAGCAGAGCGTCGAGCTGCCCACCGAGCTCGTGGCCCGGTACCGGGCCGTGGACCGGGAGCGCGTGGGCACCCCCACTCTGGACACCCCCGCCCACCTGGACCGTCTGACCGAGCTGATCGGTCGCGAGGGCATGCGCACCCCGATCGATCTGGCCTTCAACGAGCAGTTCGCGACCATCGACGGCAATCACCGCATCGCCGTGGCCCGGAGGCTGGGACTGGCGACGGTGCCGGTCCACCTCACCCGTCGCCCCGAGCACCCCCGCCCCGGTCACGGACGGGACATGGATCCGGCGGATCTGCGCGTGCTCGAGGCCGCACTCGCCTCCTCGCCCGTGTTCGATCCTGATCGCGCGGGGCGCGGCACAGGAATCGTGGCGCGAGCATCCGACGGGGCACGCCTGCGGATCGGTAGACTTGCCGCCATGAGTTCCACCTCTCGAGATGCCCTGGTCCTTCGCCCCTTCGAGGGGCTGCCGAACGAACAGGATCTGGTGGCGATGCGCCAGCTGATCCCCGCGGCGACCATGGCCGCGAAGACCACCGCCGAGCACGGCGCGGTCGATGTCGAGATCGCGACGATCCTGCCGATGGCGTGGCCCGCTGTGCGGCGCACCGACGGCAGCATCACCGTGGGCATCCAGGCCGCCTACCCCGGCGGGGACCTCTCCCGTGGGATCGGGCAGGCCATCAAGCAGGCCCTCGCCCTCGAGCCCGGCAACCCGATCACCTCGGTGACCCTGGACGACGATGCCCCGCGTCTGCAGGAGATCCTCGACCTGACCGGCGATTTCACGATCACCGTGCACGACACCTTCGAGTTCTGGCTGGACCCGAGCGCCGAGCGCACCCCCGAGATCGAGTCCTCGATCCAGGAGGCGAACCAGTCGATCATGCCCACCCGCGCCGTCGCCGGCCTCGAGCACGCCTACTGGGTCGATGCCGGCCCCAAGGAGCACCTGCGCTGGGTGCTCGACGCCGACGAGGAGAAGGTCATCGACGCGGTGACCCGCCTGCACGCGCGCCGTGAGTCGGGGGTCGGCGAGGGCACCAAGTACGTCGGCTCCTTCCGCGCCGAGGGTCTCGCGATCCCCGTGTGGGATCTGCCCAAGGGCTTCGGCGCCGAAGGCGTCGAGGCGGAGGCGGAGGCGTTCCGCACCCGCTTCGAGGAGGCGCTGCACACCGAAGAACCGCTCACCGCGCTCGAGCGTCGCGCCCGGGGCGGGATCGTGGCCCGACAGGTGACCCTGCGATGAGTGCGGCGGGGCCGCTGACGGCCCACCGCCCGGAGCGGGTGGCCGTGGTGATCCCCGCCAAGAACGAGGCGGAGCGGATCGAGGCGACCATCCGGGCCGCCCACGAGATCCAGGGTGTGGACCTGGTCGTGGTCGTCGACGACGGCTCGACCGACGCCACCTCTGCGGTCGCCATGGGGGCCGACGCCCTCGTGGTGCGCCACAAGACCAACCGCGGCAAGGCGGCGGCGATGGCGACCGGTGCGCAGGTGGTCGCGCTCCGGGAGGATGCCGAACGCGCCGACGGAGGCGCGGGCTTCTCCGAGGAGCTTCACGCCGAGCCGCGCTCGCCGGGGCACACCGGGCCGCTGCCCGTGATCGACGGCCAGGCCATGACGCCGCGCGCCCTGCTGTTCCTGGATGCTGACATGGAATCCTCCGTCACCACCGCGCAGCCCCTGGCGGATGCGGTCCTCGGTGAGGGCGTCGACATGGCGATCGCCCTGCTGCCGCCCCAGGCCGGGGCCGGCGGCATGGGCATCGTGGTGGGCACCGCCCGCCGCGGCATCCTGCGTGCCACCGGCTGGGAGGCCACTCAGCCGCTGTCCGGGACCCGCTGCATCACCCGGGAGACCTGGGACGCCTGTCAGCCGCTCGCGCCGGGGTGGGGCGTGGAGACGTCGTTGACGATCGACGCGCTGACCGGCGGGTTCTGGGTCAAGGAGATCGAGACGTCTCTGGCGCACCGCGCCACCGGCAAGGATCTGCGCGGTCAGCTGCACCGCGCCGCCCAGCTGCGCGATGTGGTGCGGGCACTGGCCCGCCGCCGTCATGTCCTGCCGGACGATCCGGCCGATGAGTCGGCTGTCGACCCCGCCGATGAGCAGGCTGTCGAGCCCGCCGTCGACACCGCTCTTGAGTCGAGCGTCGACCCCGCCGTCGATCTCGCTGATGAGCCGAGCGTCGATCCCGCCGAGCTGGCTGCGGACGATTCGCCGATGGATGAGGCGTCGACGGGTGAGACGCCCGAGGTCGACCCCGCAGGTGCCGACGAGGTAGATCCCGCAGGCGCCGACGACGTCGATCCGACCACCGACCCGGAGCCCGACATCGCTGCGGAGCCCGCCTGGGAGCGGCGCGCCGCAACCGAGCGGGACAGCGGCACCGTCCAGCCGCGCCCGACGTCTGTGCGGGCTGTCTGGCCGGGGGCGAAGCGGGGGCCGGAACCGGAATCTGCCGAAGAGGTCAACGCCTGGGACCTCGATCCGGTACCGGGCGCCGCCCCCGACGAGCCGAGTGCTCCGGCCTCGGAGGCCGAGCCGGAGCCGGAGGCCGAACAGGCTCCCTTCGTGTCCTCCTCGTCGGCCCCGAACTCACCGTCCTCGTCGGCCACGATCTCGCCGTCGGCCCCAGTCTCACCGTCGGCCCCGGCCCCGACCGCAGCGTCGAATACGGCACCGGTCCCGACCGCACCTCCGGCGTCGACACCGTCGACGGATCGGGAGCCCGCCGCCGACCTGGCAGATCGCCGTCGCGCGCGCCTTGCAGCGCTCCCGGTCAGCGGTACTTTCTCCGATGAGGAGACCCGAGCCCTCGGAGATCTCGACCTCGAGGCGCTGGAGCGTCGGCTGCGGAAGCTGCCTGTCGCAGGGGACTTCGCCCCGGATGACGTCGTGTATCTCGCGGGCATCGATCTCGAGGCCCTCGCCGCCCGACTCGAGGCCGCCCCGGTCCAGGAGCGCTTCAGCCCCGAGCACGCCGTGATCATCGCGTCGCACCTGACCGTGCCCGAGCCCGAGCTGCCCAGCTCGATCCGTCCACCGCTGAGCGGTGACGAGTACGCCTCGCTCGTGGTCCATGCCGCCGTCGACGCCGAGAACGCCTCGGACTCCTGAGCCCGGGCTCGCCGGCCTTCGGCGAACGACAGCTCGCGACCCTGCCTACTGCGCCGACTGCGTCTGCTGCACCGCGAGGGTCTGCTCCGTGTCCGCAGAGCCTGTCGGCCGGGGCGCAGGCAGCGCTACGGGCAGGAAGGCGAGCCAGATCCCGAAGACAGCGGCGACCAGCACCGGCCCGGTGTCGTTGACCGCGTAGCCCAGCCAGGTGCCGGCCACGAGGGCGACCCGCACCCGGTAGGCCGCAGGATGCTCGGCATCGAGCGCCACCAGCCGGGCGAGATGGAAGCGGCGCGGGGCGAGGATCGCGATCGAGGCGAGCACGGCCAGCAGCATGATGAGCGCGAGCGCCCAGTACCCGGTGGTCATCGCGATGTTCTGCGCGAGCTTGCGCACGACCACGGAGACCAGCTCGCCGCTGAGGAGCTCGTCGATGAAGCGCCCCAGGTGGGTGCGGTCCTCGGGCGGTCGCAGCCAGTCCAGGAAGGACACCCCGAGCACGGCGACCGCACCGCCCGCCAGGAGCGCGATGATGTGCCACACCTTCGGCCGGATCCCCGAGACCAGGAGGGCGAGCAGTCCGAACGTGGGGACGGTGGCGAGCATCGAGCCGAAGTCCGCGCCCATCGACGGCGCCACGCACACGATCGCCACGGCGGCGCCCACCACAAGGGTCCACACCACCCGGGCGCGCGGCGTGCGCAGCACGGTGAACAGGCACAGCAGCGCCATCATCGCGCCGGCGAACACCATCCCGTACAGGTGGTTCGACAAGCCGTAGAAGCGTCCGCCGGAGATCGGCTGCGCCCCGAGCGGGGACCCCAGCTGGAACCTCGAGCCGAGCGCGGACTCCCCGAGGATCATGACGGCGACCAGGGCGGCGGAGACTCCGAGCGGACCGAACCGGTGGCGTCGCCAGGGCCCGCCGAGCACGATCGCGGAGAGCACCGCGCACCCGCCCCAGACCACGGCGGTCAGCGCCAGGGCGTCGTGCTCTCCGCGCCACCACGGCACGATGGAGGCGCACAGACCGACGGGCAGGGCGAGCGGGGCGATCGTGGCGAGGGCGCGGCCCACGGCAGCGAGCCGCCGGCGCCGCGCGAGGGCCGGGACCAGGCAGATCACGAGGCCGATCACGCCGAGCGCGAGCCAGGAGCCCAGGGCCGGTACGGTCGCGGAGTCGACGATCGCGGCGGCCTGCGAGCGGTCCAGGGCGAGCAGCTGAGGGTCGTCGTGGTCCGTGCCGCGGAAGGGCTGACCGGGGATCAGCCCGTCGGCGGTGACGTCGTACGAGGCGAGGATCGTCGCGACCACATCGGTCATCATCACGACGCCGTTCTGCTTCGTGGCGCCGCTGGTCAGGGCCTGACCCGGGAACGCGGAGTCGAGCGCGACCTGCAGACCCACGGTGCGGGAGGCGACCGCGCCGGTGCGCTCCATCTCGTCCGGGTCCGACGGATCGGTCGCGGCGACGGAGACCAGAAGGGTGCGCGGGAGATCGGCCGACTCGCAGCCGCCGGCGGCGTCCAGCACGACGCCGACCCGGTCGTCGAGCTCGATGAGGGCATGGTCGCGGGCGGGATCATCGTGGTCGGGCACGGAGCCGAGATCGACCTGCACGATGTCCTCGCCGGCGAGGGCGTCGGCGGTCTCCGCGGAGATCTGCTCCGGATCGGACTGCCCGGAACCGGCTCGCTCGGGGTCCACCTCCGCGGAGGCATCGATCTCGGTGGTGCCCACGGGCAGCTGCTGCCACTGATCGACCGGGGGATCGGGGATCCCTGCCGAGCGGGGGGCCTTCGCGGCGAGACCGCGATAGCCGGTGTGCAGGGTCTCCAGGCCCTGGCGTTCGGTGGAGACCACGGAGGTGGAGGTGGTGTTCATGGCGCCCGCCCCGGAATGATCCGCGAGGCACTGCAGGTTCGGCGTCTGCTCCGCGGAGAGGTCCTCCCAGGTCAGGCCGGCGGTGGTGAGGACCAGGCGCACCGGGGCGTCGGCCTCCTGCGGGCCGTCGGCCTGCGCGGTCGGGGCCAGGCCCAGCACGAGCGCGCTCAGCACCAGGGCGAGCAGCACCCCCGGCAGGGCACGGAGCCGACGGGCGGGGGAGGAGACGGGCAGGTGGGGAAGCACAGGACGATGCTACGGGGCGCTGTTGGCCGCGGGACGGCGAAGAGACGCCCGGTGCAGGGACTGCACGCTTCCCTCACGGAGTCCTCCCGCGTTCTTCGCGAGAAGCGCGAAAGCCCGATTGTGCTGAACTCTTGACACAAGATCGCGCCATCCGGCATTGTGTCAAGTGTTCGGCACAAGATGACTGTCAGGAGCCCGCCATGACCGCAACGCTCGTCCTTCTCGTGGCCCCGGCCATGGCAGGTCTCGCCCTCATCCTGGTCGGGGTCCTCGTGCTCGCCGGGATCCTGGGCGCTGACCGAACGGGCCTGCACCCAGGTGCCCTCGCGGCACGGTGGATCGGCTCGATGTTGGGCCTGGTCGTGCTCACCGCCTTCGCGGCGGTCGCCGTCAGCGAGATCCCGTCGTACGGCCCGTTCGCCTATGGAGCGATCGCCACACTCGGTCCGGCCTCCGCGGCTCTCGTGCTGGTCCTCGCGATCGCTGTCGGGGAGCGAACCCTGCCCGCGCCGCATGCCGCGATCCGACGCGCCTCTCTGGTCCGTCGCACGCTGAACGATGTCGTCCCGCGCAGCGCCCTGGTGGTCGTGGCGGTGACGATCGGCATGCTCTTGGCAGTCTCCGTGGTCTGCTTCGCGATGGCCGATGGTGGGCGGGCGTACACGTCCGTCCGAGCCCTCCCGTCCGGGGAGGTCGTGCGATCCTCCTTCACGCCGTTCCCGGGCTATCACTACACCTTTCCGATCTGGACCGGAATCCTCGTGGTCAGCGTTGCCGTGGTGCTGGTGCTCCGAATGATTCTCGTGCGCCGACCCAGCGACGATCCTCAGGACATCCTGCTGCGCCGGCGCTCCTCGACCTCCGTGGTCGGTTCCCTGGTGCTCGCCTCCTCGCTGTACCTGCTCCCGGTCGCGGCCCTCCTCGTGGCCCGGATGCTCACTGCAGATGGGCTCGCGCGCACCACGATGCTGGAGAAGTTCTGCGCCGCCCTTGGTGGTGCTGGAGTCTTCGTGGGCCTTCTCGCCATCGCGATGGGGCTGGTCATGGTGGTCTTCCCGGAAGTGCTCGCCCGCCGCAGTTCGCCCCCCGGAGTGCGGTCCCCGCGCGACACAGCGACCGGATCGATCGTGCCGTTCACCCAGGAGGCGCGCCCATGAGCAATATCGTGGTGGACATGAACAACCCCACCCCGCCCTATGAGCAGGTCCGCCGCGAGATCGTCGAGCAGGTCCGCTCCGGCGAGCTGACCCCCGGTGACAAGCTTCCTGCCATCCGCGTGCTCGCCGGCGACCTCGGCCTCGCCCCCGGCACCGTGGCCCGCGCCTACAAGCTCCTCGAGGAAGCGCAGATCATCGTGACGCGGCGCGGAGCGGGCACCACCGTGGCGCCGGGAGCCGTGGCGGCCAGTGAGAGGTCCGCCGCGACGACAGGCCGGGAATCCGGGGGAGTCGCCGACCCGGACCTCGTCGCGCTGTTCGCCGGACCCGTCGCCGACGCACGTGCCAAGGGCCACGGCGACGTCGAGATCATGGCGTCGGTGCGCGCAGCCCTGGCGGGACAAGCCCCCGCGACCAACGAGTGATGGCACACCTGTCGCAGAACCAGGACGGCGCGGAGCCGACACCGGGGGAGGGACCAGGCTCTGCTTTCGCCGCCGTCCGGATCGCGACGCATGCGTCAGAGGACGCCGCAGCTTTCCGCGACAGAGTCATGGACGTGTGGGCCACTACTTTCGATCTGGTGCGCGACGTCGAGGACTGGCGAAGCACCATCTGGGAACGCCACCGCGCTCGCGAGGACTATCGCCTTGTCACGGCTGAATCCGACGGAGTGCTGGTCGGCTTCGCCTGGGGATATACCGGCAGGCCGGGACAGTTCTGGTCTGACTTCGTGCTTCGCACTCTCGGGGCAGCTGCTGCCCCCTGGGTCGGAGGACACTTCGAGTTCGTCGAGCTCGCGGTGGACCCTGGCTCGCAGGGACGGGGCATCGGCGGGCTGCTCCACGATGCGATGCTCGAGGGTCTCCCGCACGACCGGGCGTTACTGGGGACCACGGACGACGCCGACGCCCCGACCTATTCCCTGTATCGCAGCCGCGGCTGGCAGGTGATCGGATCGCAGGCTCCCGGTGACGTCGTGATGGGGAAGCGGCTGACTCGATGATCCGTCTCCGAGCACTGGATCCACGGGATGCCGATGCCCTGCTGGCCGGCCAGGACGACGCGCTGGCGCGGGAGATCAGTGGGGGCCCCTGGGATCGCGCGGCGCTCGAAGCGTTCCTGAGCCGGTGTTCGCGGTGGAGCGGCGACGGCCCGATCCGCGAATTCGCCGCAGTCGACGGCACGGCCTCGGGCGGGGACAAGGACGGGGCCGAAGACGGGGACGGGGGCGGGCGCCTGCTCGGCGGCGGGGGTCTGAATCGGTTGGCGCCCGGAGTCGAGCGGGGCCACGCCGCGATGACCTACTGGGTGCTCCCGGCTCATCGGGGGAGAGGCCTGGGGCAGAAGATCGCCTCAGCGCTCGTCGACTGCGCCCGTGGCGACCAGCGGATCTCGCAGCTCGTGCTGTTCATCGCGCCGCACAACGCCCCGTCGCAGGCCGTGGCGCGAGGGATCGGGGCGTCACCGTCCGGGCCTCCCGAGCGTCATCCCGCCGATCCGGAGCGGGTTGTCGACCGCTGGGTGCTCGACCTGCGCTGAGCTCGACTCCGGGCCCAGGGACCGATGGATCCCCGCACCGGTCGCGCCGCACTGCACCGGACCGGACCGGACTTCGGCGTCCGGTCCTCCGCCGGCCTGGCATCCTGGGCCGATGAGCCCAGCCCTCCGCCTCGTCCCACCCTCCGTCTCCCGTCATGCGGCCTTCGTCGACTGCCTCGCGGACTACGCGGGCACGGCGATGGACGGATCGAGCATCGCCGATCCGACCGCCCCGCCAGTGGGCGACGGCGAGTTCATCGACTTCGTGACCGCGCGTCTGGCCGAGGAGGACCCGAGCACCGAGCTCGACGAGCCCTGGGTGCACTGCACCAGCCGCTGGATCGTCGCGGCCGACGGGGAGGGCGAGGGAAGCTCCGCAGACGAGCACCGGGCCGGAGCCGAGATCCTCGGCTTCCTCGCGATCCGCCATCGCCTGACCACCTACCTGTTCGATCAGGGCGGGCACATCGGGTACTCGGTGCGGCCGTCGGCCCGCAGGCAGGGGATCGCCTCTGCCGCGCTCGAGCTCGGTCTGATCGAGGCGCGCGACCTCGGCATCGACCCCGTCCTGTTCACCTGCGACGAGGGCAACCTCGCCTCCCGTCGCACGATCGAGAAGGCCGGAGGCCAGTACGAGAACACTCTCCAGGGGAAGCGGCGCTACTGGATAGGTGACGGGGCGAAGCCGCCGCGCCCGTAGGACGCGCCCGGGCCGGTCGACGGGCCGCCCGTTCTGGGCCGCACCACGGCACCACGCCCCTGAGCAGTAGTGTTTGCTCCCATGCGGTACGGATACCTCGGCCCCGAGACCACCTTCACCCACCAGGCGCTCCTGCAGGCTCTGGCGGTCATGCCCCGTGAGTTCACGGACACGGTGGAGCAGGTGCCCTTCACAGCGGTCGCGACCGCGACCACCGACCTGCTCGCCGGGGACATCGACGCGCTGATCGCGCCGATAGAGAACTCCGTCGAGGGCGGTGTCTCCGGCACGCTGGACGTGCTCGCCGCGACGGACTCCATCACCATCGTCGCCGAGCAGATCGTGCAGGTGACCTTCGTGCTCGCCGCCCGCGAGGAGACCCCGCTCGAGGACCTCCACGTCGTCTCCTCCCACCCCCACGCCCAGGCCCAGGTCCAGGGCTGGCTGCGAGGCAACGTCCCCTCGGCGAACGTCGCCACCGCGTCGTCGACCGCCGCGGCCGCCCGCGACCTCGCCGCGATGAGCCTCGAGGAGGCCCGCGGCCGCGCCGCCGTCTGCTCGCCGCTGGCCGCCGAGCACTTCGGGCTCACGGTGCTCGCCGAGCAGATCGAGGACAACGCCGGCGCCCAGACTCGGTTCGTGCTCGTCACCCGCGAGGGCCGGATCCCCGCCCGCACCGGCGCCGACAAGACCACCCTCGTGGTGCAGCTGCCCCACAACCGCTCCGGCGCTCTGCTCGAGACCCTCGAGATGTTCAGCGCCAACGGGGTGAACCTCTCCCGCATCGAGTCCCGACCCATCGGCGACTTCCTGGGCCGGTACTCCTTCTCGCTCGACGTCGAGGGGCACATCGAGGACCGTCGCGTCGCCGCCTCGCTGCGGGCGCTGCACCGGATCTGCCCCGTCGTGCACTACCTCGGCTCCTACCCGCGCATCGACGGGATCAGCCCCGAGACACGCGAGGAGTTCGCCGACGCCACCTACGACGAGGCCCACGCCTGGATCGAATCGCTGACCGGCATGGTCACCCCGCCCTCGCCGGGGTCATCGAGCACGGACCGACAGCCTCCTCAGGGCTGATCCCGCTCCGTTCCCGCGGGAACGCGCAGGCGCAGCACGCCCGGGTCGATCCGGGCGATCAGATGGGTCGCCTCGGCATCGGTGTCGCCGTCGAGCTGCACGGGCTGAGCCTTCGTGGTCGCGACGCGCACCTCGGTGGCCTGGTAGCGATTCATGGTGGACAGCCGGGTGCGCTCGGCGAACCTGCCCTTCGGGACCAGCTTCGGGGTCACGACCTCCGTGAGCACCTGGCTGAACCCGGCGGCGCCCTTCCATCCGGCGACCACGATCTCGAGGCGGCCGTTGTCCGCCGTGGCATCCGGCATCAGGACGAAGCCGCCGGGCAGCCTGCCCACGTTGCCCAGCAGCACGGTGCGCGCCTTGTGGGCGTGGCGGGTGCCGTCGGGGAAGTCCAGCATGACGTCGACCGAGCGGCCCAGGATCGTGCGCACGCCGCCGACCACATAGGCGATCCAGCCCAGGCGCTTCTTCAGGGTGTCGTCCGTGTGGCCGATCATCTCGGCATCCGCTCCGAACCCGGCGATGACCAGGAAGATCTGTTCGGCGGAGGCGGCCGCCTCGGAGACGGAGCCGCCGCTGCGCAGCCAGCCCACGTCGATCCGTCGGTCCTTGCCGCTCAGCGCCGCGGTGATCGCCGCGGTGGGATCCTCGAGCGGGATGTCGAGGTTGCGGGCCAGCAGGTTGCCGGTGCCGGCGGGGATGATCGCCATCCGGGTCTCGGTACCGGCGAGCACGGAGGACACCAGTCGCACGGTGCCGTCGCCGCCGGCGGCGACCGCAAGATCGGCGCCCTCCTGGAGGGCCCGACGGGTCTGGCCGCGGCCCGGATCCTCCACCGTCGTCTCGTAGAACGCGACCTCGGCGTCGCCGAGCTTCTCGACGGCCTCGCGCACGCGGGTGCGGAACATCTCGGCGTCCTGGAACTTGGAGGGGTTCAGGACCACAGCGACCCGTCGGATGCTGTCCGCGGGCGAGGAGTCATGCGCGTCCCCGTCGGCCCCCGTTTTCCCGTCTGCGTCGGTCCCGTCGGCCCCCGCTGCGTCGGCAGAGGTGCCGTCCCCGGCGGGACCGGTCCCTGCACGTGCCTCGGAGCGTGATCCCTCGGTCGCGGCCCGCAGCGCGGCGATCTCGCGACGATGCCGCCCCAGGTGCCGCAGCACCACGACGAGCAGCACGACGGTCACGACCGTGATCACGATCGAGGCGATGCTGAGGTAGAGCAGGGTCTGATCCATGGTCACAGAGTACTGACGGCGAGTGCCGACTGGCGCCGCCTCCTGCGCGGGTACCCTGGTGCAATGATCGATCTGCGGCTCCTGCGAGAGAATCCCGATGCCGTCCGCGATGCCCAGAGGGCGCGCCGACGAGACCCCGCCACCGTCGACACCGTGCTGGCGGCCGATTCGCGCTGGCGCGAGGCGACAGGGTCCTTCGAATCCGCACGCGCCGAGCAGAAGGCCTTCGGCAAGAAGGTCGCCCAGGCCACGGGCGAGGAGAAGCAGGCGCTGCTGGCCGAGGTCAAGCAGCTCGCGGCCGACGTCAAGCGCCTCGAGGGCGAGGCCGGAGAGGCCATCGCCGCCCGCGACAGCGCCCTGCGCGCCATCCCGAACCTCGCCGAGGGCGCCCCGGAGGGCCTCGAGGAGGACTTCGAGCTGCGCGAGACCGTCGGCGAGAACCCCCGTTTCGACCACCCGGTCAAGGACCACCTGGAGATCGCCGAGGGTCTTCGCGCGATCGACATGGCCCGCGGCGCGAAGGTCTCCGGTGCCCGTTTCTACTTCCTGCGCGGCGTCGGCGCCCAGCTCGAGCTCGCGATCCTGAACTCCGCGATCGACCAGGCCACGAACGCCGGCTTCACCCCGATGATCACCCCGACCCTGGTGCTGCCGGAGTCGATGGAGGGCACCGGTTTCCTCGGCGAGCACGCGGACGAGGTCTACCACCTCGACAAGGACGACGACCTGTACCTCGTCGGCACCAGCGAGGTGGCGCTGGCCAGCTACCACAAGGACGAGATCCTCGACCTGTCCGGCGGCCCGATCCGCTATGCCGGCTGGAGCGCCTGCTACCGCCGCGAGGCCGGCAGCTACGGCAAGGACACCCGCGGCATCATCCGCGTGCACCAGTTCCACAAGGTCGAGATGTTCAGCTACTGCCGCATCGAGGACTCCTACGCGGAGCACGAGCGCCTGCTGGACCTCGAGCGGGAGATGATGGCGCGCATCGACGTGCCCTACCGCATCATCGACACCGCCGCCGGTGACCTGGGCACCTCCGCCGCCCGCAAGTTCGACTGCGAGGCGTGGATGCCCAGCCAGAACACCTACCGCGAGCTCACCTCCACCTCGAACACCACCCAGTTCCAGGCCCGGCGGCTGAACATCCGCGAGCGCACCGACGACGGCCTGCGCCCCGTCGCGACGCTCAACGGAACCCTCGGCACCACGCGCTTCATCGCCGCGATCCTCGAGAACCACCAGCAGGCCGACGGCTCCGTCGTGGTCCCCGAGGGCCTGCGCCCCTACCTCGGCGGGCGCGAGACCTTCGAGGTCGTGGCCTGACATGACCCGACTCTCCGGACGCGGAGCACTGCGACGCCTGCGCGACGCCGTCCGTCACCGCCGGTTCACCCGGGTGTCAGACGGCGCTGAGACACTCGGTGGCATGGATGCAGCCACGGCGATCACCGACCGCGATGCCACCCGGACCCGTCTGGAGGAGCACCTCGGCGACCTGCCCGGGAAGCGACTGCTGATCGGACTCGACGTCGACGGCACCCTCGTCGACCACGACGGCGTCATGTCCCCGCCGATGCGGCGCGTGCTGCAGCGCGCCGCCACGGAGCACACCGTCGTCATCTCGACCGGCCGCTCTCTCGGAGCGACGCTCCCGATCGTCGAGGCCGCGGGCATCACCCGCGGGTACGCGGTCTGCTCCAACGGGGCGGTCACCCTGGAGCTGGATCCGGCGGCCGACGGCGGGTACCGCATCATCGACACCCGTGCCTTCCGGCCCGGCCACGCCCTGCGGACCCTGCGGGAGGTCGCACCCGACGCGCACTACGCGGTCGAGATGGTCGACGGCTCCTTCCAGGCCACGACCGGCTTCCAGGACGCCAGCTTCGGCGTGCAGGCCCAGGAGAAGCCGCTGGAGGACCTCCTCGAGCTCGAGGCGGTGCGCGTGGTGGTGCACGTGCCGGACCTCAGCCCGCAGGAGTTCAGCAAGGTCATCGCCGAATCCGGTGTGCACGGCGTGGAGTACTCGATCGGCTGGACGGCCTGGCTCGACATGGCCGCCCCCGGCGTCTCCAAGGCCACCGCCCTGGAGACGGTGCGCGCGGATCTCGGCATCGAGCCGGCGCACACCGTGGCCGTCGGCGACGGCTTCAACGACACCGAGATGCTCCAGTGGGCCGGCGTGGGCGTGGCCATGGGCCAGGCGCCCCAGGGCGTGAAGGACGTGGCGGACACCGTCACGGACTCCGTCTACGAGGACGGCACCGTGCTGGTGCTGGAGACCCTGCTCGGCTGAGCGACCTCCAGGACGACCTTGCCCAGATGGCCGCCCTCGCGGAGCACCGCGTGGGCCTCGGCGGCCCGCTCGAACGGGAAGCGGGCGTGGATCGGGATCCGCAGGGAGCCGTCCGCGAGCAGCGGCCAGGCCAGGGCCTGGGTGGCTTCGAGGATCTCGCGCTTGGCCTCGGTGCGGCGGGAGCGCAGTGTGGTGCCGATGACCCGGCCGCGCTTGCCCATGAGCAGGCCGATCGGCAGCTCGCCGCTCGCCCCGCCCAGGGTGCCGATGATGACCAGGCGTCCGTGCTCGTGGAGCATCCCGACGTTGTCCGCGAGCGTGGGACCGCCCACGACATCGAGGATGACGTCGGCCCCGCCGGTCTCGCGCACCGCCTCGAGCAGATCGGTGGTGTGCCGGTTCCAGGCCATGTCCGCACCCAGGCCACGGGTGGTGGCGATCGCCTCGTCGGAGCCGACGGTGGTGAGCACGCGGGCACCGAGGTGCCGTGCCAGCTGGATCGCGATGGTGCCGATGCCGCCGGTGCCGCCGTGGATCAGCACGGTCTCGCCCTCGACGAGGCCGGCCTCGAGCACGAGGTTGGAGACGACGGTCGCGCACACCTCGACCACGCCGGCGGCGTCGACCAGGTCCATCCCCTCGGGCACCGGGAGCAGCTGCCCCTCGGGCACCGCGACGACCTCGGCGTAGCCGCCGCCGGCCAGCAGCGCCACCACGGCTTCCCCGGTGTCGCGACGGTGACCGGAGACCTCGAGCCCCGGCAGCTCCGACGCATCCGGCGGTGGGGGATACATCCCGGCGACCTGGGCGAGGTCCGCACGGTTCACCCCGGCGGCGACGACGTCGACCAGCACCTCGCCGGGTGCCGTGACGGGTTCGGGGAGATCGACCAGCTCGAGCTGGTGATCCTCGGTGATGGACAGCGCGCGCATGGTCACTGGGTCACCTCCACGATGGTGCGGCCACGGGTCTCGCCGGCGAGGATCCGCGGGGCGAACGCGATCGCCTCCGACAGGCCGATGCCGGTGGTCAGCGAATCGAGCAGGTCGAGGTCCAGCTCCCGGGTGAGCGCCTCCCAGGCGCGCTCGCGCAGCGCGAGCGGGGCCTCCACCGAGTTCACGCCCGCGAGGGTCACTCCTCGCAGGATGAACGGCAGCACGGTGCTGGGGAGGTCCGTGCCCTGGGCGAGCCCGTAGGCCGCGACCGTGCCGCCCCAGGCGGTCTGTGCGAGGACGTTGGCGAGCGTGGTGCTGCCCAGGCCATCGATCGCTCCTGCCCACCGCTGCGACTGCATCGGCTTGCCGGGCTCCTCGGAGAGCTCGGAACGGTGGATGACGTCGGCCGCGCCGAGATCACGCAGGTACTCGCCGTTCTCCTCGTCCCGCCCGGAGGATGCCACCACGCGGTGGCCGCGGGCGGCGAGCAGCGCGACCGCGATCGACCCGACGCCGCCGGAGGCGCCGGTGACCAGCACGTCGCCGCTGCCGGGCTCGATCCCGGTGTCCTCGAGCCGCAGCACCGAGAGCATCGCGGTGAATCCGGCGGTGCCGATCGCCGCGGCGCGGTCGGGGGAGATCTCCGCCGGGAGGCGCACCAGGGCGTCGGGCCGCACCCGGGCCCGGGTCGCGAAGCCACCGTGGAGGGACTCGCCGATGCCGTCGCCGTTGAGGATCACGAGGTCGCCGGCCGAATACTGCTCGGCCTCCGAGGCGGTCACCCGGCCCACCACGTCGATGCCGGGGATCAGCGGGAAGGAGCGGGCGATGCCCTTGCCCGCGATCGCCATCGCGTCCTTGTAGTTGTAGCTCGAGAAGAGCACGTCCAGCTCCACGGGCCCGGTGAGCAGGGACTCGTCGGCATCCTCTACGAAGCGGGCGTCGGAGTCCTTCGAGTCGATCAGTACGGCGCGCATGCGGGGTGATCCTCTCCCTCGGGTGCAGATCCCGCCACCCTAGTCCCGGTACACTTCTCGAGGGCCTCCGGGCCTGGGGAGGGTTGTCAGAGCGGCCGAATGAGTTGGTCTTGAAAACCAATGTGCGGTCACCCCGTACCGCGGGTTCGAATCCCGCACCCTCCGCCGATCGATGACCGGCCCCGGGCATCTCGTGCAGTTGCTCCGGGGCCGATCGTGGTCCGAGGGTCGACCTCGGTTCGCGGTCCGCGAGTCGTCGACCGCAGGTCGGCTCACCGCCGGGCGCCGCCATCCCGGGACCTGCTGGGCAGGCCCACTTCGGAACGGGCCCAGTCCGAGACCTCCCGAGCGAGGTCAGGGTCCAGGGCGGCCGCCGAACGCCGCAGGAACGTCGGCCGACCGCGCAGCGCACCGCGACCGTCGGGGCCGATGTACGACCCCGGGGGCAGCGGCTGGGTGGCGGCGAACAGGACTGAGGCGGCGCCGCGCTGCGCCGACATCGCGATCGGCCGGGTGACCTCGGTGACCAGTCGGTCCAGCCGTGCGGACCCGGTCGCGTTCTGCAGGTTGGTGAGCACCCAGCCCGGATGCACGAGCTGCAGGTCCACGCCTGAGCCGTCCGTTCCTGAGGCCTCCGCCCGGAGCCGGCCGGAGAGCTCCCGGGCCCACAGCATCGTCGTCAGCTTCGAGCGTCCGTACCCGGCGCGCAGCGACCAGCCGCCGCGCCGGAAGTGGGGATCCTCCAGGTCGATCGTCCCGAAGGTGTGCGCATCGGAGGCGACCACCACGACCCGCTCCCGCACCAGCGGCAGCAGCGTCTCGGTCAGTAGCAACGGAGTCAGGGCGTTGACCGCGGTCATCATCTCGAATCCGTCGGCCGTCTGTCGGCGCTGCCGGGTGACCGTGCCGGCGACGTGGATCAGCAGGTCGATCCCGCTCGGGCCGACGAGACGCTCGATCTCCTCGGCGCCCGCGCGCACCGACGACAGATCGGCGAGATCCAGCGACGTCAGGCGCACCGCTCCTCGTCGGCCGGTCTCCCGAACGATCCGCTGCGCGACCACCTCGCCCTTGGCGCGCGTGCGCACCGGCAGCACGAGATCTGCGCCCCAGAGGGCCAGCTGCAGCGCCGCCTCCCGGCCCAGTCCGTCGCTCGCGCCCGTCATGACGACGGTGCGACCGGTGAGATCGGGCTCGGGCAGGTGCTCCCACTCCATGGCGCTCATCACGCCATCGTAGGGACGTCGGCTGGATGGGCGCCGGGTCACCGCACTCCGGAGGGCACGGCACTCCGCGTAGCATGGAGCAGTCGCCTGGCAGGCCGTCCGGCTCCTGCGGCGCAGCCCCCGGATCCGCAAGGAGAATCAGCGATGGCCCAGTACACAGGTGTTGCAGTCAGCCCCGGCCGCGTGGTCGGCACGATCCGCACCATGGCGCCGCCGGTCGCCGAGCCGCCCGCGACCGAGAAGCTGCCCGAGGGCGCCGATCCCGCCGTCGAGGCCGAGCGCATCCCGGCCGCGGCCGCCGCTGTGCAGGCCGCGCTGATCCGCCTGGCCGAGCGCGCCAGCGGCGACGGGAAGAAGATCCTCGAGGCCACCGCGCAGATGGCCGCCGACCCCTCGCTCACGCAGACCGCGCAGGGCTTCGTGCTCTCCGGCGGCAAGTCCCCGGCCCGCGCCGTCTGGGAGGCCGGTGACCAGGTCGCCAGCATGCTCGAGGGCCTCGGCGGCTACATGGCCGAGCGCGCCACCGACGTGCGCGACGTGCGCGCCCGCATCGTCGCCGAGCTGCGCGGCGAGCAGGCCCCCGGGATTCCCGACCTCGAGGAGCCCTTCATCCTCACCGCGATCGACCTCGCCCCGGCGGACACCGCCACCCTCGACCCGGAGCGCGTGATCGCCCTGGTCACCTCCGACGGCGGACCCCAGTCGCACACCGCGATCCTGGCCCGACAGCTGGGCCTGCCCGCGATCGTCGCCGCCAAGAGCATCCACGAGTTCGCTGACGGCACCGAGGTGTTCGTCGACGCGGGCCTGGGCACCATCACCGACGAGGTCACCGAGGAGCATCACCGCTTCGCCGAGGCCTGGACCGAGCTGCAGAAGAATCCCCTGACCTACGAGGGCGGTGGCGGGGTGCTGGAGGACGGCACCCGCGTGCAGCTGCTGGCCAACATCGGCAACGCGGCCGACGCCGAGAAGGCCGCCGCCGCGCACGCCGACGGCGTGGGCCTGTTCCGCACCGAGTTCCTCTTCCTGGATCGCGAGGACGAACCCTCCGTCGAGGAGCAGACGGCCGCGTACTCCGCCGCCTTCGCGCACATGGCGGGCAAGAAGGTCGTGGTGCGCACGATCGACGCCGGAGCCGACAAGCCGCTGCCCTTCCTCACCGATGCCGATGAGCCCAACCCGGCCCTCGGTGTGCGCGCCTACCGGACCTCCTGGGAGAAGCGCTCGGTGCTGACCAACCAGCTCGACGCGATCGCCGCGGCCGCGAAGCAGTCCGAGGCCACGCCCTGGGTGATGGCTCCGATGATCTCGACGGTCACCGAGACCGAGGACTTCACGGCGCTGTGCCGCGAGCGGGGCCTGGAGCCCGCCGGGATCATGGTCGAGACGCCCTCGGCCGCGATCACCGCGGACCGTCAGCTGGCCGTCTGCGACTTCGCGTCCATCGGCACCAACGACCTCACCCAGTACACGATGGCCGCGGACCGTCAGCTGGGCTCGCTCGCCCACCTCAACAACCCGTGGCAGCCGGCAGTCCTCGCGCTCGTGAAGGCCACGTGCGACGGCGCCCGCGTTGCCGGGGGCGATCCCGAGGCGTTCGGCGAGAAGGCCGACAAGCCCGTGGGCGTGTGCGGCGAGGCCGCCGGCGACCCGGGCCTCGCGGTCGTGCTCGTGGGGCTCGGCGTGAACAGCCTGTCGATGACCCCGCGCTCCCTGCCAGCCGTCGCCAAGGTGCTCTCAACCGTGACGCTCGAGCAGGCCAAGGAGCTCGCCGCGAAGGCCGTCGCCGCCCGCACCGCCGAGGACGCCAACCACCTCGTCCGCGCCGGCCTGCCGATCCTCGGCGAGCTGGGCCTCTGAGCGCCTGAGTGAGGCGTCCCGCCCGACGCAGCCCGCGACACGGTGTTCGCGGTCGTCGACTCCACGAGAACGTGCCCATCACGGCACGTTCTCGTGGATTCGGCGTTCCGGGAGGCGTGTCATCGTCGTCATCTGTGCCCTGCGCCCCGTGACCCCTCGCGGCAGGCTCTCGCCCCGCCCCCTCGCGTCTGGCTCCCGCCCCATACCCTCGCGGCAGGCTCTCGCCTCGCCCCTCGCGTCTGGCTCCCGCCCCATACCCTCGCGGCAGGCTCTCGCCTCGCCCCCTCGCGTCTGGCTCCCGCCCTGCCCCCGCGCCTTCGCGCCACAGGTCCCTGTCTCCCCTCCCGGGACCGCGAGGTCCCGAGGTCTCGAGTTCCCGGCACCCCTTCCGTGTTGAACGGTTAACCTGAGCCCGGACCCGTCGGCGTGATCCAGGTGGCGGGCTCCGTGCCGCCGTCCGAGAGGGACCACGATGACCGACGCCCCCAGCCACCCCAGCCCCCTGCCTCGCGACGACGACGGCTGCTCCCGCCGCACCGTCCTGGGAGGCGCAGCCCTCGGGACGACGGCGGTGGTCGCCGGGAGCATGCTCGGCGCACCCCGCGCGGCGCAGGCCGCCCCGGTCGAGACCGAGGCGCTCGGCCCGCTCGTCGACGTCGCCCGCTGGGGCACTCCTCGTGCCCTCCGTGCACGGATCCCCGCGCTCACCCAGGCCGCTGATGGCAGCCTGATCGCGGTGTTCGACGCCCGTGACTCGATGGATGACCTGCCCGCGCACATCACCGTCGTGATGCGTCGTTCGACCGACGGCGGCGCCACGTGGGAGCCGACCTGCACGATCCGTGCCGACGCCACCTGGTCCGCCGGGGATCCGAGTCTGCTCACGGATCACGTCACCGGGCGCCTGCACTGCTTCTGCACTGGCTCGGTGCATGCCGGCTTTGCCGCTTCCGGTATGGGCAACGACCCCGAGGACGAGGACATCACCCAGGCGGAGCACCTCGTCTCGGACGACCACGGCCTGACCTGGCAGCACCGCCGCGTCACCGCGCAGATCAAGGACCCGGCCTGGGCAGGGATGTTCGCCTCCTCCGGTACCGGCCTGCAGCTGCGCACGCCCGGCACCGGCTTCACCGGCAGGATCATGCAGTCCTACGTGGTCCGGATCAAGGGCGAGAACTACGCCGTCGCGACCTGGTCCGACGACGGCGGGGAGAGCTGGCAGCACGGGGTACCGGCAGGACCGGGGGCCGACGAGAACAAGCTCGCCGAGCTCTCCGACGGATCGGTGCTGCTGAACACCCGTGCCGCGGGCGGGTATCGCCGCCAGGCCATCTCCACCGACGGCGGGGCGACCTTCACCGCGTTCGAGACGATCCCCGAGCAGATCGACCCCGGCAACAACGGGGCCATCGTCCGCGTCTTCCCCGATGCAGGCCCCGAGGATCCGGCCGCCCGCGTGCTCGCCCTGAGCAACTGCGCCGACGCGGACATCCGGCGCCAGCTCACACTGCGGATCTCCTTCGACGACGGAGCGACCTGGCCTGCCTCGTTCCTGCTCGACGACGACGCGTCCGCGTACTCGACGATCGTGGCGCTGGAGGGGGAGCCCGGCGTGCTCGGGCTGCTGTACGAGCGGGAGGGCTACTCGACGATCAGCTATCGCCGGATCGACGTCGGGGCGCTGTCCCCGGCGCCGCTGCTGCTCGAGATCCCTGCGGAGACGTCCCTCGCGGCCGGGACGAGCACCACGGTGACGGTCACCGTGACCAACCAGGGCACCGAGCCGGCGTCGGGCGCGGAGGTCTCGCTCACGGCGCCCGACGGCGTCACCGCAGCGCCCGCCGCCGTCGCGGAGCTGGCTCCCGGGGCGAGCACGGAGGTCTCCCTCGACGTCGAGGTGCCGGCCGGCCTGGCGGGGCCGCGGGCGCTGTCTCTGCAGGCCACGGCGATGATGATCGTGCCCGCCCTCGGGCCGGCCGTCGGCGGAGGGGTGCGAGAGGTGCACGCGGCCCGGCCAGCGTCGGTCGTCCTCGACATCGCCGGGACCGCGCCCGTCGCGGCCCTCGAGCTCACGCCGGTCATCGACGCGATCTACCCCGATGAGGAGCACCGTTCACTGCTCGGCGACCTCGCCGTGCCCTGGGTGCGCGTACGCAATGCCGGCGGCACCACGGTGGACGCGATCGAGGTGAGCTCCTCCACCGGCGGCTCCGCGACGGTCGACTCCCTGTATCCCGGAGCCACCGCCATGATCCGTGGTCGTGACCAGCTGGGATACCGGCTCCAACAGACCGATCTCGACGACGCGACCTGGGAACCCCGGTTCCACGCGCAGGGCACCGCCGACGGTGGGACTGTCGAGTCGGACGCGCAGCTGGTCCCTCTCGACCTCGGGGACCGCCCGGCCGCGCAGGCCGACGCCGTCGTCTCCCTGCCGACGGGGGATGCTCGCACCTCCGCCTTCGTCCGCGTGCGCCCGGATGACCCGACGCCGGAGACACTTCCCGACGGGACGCGCCTGGCGCTGACGATTCCTCCGGGTGGTCGCACGAGCCTTCAGCTGGTCGTGACGGCCCCGCGCGCTGGAGCGCTCGACGTGACGGCCCGCGGCCGGAAGCTGTCGGTGAGCGCCTCTAGGGTCGAGGAGATCGTGGAGGTGGAGCCGGGCGGTGCGTCGACCGGCACCAGCACCACCGATCCGCTGACGCCGCTGCCGGCGCACGTCGACGCAGGCAGCAGGTCCCCGTTGTGGGTGAGCATCGCCGTGCCGCCGGATCATCCCGGCGGCACCGAGACGGTGCGCCTGACCGTGCTGCAGGACCGTCGGCCGCTGGGCAGCTACCCGGTGGAGGTCACGATCCCGGCGGTGCCGCTCGCCCCGCTCGCGGAGCGACCCTTCACACTGGACCTGTGGTGGCACCCCGACGCGATCGCTGATGCCCAGGGCCTGACGACCTTCAGCGAGGAGCACTGGATCGCCTGCCGCCCGTACCTGGAGGACCTCGCCGCCCATGGGCAGGATGTCGTCAACGCCGTCGTGGTGGACGATCCCTGGCTGATCGAGGACCCGGACACCGGCGAGATCGTGCCGCAGACGGCTTTCTCCTACCTGTCCCTGGTGGGCTGGCAGTGGGACGGCACCACCTTCACCTTCGACACGACCCAGTTCGACCGCTGCGTCCAGGAGCACGAACGGGCCGGAATCACCGGGCCGATCCACCTGTTCGCCATGATCCAGTTCCGGCTCGACCAGCGCCTCACCTACGTCGACACCCGGAGCGGACAGCAGGTCGACGAGGAGGTCGAGCTGGGCGATGAGCGCTACCGCGAGGCATGGGGAGCGTTCCTCACCACGATGCACGAGCACCTCGTGGACCGCGGCTGGTGGGACCGGGCGGCGCTCGCCTTCGACGAGCGCCCCAAGGCCCTCATGGATGCGGTGTTCGAGGTCATCCACGATGTCGCCCCGCAGTGGGACGGCCGCATCTCCCTCGCGGCGAACTCCCTCGAGGAGGCGGACATCGCCCACTCGATCTCCTTCAACCACAGCTTCCTCGCGGAGGTGCCCGCCGAGCTGATCGCGGCGCGGCTGGAGCGAGGGGAGCCCACGCTGTTCTACACCTTCTACGATCCGGTGCGCCCCAACACGGTGACCGCCTCGCCGCCGATGTCCTCCCGGATGCTGGGCTGGGAGGTGGCGCGGTACGGCCTGGACGGCTACCTTCGCTGGACGTACAACTCGTGGCCCGCGGACGTGCTGGAGAACCCGAGCCACCGCTATGGCCAGGGCGATGAGTACATCGTCTACCCCGGCGCCGAGGGCCCGATCTCCTCGCTGCGCTGGGAATCGCTGCGCGACGGACTGGACGATGCGGAGATCTTCCGGCTGCTGCGGGAGCAGGATGCGGCCCGGGCCGACGAGCTGCTGAGCCGGATCGCCGCCGACGACGCGGACACCCCGGAGGCCTGGGCCGCCATGGCAGGGCTCCGGGAGCAGGCGCTGCGCGAGCTCGAGCAGGGAGGCGCGAGCGCCGGCTGAGGCCGAACCCCGAGGTCGCGCCCTCCTCAGCGGGCACCAGAATCATCGAAACCCTCGATATGCACCGTTCACGGTGCATATCGAGGGTTTCGGGGAGCCCGGCTCAGGCCTCGGCGTCGAGATCCTTCTCGAGGAGATCGGCCAGGGCGTTGACCGACTCATCGGCCCCGTCGCCCTCGGCGCGCAGAGTGACCTCGTCGCCGTGCCCGGCGCCCAGGGTCATGAGCATGAGCATGCTGGAGGCCTGCACGGCGTTGCCGCCGGACTTCTCGATGGTGACGGTCGCGCTCTGCTCGCCGGCGGCCTGCGCGAAGATGCCCGCGGGGCGCGCGTGGAGCCCGGAGGCGCTGGCGATCTTGACGGTGCGCTCTGCCATGGTGTGTGCCTTTCGACGGGCCGCCGCGCGGTTCGCGACGGAGGGGTGACGCGGTCTCCCGCGCCGAGTTCATACGGTGTCCTCAGAAAATATACCGGTCCGCCCCGTGAGCCCGGGGCCCAGGGGGCGGGCCATCGCGCGGGAGTGGGAAGTGTCCCCACCGCGCGGCGCCCGTCGGCCGGTCCTCAGAGGGTGGACTGCCTCGCGGCGACAGCATCCCGCACCGCAGCGAACAGCGGGTGCGAAGGCTCCAGGCCGGTGATCTCGGCCGCGGCGGCGTCGGCGTCCTGCGAGCGCAGGATCTCCTGCAGCCGGTCCACCTCGTCGTCACCTGTGGGGGTGAAGGCGAGCGCCGCCGAGAAGGAGGCGAGCAGGCCCTGATGTCCCAGCCCGCGCTCGGCGAGCTCGGCGGCCGGACTGATGATCCGCTCGTTCCGGGAGAGCTTGCGCAGGGGCGCGCGCCCCACCCGCTCGACCGGGTCCGGCAGGGCGGTGTTCGCGAAACGGCCCAGCACCTTCGTGCGGTACGAGGCCATGTCCTCCTCGGAGAAGCCGTGCTTGGCGACCAGCAGCTCGGAGGTCTCCGTGAGGACCGAGGTGACCCGGCCGTGCACCGCGGCATCGGAGATCGCGTCGGCGATCGTCGAATGACCCGCGGCCCAGCCGAACCAGGCGGTGGTGGCGTGACCGGTGTTCACGGTGAACAGTTTGCGCTCGATGTACGGGCCGAGGTCGTCCACCCAGGTGATGCCCGGGACGTCCAGCTCCTGGCCGGCGAAGGGCGTGCGATCCACGGCCCACTCGTAGAAGTCCTCCACGGTGACGTCCAGTCCCGCACCCTCGGCCTGCACCGGCACGATGCGGTCCACCGCGGTGTTGGAGAACAGCGCCTTGTCGTCGAGGTCCTCGCCCTGGTAGTTGGCGCGGATCTCCTGCTCCAGCAGATCGGTCGCGTTGATCGCGTTCTCGCAGGCCATCACGGCCAGGCGGGGGGCCCCGGCGGGGCGGGCCGCGATGCCGGCGGCGATGTTCGGTGCGACGAAGCGCAGGATGTGCGCGCCGACGGCGGTGGTGACGACGTCGGCCGACGCGATCTGCTCGGTCAGGCCCTCGGGATCCTTCGTCGAGTTGATTGCGCTGAAGCCGTCGACGACGGTCCGCGTCGGGTTCTGGCCGACGGTGCGCACCTCGTAGGAATCCGCCTCCTGCAGCTGGGTGATCAGGGCGTCGGCGACGTCCGCGAACACGAGCTCGTAGCCGGCCTGGTGGAGCAGCAGGCCCACGAATCCGCGGCCGATGTTCCCCGCGCCGAAATGCACTGCCTTGGTCATACGATCACTCCTTCTCGTCGCCGAAGATCGCCAGGATCTCCTCGGCGCTGGTGGCCTGCTCGAGGCGCTCGACCTGGGCGGGATCGGAGAAGGTCATGGCGACCTTCTGGAGCAGCTCGAGGTGCTCGTTGCCGACCCCGGCGATCCCGATCACGAACTTGGTCGGGTTGCCGTTCCATTCGATGCCGTCGGGGTAGCGCACGAACGACATCGCCGAACGCTTGATGGTGGACTTCGCGTCATTGGTGCCGTGGGGGATGGCCAGGCCGTTGCCCATGAACGTGGAGACCGTGGCCTCGCGGGCGTGCATCGCGTCGACGTATCCCTGGTCCACGGCGCCTGCGCCCACCAGCAGGGCACCGGCCTCGTCGATGCCGGAGGCGGAATCGGTCGCGGTGCCGGTGAGGACGATGCTCTCGGGGGAGAGGATCTCCGGGGAGGCGGCCGAGGTGTCCGAGGCGGCAGCGGCGTCGGAGGAGTCAGGGGCCTCGGACGCTCCGGCGGCACCCGCCGACTCGTGCTGGGGAGCGGTCGTCTCGGCCGCACGACGGCCGTGGCCCTCGCCAGCGCCCGCGCCTGCTGCTCCGGCTGCTCCGGCACCGACGGTGGCGGCGGTCGCTCCTGCGCCGACCGGCTCGGAGTCGGTCTCCGCCTGGGGATCGTTGCGCTCGTGCACGAGCTCGACGACCTCGTCATAGCGCGGGGAGTTCATGAACTGGTCCACGCTGACGTGCACGGCGGAGCCGGTGCGCTGACGGGCCCGGTCGGTGAGCTCCTTCTGGGTGACGACGACGTCCCACTCGTCGTTCAGGGAGGAGATCGCCTTGTTGGTGACCTCGACGTCGTCGAAGCCGGCAGCGCGCACCTTCTTGCGCAGCACGGTCGCGCCCATGGCGGAGGAGCCCATGCCTGCGTCGCACGCGAAGACGATCTTGTCGATGCGCCCGGTGTGGCCGAAGCCGTCGGCCGCGGCGGCCGCTCCGGCTCCGGCACCCGCGCCGGTCAGGGCGCCGGCGACGGAGGACTTCTTGCCCTTCATCTCCTCCATCTTGGCGGTGGCGGCGGCGATGTCGCCGTCGTCCTGCTTGCCGATCTTGAGGAACAGCGTGGAGAGCAGGAAGCTCACTCCGGCCGCGGCGAGCACGGCGAGGGTGATGCCCAGGTAGGAGTCGCGGGCGGCGACGCCGTAGATCGCGAGGATGGATCCCGGGGAGGCGGGGGCCTTGAGCCCGGTGTTGAACAGGACGTTGACGAACACGCCTGACATGCCGCCGCCGATCGCGGCGAGGATGAGGATCGGCTTCATGAGCACGTAGGGGAAGTAGATCTCGTGGATGCCGCCGAAGAACTGGATGATCGCGGCGCCCGGTGCGGAGGCCCGTGCGGCGCCGCGTCCGAAGAACGTGTAGGCGAGCAGGATGCCGACGCCCGGTCCGGGGTTCGACTCGAGCAGGAACAGCACCGACTTGCCGTTGGTGGCGGCGTCGGCGATGCCCAGCGGGGTCAGCACACCGTGGTTGATGGCGTTGTTGAGGAAGAAGACCTTCGCGGGTTCGATGAGGAGCGAGACCAGCGGCAGGAGGTGCGCGTTGATCAGTGCGGCGACGCCGTTGGCCAGCAGGGTCATCAGGGCGTTCACCAGCGGGGCGAGGCCGAAGAAGCCGGCCGCCAGCATGATGAAGCCGAAGATCCCGGCGGAGAACATGTTCACGAGCATCTCGAAGCCGGCGGGGATGTGGTCCTGCCACAGCTTGTCGAGCTTCTTCATGATCCAGGCCGCGAGCGGCGCCATGATCATCGCGCCGATGAACATGTGCACCTGGGGCAGGGCCGCGAAGTCGGCTTCGGCCTTCCCGCTGGCGAGCCATTCCTTGAGCGCTGCGGCGTTGTCCTGGGCGATCAGCCAGTCGGAGCCGGCGATCACGCCCATGGTGGCGATGACGCCGACCACGGCGCCGCGTGCCTCGTAGATCATGCGACCGCCGGTGTTCGCGATCAGCAGCGGCAGCAGGTAATGGATCATCGGGCCGACGGCGCTCTCGAGCGGAGCGTTCGGCGTCCAGCCGTCCTCGATGAAGAAGGCGGTGAGGATGCCCCAGGCGATGAGGGCCGGGATGTTCGGCATCACCATGTTCGACAGCGAGGTGCCGACCTTCTGCAGGGCCACGCGCGGGCTGAACCCGCGCTTGGCCTCGGTCGTTGTAGACATGACACGTCCTCAGGGATGGCCGGGGACCACGGGCCGGGGTCTCCGGAGGGCGACGGCGTGCGCCGACTGACGCACTGCGGCCGGGCGGGGCGATCTCCGAGCATGGATCTGAGGAGTAGCTCCGGCGGCGTGAGAGCAGTCTAGTCCTGGCGACGGCACGGAACAGGCAGCCCGGGACTCGGCATCCGTCGAGGTGGCGCGGAGGAGTCCGTGCCGAGGAATCGGAGTGGGGGAGCGAACGACGGGACGGGGCGCTCAGGCGTCGGCGGTACGCGTGGCCCGCCAGCGGCGGTAGGACATCAAGGTCAGGACGATCACGATGATCCAGGAGATCACCACGGCGATGCCGTGGCCGATGTCGGGGTTGGCGAGGAAGGAGCCGATCGCGATGAGGGAGATCTGGCCGGGCAGCGCCGACAGGGCGGTGGCGATGAGGAAGTCGCGGCTCGTGATGCCCAGTGCGCCGCTGCCGTAGTTCACCGGCCAGTAGGGGATGCCGGGCATGAGGCGCAGGGTGCACACGGCGTAGAAGCCCCCGTTCTCCAGCTGGTCCTCGACCATGTCCGCGTGCGAGCCCAGGCCCCGCATCACGGTCTCGCGCCCCAGGCCGCGGGCGATCCAGTAGCCGCCCCAGCAGCCCAGCACCACGCCGATCATCGACAGCACGGTCCCGAACGGCAGGCCGAAGAGCATCCCGCCGGCCACGGCCATGATCGTCACCGGGATCGGGGTGAGGGCGACGACGGCGTAGAGGCCGATGAACGCGAGCGGACCCCAGGCGCCGAGCTCGGCGAACTCGGCGCGCAGCTCGTCGAGCGATGGCAGGCGCACGTTCAGCGCGAGCCAGATCATGGCCAGCACGGCGACCACGAGGGCGACGTTGCGCAGCACGGACCCCCACGGCACGCCGCCCCGTCGGCCCCGGCCCGACGAACGGTCATCGGCGGATCTTGTTGCTGCAGTTCCGGCCGGAGCGGCCTCTGCCGCAGCAGTTCCGGTCGCATCGGCTCCGGGCTCAGCGGGGCCGGATGCGGGCTGCGCGGGGCGCGCGGAGGAGTTCTCGAGCATCCCGCGATCCTAAGGTGCTGGCGCTGTTCGTGCAGTTCCCGCCGTTTCCGCCGTTCAGCGCTCCGTGGGCTCCACCCGGGACTCCCCGGCCCGCACCGCGAGCGGCAGGTGATTGCCCGCCGGCGGCCTGGGGCAGGTGCCCCAGGCGCTGAAGGCCGAGGGGAAGTTCAGGGAATAGTTGAGATCCACCCGCACCTGGTCGTCGTCGAGCTGCGCGCTCACCTGGCGCCAGTCGGCGGTGTCGGTCCCGGAGGTCTCGTCGGTGAACAGGATGCTCGACTCCCCGGTCAGCACGAGGTCCACGGCCGTGCCGTCGATCTCGAGGGTGGCCACACCGGGGGAGGGCAGCTCCTGCTGCAGCCACGGCATCGCGGAGTCGACCGTCACGGTGGTGGTCTCGCGCCGCCAGGTGCCGGTCAGCACGAGGGCCGGGTCGTAGTCGAAGGTAGGCACGCCGTCGAAGGCGGTCAGGCGCGGGGCCGACGGGTCGAGCAGACGCAGGCCGATCCGCCCACCGCGACGGATCACGTCGATCTGCACGTCCTCGCCGTAGCTGGCCAGGCGCACATCGCCGGTGCCGGTCACGGTCACGGTGGTGCGGTCGGCGTCCTCGTGGACCTCGACGTCAGGGGCATCGGCGAGCACCGTCAGCTCTGTGCCCTCGAGGTGGACGACTGCCCGATCCTCCACGATCTCCCAGCTGCCGGGCACGCCCTCGAGGCGCTGAGGGCCGGCCGTAGGATCGATCCACCGGATCCCCACCTGGGCGAGGATGCCGTGGGGAGCGGCCAGGGACTCGTCGCGACGGCGGCGGAAGCCCTGCCAGGTGGTCGTGGCGCTGTCGGGGGTCTGGGCGGTGGTGCTCATGGGCGTCTCCTCGCTCGGTGCGTGTGCCTCGAGTCTGCCTCTGGAGGGGGCTGCCGTGCACGGGGCGCGTGATCTGCGGACACAAAGCAGTCGGCAGGGAGCTCGCGGTGTCACCACGCGGTGGTCACCACACGGCGCGGAGCACCCGGATGGCGGCGTCCAGGTCGAGACCGTCCTCGCGCGAGCTCGAGGCGAGGCGTCGCGCGGCGCGGGCGACGGCGGGGGAGACGGGGGAGGCCTGGTCGCTCACCCGGGACCCGGAGCCGGTGCGGGAGACGATCAGCCCGCTGGCCTCCAGCGCCCGGTAGGCCTTCGCCACGGTGCCCGGGGCGACCTGCAGATCGGTGGCGAGCTGCCGGACGGAGGGCAGGCGGTCCCCACGGGCGAGGGCGCCGGTCGTGATCAGCCCGGCGATCTGGTCGTGGATCTGCTCGGCCGGGCTCCCACCGGCCGGGGTGATCTCGATGATCATGCCGACTCCCGGGAGGTTCTCGCGGACCGAGGGAGAGCCGTCAGCGCGGTGTAGACCCAGAGCCCCAGGCCGATCGCGGCGAGGAGCGGGGCGCCATATTCCAGGAAGGGTGCCAGGTCGGAGAACGCCGAACCCGTGGAGAAGTGCTCTCCCGATTCGGCACCGACGGTGAGACTCATCGTGGACGTCGACTTCAGGAGACGGAGGACCGACGCGAGGTGGAGCAGCAGCGCTCCGGTCGTGATGCGGGCGACGTTCGTGCTCCGCAGGCGGCGTTGCGCGATGTCCTGCTCGACGTCCTCCGGATGCGGCGGCCGGGCGATGCCCGCCCATGCCATCACTGTGGCAGCGAGCAGGAGGACCAGGGTGATCATCGGCGCCAGGGAGTAGTGCCAACCGTAGAAGTCGGTCTCCGCGCCCCCGCTGCCCAGCTCGATGACATAACGCGTGAAGTGGCCGGCCTCATCACGCTCCGAGACCAGACCGGTGGCCACGGTGATGGTGACGACGAGCGCGAGCACGATCCCGAGGGTCACCATCCATGGCCCGCTCAGGAACGAGGTCCAGGTGCGCCGCGTCAGCTGGGCACCGCTGGAGCGACGGCCGCGCGCAGGGAGTCCGAGCAGGAGCACCGTGAGGACCCCGAGCGCCAGCGGCAGCACGAAGCGTACGGCGGCGTACACGTCCCAGGGGAAGGACTGGAGGTCGGTGACATACATCGGGATCAACGGGGACGTCGAGAACACGATCATGATCAGCGACGAGGCGCCGGCAGCCAGAGCGGTCACGAGGCCGACCGGCCGAGCGAGGCGGGGGAGCCTCCTCCGCAGGACGAGTCTCAGCAGCGCCGCGCCGAGCACGCCCACGACGAGGGGGATGTACAGGAACCACATCGGAAGAAACCTCGATCCGTATCAGTCAGGTGACACAAACCGTATCAGCTGATTAGTACGTTATCGAGGGTGAGCAAGTCAGCGCCACCGGCCCGCGGCGGTCTCGAGGGTGGCCTCGATGGGGTGCCGGCGTGGTGGCTGTGCTGGCTGTAGCGGCACCGATGGTCACCCTGGTGGCGGCCGCTGAAAAACAGAGGCGGCCGACGGGATGGTCCCGTCGGCCGCCGCGCTGTCGAGCTGGTCGTGCAGCAGCTCTGTCCGCTCAGAGCAGGCCCTGGGCCTCCGTGCCGGCGGGGATGGGGGTCATGCGGGTGACCAGGCCCGGCTTCTCGACGAGGTCGGCGACGTCGGCGCGGAAGATCTTCACCTGGTCGCTGTCACCGTGGGCGTCGAGCGCCTCGACGGAGGACCACTTCTCGATCATGGTGATCGTGCCGTCCTCGGCGTCGTGGATGGAGTAGAGCTCGCAGCCCTCCTCGGTGTGCACGGCGGCGATGCCGCGCTGCATGGCGTCCGCGAGCTCCTGCTTCTTGCCGGGCTTGGGGTAGAAGATGGCGGTGACGACGACAGCGGTCATGGGGGCTCCTGGTGCTGATCGGGGTGGGGTCCTGAGCATCCATCCTGCCTGGTCGAGCCGCTCGACTCCACCCCGTCCCAGCACGGCGACCTCCGCGACGGCGACGGTTGTGGGGCCGACGCCTCGCGGCGGATCGCCCTCACCGTGCGGTCCAGGCCTCCCAGAGCGTCGCGTAGAGGCCGTCGCCGTGGCTGAGCTCCTCGTGGGTTCCTGATTCGACGATCCTGCCGCCCTTCATCACCAGCACGCGGTCGGCGGTGACGGCCTGGGACAGGCGATGGGCGACCACGAGCCCGCCCCGGCCCGTGAGCACCCCGCGTGCCGCGGTCTCGAGATCCCGGGCGCCGGAGGAGCCGGCCTCCGCCGTCGCCTCGTCGAGGACCACGAACTCCGGATCCGCCAGGACGATGCGGGCGAGAGCCAGCATCTGCTCCTGCATGGCTGTCAGCGGCTGCCCGCCGTCGCCCACCACGGTGTCGGTGCCGTCGGGCAGACTGCTCACCCAGCGGTGGGCCCCGACGGTGCTCAGGGCGGCGAGGACGGCACCGTCGTCGGCCTCCGGGGCGGGCACGCGCACGTTCTCCGCGAGGGTGCCGGCGAAGACGTGTACCTCCTGGCTGACCATCGAGATCCGTCGTCGCAGTGCAGGGGCGGAGAGGTCGCGAACGGCGTCGGCTCCCAGGCGGACGGTCCCGGTCGTGGGCAGCACGGTGCCGGCGGCGATCTGGGCGAGCGTCGACTTGCCGGCGCCGGTGGCACCTACGACGGCGACCACCTCGCCCGGCGCGATCCGCAGATCGACCGCGGCGAGCACGGGGTGGTCGACCTCGTAGGAGTGCTCGACGCCGTCCAGCAGCAGCGAGCCGTCCGCCGGCGGCAGCGTCTCGAGGGTCAGGGCGCCCGCCATCGCCGCGATGCCGACTGGTTCTGCCGCACGTGCTGATCGTGTCGACGACGACGGCAGGTCGATCACGCCGACCATCCGTGCGAGCGAGGCGCCGGCGGACTGGATCTCGTCGAACATGCCGACCAGTGCGCCGATCGGATTGAACAGGCGGTGGAACAGCAGCGCTGCGGTCGCGACGCCGCCGGCCGTCAGCCCACCGGACTCGACCAGGAGGAACCCGGCCACCAGGAGGGCGGCGAGGACCACCGCCTCGGCCCGGTTGTTGCGCGAGAAGGCGCGGGTGAGGAAGCGGAACACGTCGATCGAGAGGGTGCGCGCATCGGCCGACGCGGCGTCGATGCGCTCGAGCTCGACCCGTTCGGCCTCGTACGCCCGCAGGGTGGTGGCGCCGCCGATGCCGCCGAGCATGCGCTGCGAGCGCACACCGAACGCGATCCGCTCCTGGGCGTAGATCGGCCCGGAGCGGGGCAGGTACCAGCGCAGCGTCAACGCGTACATGGGGACGGCGACGAGGCCGACGAGACCCAGCCTCCAATCCACCACCGTCATGCCCGCGGCGGAGACCACCACCACGAAGAGCGACTGCAGGAACATCGGCAGGATGGCCGAGGCGGCCTCGGTGACCACGCGGGAATCTTCCGCGACACGGGAGACGAGATCTCCGCGCCCTCCGCTCTCGACCACGGAGGAGTCGACGGCGAGGGCTGCGTCCAGGACGTCCTCCCGGAGCGATGCGACGGCCGGCTCCGCGAGCGCGCCCATCCACCAGCGGCTCAACCAGGTGCCCAGACCGCCCACGATGCCGGCGACAAGGATCCAGACGGCGCCCTGGACCACCGGGCGCATCGAGGTCTCGACGCGCAGCGCGTCCACGAGCCCGCCCACGACCCAGGGGCCGACGAGGCCGGCCAGCGCGGTCACGAACCCGGCGACGGCGATCAGGAGCAGCAGGAGGAGGCGGCCGGACAGGAGGGGGCGAAGAGCCGCGAGGACTCGCCGCCGGGAGGCGGTGGGCAGGATCATCGCTCACCCCCGGCGGTCTCGTGGTCCTGCTCGCCGGCCTGCTCGCCGGCCTGCTCGCGGTCAGGGCCCGTCAGGGTCGGGACGCGAGTCACGGCCGAGGCCGCCGCCGCTGGATCCGGGTCCGGATCGGCGGATCCCTCGGCGTGGATCTCGTGGATCTCGTGGATCTCGTCGGCCAGGGCACGGAAGGCCGGGGAGGAGGTGAGCACGAGGGTGGTGCGGCCGGCGCGCTCCCGCTGCACGCCCCGCGCTATCTGCCACTCGGTCACCGAGTCGACGGCACTGGTGGGATCCTCGAGCACCAGCACCTCCGGGTCCGCGTACAGGGCACGGGCCAGGGCGATCCGCTGGCGCTGGCCGCCGGAGAGGTTGCTGCCCGCCTCGCGCACCTCGTGGTCCAGGCCGCCGGTGACCACCCCGAGCACCTCCGCGGTCCCTGAGGCGGCGAGCACCGAATCGGGCACCGGGGTGCCCGGGTCGTGGAGCATCGTGATGTTCGAACGGATCGTGCCGGCGAAGAGATCCGCCGCATGCGGCGCGCTGATCATCGACCCGGCCAGGGGGCGGGCGATCTCGTCGCGGCGGGAGCCGCCCACGAGGACCCGATCTGCGCCCGCACCGCCCGAGAGGGCCCGGGCGAGCCGGAGGGCCGCCGCGGGCTCCGAGACGTCCAGGACGCACAGCACCCCGTCGCTGATCCGCAGGTCCACCATGTGGTGGATCCCGAGGTCCAGGGAGTCGACGGCGATCGCGGAGCCGGTGGGCAGCGGCCCCGTCGGCTCGACGGATCGACCGCCGCCCAGGAAGTCCGCGATCTTCCCGGCCGCGCCATGGGAGCGGGCGAAGACGGTCATCGTCATGGTGAGGGTCTGGATCGGCTCGGAGAAGAACACGGCCACGCCGATCACCGAGACCAGCTGGCCCACGCTGAGGTCGCCCGTGGTCACACGCCAGCCTGCCATGAGCACCACCCCCGCGAGGATGACGCCGACGCCGAGGGCGCCCAGGCCGGAGACTCGACCGGAGACATCGGCCGTGCGGACCCCGGCGGCGGCCGCGTCGGCGGAGGCGCGGTGGTACCGCTGCGAGGCCCAGCGCTCACCGCCGATGGCCTTGAGGATCCGCAGGCCGCCCATGGTGTCGCTCGCGACCGCGCCGGCCTCGGCGACCGCCGCCTGCTGATCACCGCTGCGCCGGGAGATCGCCCGGGAGGGGCCGGCGACGACCACGAGGGCGAGGGGGACCCCGAGGATCACGACCAGGCCCACCGGGAGGTCGACCCACAGCAGGTACGCGGAGGCGCCGGCGATGCCGATGAGCGCGGAGCCCCCGGAGGCGAGCTGTCGGAAGATCATCGCGGCGACGTCGGCATCCGCCGACGAGAGCGACAGGACCGCGCCCGGCCGGCGCCCGTCGAGCGCGCCGCGGGTCAGCAGCGCATGGCGTGCCACCTCGACCCTCAGTTCGTGGGCCTCGAGCTGCAGTGCCGTGTTCATCCGTCGCGCCCCGAAGCGATAGGCGAAGGAGAGCACCGTGAACAGCGCCAGGAGGCCGACGATCGAGAGCAGCAGGGCGGTGCGGTCCCGGGGCACGATCGCGTGGTCCACGATCAGTCCGATCGAGATCGGGACGAGGGCTTCGCAGAGCTGCCAGGTGGACATCAGCACGAGTCCGGGGATCACGAAGCGCAGCCGACGACCGACGGCTCGTCGGAGCAGGGAGCCGCTGGTGGGCGAGGTGGGCATGGGGCCTTCGAGGAGAAGAGTCGTCGCGGCCGGGTCCGGCGCTATGAAGGCAACCCTAACCTGGGGTGGAAGGGGATGGGGCCCCGGGTGCGAGGGCGGACGCCGGCACCCAGGGGGACGCGGTCCCGGGTGCCGTGCGCGGCGCGCGTTCAGGCGGTGTGCGGCAGCCCCACAAGTTCTGCGCTGCGCTGCCACAGCGCCTCGGCGAGCTCGAGGTCGTCGGCCTGTGGGTTCACGCGCGTCGTGGGCCGGTCCTGGTCGTAGTAGCGCCCCGAGGTCCAGGTCGAGCCCGGCGTGCCGGTGAGGAACCAGGCCAGGGTCGCGCCGCCCTGCTCGGAGCTGATCATCGGCGCGAGGCGTGCCAGCGGTGACTGGTAGAGCCAGCGCATCGGGCTGCGGGAGCCGGCGGAGAAGCTCGTGCGCACCAGTCCGGGGTGGAACGCCGCGGAGGAGATCCCCTGGTCGTGGAACTTCGCATGCAGGCTGCGGGAGAACAGTACGTTGGCGAGCTTCGCGTCCCCGTAGGCCTTGCGCGGGCTGTAGCGGCGCGCGTTGTCGAGGTCCTCGACGTCGAGGTGCCCGAACAGCCGGTGCGCGACGCTCGAGGTGTTCACGATCGCGGCGCCCCCGGCCAGCAGGCGCGGCAGCAGGAGGTTGGTGAGCAGGAACGGGGCGAGATGGTTGACCTGCATGGTCTTCTCGAAGCTGTCGACGGTGGGGGTGCGGTCACCGAAGATCCCGCCTGCATTGTTGGCGAGCGCGTCGATGCCGTGCCCGGCCGTCGCCTCCGAGAGCTCCTCCGCGAGGCGGCGCACGTCGTCGAGGCGGGCGAAATCGGCGACGAAGTGCTCGGCGCCGACGTCATGCGCGACGGCCGCGGTCTTCTCCGGTGAACGGCCCACGAGGAGCAGCCGGTTGCCCGGGCCGGCGAGCTGGCGGGCCGCGGCGGCGCCGATGCCGTCGGAGGCGCCCGTGATGACGATGGTGGTCGGGGTCGGGGTCGGGGTCGGGGTCGGGGTCGGTGCGGACGTGTCTGTCGTGCTCTGGTCCATGGTCAGTCCTTGGTCGCGTCGTGGATGGAGGTGTCGCCCGAGCTCTCCAGGAAGCGTTCGAGCAGCATCGCCAGCTGAGTCTGCTCCGTGCGGCTGAGGCGGGCGTCCAGCAGTTCCTGTTCGCCGTGTGCGTGCGGGACCACGACCTCGTCCACCAGCTCCCGGCCGGCGTCGGTCAGGCGCACGAGCACGCGACGCCGATTGGAGGGGTCCATCGTGCGTTCGAGCAGGCCCTTGTCCTCCAGGCGCTGCAGGCGGTTGGTCATCGCGGCGCCGGTGACCATGCTCGATGCGGCCAGCTCGCCGGGCGTGAGCGTGAACGGCGTCCCGGAGCGGCGCAGGGTGGCGAGGGTGTCGAACTCCCCGCGATGCAGGCCGTATTCCTGGAACGTCGCCTGCAGGGTGCGGCTGACGATCTCCCCGACGCGGGAGAGGCGGCCGATCACCCCCATCGGGGTCGCGTCGATGTCCGGGCGTTCCCGGGCCCACTGGGCGAGGAAGTCGCTCACGCGGTCGGCCATGTCATCGCCTCCAGAATATTCGATGCCTAACTGTTTGATGCAAGCCTACCGGGTGTCTAGATTCTCAACCATGAAACAGTTAGAGGTCGAAGGATTCAAGGTCGACGGTTCGCCTCCGCGCGGTCACGGGGTCCCGCCGGTTCCGTTGCCCGGCTCGGCTGCGGCACTCACCGTCGCCCTGACCGCGATCGCCCCGATCACGTGGGGCACCACCTATGTCGTCACCACCGAGCTGCTGCCCCCAGACCATCCCCTGTGGTCCGGGGTCCTGCGGGCGCTGCCCGCCGGGCTGCTCGCCCTCGCCCTCGGCCGCGCTCTCCCGCACGGTCACTGGTGGTGGCGCTCCCTGCTCCTGGGGACGCTCAACATCGGCGCCTTCTTCCCGCTGCTGTTCCTCGCCGCCTACCTGCTGCCCGGGGGAGTGGCGGGAGTGTTCGGTGCCACCGGGCCGCTGCTGGTCGCGGTGCTCGCCGCCGTCCTGCTCCGGGAACGACCGACCGCACGACGGCTGACCTGGGGAATCATGGCCGTCCTCGGGGTCGCAGCCATGGTGCTCGGGCCCGACGCCGCGCTCGATCCGCTCGGGGTCCTCGCCGGCCTGGGCGGCGTGACGTCCATGGCGGTGGGCACCGTGCTGTCCAAGAAGTGGCGCCCACCCGTCGGCCCGATCGCCTTCGCGGGCTGGCAGCTCACGGCCGGTGGTCTGGTGATCCTCCCGCTCGCCGTGGCCGTCGAAGGTGCGCCGCCGGCGCTCGACGCGCAGGCCGTGGCGGGTTACGCCTGGCTGACGCTCGTGGGCGGGCTGCTCGCCTATGCGCTGTGGTTCCGGGGGCTGGGTCGGATGCCGGCCGGGAGCGCCGCCTTCCTGCCGGTGCTCTCACCCCTGGTCGCCGCCGTGCTCGGATACCTCGTGCTCGGCGAGCAGCTCACCGCCGTCCAGCTGGGTGGCTTCGCCCTCGCGCTGATCGCGGTGGTCGCCGCCCAGAGGACGTCGCGCCGACGGGAGGGGTCGGCATGAGGATCCTGATCATCGGGGGGACCGGCGCGGCAGGCTCGCGCATCGCGGCCGAGGCGCAGTGGCGGGGCCACGCGATCACCATCGCGTCTCGGACGACGGGGATGAGGGTGGATGCCTCCGACACCGAAGCGGTGGCCGCGGCCGCGGCGCGCATGGACGTCGTCATCGCGGCGACACGGCCGGCGCTCGGGCGAGAGGCCGACGTGGTCGCGGTGACCGCGGGTCTCACCACCGGAACGGCCCGGGCGGGCGCCCGCCTGCTGGTCGTGGGCGGCGCCTCGCCGCTGCGCGTGCCCGGCACCGGGCGGACGGCGCTCGAGGACCCGCGCTGGGTGCCCCCGACGATCCGGTCGATCGCCGCCGCGAGCACCCGCCAGCTCGAGATCCTGCAGGCGGCCGGTCGGGAGAGTGCCTGGACCTACCTGGCGCCGGCGGCGGACTTCGCGCCTGCCGCGGACTTCCCGGCCGGCGCGGACCGCGCGCCGGGCCTCGGCCAGGGCTCCTATCGCCTCCACCTCGGGCGTGACGGGTCCGTCCCCGACCTCGTGATCGCTGCGGACGGCACCTCCCGCATCTCGATGGAGGACTTCGCGCTCGCCGTGCTCGACGAGGTCGAGGGGCCGCGCATGCTCCGCGGGGTCATCGCTGTCGGTGCCTGAGGTGCGGCGCGCGGGACGCGGTGGCGGCAGGTCCGCCAGCGGGCCAGGATGGGATAACCCCTGATCACGTGGAAGGACCCTCGCATGGCAGACCTCGCCCCCGGTGACGACCGCTTCCTCGAGCAGCTGATCGATCTGCGGCGGCGGCTGCACACCACCCCCGAGATCGGGCTGCAGCTGCCCGTGACCCAGCAGCTCGTGCTCGACGCGCTCGCCGATCTCGACCTCGAGATCACGCTGGGAGCCGAGACCACCTCGGTGATCGCAGTGCTCCGCGGCGGCCGTCCCGGGCCGGTGGTGCTGCTGCGCGGGGACATGGACGGCCTCCCGCTCGTGGAGGACACCGGCCTGCCCTTCGCCTCGACCAACGGGGCGATGCACGCCTGCGGTCATGACCTGCACGTCGCCGGGCTGGTGGGGGCGGCGCGGCTGCTCGCCGCCCGGCGCGCGGACCTTCCCGGTGCCGTGATCTTCATGTTCCAGCCCGGGGAGGAGGGCTACGACGGCGCGGGTGTGATGCTGCGGGAGGGTGTGCTCGACGCGGCGGGGGAGCGGCCGATCGCCGCCTACGGGATCCATGTCGCCGCGGACGTTGCCAGCGGGACGATCGCCAGTCGCCCCGGCACTCTGATGGCCGCCTACTCTGTGCTCGACGTGCGCGTGGTGGGGCGCGGAGGCCACGGCTCACGCCCCCACGAGGCCCTGGACCCGGTGCCGGCCACCGCCGAGATGGTCTCCGCGCTGTACACCCACATCACTCGCCGTTACAGCGCCTTCGACCCCGTGGTGCTCACCGTCGGAGAGATCCACGCGGGCAGCGCGCCGAACATCATCCCCGATCAGACCCATTTCCGGGCCGGTGTGCGCTCGTTCAGCAACGCCACCACCGAATCGCTGGTCGCCGAGCTGCCCCGCTTCGTCACCGACATCGGCCGCGCCCACGGCCTCACGGTGCACGCCACCATGCGCACGGTCCTCCCCGCCACGATCAACGACGACGTCGAGGCGGCGACCTTCGCGGACACCGCCCGCGCCCTGTTCGGCGCGGAGCGCTACCAGGAGCTGGCGAACCCGCGCACCGGGTCCGAGGACTTCTCCCGCGTGCTCGCGGAGATCCCCGGGGCGTACGGCTACGTGGGAGCGGCGAAGGACCTCGACCCGGAGCAGCTGCCCGCCTCGAACCACTCCCCGCAGGCCCGCTTCGACGACTCCGTGCTCGCGGACCAGGCGCTGCTGCTGGCAACCCTGGCCTGGAACCGGCTGCGGGCCGAGGTGGGGGAGGGTGACCCCGGGATCTGAGCGGCGATGCTGGGGGTCAGCGGTCGTCGTCCGCGGCGAGGTGGTCGCGCAGATACCGGCCGGTGGCCGAGGCCTCGACCGCGGCAACATCCGCCGGGGTGCCGGTCGCGACGATCCGGCCGCCGGCCTCGCCGCCGCCGGGCCCCATGTCGATCACGTGGTCGGCGTTGGCGACCATGTCCAGATCATGCTCGATGACCACGACGGTCGCGCCGCGGGTGACGAGGCGATCCAGCACGGACAGCAGGGTGCGCACGTCCCGCGGGTGCAGGCCCACGCTGGGCTCGTCGAACACGAACAGGGCGTCGTCCTGGCGGCGGTCGATCTGCCCGGCGAGCTTGAGCCGCTGCGCCTCCCCACCGGACAGCGCCGGGGTGTCCTCGCCGAGCGTGAGATAGCCCAGCCCCAGATCGACCAGGGCCTGCAGCTTCTTGCGCACCGCCGGCAGATCACCGACCGCGTCGAGCGCCTCGTGCGCCGTGAGCGACATCAGATGGGGCAGAGACACCCCGACGGGTGAATCCGGGCGCGGTCGCAGGATCTCGTCGGCCTCCGGGGCGTAGCGGTGCCCGCCGCATTCGGGGCAGTCGATATCGATGTCCGGGAGGAACTGGACGTCCAGCGAGACCCGCCCGGTGCCCTCGCAGCGCGGGCAGCGCAGCGAGCCGGTGTTGTAGGAGAAGTCCCCGAGCGTGAACCCCTGCTCGCGGGCCGCGTCGGTGCGGGCGAAGGCCCGACGCAGGTCGTCCTGCACGCCGCTGTAGGTCGCGACGGTGGAGCGCACGTTCACCCCGATCGGCGTGGCATCGATCTGGTGGACCCGACGCAGCCCGGTGTCCTCGATCTCGTCCACATGGGCCGGCGGGCGCCGCCCGTCGATCCGGGCACGCAGCGCCGGCACCAGCGATTCGAGCACCATCGTGGTCTTCCCCGAGCCCGAGACGCCCGTGACCGCGGTGAACCGGCCGCGGGGGATCTCCATGTCGAGCTCACGAACCGTGCAGGCCTGGTGGTGCGCAGGCGCCCGCGGCCGATGGTGAAGACGTCCTCCGTCACTTGCTCGCGGCCTTCGAGGGATCCGCCGAGCACGAAGCTCTCGGACTCCTCGATCTCGGCATGAACCCGAGGCGACGAGCCTCGGCACGTGGAGGTGGACCCGGCCTAGAGGTAGGCGTCCCGAGGTGCTCGGTAGTTCGGCAGAGGTGCACTGTTGACAAAACGGAGTTGAAGCAATGACGAACGGCTCGACGGCACGCATCCAGCGCGCTCAAGACGGGCATCAGCAGGCTCCGTCCTTCACGATGCGGGCGTGCTGAGCGCCAATTTGACGAATAAGTGCGCGGGCTTGTAACGTATTTCACTCGTTCGTATTCACTCAATGAAGAGGACAAAATGGACCGTCGTTCGCTTATGCTTCGAGTTGTGCCCGGGCTGGTTCTCGGTGGCGTTGGGACCGGACTTTCGAGTTCCGCCATCGCCGTGCCAAAACCCGGTCAGACGCAGTCAGCTGGGGAGGCCGCATCATGTGACGCCTCGATACCAAAGTTCGAAAGCTACGAGGAGCTCGAGAAGGCATTCGATGAACTTGGTGAACTTCCCGAAGAGCAGGTCGTAAAGTATGCGCGGCAGGCGACGGGGGAGTTGCCGACTCCAAAAATTCCGCTCCCGGGCCCGGCCGCGCTTGTTCAGTGCGCGCTGGCATCCGCATGGATCTTCCGCAATGGGACAACCAAGAACACAGTCATGATGCAGCTGGCGGATGCGGTGATGAGCTGCGTCGGCATCCCGCTTGGCTCGGCTGTAGTGATCAAGGTTGCGCGATTGATCTGGAAGTACAAGGGTAAGATTATCGCTGCATTGTCGGCCGCTGGCCTGACTGCTGCGCAGCTTGCTCCGCTGAAGAACGCACCGAAGCCTTAATAAGGGAGCCGCGTCGTGCAGATCTCGCCCAACCTCGAAGACAAAGCCTTCCGTCTGGTCACGGGACTGATTCTCTGGCTTATCCTTATTGGAGGCGGGGTCTGGGTCTATTCGGCTCTGACAGGCAGAACGCTTGGTGGGACCTTGCTCGAGATTTGGCCGGCCGTCGCTTTTTCACTGGTCGCAATAGTCTTTGCAGCCCTTCGTAAGAGCAGTGATTCATCCTCATGATTGCGCTGCGAGGCGCCGTTGGTGGAGCTGGTGAGGGTCCACCGGCTGCTCGCTCTGCCCGTGAAGTGCACCGAACTCGCCGCGGACGTTGGCCTCGAGTCCTTCAATGAGCTGCCCGAGATGCTGAAGCACGCAAGGGTTTCCCGGTTCTTCGCAGATGGGGGGCAGCTACGTGGCTTGGGGTCGGGCGGGGATTGCCGCGCGGATAGGCCACCGTCGCCTAAGCTCGCGGCAGCCCTGGCCGCAATCATGCCAGTTCACTTCGCCGCCCCACCCACCGTGGCAATCCCCATCCCGCGAGACCCCCGCTCTCAGCGCGAGGTGATCCCGTGAACCGGCTCTCCCGGGACAGTGCGTCGAGGTAGCGGCGGGAGCCCTCGGCGTAGAGCACGCCCATCGCGAGCGAAGACTTCCCGTAGCCGGAGACCCCGGCGATGCCCACCACGCGGTGCAGCGGCACGTCCACGTCCAGATCGCGGAGGTTATGGACGCGGGCGCCCCTGACCTCGATGGCTGTGGGCTGGGGGCCGGCGCGGTCGATCACGTGCGCCAGGCTACTCGCGGGGGCCGACGTACGGGCTGACGCCTATGCGGACTTCTTTGAACTGCCCGACTTCTTGGAGCTGCTGGACTTCTTCGAGCTACCGGACTTCTTCGAACTACTGGACTTCTTCGTACTGCCGGACTTCTTCGAACTACCGGTCTTTGTCGCACTGCCGGACTTCTTGGAGCTCCCGGACTTCTTCGGTCCGTCGGTCTTCTCCGCCCCCTTCGTCGTCTGTGCTGCCTTCGTCTCCGCGGACGACGATCCGGACCCGCGGCGCTTCTGCACGCTGCGCTCCAGCGCGTCCATCAGGCTGATGACCTTCCCGCCTCCGTCGCCGTCGTCACCCTCATCGGCCGACCCGTCCTTGCCGAACGTCGCATCCGTATCGGCCGAGTCACCCTCGTCGAGCTTGGCCTCGACCAGCTCGCGCAGCTGCACCTGGTACTCATCGGTGAACTGCTCGGGATCGAAGTCTCCGCTGAACTGCTCGACCAGCGAGGCCGACATCGTCAGCTCCTTGGCGCTGATCGTCGTCTTCGACGGGCCGAAGTCGACGTCCTTGAGATCAGTCGGCCAGCGCAGGGTCTGCAGGGCGAGCAGGTCCCCATGGACCCGCAGTACGCCGAGGCGGGTCTTGGTGCGCAACGTGAAGGTGACGATCGCCGTGCGCTCAGTGTCCTCGAGGGTCCGACGCAGTAACACGTACGCCTTCGAGGACCGGCCGACGGGTTCGAGGAAGTAGGACGTTCCCAGCAGGATCGGATCCACCTGCTCATCGGGCACGAACTGCACGACGTCGATCTCGTCGTTGTCCTCGGCGGGCAGGTCCTCGAGCTCTTCATCGGTGAGGACGACCGTCTTGTCGCCGTCGTCGTACGCCTTGTCGATGTGCTCGTAGTCGATCTCGCGGCCGCACACCTCGCAGGTGCGCTGGTACCGGATGCGTCCCTGGTCCTCGTCGTGGACCTGGTGGAAGGAGAGGTCGTGCGACCTGGTCGCCCCGTAGAGCTTCACCGGGACGTTGACGAGCCCGAACGTGATCTCACCGCTCCATATCGCGCGCATGCCCCATGACACCACGCCGCCCGCGCCCTGACCAGGGTCGAGCAGTCGGTCGCTTCGCAGGTGATCCCGTGACGGATCGCGTGAACGGGGGCACAGTGGGCCCATGGCTACCGGTGAGCAGAAGGTCGAGGTCGACGGCCGCACGCTGAAGGTCTCGAACCTCGAGAAGGTCTATTACCCCTCGACGGGGACCACGAAGGGCGAGGTGCTGGACTACTACCGGCGCATCGCTGCGGTGATGATCCCGCAGGCCACGCGTCGACCCGCGACCCGCAAGCGCTGGGTCGACGGGGTGGGCACGGCCGAGCATCCCGGCTCGGTGTTCTTCCGCAAGGACCTCGAGGACCACGCACCGGACTGGGTGCCGCGCGCGGACATCGAGCACAAGGACGGCACCTTGACCTACCCCCTGGTCGACGAGACCGCCGTGCTGGTGTGGCTCGCCCAGCTCGCCGCCCTGGAGATTCACACCCCGCAATGGCGCTTCGACGAGGACCTCGCACCGTCGAACCCTGATCGGCTGGTCCTGGATCTTGATCCCGGGGAGGGGGTGGGGCTTCCCGAGTGCGCCCGCGTGGCCCAGTGGTGCCGGGAGATCCTGGAGGACATGGGGATGGAGTCCTATCCGGTCACCTCGGGATCGAAGGGCATCCACCTCTACGCACCCCTGGATGGCGTCACCACGGCGGAGGAGATCGCACGGGTCACCCACGAGCTGGCGAAGGCCCTCGAGGACGACCATCCCGATCACGTCGTCAGCGACATGAAGAAGTCGTTGCGAGCGGGCAAGGTGCTCGTGGACTGGTCGCAGAACAACGGTCACAAGACCACCGTGTGCCCGTACTCCCTGCGAGGCCGGCTGCGCCCCACGGTGGCGGCGCCCCGCACCTGGGAGGAGATCGAGGACCCCGAGCTCGACCAGCTCGAGTTCGAGGAGGTCCTGCAGCGGATCGAGGACGGCACGGACCCGATCGCGGCCCTGGGCATGAACGGCAGCGCGGGGAGCGGGTCGGCCGGCACGTCGCGTGACAGGCTGGAGGTCTACCGCTCCAAGCGCGATGCCACGAAGACCCCCGAACCGGTTCCGACAGCAGGCTCCGACTCCGACTCTGACTCTGACTCCGACGCCGAACAGGATGCGCTCGAAGCCCTGCGCTCCGAGACGCCGATGTTCGTGATCCAGGAGCATCACGCCTCCAGCCTGCACTGGGACTTCCGCCTCGAGCACGACGGCGTGCTGGTCTCCTGGGCCGTGCCCAAGGGGCCCCCGCTCGACGTGGACGTGAACCGGCTCGCCGTGCAGACGGAGGATCATCCGCTCGAGTACGGCTCCTTCGAGGGGACGATCCCGACGGGCGAGTACGGCGGTGGCGACGTCATCCTCTGGGACTCCGGCACGATCGAGATCGAGAAGTGGCGCGAGGGCAAGGAGGTCATCGTCGTCTGCCACGGTCGCGGGGATGGCGGCCTCGGCGGAGCGCCGAGGCGCTACGCCTTCCTCCACACCGGTGGCATGGGCGGGATGAAGAAGTCTGCGGCGGCGGAGAAGAAGGCCGACGCGAACTGGCTGCTGCACCTCATGAAGGACCAGTCGACGGCAGGGGACGTGGCGCCCTCTGCGCCATCCTCCTCCGGAGCCCGATCTGCTCCGGCCGGGACGAGTGCTCCGATCTCCCCGATGCTCGCCACCCTCGGCCGTCGGGAGGACATCCGGGACCAGGACGACTGGGCCTTCGAGATGAAATGGGACGGGGTGCGCGTCATCGCGACCGTCACCGCCGACGCCGTGCGCCTGGCCAGCCGTGGCGGCAAGGACCTCACCGCCACCTTCCCCGAGCTCGCCGAGCTGCAGGACGCAGTCGACCCCGAGATCCTCGCCGCGGGGGAGACCGTCCTCGACGGGGAGATCGTCGCGCTCGACACCCACGACCGGCCCTCCTTCTCCCGGCTCCAGCAGCGCCTCGGCCTCACCCGCGAGCGCGACGTCGAGCGCGCGCGGAAGGACGTCGAGGTGCACGTGATGCTCTTCGATCTTCTGGTGTGCGGCGGCGACTCCCTGCTGCGCACCCCGTACCGCGCGCGGCGCGACGCCCTGTTCGCCGCGGTGGAGGCGACCGAGCACGTCCAGCTGCCGCATGCCGATCACGGCGATGTCGACCACGCGATCGGCCTCTCGCAGGAGCTCCAGCTCGAAGGCGTCATGGCGAAGACGGAGACCGGCATCTACCGGCCCGGCACGCGCAGCCGCACCTGGATCAAGCTCAAGAACGCCCGCCATCAGGAAGTGGTCGTCATCGGCTGGCGGCACGGAAGGGGCGCGCGCTCCGGAAGCATCGGATCCCTGCTCGTCGCCGTGCCCGACGCCCAGGGACACCTGAGCTATGCCGGTCGCGTCGGCACCGGATTCAGCGACCGCGACCTCGAGCAGATCGCGAGCACGCTCGCTTCTCGCACCCGGAAGACCCCACCGGTGGACGACGTGCCCGCGACGGACCGTCGGGACGCGGAATGGGTGCGTGCGGACCTCGTCGGCGAGGTCCAGCACACCGAGCGCACCGAGGACGGACGGCTGCGCCAACCCGTCTGGCGCGGATGGCGTCGCGACAAGGAGGCGGACGACGTGCGATGGGAGGAGTGAGCTCGGTGCCTGCTCCCGGAGCGGGGCAGTGCTGGCAGCTGGCCACACCGCCGGCTGACCACGTGGTCGTCCGGCTCGCGGGCAGTGCTCGACGCCCGTCGCTCCGCTCGCGTCCGGGTGATCGTGCAGGTCATCTCTGGAATTGATGGTCGGCTCGCCGTGAGGTCCCGCCATCGATGCGTCCGGTGGATCACATCGTGTCACCGTGACCCCCGGGAATGCCGTAGTCTCCTCGGAGTCGTTCGCACGATCTCGCCTCGGCGGGACAGCACGCACCGCACCCTAGGGTCGCGGAGCTCGGGTGCTGAGAGCGGATGGCCGCACGGCGCTGGATGCCTCTTTCGGAGGCGACCGACGACGGTCGCGCAGAACACCTACGAAATTGAGTATTCATCACCTCCTCCGCACTGCTTAGTACGCACGACGACGTCTCGACGTCACCCCTCTCGTCCGCGCCGATGGCCGCATCGCTGGTCATTGCAGCGCACCCCACCCTCTCCTGGCTCCGAGCCGATGACGACGTCCATGTCGCCACGCTCGCCGGAGAGTTCGCCGGCCATGTCGTCAGCCCTTCCGCTGACGCGCCGGTCCACACGGCCTTCGGGCCCCAGTTCGGCCGCATCGGCGACTTCATGTCGCTGGCCGCGGCTCAGGCGGCCCTCGAGGCCGCACACGCACCCCGTCCTGGCAGCATCGACCGCATCGGTCGGCGCAACGCCTGGGGTGCACCACATCCGCGGCGGCGCCGTCGCCACGGATACCCGGGCCACGAACGTGGTTCACGACAACGAAGGAATATCGCCATGGCTACTGGCATCGTCACCTGGTTCAACTCCGACAAGGGCTACGGCTTCATCGCCCCCGAGGACGGCTCCGCCGATGTGTTCGCGCACTTCAGCGCGATCGCCGGCACCGGCCGCCGCGATCTCGAGGAGAACCAGCGCGTGGAGTTCGAGACCGAGCAGGGCCCCAAGGGCATGCAGGCAGTGAACATCCGCGCCATCTGAGCGCCCCGGCCGATCACTGATCGGCCCTGAAGACCGGCGGGTCCGCCTCGCGGATCCCGGTCAAGACCACGACGCCCGTCGGGTCCGGCTAAATGTCGGAACCGGCGGGCGTCGTTCTGCGTCCCGGGTGAGCACACGGGCAGGCAGGCGAGTGGGTGGCGGGGGTCGCCAGCTCGCCAGCTCGCCAGGTCACCAGGACACGGAGTGGAGTCCCGGGTCCAGGTGCTGCTCGAGGCCGGGGAGCATCACGCGGGCGCGGGTGCCCTCGGGCACCTCGAGAGTCACGATCCGGGCGTCGCGATCCACGTCGACCACGATCTCGCCGTGGATCGTGCGGCGGGACAGCTCGATCCGGCCGACGGGCACATCGGGGTCCGGGACGACGTCGAACTCCCGCCACCCGTCCGGACCGCGGCGCAGCCCGGCCACGTTCTCGTGGATCCACGTCGCGGGAGTCCCCATGAAGTAGTGGGAGCAGGAGCGGGGCTCGTGCCACATCTCCATGAACGTGGAGTTCCCGGCGTCCAGCCACGCCTTCCAGCCCGGCGCCGTCGGGTTCGACAGCACCCGGAGGGCGAGCTCGCCGTGCCCGTGCGCCGAGAGCACGGGCAGCAGGAAGCGCACGCCGATGTGCCCGCAGTCGTGGTGGGCGTCGCGCAGCTCGAGGTCCGCGATTAGGTGGGAGACCACCGTGGCCACCCGGCCCGGGGGCACGACGCCGAAGGCCAGGGGCACCAGGTTGCTGGTCTGGCGGTACTCCGTGGAGCCCGGGTCGCGGTAGATCCCGCGCTGGTGGTCGAGGAAGACGGTGTTCACGGCGGCCTCGAGGCCGTTGGCGTCGTCGAGCAGCTGCGCCGGGGTGGGGACCCCGTCGATCCGGTCGCCGCGCGAGGTCCAGGGGTTGCCGTCGGCCGGGCTGCCGTCGATGCTCGCGAGCTCGACCGCATGGGCGAGGGCGCGCAGGCCGTGCGCGAGGAACAGCGACGCCGTGAGGCGCTTGTCCTCCGGGGCGGGGCCTGGGCTGCCGGGTGTCAGGTAGTCGCCGAGGACTCCCGAGACGAGGCCGTCCTCGTCGCGGCGCCCGAGCTCGTAGGACAGGTAGGCCGCGGCGGCAGGGCCGAGCTCGTGCACGATGTCCACCTCGCCGTACTCGGTGGCGAGCTCGTCGAGGAGCTCAGGCAGCAGCGAGGTCCACTCCGGCGCGGGGGAGAGCTCCTCATACCCCCAGCCGGGATTCGGGGCGATCACGGAGAGAGAGCCGTCCGGGCGCTGGCCGTCGGCCTGGTCGCGCGCCCACTTCCGCAGCATCCGGCGCATGTCGAAGCTCGCCACCATCGCGCTCAGCCCCGTCAGGGCATCGCCGGTCCACCCGTTCTTCTCGTGCATCGGGGTGTCGGTGGGGACATGGTGCATGTTGTTCGCGAGCGACGCCCGCATCGCCGAGTCGAAGCGCACGAGGTACTCGTCCGAACTGGTCAGAGCGCTGGCAACGGAGAGATCCGCATGGGCGAGAAGTCCCGTGACCTCGAGGTCCTCGAGAGTTCCCCGGCGGGCCTGAAGCTCCACATACCGGAATCCCTTGTAGCTGAACTGCGGTTCGAAGGAGGGGGAGTGGGGCCCCAGCCGCACCAGATCCTCCTGGAAGCGGTCGGTGTGGATGTGCTCGTTGTCCGCGTCGACGGTGCCGTCGGCCCGGAGCTTCTCGCCGTGTACGGCGGAGAACTCCAGGGGCTCCTGGCCGCGGAGCGTGTAGCGGCACCAGCCGGCGATCACGCGACCCATGTCGAGCACCACGCGTGCGTCCCCGGCGCTGGTGGGTCCCGGACCCTCGACGCGCGCCGGGATGATCTCCTCCTGGATGACGACGGGCTCCTGGACCTGCAGTTGCATCTGTGGGACGGCGACCGGAGCCGCGCGGCGGGACCCGTGCCCCGGACGGTCCACGAGCACTCCCTCCCAGGCGGAGTCGTCGAAGTCGGCGTGCAGCCAGGCGTCGGGGTCCTGACCGCCCTCGAAGACCTCCCCCTCGTACATCGAGTCCGCGGAGATCGGCCCGGGCGCCGTGCGCCATCCCTCGCCGGTGGTGATCGCCCGGGAGGTGCCGTCGGCGAGCTCGAGGCGGAGGTGCGCCCAGGCTCGCACGGGGCCGCGCCAGGGTGCCTGCTCCCACCGCCACACGTTCGGGGTGGACATGTCGTGGAATCCGCGTCCCAGCGAGATGCCCAGCACGTTCGTGCCCCGCGTGAGCAGCTCGGAGACGTCCGCCTCGCACACCTGCACCCGATGCCGCGGGTCCGTCAGGCCCGGATCCAGGCGCGAGCGCCGGTAGGGGGAGCCGTTGACGAAGGCGCGGAACACGCCCAGGCCGGTCACGAGCAGTCGGGCGGACGTCGGCGGAGCGCTGAGCTCGAACGTCGTGCGGAGCAGGGGGTTCTGCGGATCGATCCCCGGTGCGGCGATCCACCGGGCAAGGGAGGGGTTGATGTCCGCCATCGGCAGTTTCCACCTGGTTCTTCGTATCCGCGTCGACAAGTGCCGACAGTCTGGCACGCTGCCGGGCGCAGGTCCCGCAGGAGCGGTCGGACAGGCGGACAGGCGCTTGGGCGCTTGGGCGCTTGGGAGGTTGGGCGATCGGGCGGGCGGACGGGACGGTCGCGGATGCGTGGGGCGTGTGAGGGTCCTGCGTGGACCCGGCCCGGCCGCCGTGGTTCCCAGCCGACGCCGGGGGAGGCCTGCCACGATGACGAGATGGATCTTCACGATGTCGGCCGCGCGGTGTGGGAGCGCATCGTGCCCGCGTCCGTCCCCGAGACGGGATGGTGGGTGCTGCTGGCCCTCGTCGTGGCGCTGGTGGCCGTCGCGATGCCGCCGCTGTGGCGACTCGCGCGGCCCGCCGTGACCATCGTGCACGAGCTCGGCCACGCGATCGTCGGCATGCTCTGCGGTCGGCGCTTCACGGGCTTCGTGGTCAGCGCGGACATGTCCGGCCACGCCGTGACCGTCGGCCCCCGCCGCGGCGCCGGGCGCATCCTCTCGACGTGGGCCGGCTATCCCGCCCCGGCGATCCTGGGCACCCTGCTGATCCAGGTGGCTCTCCACGGCTGGTCGAGCACGGCCCTGTTCGCGGCGCTCATGATCCTCGTGCTCTCGCTGGTGTTCACCCGATCCGCGCACACCCTGCTGGTGGTGCTCGCGACCGCCACCGGGATCGGCGCCGCCTGGTGGTGGGGGAGTCCCGGGCTGAACGCCCTGATCACCCTCGCGGCCGGGGTGTTCCTCCTGCTCGGCGCCTGGCGGCACCTGGGTGCGGTGATGCGCGGGGGCGGCAGGTCCGACGACCCGGGCCAGCTCGCACAGCTCACGCCCCTGCCCGCGTGGACCTGGAACCTCGGCTACGTCGTCGTGCTCGCCGCCTGCACGTGGTGGGCCGGGACGACGCTCATCCCGCAGGTGCTCGGCGGTCTCTGACCGGACCGCCTGGCAGTCGCCCGGCCCGGCGATCCTCCGCGCCTCGCCGCCGACCCGGGTGACGGGAGCGGCGCCAGGGTCCACACTCGAGGTGTCCTCGAGGCTCGGAGGTGGCCCGGATGGAGTGGACGAGCTGGCTCGCGCTGCTGGACGCGCACGACTACACGATCGCCCGCGAGGTCATCCTGCGCGGGGTCGCCGCCGTGTTCGTGCTCGCCTTCCTCTCGACCCTGACCCAGTTCCCCGCGCTACTGGGGGAACGTGGCCTGCTGCCGGTCCGCGAGCACCTGGCGCGGCCGCGGGGCCGACGGGGCCCCAGCCTGTTCCACACCCGGCTTTTCCCCTACAGCGACCGGCTGCTGCGGGTGATGTGCCTGGTCGGCATGCTGCTCGGGGCGTCGGTCGTCCTCGGGCTGCCGCAGCGCGGGCCGGGCTGGACCACGATCCCGGTGTTCCTGGGGATGTGGGTCCTGTACCTCTCGATCCATTCGCTCGGTCGCACCTTCTACGGCTTCGGCTGGGAATCGATGCTGCTGGAGTGCGGATTCCTGGTCGGCTTCCTCGGGGCGCACGAGGTGGCGCCGCCCCTGCTGATCCTGTGGTTCCTGCGCTGGATGCTGCTGCGCCTCGAGTTCGGTGCGGGAATGATCAAGATGCGCGGCGATCAGGCCTGGCGGGATCTCACCGCGATGGATCACCACCACCAGACCCAGCCGATGCCCGGACCGCTCAGCCGCCTCGCCCACCTGCGGCCCCGCTGGTGGCACCGGATGGAGGTCCTCGGCAGCCACGCCGTGCAGCTCGGGGCGATCTGGCTGATCCTGCTGCCCCAGCCCCTCGCGTCGATCGGTGCGACGCTCGTGATCCTCACCCAGCTGTTCCTGGTGGTCACCGGTAACTATGCGTGGCTGAACTGGCTGACCATCCTCGTCGCCTTCTCCGCGATCAGCGACTCCTTCCTGCGCTGGATCGTCGGCGGGCCCTGGCCCGGCTGGGGATGGCAGGGCCTCACGCTCCCGGGCACCGCAACGGACGCCGCCCACGAGGCCGCCGGCCACGGGCTCGCAGGGGACCCTTCGCCCCTGTGGTGGCACGTGCTGATCCTCGTGATCGTCGCCTTCCTGGTGGCCCTGAGCTGGCAGCCGCTGCGCAATCTGTTCTCCGCCGACCAGCTGATGAACGCGAGCTTCAACCGATTCCACCTCGTCAACGCCTACGGCGCCTTCGGCTCGATGACCACTCGTCGGTTCGAGGTGGTCATCGAGGGCACGCTGGATCCCGCGGGAGCAGGGGCCGACGAGGGCACCTGGCGGCCCTACGAGTTCCGTGGCAAGCCCGGTGACGTGCGGCGCCGGCCGGCCCAGTTCGCCCCGTACCACCTGCGACTGGACTGGCAGATGTGGTTCCTCGCGCTTCGGCCGGGCGCCGAGGACTGGTTCGTCGCACTGCTGGAGAAGCTCCGGGCCGGGGAACCGGCCATCCGCCGGCTGCTGCGCTCGGACCCGTTCGACGGAACCCCGCCCACCGCGATCCGCGTGAGGTACTTCGAGTACCGCTTCACCACCCCCGAGGAACGGCGCAGCAGCGGCGACTGGTGGGTGCGCACCGATCTCGGCGTCATCGCCCGGGTCTGAGCGTCGGGCACCGGTGGTCACGAACCACCCATCGCGGGCCACGCACGAGCATGGACCTGCGCGGACGAGCGTGGGCGAGCGCGGAGGAGCGGTGTTCACGGGCGGAGTTCACAGAGCGTCGTGGGTGGACATGAGGTGCGTAGTCTGGCCTACGCTGTTCCCTTCCCCGCCCGATCCTCCGAGGAGCTCCATGTCCGCGATCGCCGTTCCGGCCCGCCGTCCCGTCCTGGCCGACGCCCTGGCCCCGCACCGTTCCCTTCTGCAGGATGCCGGCCTGGTCCTCGCCGGGACCGCCGTGGTCGCGCTCCTCGCCCAGATCACGATCCCGCTGCCGCTCGTGCCGATCACCGGTCAGACCCTCGGCGTGATCCTGGTCGGTGCCGCACTCGGCTCCCGCCGCGGTGCGATGGCGATGCTCACCTACCTGCTCGTCGGCCTCGCCGGCGCCCCGATCTTCGCCGAGTTCACCGGCGGACCCGCCGCGGCCCTGTCCCCGAGCTTCGGGTTCATCCTCGGGTTCATCCCCGCAGCCTTCGTGGCCGGGTGGTTCGCCGAGCGCGCCTGGGATCGCAAGCCGGTCCTGGCCATGATCGGCTTCGTCGCCGCGAGCGTCGTGCCCTTCCTGGTCGGCGTGCCCTACCTCGCCATGATCCTCAACGTCGTGATGGGTGCAGAGATGGGCATCGGGGGGATCCTCGCCGCCGGCGTGTGGCCCTTCCTCGCCGGTGGCCTGGTCAAGGCCGCGATCGCCGCCGCCCTGATCCCCGCCGCCTGGAAGGGTGTGCGCGCGCTCGACGACCGCCGCTGAGCCGCGCCCGTCGCTGAGCGCCGCTCGACTCTGCGGCCACGCGCCCGAGAGCCCGGCGCACCTCACCGAATCCCTCGATCCGTGTCCTCAGGGACACGTATCGGGGGATTCGCTCTGTCGGTGGGTGATGTCGAGGACGGCGCGCCCGAGGGGCGTCGGCGAGTCCCTCGATTCGTGTCGTTTGTGGGACGTTTCGAGGGACTCGGCAATCGTCGCGACGTTGGTTACTCTCGCGTGGTGGCGACTGACCCTCACGCGGGGGCGAGCAGACGGATCAGCAGGACCGCCAGCGCCGCGGTCACCGGGACGGTCGCGAGCACCCAGCGCAGGCGATAGGCCATGGTGATGACGAACTCCCGCAGCGTAGCGGTGGGCAGGTAGGACGTCGCTGTCGGACCGCCGATCACCTCGTCGGCGAACCCGAGGCCGCGCGCCAGCAGTGCGGCACGGAAGGTGTGATAGCGGCTGGTGGTGATGATGTAGGGCCCCGAATGGCCGGCCGCGTCGAGGATCCGGTGGGAGAGGATCAGGTTCTCCTCGGTGGTGCGGGACTCGGTCTCCGCGTGCACTCGATCGGCCGGCACCCCGGCGACCTCGATCAGGTAGGAGGCCATCGCCTCGCTCTCGGCAGGATTGTGTTCGTCGCCCTTGCCGCCCGAGGGCACCAGCAGCGGATCGATCCCGAGGCCGAGGAGGCGCTCGCGCTCGGCGACAGCGCGGTCCAGCCTGCTTCGCAGCAACGGCGGCACCCGCCCGTCGAACAGGACGGAGCCGAGGATGACGATCCCCGTGCTCTCCCGGTGCGGCGGGAACAGCTGGTACGGGACCGTGGCACCGAGGAACACCAGGTAGGCGAGGCCCAGGTGTCCGGCGACGGTGCCGGCGGCGATCGCGGTCCCGAGGCCCAGCGCCGTCCCCGTTCCCGCGAGTGCCACGACGGCACCGGGGGAGACCAGCAGCGCGATCCCACCGAGGCCCGAGGAGAGGCGCCCGAGGAGGCCGCTCTCCCAGCGGGACACCGCCACCGATCCCACCACCACGGTGACGCCCAGGGCGAGCGCACCGATCAGCCCGAGAGCACCGGTGACGAGCAGGAGCAGCTGGCCCAACGGATGGCCCCAGAAGACCAGCACGGCGATCAACGAGGCGCTCGCGTGGACGGCCAGCAGCAGAGCGAACCCCGTGCGCACGCGGCGGTGGTCTTCCCGGAAGAGCAGCAGGTAGGCAGACCACCACAGGGCGACGGCGATCAGCACGCCCAGTACGCCCAGCACATCCAGCACTGCCGCCCCCTTTCGATGCTCGTCAGGGACATCCTGGCATCCGCAGCAGACGCCCCGGACCGGACAGTGGCGCGCCCGACATCCCGGAGCGGACCTGGCATCTGCCTGCCCGTCGGCCGTCCCGACGCCCTGCCCGTCGGCCTGCGCGACGTCCTGCCCGTCGGCCTGCCCGCGCCGAGAGGCGGACCGGCCGACGGACGGGCATGGGGGCGCACCTCCTCAGTGCCGAGTCAGCGCCCGGTCAGCGCCACCCGAGCGCCCGGTCAGCGCCCCGTCGGGGCGGCGGCGAAGGGCGCGAGGTGCTGGCCGATATGGGCGGCCAGGACATCGGTGTGCTGAGCCTGGTTCTCGGCGACCACGGCGAGGAAGCGGTCGTGGATCGAGGCGCCCGAGGCATCCGTGCCGTTGAGCGAGTCGCCGTAGCCGACATGCAGGATCTGGCGGGCATCGGCCGAACGGATCAGCTCGGGCAGGTCCACGCCGGTCAGCGATGTCGGGGTCCGGTCCTCATGGGCGGAGACCTGGTAGCTCGCGCGGGCCTTCACATAGGAGGCGCGGGAGATGTCCCAGATGGCGGCGAACAGCTCCGGATCATGGGCGGCCACGACCTCGACGCCGCACAGGTAGCTGGTGCCCGAGGTCTTCAGGTGCACGAGGCCCTGGGTGGCCTCGACGCACAGCGGGTAGATCGAGAACTTGTCCGACCCGGAGTGCAGGGAGATCTTGTAGCCGCCGAACTGCTGCGAGATCGCGTGATGGGCCTCGAGGTTCAGGCGCAGCTCCTCGGTGTTCCCGAGGAAGTCCAGGCCCTTCTCGAAGCCGTCCACGTAGCGCGGGGCGAAGCTGAACCAGGAGGCGCCCAGGCGCGTGAGCTCGGTGGCCATGTAGTAGTGCTCGAAGAAGGTGGTCAGCCACTTCGTCTCGTCGACGGCGAACTCGACCTCGACCTCGTGCGGCGCGTTCTCCGTGACGTGGCGGTACAGGCGCATCGACTCGACGACGGCGCGGCCGTACTTCACGACCGCGGTGAGGACGTCCTGCTCGGTGACCTCGATCTGCGAGTGGCCGACGTCCAGCGTCATCCCCACGTAGCGCTTCTTCGCGTCCTCGAGGGTGTCCTCGAGCTGGTCCCAGGGCAGCTCGGCGGCGTCGGCCTCGGCGACTCCGCCGGTGACGTCGGCGACCAGATCGCCCGGGTCCAGGGTGAACATGACGAACCCGGCCTCGAGGCCGCGGTCGATGCCCTCGGTGGTCTTGATGTGGTCGCAGTCGGCGCCGAAGCCGCTGTCCCAGCCCGCCTCGACGAGCCCGAAGACCGCGTCGTCCATGACGGACCGGGCGCTGCGGCCCAGGCGGTCCATCTCACGGATCGACTGCTGCGCGAGGACCGGCATGACGCTCCCGCCCTGCGCGCCGAAGGCGCGGGCCTGGCCCGGGGTCGCGAGGCCGGTGCGGTCGCCGGTGCCGACGGAGGTGCGGTGGCCGCCGATCAGCTGCGGGCGCAGGGCCGGGAAGGCGGATTGCAGCGCCTTCGCGTTCGCGGTGGTCAGGGGACCGGTGAGCACGTGGCCGTCGCCGGCCGCGGAGGCCTCGCCCTCGAAGGCGGACAGGGCTTCGGCGGCGGAGGCCTCGAGCTGCAGGGAGCGGACGGAGCCGTCGTAGCGGATGCTCGCCGCGAGGGAGTCGGTGCGCAGGGTCATGGGGTTCTCCGATCAGAGAGGTGGGTGATGGTGCTGTCGTGGTTGTCGGGCGGGGGCACGGGTGCGGTCACGGTCTCGCCGCGAGGTCCAGGAGCACCTTGACCTCGCTCGTGGAGCCGGCCGCGGCGGCCTCGAGCGCGCCGCGCGCCTCGGCGAACGGGACCACGAGGGTGCGGATCGGTGAGACGTCGACCGCGCCGGAACGCAGCAGCTCGATGAGGGTGGGGAAGACCTCGCGGCTGTTGCGTGAGCCGAGCACGGTCAGCTCCTTCTTGATCAGCAGCGACTGGTTGAACGTGACCTCGGCGGTGCCGTTGCCGATCAGCACCAGGCGGGCACCGATCGCGGCGGCCTCGATCGCGCCCAGGAAGGAGACCGGCAGACCGGTCGCCTCGCAGACCACGTCGAAGCCGTCACCGTCGGTCGCCGCGTCGACGATCTCCGACAGCTCCGCCCCGCTGAGGTCGATCGTGCCGGCGGCACCGAGCCGATCGGCGAGCTCCAGGCGGGATGGGACCACGTCCGCGATCCAGACCTGTGCGCCCCGGGTGAGGGCGGAGAGCATCGTGAGCAGGCCGATCGCTCCGGCTCCGAGCACGAGCACACGGTCCGACGGGCCGACGTCCGCTCGGAGCACCGCGTGATAGCCGATGGAGAAGGGCTCGACGAGGGCGAGGTCGCGAGGGTCCACCCCGTCGGCCCGATGCAGGCGATCCAGCGGCATCGTGAGCAGCTCCTGGAAGGCTCCGTCGCGGTGCACGCCCATGGTCTCGTTGTGCTCGCAGGCGTTGATCAGGCCGCGGCGGCAGGAGTAGCAGGTGCCGTCCTGGAAGTACGGGACACCGGTGACCACGTCGCCCACCTGGAGCCCTGCGCTGTCGCCGTCGGCCGCGCGGATCTCCACGATCTCGGCCGAGAACTCGTGGCCCGGGACCCGGGGGTAGGTCGTGAAGGGTTGGGTGCCGCGGAAGGTCTGGATGTCCGAGCCGCAGATCCCGGCGTAGAGCACGCGCAGCAGCGCCTCACCGGGAGCAGGGATCGTGTCGTCGATCTCGGCGACCACGGCGGCGCCGGGGGTCGTCACCTGCAGTGCTCTCATGGTGCTCCTGTCCGAGGTCTGCGTGATGGGCGGGGATGCGCACGACCATCGTAAACGATTGCATACCCTGGGCCTGCGGGGAAGGGGTGTTCATGCCGTAGGATTCCGCATGACTGCAAAAGTTGCAGTGGGCACGAACCGCGGCCACGGCCACGACGACGACCACGATCACGAACCACGACCTGGAGGCGACGCATGGCCACGACCCTCAAGGACGTCGCGGCGCTCGCAGGCGTCTCCGTCGCGACCGCCTCGCGCGCCTTCCAGCGACCGGAGCTCGTGGGCACGACCTCGCGCGACAAGGTCCTCGCCGCCGCCGCCGACCTCGGCTACAGCCCCAACCGCAGCGCCCGCGCCCTCATCACCGGCCGCGCCGGGGTCTACGGCGTGATCGTGCCGGACCTCGAGAACCCCTTCTTCCCCGCCGTGCTGAAGGGGGCGCAGGCCCGCGCCCACCAGCTCGGCTCCCAGCTGCTGATCACGGACGCGGGGGAGGCCCCGGAGGGCGAGCTGCCGCTGGTGCGCACCCTCGCCGCCCAGGTCGACGGGATCGTGCTGTGCTCGAGCCGGATGACCGAGGATTCCCTGCGCGAGGCCGCGGACATCACCCCGCTCAGCCTCGTCAACCGGGTGTCCCCGGTGCTGCCCGGCGTCTTCGCGGATCCGATCCCCGGGATCCCCTCGGCCATCCGCCACCTCCATCGCATGGGGCACCGCCATGTCGGGTACGTCGGCGGGCCCAGCGTGAGCCGATCCGACGCCGTGCGCCGGCCCATGATCGAGCGGACCTGCACCGAGGCCGGCATGGACTGGACGGACATCGGCTCCTTCCCACCCACCGTCGACGGCGGCCGCAGCGGCGCCGAGGCGGTGCTGCTCACCGACGTCACCGCGGTGCTCGTCTACAACGACTTCATGGCGCTGGCTCTGATGGAGCGCCTGCGCAGCTTCGGCGTCGACGTGCCCGGGGAGATCAGCGTGGTGGGCTGGGACGACATCGAGTTCTCCTCCCTCGTGACCCCGGGGCTCAGCACTGTGCGGGTGCCCCGCTACGACATGGGTGTCACCGCGATCGACCTGCTCCACGACGGCGGCAGCCGCCGCAACGGCGAGAGCCATCTCGAGAGCCAGGGCGCCAGCGGTGACGAGGATGCCCACGGCCGGAGCCCGAAGCATGCCCGGATCGGCCTGCCCACCCAGTTCGTCCCCCGCGGATCGACCGCGAAGGCCATCGCTCGCGAGTAGCCTGCGGCCATGAGCGAGCTGAGCACATCGATCGACGCGGTCCCCGGAGTCGGCAGGCCGGCCGCCCGCGCCCTGGCCGAGCAGGGACTTGACAGCGTCGGCGACCTCGTCGGCGTGGACTGGACGCAGCTCGCGCGGCTGCACGGCGTCGGCCCCGCGGCCGGTCGTCGCCTCCAGCAGGTCCTCGAGGAGCACGGCGAATCCCTGGTGGACCCGCCTGCTCCGCGCAGCGGCGGGGCGACGGTCACCCGCGGCAGCACCGGGCGCAGCGCGAAGGACATCAGGACCCATGCGACGACGGTCGACCCGGCCCAGTACGTCGCGGGCCTGAGCGCCCGGCGCAGTCGTGAGGGCCAGCAGCTTCTGGAGCTGTTCGGCGAGGCGACCGGGGAGCAGGCCGTCATGTGGGGTCCGAGCATGATCGGCTACGGCGAGACCCACTACGTGTACGCCTCGGGCCGCGAAGGGGACACCTTCCATCTCGGCTTCAGCCCCCGCGCGGCGGACCTCGCCCTCTACGGGCTGGTGAGCGCCCCGCGGTCCGACGAACTGCTCGACCGGCTCGGGAAGCACCGGCGCGGTGCGGCGTGCGTGTGGGTCCGGAAGCTCGAGGACGTGGACCTCGACGTCCTGCGCGACCTCGTCGAGCATGCCTGGGCGTCGGACCCCACGGCCTGCTGAACCTCCCCGACATGGTGAGCTCGCGGTGTGCGGCGATCCGGAGCGTGCCGAGGAGATGGTCCTCACCACGGTGAGCCCCGGGCGAGGGTGCCCTGGGCCGCATGCGGTGGTCGATCGTTAGGCATGCACCGGGCAACAGGCCTACGCTTCCGCGAGGTGCCCCGGAGCGAGCTTCGTCCGGGTGCCACGGACCGTCGTCGAGAGGATCATCCATGGAGCTGCCGGGAGGCATGCCCCGACGCGCTGATCGGGTGCCGGTCGCGCGCCGGAAATCGCGTGCAGGACTGCTGATCGTCGCGATCGGCGCCGTCATGGTGATCCTCTATGCCACCGTGTTCAAGACCCTGATGGGTGCCGACGGCGAGGATCATTCCTGGATCGGGGCGATCTACTGGACGATCACCACGATGTCGACCCTCGGCTACGGCGACATCACCTTCTCGACGGACCTGGGCCGGCTGTTCTCCCTGCTCGTGCTCCTCAGCGGTGTCGTCTACATGCTGGTGCTGCTGCCGTTCTTCGTCATCCAGTATGTCGTCACCCCCTGGCTGGATCGACGGCGCACGGCCCGCACGCCCCGCAAGGTGCCGGCCCAGCTGCGTGACCATGTCCTGCTGGTGGGCTCCGACGCGGTCACCCAGGCGTTCGCCGCGCGGGCGGAGCGCTCCGAGGTCCCCGCGGTGCTCGTCGTGGAGGATCCCGTCGAGGCCGGACAGCTGCATGACCAGGGGCGCCAGGTGGTCGTCGGCCCTCTGGACTCCGCCCAGACCTATCGCAGCGCCGGGGCGGACCGTGCGCGCATGGTCGCCTCGACGCTCTCCGACACCGCGAACACGAACGTCGCCTTCACGGTCCGTCAGGTCTGCGGGGACGTCCCGGTCGCGGTCACCGCGAGCAAGCCGGTCTCGGTGGACGTGCTCTCCCTCGCCGGCTCCGACCACGTGCTCGAGCTTGGCGCGGTGCTGGGCCAGGAGATGGCCGGGCGCGTGCTGGGCTCGACGGGCAGGATCCATCGCATCGGCAGCTTCGGGGACACCCTCATCGCCGAGGCCGCGGTGCGCGGCACCTCGCTCGTGGGGAAGACGCTGGGCGAGGCCATCGCGGAGCTCCGCTCCTGCGTGAGGATCCTGGCGATCATGCGCAAGGGGCGTCTTCGCCCGCTGAAGCCCGAGCTGCCGATCACCGAGCAGACGGTGCTGATCCTCGCGGGGGAGTCCGCCGAGCTCGACGCCTACGACGAGCAGTTCCAGGTCCTGGAGCAGTCCGAGGACCCGGTGATCATCCTCGGCGGCGGCCGGGTGGGTCGTTCGGCCTCCCGCGAGCTCACCGCCCAGGGAGTCCCCAACACGATCGTCGAGCAGCTGCCGGGCCGGGTCGAGAACTCGTACTCCGCACTCGAGGGGACGGCGAACTACACGGTCGTGGACGGTGACGCCGCGGACCAGCGGGTCCTGCGCAGGGCCGGGCTCGAGAGCGCCTCGGCCGTGCTGGTCACGCCGCGCGATGACGATCTGAACGTGTACCTCACCCTGTTCTGCCGGCGCCTGCGCCCCGAGCTCCAGGTGGTCTCGCGCGCGACCTACGAGCGCAACGTCGCCACGCTGTACCGCGCCGGGGCCGACGGGGTCCTCTCGTACGCGACCATCGGCGCCACCGATCTGTGGAACCACGCCGGGCTCAGCCATCGTGTGCTGGTGGCCGAGGGCAATGAGCTGTTCCTGGTGCCGCGGCCCTCCTCCCTCGTGTGGCGCTCCGTCCGGGATGCCGAGGTGCATCGTCGTACCGGCTGCCACATCGTGGCCGTGGCGGGGGACGACGGCACGCTCAGCTATGACACCGAGTCGATCCCCTCGGCGCCGGGCAAGCTGCTGCTGCTCGGTGATCGCCACGCCGAGCGACGCTTCCGGGAGACGTATCTGCGGCGCGGTCGCCGGGGCCGACGGGTCGCCGTCTCCCGCTAGCCTGGTCGGACGCCGTCGTCCCCCGCCACCACCTCGATCCGCATCCCCTCCAGGAGAGACATGCCTGCCGCACCCGTGAAGCTCGCCGTCGGCGACATCGCCCCCGATCTCGATCTGCCCACCGCCGGCGGAGGCCGGATCAGCCTGTCCGAGCTGCGCGGCGCCCCGGCGCTGCTGTGGTTCTACCCGGCCGCCAACACGTCTCTGTGCACCAAGCAGGCCTGCGACCTGCGCGACAACCACCAGATGTTCCTCGACGCCGGCTACCGCGTCGTGGGGATCTCCCCGGATCCGGTGGCGGAGCTCGACCGCTTCGTGGCGGAGCAGGAGCTGCCCTACACCCTCGCGGGCGACGAATCGCACCAGGTGATGGAGGCCTACGGCGCCTGGGGCGAGAAGAACATGTACGGCAAGAAGGTCCAGGGCACGATCCGTTCGACGTTCGCGATCGACGCCGAGGGTGTGCTGACCTTCGTGAAGTACCGCGTGGGCACCCCGAAGCACATCGCGCTGCTGCAGGAGAAGCTCGGGCTCTGATCCCGGCTCCGGATCACGCCTGCCCGGGGGAGCGATGCCGGCGCGAGGTCGTGCGGGAGCACCCGTCCGACGGTGGTGGTCGGCACATGTGACGTGATCTGCGCGCTCCCGCTTTGGCGCACCCCGCGCGCTCCCGTATGCTGTTCCGGCATGCCCAGTTCGACCCGGGCATCAGGAGACGTGGCAGAGCGGCCGAATGCGCTCCCCTGCTAAGGGAGTAGGCGACAAAAATCGCCTCGGAGGTTCAAATCCTCTCGTCTCCGCCGACGGCAAGGCCCCTGTACTGCGAGAACATCGCGGGACAGGGGCCTTGTCCATGCTCTGCCGACGGGCCGACGGGCCGACGGGCCGACGCTCAGAGGCTCTCGCCGGTGCCCTCGCCGATCGTCGTCCATTCGGGGCCGGAGTTCTCCAGCAGATCGGGATCGCGCACCACGTCGGACTCGACGCCCGCACGCAGACGACCCGCGAGCTCCTGCAGCGACTCGCGCAGCAGGGCGCGCGCACGGGAGCCGTCGCCCTCGGCGAGCGCCTCCAGCAGGGCTTCATGGGTGGAGGTGAGGTCGGCGCGCACGCCGAAGCCCAGCGGGTCGGAGAAGCTGCCCATCCGGGTGAGGATCACGATGGTGTTCATCGCGGTGCTGAGGAAGCGGTTCTGGGTGATCTCCGCGAGCTGCTGGTGCAGGTCGAGGTCGGCGTTGCCGGCTTCGATGAGCTGCTCGGCCGCGAGAGCCGTGCGGCTGCGCTCGAGCGAGGCGCGCAGCGGGGCGAGCAGCGCGTCGATCTCCGCCGTCCCGCCGCGGCGGCGCAACGTGCTGATCGTGTCCGCCACGATCGTGGCGGACTGCATCTCGATCCCGAGGCGGTAGTCGATGAAGTCCGACATCGTCCCGGCGTCCATACGGGTGACGAACAGGCCGCGACCGGGGATCTGGGTGAGCAGGCCGTCGCGCACCAGGCGCTGGCAGGCCTCGCGCAGGGACGAGCGGGAGATCCCCATCTGGCGGGACACCTGCACCTCGGGGATCCCGTCGCTGGGGCGGAGGTCGCCGTAGTAGATGGCGTTGCGCAGCTCGAGCTCGGCCTGATCGATGATCGAGGGCCGACGCAGCGGCTGCATCATGGGCAGCTGCACTCGTTCCAGACGAGAGGTCATCGCCGTTCTCCTTGCTCCTGCGCGGTCCACTTCCGCGTCGCGTCATCGTAGAACGCGGGAGACCTCACGTCAGCATGGGAGGACCGGTGCAGTCGCTCGATTCACTCGGGGACCTCGCCGGGGCGTGGTCCGAGGCGCGGTCCGGGGCCGCGGACCGGAGCGGACGCGGGACGAGTTCCGAGCGGGTTACGACCCCATCACGAAACGTGGACGGGGTACGACCCACTCGGCCAACACCTATAACGTGGACAGGAATCCGATATCCAGAGATCAGATTGTCCGACAGCTCAGCATCGAGCAGCCAGCGCGCGTCGGCCGGTCGATCGCTCAGCGAGAGGGAACTCCCCATGCACAATCGCCGTACATTCTTCCGAGGGACCGGCCTCGTGCTGTCCGCCGCGGCACTGGGCGGCAGCCTGGCCGCCTGCAGCCAGACGAGCACCGGCGGCGGTGGCGATTCCAGCGATGGTGGCGGCGACGATCTGCTGTCCAAGCTCCAGAAGGCCGGCAAGATCACCGTCGGCTTCGCGGGGGAGGCGCCCTACAGCTTCGACGACAACGGAGAGCTGACCGGCGCGACCGTGGCCATGCACCGTGAGATCTTCGGCGAACTCGGCATCGACGAGGTCGAGGGCAAGCTCACCGACTGGAACTCACTGATCCCGGGCCTGAACTCCCAGCAGTTCGACGCGGTCAGTGCCGGCATGTCGATCCTCCCCGAGCGCTGCGCCGAGGCCGCCTTCAGCGAGCCGGAGTTCCAGTACACGACCGCGCTCATGGTGCCCGCGGGCAACCCCGAGAACCTCGAGAACATGGACTCCTTCGTCGACTCCGGTCTCACCGTCGCCACCATGAGCGGCGCGGTCGAGAGCACCTACGCGAAGGACCTCGATCTCGACAGCATCGAGGTCGGCGGCCCGCAGGACGGCGTGGACGCCGTCACCAGCGGCAACGCGGACGCCTTCGCGCTCACCGCGATCTCCCTGAACTGGCTGGCCGACAACTCCAACACCGACCTCGAGGTGACCGAGAGCTTCGTCGCCGAGATCGACGGGGTGAAGCAGGTCGGCGCCGGCGGCACCGTCTTCCGCAAGGCGGACACCTCGCTGCTGGACGCGTACAACGAGAAGCTCGCCGAGATCATCGCCGATCCGGAGCGGTACCTCTCCATCGTCGGTGAGTTCGGCTTCTCCGAGGAAGAGCTCCCCCCGGAGGATATGACCGCTGAGATCCTGTGCTCCGGCGATCTGTCGTCCCTGCAGTGACCTCTGACGATCTCGTCCATACCGCTCCGGCGCGCCCCGATCTGGGACGCGCCGGAGCGGCGCGAGTCGAGGAGGTGATCCGCCCATGGATGGTGTGATGGGCTTCTTCGAGCAGCTCGGACCCAATATCGAGATCCTCGGCGCACGGATGCCGCAGGTCCTGGAAGGTGTCCAGGCCACCGTGCTGGCCACCGCGCTCGGTGGCCTGCTGGCACTGGTGATCTCCTTCGTGTTCGGCATCGCTCAGACCGTGAAGGTCGCCGTTGTGCGCATCCTCGCGCGCATCTTCGTGGAGTTCTTCCGCGGCACCTCGCTCATGGTCCAGCTGTTCTGGCTCGCTTTCGTGCTGCCGCAGCTGCCCTATCCGTTCGGGTGGCAGCTCACCCCCCTCGCCATTCACCCCCCTCGCCATCGGCGTGCTGGCGCTGGGGCTGAACTACGGGGCCTACGGCGCCGAGGTGGTGCGCGGCTCGATCGGCTCGGTGCCCAAGGGGCAGTACGAGGCGCTCAGCGCGCTGAGCCTCTCCCCGGCGCGCGGCATGTTCCGCGTGATCATCCCGCAGGCCTGGGCCTTGATGATCCCCTCGCTGTCGAACCTGTGGATCCAGCTGCTCAAGGGCAGCGCCATCGTCAGCACGGTGCTGCTCTACGACCTCTACTTCCGGGTGGAGCAGGTGCGTGATCAGACCGGCACGTGGTTCGCGTTCCTGTTCGCCCTGGTCGCGTACTACCTCATCGCCTGGGTGATCGTCATCATCATGAACGCTCTCGAAGTCCGGGCCAAGCACAAGATCGGCCGGGGCCCGGCGCTGTCGAAGTCGCTCGGATCCCTGCTGCGTTCCCCGGGCAGTGCCGCTGTGGCGAAGGGAGGACTGGCATGAACGAGTCCTGGTGGTCCTGGGACCACGCCGCCGCCGTCTTGCCCCTGCTGTTGGAGGGCTTCTTCAAGTACACCCTGGTGGCGACCGTGCTCGGCACGCTCATCGCCGTGGTGCTGGGCCTGGTCGTGGCGATGATCCGACGGATCGCGCCAGCCGTCATCCGCACTCCGGTGACCTGGGTCGTGGAGTTCATCCGGATGACGCCGCTCGTGGTCCAGCTGGTGTTCGCGAACCTGGTGCTCTCGCCCTACCTCGACTCGACGCTCGCGATCGGCATCTGGGTGCTCGGCATCCACTACACGACCTATATGGCCGAGGTGTACCGCGCCGGCATCGACTCCGTGCCCAAGGGACAGTGGGAGGCGGCCACCGCGCTGTCGCTCCCGTTGCTGCGCACCTGGCGGGCGGTCGTCATCCCGCAGGCGATCCGCAGCACCCTGCCGTCGCTGGGCAACTACGCGATCTCGATGTTCAAGGAGACGCCGTTCCTCTCCCTCATCTACGTCCTGGAGATGGTGCGCGTCGCCCAGACCTACGGCGGGGACACCTTCCGGTACACCGAGTCGATCACGCTCGCCGGCCTGATCTTCCTGGTCGCGAGCTATCCGACGTCCGTTCTGATCCGACGACTGGAGAAGAAACTTGCCTGAGAACACCGCCCCCGAGGGGGCATCCGCCACCGGTGCTCCGCACATCGAGTTCCGAGACGTGGTCAAGAGGTTCGGCGACAACACCGTGCTGAACGACCTCAACTTCACCGTCGCGAAGGGGGAGCGCGTCACCCTGATCGGGCCCTCCGGCTCCGGCAAGACGACGATCCTGCGCCTGGTGATGACCCTCGAGGAGCTCACCGACGGGTTCATCCATGTCGGGGGGACCCCCCTGCAGTACGAGGACCGGGGCGGGAAGCGCGTTCGCGTCTCGGACAAGGCCCGCCGTCGCACCACCACGCAGATCGGGATGGTGTTCCAGCACTTCAACCTGTTCCCGAACATGACGGTGCTGGAGAACATCACCGAGGCGCCCATCCACGTCATGGGTCTGTCCAAGGCCGAGGCGGTTTCCAAGGCCGAGGGCCTGCTGGAGAAGGTCGGCATGAGCGACAAGCGGGACTTCAACCCCTCGCAGCTCTCCGGTGGTCAGCAGCAGCGCGTGGCGATCGCCCGCGCGCTGGCGATGGACCCCGAGATCCTGCTGCTGGACGAGGTCACCTCGGCGCTGGATCCCGAGCTGGTGGGGGAGGTGCTCGCGGTGCTGAAGGAAATCGCCGCCGAGACGGACATCTCGATGCTGATCGTGACCCACGAGATGCAGTTCGCCCGGGACGTCTCGGACCGGGTGATGATGTTCGATCAGGGATCGATCGTCGAGGAGGGCTCGCCGGAGAAGATCTTCAGCGACCCCGGCCACCAGCGCACCAGGGACTTCCTGCACGCCGTGCTCTGACCTCGAGCTCTGACCTCGAGCTCTGACCCCATGCTCTGACCTCCAGCTCTGACTCCGGCCTCAGTCCCGACTTGTCTCGTCCTGTCTGTTCTCGTCCCGTCCGCAGACCGGTCCGCGGCAGGGCTTCCCGTCCCGTCGCGATAGTCTGTGCCCGTTCGTTCCGCGCCGAGGCGGTCGCCCCAGCTGTCGGCGGCCGCTGTGTGGCGCCGCCGACCCCAGGAGGCCCCGTGCCAGAATCCGACGCCATCGCCGTCCCGACCTTGACGAGCGAGTTCCCCGTCGTCGGCGATGATCCCCATATCGATGCACCGTTGCGAGCGACAGTCCGTCGCCTCTCGACGCTGCTCGGTCGCACCCTCGCTGACCAGCATGGTCAGGAGATGCTGGATCTCGTCGAGCAAGTCCGCAAGCTGACCAAGGACGCGAAGTCCTCGGACTCCGAGGCCGAGGCCCGAGATGTCCAGGAGCGTCTCGCCGAGCTCCCGCTCGAACAGGCGACGGCGCTGACCCGTGCCTTCGCCCAGTACTTCCTGCTGGCCAATGCGGCCGAGCAGGTCTACCGGGTCCGCTCCCTGCAGGAGCGGCCCTCCTCGGAGTCGTGGGTCCCGCGCACCGTCGCGGCCGTGCACGAGTCCGTGGGTCCGGAGGGTCTGCAGGAGGCCGTCGACTCGCTCGACGTGCGCCTGATCTTCACCGCGCATCCCACCGAGGCCTCCCGTCGGGCGGTGCTGACCAAGCTCCGCAAGATCTCGGACATCCTCGAGAACGACACCGAGGACGGCACGACCGAGCGGCGCCGGCAGGATCATCTGCTCTCCGAGCTCATCGAGTCCCTGTGGCAGACGGACGAGCTGCGTCGCCAGCGTCCGACCCCTCAGGACGAGTCGCGCAACGTGCTCTACTACCTGACCCAGCTGTACCGCCAGACCATGCCGGGGTTCCTCGACGATCTGCGCGAGGAGCTGCGCGCCCATGGCGCCGACCTGCGCGAGCGTCAGGTGCCGCTGCGGTTCGGGTCCTGGATCGGCGGCGACCGCGACGGCAACCCGTACGTCACCGCGGAGGTCACCCGTGAGGTGCTCCAGCTCCAGGCCGAGACCGCGGTCGAGCTGGCGATCGACGTCGTCTCCGAGCTCATCGGCGACCTGTCGATCTCCAGCGAGATGACCGGTGACGACGAGGAGCTGCGCGCGAGCATCGAGGCGGATCTCGCCTTCGACTCCGAGGTCGACGAGGTGCAGCAGCGGATGTTCGAGCAGGAGCCCTACCGGCTCAAGCTCGGCACGATGCGCGGCAAGCTCAAGGCCACCGGTGAGCGGATCCGCACCAGCGAGCCGCATGTGCATGGCAAGGACTACTACGACTCCGAGGAGCTGCAGGACGATTTCGCCGTGCTGCGCGGAGCCCTGGCCCGCCACGGCGGTCGTCGGGCGGCCGACGGGGCGATCGCTGTCGCCCAGCAGGTCCTCGCCGGCTCCGGCCTGAACCTCGCCATCCTCGACGTGCGCGAGCACTCCGAGAAGCACCACGAGGTGCTGGCCCGTCTCTTCGACCGGGTCGGGGAGCTGGACCGTCCCTACGCGGAGCTCAGCCGCGACGAGCGCACGAAGGTGCTGGCCGCGGAGCTCGCGAACCGCCGTCCGCTGGTCGGCACGGCCCTCGCCGAGGACGAGACGATCCTCGACGACGCCACCCGCACCACCTACAAGGTGTTCGGCGAGATCCGGGACGCGCACCGGCAGTACGGCCAGTCCTCGATCGAGACCTACATCGTCTCCATGACGCATGGCGCCGACGACATCCTCGCCGTCGCCCTGCTCGCCCGTGAAGCCGGCCTGGTCACCCTTCCCGGTGGCGACGAGAACCGGTCGGACATCAGCTTCGCGCCGCTGCTCGAGGAGGTCGCCGAGCTGCGTCACGCCGGGGAGATCCTCGACGAGATGCTCAGCGATCCGTCCTACCGGGAGATCGTGCGCCTGCGCGGCGACCTCCAGGAGGTCATGCTCGGCTACTCCGACGGCAACAAGGATTCCGGCGTCATCACGAGCCAGTGGGAGATCCACCAGGCTCAGCGCCTGCTGCGCGATGTCGCCGCCCGCCACGGGGTGACGCTGCGGCTGTTCCATGGCCGCGGCGGGTCCGTCGGCCGTGGTGGCGGCCCGACGTACGACGCGATCCTGGCTCAGCCGTACGGCGTGCTCGAGGGCGAGATCAAGTTCACCGAGCAGGGTGAGGTCATCTCGGACAAGTACACGCTGCCCACGCTGGCCCGGGAGAACCTGGACCTGTCGCTGGCCGCGGTGCTCGAAGGCTCGGCGCTGCATACCGCGCCGCGCTCGACGCCCGAGCAGCTGGAACGCTTCGGCGAGGTCATGCAGCAGGTCTCCGACGCCTCCTATGCGCGCTACCGCACGCTGGCGGACGACCCGGATCTGCCGGAGTACTTCGTGACCTCGACGCCGGTCGAGCAGCTCGGCGACCTGAACATCGGCTCGCGCCCCTCCAAGCGCGCGACCTCCGAGAAGGGCCTGGACGGTCTGCGGGCCATCCCGTGGGTCTTCGGCTGGACCCAGTCCCGACAGATCGTGCCGGGCTGGTTCGGGGCAGGCTCCGGTCTGAAGGCCGCTCGTGAGGCGGGCCTCGAGCCCGATCTCCACGACATGCTGCGCAACTGGCACTTCTTCCGCACCGTGATCAGCAACGTCGAGATGACGCTCGCGAAGACGGACATGGCGATAGCCGGGCACTACGTGCACTCGCTGGTGCCGGAGCGGCTGTGGCCGCTGTTCGACCGCATCAAGGCGGAGTTCGAGCTGTCGGTCGCCGAGATCGAGCGTCTCACCGGGGTGCTGGACCTGCTGGACAACCAGCCGGTGCTCAAGCGCACGCTCGCCGTGCGCGACCGGTACCTGGATCCGATCTCCTACATGCAGGTCGCGATGCTGCAGCGTGCCCGGGCCGCCACGGCCCGCGGTGAGGAGCTCTCCCCGGAGCTGCAGCGTGCGCTGCTGACCACCATCAACGGTGTGGCCGCCGGTCTGAAGAACACCGGCTGAGCCGTCCCGTGCCACAGGGAAGGGCCCCGACGATCCTGAGGATCGTCGGGGCCCTTCCCTGTGCGCTACCCGGCTCGAGCATCGCCCGACGTCGATGTGTGCGTGCCGGCGAGCTGCGCCCGACGGTGAGCTACGCCCGACGGTGAGCTGCGCCCGACGGTGAGCTGCGCCCGACGGTGAGCTGCGCCCGACGGTGAGCTGCGCCCGACGGTGAGCTGCGCCCGACGGTGAGCTGCGCCCGACGGTGAGCTGCGCCCGACGGTGAGCTGCGCCCCACGGCCCGGTCGGTCGCTCCTCTTCCGTGCGGCGAGTGCGACCTTGGAGCCGTCATTCGTGCCCGAGGGCAGCGCCAACGTCGCACTCGATCAGCGTGGCGGGTAGACCTCAGAAATCCGGGACCAGACCCGGACCCGGTAGCCCGTCCCAGGAGCGCGCCTCGGTAGCGCGTCTCGGGAGCGCAGCCCGGCGGCTCAGCGACCGGTGCCGTCGACCGCGAACTCGTCGATGCGGGTGAGCTCCTCCGGGGTGAAGGTGAGGTTCTCGGTGGCGCCGATGTTCTGCTCGAGCTGACGCACCGAGGAGGCACCGACCAGTGCGGTCGCCACGGCCTGGTGGCGCAGGACCCAGGACAGGGCGAGCTGGGCGAGGCTCTGGCCGCGCTCGTGGGCGATCTCGGTCAGGGCGCGCATGCGGGTCTGGTAGGTCGTGTCGTGGACCTGACGCGAGGTGAGCGACCCGCCCGTCCCGCTGGCCCGGGATCCGTGGGGCACCTCGGACATGTACTTGTTGGTCAGCAGCCCCTGCTGGAGCGGCGAGAAGACGGCCAGGCCGATCTCCAGGTCCTCGACTGTCTCGAGCAGCCCGTTCTCGATGTGCCGGTTGAACATCGAGTAGGAGGGCTGGTGGATGAGCAGCGGGGTGCCGAGGTCGGCGAGGATCTCCGTCGCCTCCCGGGTCTTCTCGGGGGAGTAGTTCGAGATCCCGGCGTACAGGGCCCTGCCGCTGCGCACCGCGTGGTCGAGCGCCCCCATCGTCTCCTCGAGCGGGGTCGCGGGGTCCTCGCGGTGGTGGTAGAAGATGTCGACGTGGCCCAGGCCCATCCGTCGCAGGGACTGGTCCAGGGAGTTGAGCAGATACTTCCGCGAGCCACCGTCGCCGTAGGGGCCGTCCCACATCCCGTAGCCGGCCTTGGTGGAGATCACGAGCTCATCGCGATGGTGGCGGAAATCCTGCTCGAGGATCCGGCCCACATGGGTCTCGGCGCTGCCCGGAGGCGGACCGTAGTTGTTGGCCAGGTCGAAGTGGGTCACTCCGAGGTCGAAGGCACGGCGCACGATGGCGCGGAGGACCTGCAGGTCGCGGCCCTCACCGAAGTTCTGCCAGAAGCCCAGCGAGACCGGGGGCAGGCGCAGCCCGGAACGGCCCACCCGCCGATACGGGACGTTCTCGTAGCGATGGGGGGACGGGGTGAAGGCGTCGGTGCTCATGCCGGCAGTTTAGTCGCCCCGGTCACATGACACGACGACGAGTGCAGGTCAGAGCTCGTGGAGAGGACGCTCCATGACGTCCATGCCCAGTCCCGCGATCTGCAGCCCCGCGGGATCGCCCGCGAAGGGCACGGCCACGCCGGTGCGCACGAAGCCGTGCCGCTCGTACCAGGCGTGCAGTTCCGGCCGGGACTGCAGGACCCGGATCATGAGCACGTCGACCCCGTCGCGCTGCAGGTGATCGCTCTGGGCGGTGAGGAGGCTGCGCCCGAGCCCGCGGGACTGGGCCGACGGATGCACGGCGAACAGCCCCAGCTCCGCACGGACGAGCCCGTCGGCGTCGGCCGGTTCTCGACGGGTGTAGCAGCACCCGACGATCTCGTCTTCGTGGATGCCCTCTTCCGCGCCCTCCGCTGTGCCCTCGCGGGCGGTGCCGTGCTCGCCCTCGCGGGCAGTGCTCTGCTCGCCCTCGGCGCCGGGGTCAGCGTCGGACGGCGCGGTCCCGGACGGGGTGCGCACGGCGACCAGGAGGGTGACGGCCGGATCGGCGACCATGTCGCGTACTTCCGTGGAGTCCGTCCGGGTGCCCGTGACCAGGTGCGCCTCCGTGGTCCAGCCGCCGGTGCCGCGATAGGCGGCCTGTGCCAGCGCGACGATGTGCTCGACGTCGTCCTCACGGGCGGGCCGGATCGCGATCGTGGAGGTCAGGGTGGTGACAGGGTTGGGGACGGTCATCGGATCACCTCGGCGCGTTGCAGGGCGGAGAGCAGGGTGTGGCCATCGGGCGCGCTCACGACCAGCGGCGTGAGGTCTCCGTGGCTGCGCCGCTCGAGGGGGCGCAGAGTGCCGTGGGCGAGCAGCTGCTCGGATTCTGTCAGCTGACGGATCACGATCGCCTCGACGAGCTCGGGACGCTCGGCGGCGAAATCGGCGTAGGTCGACGGGTCGTGCTGTCCGTCATCGCCGACCAGGAGCCAGCGATGCTCCGGGAAGGTCTCGGCCAGGCGCCGCAGCGCCCGTTCCTTGTGCTCCCGGCCGGAGCGGAAGAACCCGGTGTTCGTGGGTCCCCAGTCGGTCAGGAGCAGCGGACCGTCGGGGTACCCGTTCTTGTAGAGGAACCTCTTGAGCACCGGGAACACGTTCCAGGCGCCCGTGGACAGGTACAGCACCGGCATCTCGGGGTACTGCCGGGCGAGGCGCTGGTAGAGCATCGGCATGCCCGGCACGACCTGGCGGGAGGACTGGTGGACCACGAAGGCGTTCCAGAAGGCCAGCAGCGGGCGCGGCAGCAACGTCACCATCACCGTGTCATCGATGTCGCTGACCAGGCCCACGGTGGCCTCGGGGGCGAAGATGGTGACGTCGGCGGCCACCTCGTTGCCGGAGACCGTCCACAGCAGCGCCTCGTGCTGACCGGGCTCGAGGTCGACGTCGAGCTGGACGTCGACGATCCCGGTGCGGTCCGCACGCGCGCTGAACTGCTGACCACCGATCCGGATGGTGACGGTGCGGAAGGGTGCGACCTGGCTCGCGAAGTTGCGCCACCCCCGCACGGCCATGGTGCGCATGTCGTGGACCGGCTGGTCATGGAAGTCGGCCGGAGCACCGGGTGAGGCGTAGAGGACCTTCGCCAGCACCCTGACCTGCGTCGGAGAGCCGTATCCGTGGAACGGCTGGAGCCGGAGATCCCAGTGCAACCGTTGCAGTGCTCTGCCCACGGTGGCGTTCTTGACGTCCTCGAAACGGGCCGACCAATGAGGACGCCTCCGGCCCGGACCTCCACCGGCCGCGCGGGACGCGGATCGGGAGGAGGCCAGGCCGGAGGCGGCTCGACGGGAGGAGGGCACCTGGTCTCAGAGGCCTCGGGCCATTTTCAGCCAGGCACCGTCGGGATCATCTTCGATGATCTCCCAGCGGTCCCCGGTGTCCTCGAATCCGAGGGCCTGGTAGAGAGACTGCGCAACCTCGTTCTTGGGGCCGACGTACAGCGTGACGGTGTCCGCCTCGTCCTCACGGGACCAGTCGAAGACCGCGTCGGCGAGCTTTCCGGCGATACCGCCCTTACGTGCGCTCGGCAGCACCCACATCGCCTGGAGCTCACGCTCGTTGGCGGGGGAGTCGCCCTCGTGGCGAACTGCCACGACCGCGACCGGCTGGCCTGCTTCGACCGCGAGGAACCACGCGGCCTCACGAACGCGCTTCTTCCAGATGGAGTCCTCGTAGGTCGACTCCTTCTCCCAGCTCTGCCCGAAGGCCGAGGGGTCGGTGCTGAGAGACCGGAGACGGATCTCGCGCACGAGCGACCAGTCGTCGTCGTGGGCGCGGATGATTTCGGCCATGGCTGTCCTCCTGAGCCGTCGTGGCATGGTCACTGCCATCTTGTACTCGTGACCTTACCCTGGCGAATATGCGCGAACGGCACGGTGGGCACCGCACGCGCTTCCCTCAGTATTGTACGGGGCCTGGCGATTCTGCGCTCGCCACCTCGGCATCATTGACACAATGGGGAGATGTCGCCCTTCCGTGTCCTCACCGTCTGCACCGGCAACGTCTGCCGGTCTCCCGCAGCAGCGGTGATGCTGCGCGAGGCGATCCTGGAGGCGGGTCTCGCCGACCGTGTCGAGGTGGGGTCCGCCGGCACCAGCTGGGAGGCCGAGGGGATGCCGATGGACGACCGCACCGAGCTCGCTCTCGTCCGTGCGGGATATGCGCGGCCCTTCGAGCACACGGCGCAGACCATCCATCTCACGGAACTGCTCACCTGGGACCTCGTGCTCCCGATGACGATCGAGCACGCCCAGGCTCTGCGCCGGATGGTCGAGCAGGCGCCTGAGGGGAAGAGTGTCCCGGAGGTCGCGCTGTGGCGGAGGTTCGATCCGGAGACGCCGGCGGAGACCCCGGAGACCGAGATGGCGGTGGATGACCCCTGGTACGAGGGGCAGGGCGCCTTCAATCGCACCATCGTGCAGATGCAGCGCAGCCTGCCCGCGATCATCGCCCGTGTGCAGGACGCGCTGAGCGCCCGCTGACGACGGCTTATTCCTTGGGTGCTCTCGCGCTCGCGGTACGCCGGCTGTACCAGGTGGCACCGGCGAAGCCGGCTGTGGTCAGGAAGCCGATGCCGAGCGCGATCGCGAGCACCTGTTGCATGCGGCCGAACGCTGAATCGGGGTCCTGCGAGGACACGGCGTTGAGGAGCTGGACGATCGGGCCGCCCTCCTGCGTGCTCGCGACCGGCTGAGGCTGCACAGACGGGCTGGGGTCCTCGGGGGGCGCTGCCGGCGCCTCCGAGGTGGTCTCCTCCGAGGTGGTCTCCTCGGTGGTGCTGCTCGTCTCGGGCGACGTGCGCTCGGAGGTCCTGCTGGCCTGCTCGGTCTCGTCGGCCTGGGTCGTCGCACCGTCATCGGCGGCAGGGGCTTCCGGCGCCACTGCCGTTGACCGGGTCTCGGGCTCGGCGTCAGGTTTCACCTGCGGGGCGATGACGCTCGGCTTCTTCGTCTCCGCGGGCTTCTCCAGCTCTGCAGGCTTCTCCGTCTCCGCGGGCTTCTCCGGGGCGACGGGCTTCTCCGGTTCTGCGGGCTTCTCCGGGGCGACGGGCTTCTCCGGTTCTGGAGGCTTCTCGGTCGGCGGGGTGGTCGGGGTCGTCTCGCCGTCCGACCCACCGCCCGGCTTCTCGGTCGTGGAAGGCGTGGACGTCCCCGTCGACTCCTCGCCCTCGGGGGGCTCGGTGGAGGTCGGGGTCTCCGCGGGCGTGGTGGTCTCTTCCGGCGGTGTCGGCTTCGGCGGAGTCGCCGTCTGAGCTGGAATCGACGGCGGCGTCGCGTTGCCCGGCTTTGTGACGTCAGCGCTGGGGGACGTTGTCTGATCCGGGTTCTCGGTGTCACCGGACTCAGTTACTTCGGACCCCTCGCAGCCCTCGGCTTCACCGCGCACGGTCGCCAGGAGGTCGGAGACCACGGGAACGACCCCCGCGCAGTCGGCCGGAGGTTCTACTTCCGGGTCCGACGGATCCGCGGGGTCATCCCCGGCATTCTGATCATCATCGTCGTCGGAGGCTTCGTCGTCCGGGCCCGGTGCGGGCTGGGACGGGTCCTCGCTGCCGGGATCGGGGGTGTCAGATGCGGACTCGCCGTCGGCCGGACCGCCGGTTGTCTGGTCCGCGCCCTCGCCGGAGCCGGCGCCCTCAGCGGGCTCGTCAGCATTGTTGGGATCGGCGGGCTTCTCGGACGCGGTGGAGCCGTCGGTTTCTGTGGACTCGTCGGTTGCGGTCGCGGTCGCGGTTGCGTCGGGGGAGGTGGCGGACTCTTCGGACTCGGCAGTCTGTGTCGAGTCGGGGGCCTGTGTGGAATCGGCGGGCACTGTGGCTGTGCCGTCAGCGGATTCGGCGGTCGACCGGTCGGCCTGGTCGGTGAGTTCGGGGGGCGTGGCGAGGGCGGGGGCGGCGGCCGCGGGGAGGGCGAGAGTGACGGCAGCGGAGCAGGCGTACAGACGTGTTCGTAACCGCATAGGCGCAATTCCCCCTCTCTCGGACGCTCTTCCGACGGGTGTGGTCGGCGTCATCTTGGGTGGCTCGACGAAGCATATTACCCTACCGAACCTTTACCCTCGGGCTCCATGCTCCAGCGCAGACGGGGGTCGGCGCAAGGGGGTGTGGACGGAGACACCCCCACGTGACGCACGCAATGTTGACCGGGACTTGGTGATTCCTTGACCAGCGACCTGGCGCTATACCCCGAATGTCCAGCTAGAGCCTCCGCGTCGAGGCGAGCGAGAGCGATGGGGAGGAGCCGTGAATGCCCAGATGACGCAGGGGTCATTTAGCCCTGAGGGCACCGCGGAGGGCATTCCTCCCGGAGGGGCGGACACCGTCGGGATGAACGCCGGTTCCACGCCCCGCCGGCGTCCCTCCCGGGCGATCTCGTCGAGGCCGCTTAGACAGGTCGTCTCCCCTGCACGGTGACGGGCGACACGATTCGCGATAGTCCGCCATTGCATGCAGCGGCTCCATGCTCCGCTCCGTGCCGCTTTCAGCAGCTCCGCGCTGCGTGCCGCGCCTCCACGCGGAGCCCCGCCCTCCGGAGCCGTGGCAGCCGGAGGGCGGGGCGCCGAGAGGATCAGTCGGCCAGTGCGCCGTCGACCAGAGCCTTCGCGGCCTCCTGGACCTCGGCCAGATGGTCCTCGCCGCGGAACGACTCGGCATAGATCTTGTAGACGTCCTCGGTGCCGGACGGGCGAGCCGCGAACCAGGCGGACTCGGTGGAGACCTTCAAGCCGCCGATCGCACCTCCCGAGGGAGCGTCCGTGATCGCCGAGACGATCGGCTCGCCAGCCAGCTCGGTGGCCGTCACCTGCGAAGGGTTCAGAGCCTTGAGCTTCGCCTTCTGTGCACGGTCGGCCGGGGCGTCGATGCGGGCATAGGCGCTCGAGCCGAACTCCTCGACGAGCTCCGCGTGCAGCGCGCTGGGGGAGCGGCCGGTGACCGCGAGCATCTCGGAGGCCAGGAGCGCCATGATGATGCCGTCCTTGTCCGTGGTCCAGACCGACCCGTCCTGGCGCAGGAACGACGCTCCCGCACTCTCCTCGCCGCCGAAGCCGACCGACGAGTCGATCAGGCCCGGCACGAACCACTTGAAGCCGACGGGGACCTCGTACAGCTCGCGGCCCAGCGACCCCACGACCCGGTCGATGAGGCTCGAGGAGACGACGGTCTTGCCGACCTTCGCCCCGGTGGGCCACTCGGGGCGGTGGGCGAAGAGGTACTGGATCGCCGTGGCGAGGTAGTGGTTGGGGTTCATCAGCCCGCCATCGGGCGTGACGATGCCGTGGCGGTCGGAGTCCGCATCGTTGCCGGTGGCGATGTCGAACTCGTCGCGCTTCTCGAGCAGGGAAGCCATCGCCCACGGGCTCGAGCAGTCCATCCGGATCTTGCCGTCGCGGTCCAGGGTCATGAACGACCACTGCGGATCCACCTCGGGATTGACCACGGTGAGATCCAGGTCGTGCATCTCGCCGATCTCGGCCCAGTAGTCCACGGAGGCCCCACCCAGCGGGTCGGCTCCGATCCGGATCCCGGCGCGACGGATCGCGTCGATGTCCACCACGTCGGTCAGATCCTTCACGTACGTGTGGAGGTAGTCGTAGCGGCCGGCATCCTGCAGGGCCTTCTGCCGGCCATGGCGGCGCACCCCGTTCAGACCCGCGGCCAGCAGCTCGTTGGCGCGATCCGCGATCCAGGTGGTGGCGTCGGAATCCGCCGGGCCGCCGTGGGGCGGGTTGTACTTGAAGCCGCCGTCACGCGGCGGATTGTGGCTGGGGGTGACGACGATGCCGTCGGCCCGGCCGGGATCGTTCGTGGCGCGACCGCGGTTGTGCACGAGGATCGCGTGGGAGACCGCCGGGGTCGGGGTGTAGCTGTCCAGGGCGTCGACCTGCGCCGCGACGTCGTTGCCGGCGAGCACCTCGAGAGCGGTGTCGAAGGCGGGTCGGGACAGGGCGTGGGTGTCTCGGCCGATGAACAGTGGGCCGCGGATGCCCTGGCCGGCACGATATTCGACGATCGCCTGGGTGGTCGCGGCGATGTGGTCCTCGTTGAACGCGGTGTCCAGCGACGAGCCGCGATGGCCCGAGGTGCCGAAGGCGACGGCCTGGTCCGGGTCCGACGGGTCTGGATGAAGGTCGTAATAGGCGTCAAGGAGAGCGTCGACATCGACGAGATCCTCCGGAAGGGCCTTCTGGCCTGCACGGGGGTGCATGATCATCACTCCATCCTGAGCTGTGGGCATGCCGCCACTCTAAATCAGGGGCGCCGCGCACATGCTCGGAAGGGTCGATCCCTGAGACGCGGCGCGGTGTGCGTCGGACGATCGCCGTCGGACGAGCGCCGTCGGCCGCCCGACGTGCAGCCGGCATCCAGTGGTAACCAGCTGTGCCGCCAGGCGCGACGTCCGGTACGCCGTCAGGCGCGACGGCTCCGCACCAGGCGGACGATGCCGATGATCGTGAGGATCAGTCCGATCAATCCCGCGATGATGCCGATGATGGGGCCGATCAGCATCGGGGCCGCCATCTTCGTCACGCTGTACGGCCCGAGATAGGCCGGGGAGTCCGTGCCGGTGCAGGAGATCGTCACTGTGGTGTCCGCGGTCGCGGCGACGCCGAGTACCTGTTCGTACGACGTCCCGTTGCCGAAGGTCACCGACCCGGAGGTCGGGAACTCGGTGACCGCGCCGGAGGAGGAGCCCTCGGCGGTGCACTGAGCGCTGTCGGCGTCCGCCGCGGGGACATAGAGGATCAGCATCTCGTTCTTGCCGATCTCGAGCTCCCCGGTCCCGCCCTCGACCACGGTGGGGCCGGTCGTGGCGTCGCCCACCAGCGAGCTGAACGACCACACGAGCCCGCCGATGGTCGCGGCCGGGCCGATGATGAGCAGCAGCACGAGACCGATGATCAGCGGCGCCAGCCCGCGGCGCGTGGACGGCGAGGACCCGCCGGATGAGCGGGGCGGCTGGGCCGGCAACGGCCCGGTGGCCGGAGTATCGGGGTAGGGCTCGTGAGCGAACGACCCCTGAGAAGAGGGATCCTGAGCGAACCCGCTGTGCGTGAACCCGCTGTGTGCGGATCCGCCCTGTACGGACGCGCCCTGTGCTGACCCGCTGTGCGCAGAGCCGCTGTGCGCGGCGGAATCCGGCCCGGAGGCGGCTCCGGCGGACGCCGGCGCAGGGCGCCCGTAGACAGGACGCTTCCTCGGGGCGGGAGTGGTGGACTCGCCGTCGGGCATCGGGTCTCCTTCGCGATCGGGCCTGCACAGGATAGCCGTCGACCCTCCGAGAACCCTCGGCGTCCGGTGCGGAGCGGTCTGGTGCGGTGCGGTCCGGTCCGATGCGGGCGGACGACGCCTTCCTCGCGGTCAGCTCAGCTCGAGCATCACGCCGGCCAGCGCCGCTGCGAGCACCGCCGCCACGATCGGCGTCAGCAGCCACACGGCGACCATCGTGCGGGCCACGCGCCAGCGCACCTGGCGACGGCCCACGGCGACCCCGGCGCCGACCACGCCCGAGGCGAGGCCGTGCGAGGTGGAGACAGGGGATTCCAGCCCGAAGATCGCCACCGACATCGACAGCACCGAGGAGGCCTCCGCGGCCAGGCCCTGGGCGACGGAGAGATCGGTGAGCCGGCGACCGATGGTGCGGATGATCCGATGCCCGCCCAGGAAGGTGCCGGCCGCGACGGCGACCGCCACGGCCACCATCATCGGCAGGGCGGCGCCGAAGGACAGATCGGAGACCGAGGCCGCGACGACGATCACGGCGAGGGGCAGACGCGCGTCGCTGAGGCCGTGCCCGGTCGCGACCGCACCGGCGGTGACCGTCTGGGCGAATCGCAGATGCGCGACGCGCAGGCGCTCGTCGCGCGCCAGGGCGAGGATCCCCTGCATCACCAGATAGGACACGAGCACCGCGAGCAGCGGGCCGACGATCGAGCCGACGACGATCACCACCAGGCGATCCCAGGCGGCGGCCGCGCCGATGGCCAGGGACGCCCCGATCGCGCTCCCGTAGAAGGCGTGCCAGGTGGAGGAGGGCATGCCGATCCACCAGGTCAGCAGCTCCCAGCACAGGGTGGCGAGCAGGATCGCGACCAGGCCCGCCCCGAGCACGTCAGGCGTCCCGGCGGTCGTGGCGGCGAGCTGCCCCAGTCCCAGGAGGTGCAGCGCCCACTGGGCGGTCACCGCCAGCAGGAACATCCCCAGCAGGGCTCCGAGCAGGTTCAAGATGGCGGCCATCCCCAGGGCCGTCGACTCTCGCAGCGACCGGGTGGTGATGGCGGTGGAGACCGCGTTGGAAGCGTCGTGGAACCCGTTGACGAACGCCATCGCGAGCGCGAGGAGGACGACCAGCACGAGCAGTGCCGGGGTCACTCAGGCGTCCTTGACGCGCAGCAGATCGGCCAGGCGCCCGGCGTGCTCCTGCAGCTCGATCGTGCTCGCCACGGAGGCGGTGATGTCGCGCAGGGGGAGCAGATCGGTGGACGCCCCGCCGCGCTGGTAGAGCTCGCCGAGTGACTGGCGGACCAGCCGGTCTCCCTGCCGCTTGAGCTTGCGGATCTGCGGGTAGTAGTCACCCATGTCCCGCACGCGGTTCAGCGTCCAGGTCGCGACGACGGTCAGCTCGGCCGCCCGTTCGATGCCCTTGGCCGCCTCGAGCAGGGGCGTGGGGAGGGCACCGATCCGGGAGAGGACCAGCAGCTCGGCCGTGTTCTCCAGGGACGCGACGGTGTCCGCCAGGGTGAGGGCGAGGTCGTAGAGCAGCTCCGCCTCGTACGGCGTGATCAGCGACTGCGCCAGGCGCTGCGCGATCCGGAGGCACAGCTCCTCGGCGCGGGTCGACTGGTCGTGCAGCACGGGCGCGATGCGAGTGCGCTCGCGGTACCCGTGCCCGAGCATCCGGGAGTGGGTGTCGGTGGCCTGGACCAGGAGCTCGGCGAGTTCGCTGAACAGATCAGTCATCGAGCGTTCGACGCGACGCGGGAAGAGCTGCACCACCTCAGGTCTCCTCCTTGCGCCGTGGGGCGCTGTACCCGGTGCCGATCACCGCTGGTGGGAGGTGTCGACATGCTCGAGATGCTGGGGCGCCGGACCGGGATGCGCCTGTCGGCGCGAAGGCCGCTCGAAGCGGCAAATGTTGGAGCCCGGGGCAACCGCGGCCCGGCGCCCATACATCGTAGGGCACTGACGCCCGGGGCATCCACCCGTGACCCGGGCAGGAATGGCATGTGCCACGTCCGCGGCGACGTTCAGCCCCGCTGTGTGACGTTCAGCCCCGCTGCGCGGCTCGGAGCTCAGTCCAACCGGCCGGCCTCGGCATGGCGGCCGGCCATCGCCAGCTCCTCGCCGGTGCTCAGCAGCCGCTCCGCCTGCCGGGTCCGATGGGGACCGGGATCCTCATCGGCCAGGTGGGCGGTGCCGTGGGCGAGGATCGTGGCGACCGCCCCGGCGCGGGTCAGTGCGATGGCGAGGTCTCCGGTGAACGCCCCGCGCAGGATGTCGTCCATCGTGCGCTGGACCTGCTGCACGTCCGGCGGCTCGGCGAACCCGGAGAGGTAGCGCAGCCCGGGGATGGTGCGCGATCCGGCACGGTAGCGGTGCACGACGTCCTCGCCGCTGTGCTGGAACCAGGTGTGCAGCACGTAGAGGCGCCACAGGGCGCCGGGCAGCGTGCTCGCGGGCGATCCCGACCAAAGGGCCGCCAGGTCCGAGAGCCCGTCCTGAGCGGCCAGATGCAGGACCCGCTCGACGACCTCGGGATCCGAGCTGTGGAACACCCCGTCCAGGAGGGCCTGCGCCGAGTCGTGGGCCAGATCCGTCGAGGTCGAGGGATCCGGATCGCCGGGAATGGCTTCCGCGGTCGAGGGGAACAACGACGCCGGACGACGGAAACGGGGAGAGCTGGATCCAGAGGAGGACATGCCGTGAACTCTACGGCGGGCACCTGGGGGCACGCATCGACGCGGTGGCGCACCGCACCGCACAGCCGTGGTCACCGTCGTCCTCCGCTCGACACCGCGGCTCGCGCTGCGAGGCTCCGAACGTGGGGAGTTCAGCCCATCGACCCTGCACAGAGCCCGAAATAGTCTGCGGAGATGACCATTCCGCGGCACCTCGACCCCGAGCCGGGGGTCCGTACTCTCCTGCCCGACTACTCGCGCAGCGCGGCGACGGTGGAACGGATGGTGGCGAACCTCCAGCAGCAGCGGGCGGTGCGGGGGCGGGCCGGCCGCAGCATCGTCAGGACGGTGCGTCCGGCCGACGCGGTGCAGGACACGCTGCTGCGGTCGGTGGTCGCCGCCCTCGCTCTCGGCGGCTCGCTGGTGATGACGGTGGCGGCCGTGCTCCTGTGGGCGACGACCGCGGACGGCCATGCCCCGGGCGTCGGCCTGCTGCTGGTGCTGCTCGCGCTCCTCCTCGCGGCGACGCTCAGCGCTCTGCTCGGGATCCGTTTCGGCCTGGTCGCCCTGGGCACCGCGAGGTCGCGCCTGGAGATCTCCGAGGAGGGGCTGCGGGTGGTCGGCGCGCTGCGGACCCGGCACGTGCCGTGGAGCAGCATCGTGGCGATCGAGTCCCGGGTGATCCACCCGGTGCACTGGTTGACCGTCGGCCTGCGGCTGCGCGACGGGACCCGCATCGTCGTTCCCGCCCTGGATCGCCACATCTGGACCTACACTCGACCTTCCGGACAGACCATCCGGGCACTGCGCGCAGAGCTGCGCCGGCGGGAACGGGCCGCACGGGGCAAACGCTGAGAGGCCGACACGACGGAACCGGGAGACGGTGATGGAAGCACTGCTGATGACGGTGGGATCCGGCTGGGTCAGCGGGATCAGGCCCTACTTCATGGTCTTCCTGCTCGGGCTCGCCGGGCGGATCTTCGGTCTCGAGCAGGTCCCTGAGGTTCTGCAGCGCACCGATCTGCTGGTCATCACCGCGATCCTGCTGCTGGTCGACTTCGCGGCCGACAAGATCGCCTTCTTCGATTCCTTCTGGGACCAGCTGCACACGGTGATCCGGCCGATCGCCGGCGGCGCCATCGGCTTCCTGCTGGGCGGAGAGACCGATACGACGACGGCGATCGTCATGGCCGTGATCGGCGCGGTGGCCGCCTTCGGGTCGCATGCGGCGAAGTCCACCGCGCGAGCTGCGGTCAACGTGTCACCGGAGCCGGTCTCCAACGCCGTGGTCTCGACCGGGGAGGACGTCGCCGCGCTGGTCGTCGGCGGCCTGACCCTCCTGCTGCCCGCGGTCGCCGCCGTGGTGGCGCTCGTCCTGCTCGCCGCGGGGATCTACCTCATCTATCGGGTCCACAAGCTCTACCGGAACCTGCGCGGCAGGCTGCGCACCGCTCGCGCCGGGCGCACGACGGGGCTCGGCCCCGCCTCCTGAACCGCGGGCTCAGGTGGTCGGTCGTGAACCGCGGGCTCAGGGGGTCGGTCTCGAACCGCAGGCTCATGAACCGCAGGCTCATGAACCGCAGGCTCAGATGGTCGGTCCTGAACCGCGGGCTCAGACGGCCGGAGCGGCCAGCGCCGAACTGGTGCCGTCGGCCCACAGGAGGCGCACGGCCTCGGCGACCGCGTCCCGGGAGATGTCCGAGACGGCGAGGATCCCGTCGTCGTCGAGCGGGAGGTGCCCGGACCGCCAGGTGCCGTCGGCCTCGACGTGGAGCATCATCGGGGTCTCGTCCTCGGGCGTCGCGATGTCCTTGCGGCGCAGCGAGACGGTGCGCTCGCGCCCGTCGTCGAGGAAGGCGGTGACGATGTCGGCCACCGAGGTCGGCACATGCTCCGGATCGGGCAGGGCGGAGACCACGAAGGAGTCCAGCTCGTCCTGGGTGAGCATGAGGACCGCGTCGTCCGCCTTGATGACGAAGGCCATCCGCATGGCCTCGCCCTCGGCCAGGGCGAGGCCCAGCCAGCGATCGGCGGAGGTCAGCGCGCTCGCCACGATCTGGCCCTCCTCGCCGAGCAGCCACTGGCCGTCGTCCGAGCGCTTCACCTTCCCGCGTGCCCGCAGCCCGGAGGTGACCGCTGCGGTGACGAACTCCTGCGCGTCCTCGGGGGCGCGGCGCAGGCCCACCTGCTCGCGGGTGATCGCCCCGCTCTGCGTGGGGCGCAGAGCCAGCATGAAGTCGATCTCGTAGGCCGTGTAGATCGTGGGCTGATCGTCCGTCGCGGCGTCCGCCGGCATCTCGCTCATGGGGCTCCCCTGCTGCATGTCGTGGGTTCGTCGCGGGACCTCGCCAGAGGGCCCGCTGGTCTGGGAGGAAGCATGTCAGATCTGGCTGCCCCACTCCACCGCCTCCGCCGAGGTGCAGGCGCGCACGTTCGCACCCCTGATGCTGACCTGGGTGGTCGATGCCGGGGATCGGGAGGCCTTCGAGGCTGTCGTGCGGTGGTACCCCGCCGAGTCGGACACCCGTGGGTACGACGACGACTTCGGGTGGCTCCATGCTGTCGCCCATGGTGCCGACTACCTCGGCGAATGCGCCCGAACGGGCATCGCCACCGGTCGGGAGGTGCTGGACCTGCTGGCCGCACGCCTGATCGGCCCCCGGCGTGGTGGCACAACGCCTACGCCACCGGCGCGAGCCTGTATGTCGCCGTCTCCGAGCAGCCGCTGGACGGTGAGGGCCCTGCCCTGATCGCCTCAGCGGGAGCCGCGCGGGCAGCGCTGGCGCGCCTCCTGTCCCGGATGACGCCGTGGTTGTTCATCTCTCGGTCCTGACGGCAACCCCGGACCGCACTCGGGAAGCGGTCCGCGGCGGATAAGCTCGCGCTATGCAGGGCAGTCACGAGGAGCACAGCGCAGGGCCGGACGTCGTCGCCGACCTCGGCACCGAGAGCATGCGCGCCGTCTACCGCGATCTGCTGCGCTTCGGTCCCCGCTCCCGCAGCGAACTCACCAAACGGCTGGGCCTGTCGGCGCCCACCGTCACCAGGGTCACCCGCGATCTGCTGGATCACGACAGATTGCACCCGCTCACCGCGGTGGTGCGCCCCAAGGGCCGTCCCCATGAGCCGCTCGACATCGTGGAGAACCGGGGCCCGCGCTTCATCGGCGTCAAGGTCACTGCGCAGGAGGTCCACGCCGTGGTCACCACGGTGCGCGGCAACATGCTCGAGGAGCTCGTGATCCCGCTCGAGGACAGCTCCCCGGACGAGCTGGTCGAGGCGATCCTCACCCCGGTCGAGGCCCTCCTCGACGCGCATCCGCACGTCGCCGGGATCGGGGTGAGCCTCGGCGGCCTGGTGGCCGGGCGGCGCACCGTGGTCACCGCGCACCTCCTGGGATGGCAGAGCCCGGTCGAGCTCGCCGCCGTGCTCGAGGCCCGGGTGGATCTGCCCGTCGTGGTCGAGAACGACCTGGTCGCGATGATCAACGGCTTGCACTGGTTCGGCATCGGCCGTGCCTACAGCTCCTTCGTCGTGCTGACGATCGGTGCCGGCGTGGGTTTCGGCACCGTGATCGACGGGCGGGTCGTCGAGGGCCGGAACCACATGGCGGGCCTCACCGGCCGGCTCGCCGTGGGCCACGACGCCCAGGGGGAGCCGCTGGCGATCCGTGACGTGGCCAGCACCGAGGCCGTCGTGCGGGCGGCCCGGGCGCGAGGCGTGCTCGCCGCCGACGAGGGGATCGACGCGCTGCGCGCCCTGGTCGTCTCGGGTGATCGCGCCGCACGGGAGATCGCCGAGGACCTGGCCCGGGCCGTCGCGCTCGCCGCGGGCAGCCTGGTCGCCGTGATCGACCCCCAGGCGATCGTGCTCGGTGGTGAGAACGTGGACCTGATCAGGGCAGTGTTCCCCGTCTTCGAAGAGGCTCTGGGCAGTGCTGTCGCCCGCGGGCAGCAGGGCCTCGTGGTGCGCACCCTCAGCGGGGACTTCGACGAGTGGGCCCGGGGTGCCGCCGTGATCGGCATCCAGGAGTTCGTCGGCGTCCCCTGAGAGACGACAGAATCACTGACGACACAACGGCCGACGCCCTCGCAGGCGTCGGCCGTTCTGTCACTCGATCACTCGATCACTCGATCACTCGAACAGGGCGTTGACCCGGTCGTTGTACGAGGCGAAGTCCGCCCCGTCGATTCGCCGCATCCAGCACTGGTCGAAGGCCGACTGCATGATCTGCATGATCGCCGCGGAGTTCTCCACCAGCGGATACAGCCCGGTCTCACCGTTCGCCACCCGGTCCGTGAACGGGGTGACGTCCAAGCCCTCGTCGGCGAACGCCTGGATCGCCGCCTCGGTGCCGACATCGGTCGACGGGAAGAACGGGGCGCGCTCCCCGATGACCTGCTGGGCGTCGTCAGAGGCCAGGAACGCGATCAGTCGGGCAGCCGCCTCCTTGTTGTCCGACTGGGCGGAGATCGAGTCCCCGAGCCCGTTGAACATCGACATCGGAGTGCCGATGGGACCCGAGGGGAGCGGGGCGATGCCCAGCTCCATGCCCTCCATGTTGTTGAAGGTCGTGATCATCCACGAGCCGGCCAGCGACAGCGCCGCCTTGCCGGACTGCACCTGTGTCTGGGTGGGGCTGGAGTCGCCGAACACACCGAAGGGCGGGAAGAGCCCCTTGTCGACGAGGCCGAAGTACCAGTCCATGGTGGCCGCGAAGCGCTCGTCGTCGTAGTTGAAATGCGTTCCCCAGGTGTCCGCATCCGTGAACGTCCACCCGGTCGAGTAGGCGAAGGCGGACCAGCTGGTCTGGCCCGTGTAGTCGATCCCGCCGTCGGCGGCCATGCCGTAGCGGGCCACGTTCTTGGGGTCGAAGCCGTCCTCGTCGCCGCGCACGCCGTTCGCGTCCAGGGTGAGCCGCGCCAGCATCTTCTCGAAGGTGCCGCCGTCCTCCGGATTCCAGTCCAGGTCCTCGAGGTCCTCGGGGGCGAGCCCCTCCTCCTCGAGCATGTTCTTGTCGTACATGACCGCGATCGTGTCGTAGTCCTTGGGCATCCCGTACCGCTTGCCGTCCTGGCCGGTCCACAGCTCCTGCAGACCGTCCTGGAACTGGGTGGCCGGGATGTCGTCGAGCGGTCCCAGGCCGTCCAGCGGGGCGATCACCCCGAGCTTGAGGAACTCCGGATAGCGGGCGAGATGGTCCGCGAACGCGTCGGGCCCGGCCTCCGCGACGAAGCTCGCCGTGAGCTTCGTCCAGTAGTCGTCCCAGCCCAGTTGAGTGACGCGCACGAAGACGTCGGAATTCTTCTCCATGAAGAGATCGATCGCGGCGGAGTAGGCGGGCAGCTGGTTCGCGTCCCACAGCCAGTAGTCGATCTGGGTGGCCCCCGCGGGGGCGGAGGCACCTCCGCAGGCGGACAGCGCTCCGGCCGCGGTGGCGCCGGCGGCGAGAGCGGCGGATCCCTGCAGCAGGCGCCGACGGGACAGAGACGATCCGTCGGCCCGCGGCGGGGCAGTCGGAGGGGTGGTGTCGGACGGGGTGGCGCGAGCAGTGTGTGCTCGGTGGATCGGGGAGTTCATCTGGGGCACCTCACTTGATCCCGCTGAAACCGATGGAGTTGACGATCTTCTTCGCGAAGAGGGCGAAGAGGATCAGCATGGGGGCGGCGGCGACCAGCGTCGCGGCCATCAGGCCCGACCAGTCGGGGCCGGTTCCGGGCGCCTGCGCCCGGAAGACGCCCAGCGCGACGGTGAGCACGCGGGACTGATCGGTGTAGGACACCATCAGCGACCAGAAGTACTCGTTCCACGCGGACATGTAGGTCAGCAGGGCGAGGGTGGCCAGCGGGGCGCTGGACATCGGCAGGATGAGCGTGAAGAACACCCGCGCCTTGCTCGCCCCGTCGATGAGGGCGGCTTCCTCGACCTCGCGGGAGATGTTGTTGAAGAACTGCCGCAGGAAGAAGATCGCGAAGCTCGAGATGAACAGCGTGGGCAGCATGATGCCCAGCAGCGTGTCGACCAGGCCGAGGTTCTTGATCAGGATGAAGTTGGGCAGCAGGGTGAAGATCTGCGGGATCATCAGCGAGCCCAGGAAGATCAGGAACACCGTCTCGCGGCCGCGCCAGCGCAGCCGCGAGAACGCGTAGGCGGCCATCGCGCAGGAGAAGGTCTGCACGACGGTCACCGCGGTCGCGACGATGACGGAGTTGAGCAGGTAGCGCCAGAAGTTGATCGAGGCGCCGCTGCCGCCCTGGGAGATCGCGGTCTCGACGTCCTGCAGGCCGAAGACGCGCTCGAAGCCGCCGGAGTTCATCCCCACCGGCAGCAGGCTGCCCGGGTCGGTGGCCAGGGCGTTGTTGCTGGACAGCGCCGTGCGGAGCATCCAGTAGAAGGGGAACAGGGTGATCAGCAGGAAGATCACCATCACGGCCCAGGCCACGATCTTCCCCCAGGGGATCGGCTTTTTCGGCCGATGGATGGTGCGACCGGTGGGGTCGTGGGAATTCGTGGTGCCGGCGGTGCCGGGGCTGCCCGTGACGGGATGCGATGTGGTGGTCATGGTGTTCTCTCTCCCGTCAGTCCAGGTCCGACTGTCCGGCCTTGGTGAGCCAGTACTGCGTGAACGTGATGACCATGAGGATGATCAGCAGCGCGACGGACAGCGCCGAGGCATAGCCGAACTCGTACTGGGCGAAGGCGTTCTCGTAGATGTACATCTGCAGCACCTTCGAGGCGTCGGCCGGTCCGCCCTGGGTGGTCACGGAGATCGTGTCGAACACCTGGAACGAGCCGATGATCGTCATGATCAGCACCAGCGCCAGGATCGGGCGCAGCAGCGGCAGGGTGATGCGACGGAACTGGGCGATCTCTCCCGCCCCTTCCGTGCGAGCCGCCTCGTAGAGGTAGGTGGGGATGGACTGCAGGCCCGCGAACAGCAGCAGCGCCGTGTAGCCCATGTGGCGCCACACGTTCACCAGCGCGACGGTCGGGATCACCCAGGTCTCGCTGGACCAGAAGGAGACCGGATCGAAGCCGATCCAGGTCAAGAAGATGTTGAAGATGCCCAGCTGGGTGTCGAGGATCCACAGGAACGTGATCGCCGCGACCACGTTGGAGACCAGGTACGGGGTCAGCACGAGGGAGCGCAGGATCGTGGACTGGGTCAGGCGCTGCATCAGCACCGCGATCAGCAGGGCCACGACCGTCTGCACGCCGATGTTGATCAGCACGTACAGCACCGTGACCTTCAGGGACTTCCAGAAGATCGGATCGGCGATCAGCCTCTGATAGTTCTCCAGCCCGATCCACTGGGGCGGGGTGAGAGTCGTGTACTCCGTGAAGGAGTAGTACAGGCCGGTCAGCAGCGGCCACACGAGGAACACCAGGAGGCCGACGGTCGCTGGCGCGATGAACAGCAGTGCCAGCTTCGTGTCGTCCTTCCGTCGGCGTCTCGGGGCCGACCGCGTCGACGTCGTCGCGGTGGACATGGCTACCTTCTTTCGTCGGACGGAGCCGGATGTCCCGGCTCCGTGCGTACTGCGCGTGGAGGTCAGGAGGCCTCGGCGCGGGTGATGTCGACCAGGAGCGCCTGCTCGGGGTCGAGGAGCGGGGTGGCGAGGCCGGAGACCATGAGGGCCGCGCCGGGGAGGAGGAGACCGCCGTCGTCGGCGGACTCCTGGGCCTGCTGCATCCAGCGCGGCGGGATCAGGCTGCTGGTACGGGCACCGGTCGCCAGCGGCAGCACGCGGTAGTGGGCCTCGGGGTCGAGCCCGGGGAAGCGGAGCCGGTCATGCTGGGACCGGTCGGAGCGGCCGACGGCGACCAGGGTGAACAGGGCGCGGTCACGCTGCGGGGAGACCACGCCGTGCAGCCACAGCGGGCTGTCGCCGCGATCGGCGCGCACCAGGTCGCCGGTGAACAGCAGCTCGCGGTGGTCCTTGTGGAGCGTGATCCAGGAGCGCAGCGAGGCGGTCTCCTCCGCGTCCGCCTGCGTGAGGTCCCATTCGATGCCGAGGTGTCCGAACAGGGCGCTCGCGGCGCGGAAGTCGAGGGTGTGCAGACGTCCCGTGGTGTGGGAGCGGCCCGAGGCGATGTGGCTGCCCATGAGCTCGAGCGGGACGAGCTGCGAGGTCCAGCGGTTCATCTGCTGGCGGTCCAGGGGGTCGATGCAGTCCGAGACCCACACCCGATCGGTGCGCTCGAGCACCTCGAGGTCCACGCGGGCGCCGCCGGAGGAGCACGACTCGATCTCGAGCCCGGGGTGGGCTTCCTTCAGCTCATCCATCAGCCGGTAGGTGGCCAGGGTCTGGGCGTGGACGGCGGCGCGGCCGGTGCCGCGGGTGGCGGCCTCGAGCAGGTCACGGTTGTGGTCCCACTTGATGTCGCCGATGTCGTGCGCATCCAGCACCGCGCCCATCTGCTCGCGCACGTGGGCGAAGGCCTCGGGGATCGACAGGTTCAGCACCTGCTGGTGGCGGGACTCCAGGGGGATCCGGTCGGGGGAGGGGGCCATGATCCACTCCGGATGCGCCCGGGCCACGTCGGAGTCCTCGTTGACCATCTCGGGCTCGAACCAGAGGCCGAACTCCATACCGAGGCCGGTGACGTGGTCGACCAGCGGGCCCAGCCCACCCGGCCAGGCATCCGCCGAGACGATCCAGTCGCCGAGGCCGGAGGTGTCATCGCGGCGGGACCCGAACCAGCCGTCGTCCAGCACGAACCGCTCCACGCCGAGATCGGCGGCGCGGTCGGCGAGGTCGGTGAGCCGGGCCAGATCGTGGTCGAAGTAGACGGCCTCCCACACGTTCAGGGTGACGGGCCGGTCAGTTCCCACATGGTGCGGACGCGCCCGCAGGTGCCGGTGGAAGCGGGAGGCGACCGCGTCGAGCCCCTCGCCGTAGGAGGCGTAGAGCCACGGGCTCGCGTAGGACTCGTTAGCATCGAGCACCACCTCGCCCGGCAGCAGGAGCTCGCCGCCGCCGAGGATCCGGCTGCCGGTGTTGATCTGCTCCGCGAGATGGCGGTGGTTGCCCGAGAACGCGGTGTGCACGCCCCAGACCTCGCCGTGGCGGAAGCCGAACCCGGGCCGCCCGGCGTGCAGCACGTGGGCGGCGTCGGCCCCGGTGCGGCCCCGACGGTTCTCGCGCAGGTGGGTGCCGACGGTGAAGGCGCTGCGCTGTGGGGTGCGTTCCTTGGACCAGCGGCCGGCGAAGTCCAGCAGCTCGTCGGCGTCGCCGGGCACGGGCACGGAGACGGTGAGCTCGTCCAGCGCGTACGGGCACTGGGCGGTGTTCGTGCAGGTGGCGCGCTGGCGCAGGAGCCCCGACGGGAGCAGCTCGACCTCGAGCGCGACCTCGAGCCCGAGCTCCTCGTCGTCCAGATCGATCCGCACGAGCGCCGCCCCCGCCTCGGCGTGCGGGGCGGTCAGCGGACTGCTGTCGAGGGAGATCGCGCGCGTGACCAGGCGCGGCGCCCATCCCGAGCCGTCGGGGCGCGAACCGGTCAGTCCCGGCCGGCCGATCCAGCCGTCGGCCTGCTGGGGGATGATCGCGATCCGCAGCGGCACGTCGACGGCGTTGTGGGGGACCGGCTCGACGGCCGCCGCGCAGACGGCCTCCAGACCCTCCGGGTCGAGCGTACCCAGGGCCGCGCCCCAGTGGGCGATGGCGGGGGAGCGGCCGTCGGTCACGTCCAGCACCACGGAGACCCCGGACGCCGTCAGGTGGACCCGCTGCGTGGAGCCCGGACTGGGCGCCGTGACGGCGGTGCTGACGGAGGACCTGCGTGGGGACATCGATGACCTCTGGGACGGGAGGGGACGGGACAGGGCGGGACGAGACGAGGTGAGACGGAACGGGCGGGACAGCGGATGGTGCCGACAGGGCCGCCGATCCGGCCGGATCGCCCGGGAGGAGGCCGCAGATGCGGTACCCGTCGAGCGTTCCGTCGCCCTGCGAGCCGCCTTAACTGAAACCATGAAACTAAATACTTGGGCTGACGTCAAGGGTGTCTCGGGGTTGCAGTGCGGTCACGGGATCGGCGGCCCGTCGGGCGGCGATATCCTGTGCCCACCCGACCAGGCCAGGAGCCCCCGAATGATCTTCACCCAGTCCTCCAAGCTGCGCGACGTCTGCTACGAGATCCGCGGTCCCGTGCCCGCAGAAGCAGCTCGCATGGAGGCCGAGGGTCACAAGATCATCAAGCTGAACATCGGCAACCCCGCACCGTTCGGCTTCGAGGCGCCCGACGAGATCCTCGTGGACATGATCAAGAACCTGCCCACCGCGCAGGGCTACTCCGACTCCAAGGGCATCCCCGCGGCCCGTCGCGCCGTCGCGCAGTACTACCAGATGCGTGACATGCCCGGCATCGACCTCGACGACGTCTACCTCGGCAACGGTGTCTCCGAGCTGATCCAGATGGTGTGCCAGGGACTCGTCGACGACGGCGACGAGGTGCTCGTGCCGCAGCCGGACTACCCGCTGTGGACCGCTTCGGTGTCGCTGGCCGGCGGCCGCGCCGTGCACTATCGCTGCGATGAGGAGCAGCAGTGGTGGCCCGACGTCGAGGACATCGCCTCGAAGGTCACCGACCGCACCAAGGCCATCGTGGTCATCAACCCCAACAACCCCACCGGCGCGGTGTACCCCGAGCACGTGCTGCGCGACATCGTCGAGGTGGCTCGCACCCACGGCCTGATGATCCTGGCCGACGAGATCTACGACAAGATCCTCTACGACGACGCGGTCCACACCTCGATCGCCTCGCTCGCCCCGGACCTGCTGTCGATCACCTTCAACGGGCTCTCCAAGGCGTACCGGGTGGCCGGGTTCCGGGCCGGCTGGATGGCGCTGTACGGACCCAAGGACGACGCGACCAGTTTCATCGAGGGCCTGGACGTCCTCTCGAACATGCGCCTGTGCCCGAACGTCCCGGCCCAGCACATCGTCGCGACGGCGCTCGGCGGGCACCAGTCGATCAACCAGCTGCTGCTGCCGGGCGGGCGTCTGCGCGAGCAGCGCGATGTCGCCTACGAGGGCCTCAGCGCGATCGACGGCATCAGCGTGGTCAAGGCGCAGGGAGCGCTGTACATGTTCCCCAAGCTCGACCGCGAGATGTACGCGATCGAGGACGACGAGCAGTTCGCCTACGACCTGCTGCGCCAGCAGAAGCTGCTGGTCACCCACGGCACCGGCTTCAACCTCGACACCCCGGACCACTTCCGCCTGGTGACGCTGCCGCCCGCGGAGATGCTCGCGAACGCCGTGGACCGCATCGGCGACTACCTCGCAAGCATCCGCCGCTGATCCGCTGATCCGCTGATCCGCTGGTCCGCTGGTCCGCTGATCCGCTGGTCCGATGGTCCGCTGGTCCGCTGGTCCGCTAGGTTGCCCCTCGGACCCTTTCCGCCTCCCTCGTTCGCCGAGTCCACTGATTCGTCCCGCTGGTGGGACGTTCTCGTGGATTCGTTCGGCGCGTCGCCCCTGATCTGGCGCGCGTCGGCGTGGCGGGCGTGCTCTGCTCGCGTCTCTCCTCCCCAGTGGATCTTTTCCACTGCGAGGGCTGCAGCAGTCTCCGCGACCCATCACGTTCCTACTGTCGGGGGATGAGCAGCGGTCAGGACAGCAACGGAGCGAGCATTCCGACGGGTCGGGTGTTCACGCGCGCCGGCATGCTCAAGATGGGGGTCAGCATCCGAAGACTGTCGAGCCCCGAGTTCCTGCGCGTGCTTCCCGGGTGCTACACCGTGGCTGCTGAGCCGGCCGGAGTTCGGGAAGTGGCGCGGATCCTCCAGAGGAGAGTGGTCCCGGGCAGTCTCATCTGCCACGTCACGGCGGCCGAGCTCCTCGGCCTCCCGCTGCCGGACAAGCTCACCTGGGAGGGCGGTGCGGACATCCACTGCACGGTGCAGCCGGAGCAGAAGCGGGGCTCAGCCCGAAGGCTCAGGGTCCACGTGCGCGAGGATCCACCCTCCCTCGTCGTGGACGGAGTCAGGGTGGAGCATCCGTTCCACGTACTGCTGGACCTTGCACCGTTGCTCAGCCATGACGAGCTCGTGGCCTGCATCGACTCCCTCGGTTCACGGATTCGTGTCGCGGGAGGGCTCACGGTGGACGCGGTGCGGACAGCGTGCCGGGGACGACGTGCACGCGGTATCCGTGCCGTGAGGGCGGCCGTGCGTGACGCCAGGGATCGGGTCGACTCTCCGCGCGAGACCATGACGCGGCTGATGGTGGTCCGAGCCGGGTACCCCGAACCTGAGACGAACCGGCCCCTCCGCGACCCGGTGACCGGCAAGGAGTACTGGATCGATCTCGCGTACCCCGCGTGGAAGATCGCGATCGAGTACGACGGCAAGCGGCATTTCACGGCAGAGCAGGCTCGGAAGGATCATACGAAGGACGAGCTGCTGCACCGCGAAGGGTGGGCGGTACTGCGGATCACCGTGGAGGACCACAAGGACTCCAAGGACTTCTTCGCGCTGCTGGACGCGAGCATCCGAACAGCCGACCAGCGGATCAGGACTCATCGCGAGGCTGTCGCTCAACTGCCGCCGACGTGATCCTTGCGGAGCCGGCCACTGGTGCCCGGTGCCAGGTGACAGATCCGATGTGCGAGGTGCCGGATCGGTGCGAGGTGCCCAGTGGTCGTGAGGTCTCGTGCCATAAGGGATCGGATCCCCGGCAGGATGCCCCGATTCCCTTGATTCGCTTCAAATGCGGGACGTATCGAGGGACTCGGCAAGCGGGGCGGGGAGTGTCTGCCCATCGGCGAGTGGGTGAGGCTGTGCACCCCGTCGGCACCCCGTCGGCAACCCTCCGGCACCCCTCCGGCACCCCTCCGGCACCACCCTCGGGCACGACATCGGTACCCCTCCGACGTGCCTCCGGTCAGAGGGCGAGGGCGATCAGCAGAGCGACCACGGCGAGCAGGGGGAGTGCGCCCTGCTTCACCGCAGCTCCCCGATGTGCCGGGGAGCTGAGCAGGAGCACGGCCGCTGCGGCGAGCATGCACCCCGTGCCGGCGAGCATGAGCGTGACGCCCACAGTGGTCACGCCCGCGAGCGTGAGAACAGCGCCGAGCGCGGCGAGCACCCCGAGGAACAGGTTGTAGAACCCCTGGTTGAACGCCAGGTCGTGGGTCGTGGAGACTTCGGCAGCGCTCTGCTGCCCGAACACCTTCTGGGCCCGGGGCGTTCCCCACAGGAGCGACTCCAGGGCGAAGATGAACCCATGGAGCAGTGCCGCGGCCAGAGCCAGGATCGAACCGAGAACGAGCACAGCAGCCTCCGAATACATTGGTCAACGAACGGGACATCGAACTGCGTCTCGCGTAGTGCGTCCTACGCCTAGCGCCTAGCGCCTAGCGCCTAGCGCCTAGCGCCCAGCGCCCCGCGTCCTGCGGATCAGGCGCGGGAGTGCTCGGGCATCCCGGCGCGGGAGACGGAGACCATCTCGTCGCGCTCGACGACCTTGACGCGGGCACGGGGCTCGCCGTCGGCGTCCACCGCGGCGGCACCGAGGGTCTTCTCGTGCTCGTCCAGGGCCATCCAGCCGTCCCAGGTCGTGTACTGCACGCCCCGGTCCTCGAGCAGGCGCAGGATCGCCTCGTTGTCCCGCTCGCGCGCGGCGGACAGATGGCCGGCATCGAGGTCCTCGAGCAGGCTCGAGATGGTCTCGATCGCGTCGGACTTCGTGGCGCCGATCAGGCCCACCGGGCCGCGCTTGATCCAGCCGTTGGCGTAGACGCCCGGCACGAGCGTGCCATCGGCCTCGGTGACGCGCCCGGCGACGTTGCAGATCACGCCGCGCTTCGCGTCGTAGGGCATGCCGGGCAGCTCGGAGCCGTGGTAGCCGACGGCGCGGTAGACGGCACCGAGCTCGTAGTCGACGAACTCGCCGGTGCCTTCGAGGCGCCCCTCCTCGTCGAGGCGGGTGCGCTCGAAACGCATGCCGGTGACCTTCCCGTCCTCGCCGAGGACCTCGACGGGGCGGTGCCAGAAGTGCATGTGCAGGCGACGCTGGACGGGGCCGCCGTTCTTGTCCGTCGGCTCCTCGCCGGCCGCCTCGCGGCGCTGCTGCTCCTCGAGCCAGCCCACGAACGTCTGCGTGACCTGGTCGGTGCGCTTGTCCGCCTTGATGGCCGCCCACTGGGTCTCGGTGATCTGCTCGACGTCGCGGGGGTCCATGACCACCTGCAGACCCTTGGGGTGGGCGAGCTCGCGCGCCTCGAGCGGCGAGAACTTCGTCTGCGCGGGGCCGCGGCGGCCGAAGACGTGCACGTCGGTGGTCGCGGCGGACTGCAGGCCCTCGTACACATTGGCGGGGATCTCGGTGCGCAGCAGCTCGTCGGCGCTCTTGGAGAGCACGCGGGCCACGTCGAGGGCGACGTTGCCGTTGCCGATCACGGCGACGGACTCGGCGTCGAGCTCCCAGGTGCGGGGGTAGTCGGGGTTGCCGTCGTACCAGGCCACGAAGTCGGCGGCGCCGTGGGAGCCGTCCAGCTCGATGCCGGGGATGTCGAGATCGGCGTCCTTGAGGGCGCCGGTGGCGAAGATGACCGCGTCGTAGTGGGTGCGCAGGTCCTCCGCCGTGAGGTCGGTGCCGTACTGGACGTCGCCGAGGAACCGGATGTCGCCGCGGCCGAGGATGCGGTGCAGGGCGGTGATGATGCCCTTGATACGCGGATGGTCGGGCGCGACCCCGTACCGGATCAGGCCGAAGGGTGCCGGGAGGCGGTCGAAGAGGTCGATCGCGACCTCGAGGTCACCGTTCTTGACGCGCTCGTTGCGCAGCAGGGTCTCGGCGGCGTACACGCCGGCGGGGCCGGAGCCGATCACGGCCAGACGGAAGGGCTGCTGGGAGAAGGACATCTCACCTCGGTCTCGTGGCGCGGGGCGCCTGGTCGGTGCGTCGTCGATCGCACGTTGATTTCCGCACAACCATATACGCGAAATTCGTCCCGGCCCCGGTCCGTGTGAGCGGGCCGACGCGCTCACAGCCGTTGCCGGCCGCCCGTCATGGCGACCCGGACACCCCGGGCGCCCCGGGTGCCACCGGCACCACGCCGACGGCGACATCGAGAGTGCTGGTCGCTCCGGGCGGGCCGACGACGATGCCCTTGAGCGGCGGGACGTCCGCGTAGTCCCGCCCCCAGGCGGTGGTGACGAAGCGCTGGTCGACGAAGGTGCGGTTGGTGGGATCGATGTCCACCCAGCCGATGCCGGGCACGAGCACGCTGAGCCACGCATGGGAGGCGGCCGAGCCGATCATCTCGTCGGCCGGTTCGGTGACCAGGGTGCCCTCGGAGGACGGCGCTGTGCGCAGGTAGCCCGAGACGTACCGGGCGGCGAGGCCCGCGGCTCGCACGACGGCGACCCCCACGTGCGCGAAGTCCTGGCAGACCCCGTGCCGCGCCGCGAGGACCTCCTCGAGCGTCGAGGTCACGGTGGTCGCTCGGGAGTCATAGGTGAAGTTCGCGTGGATCCAGCCGGTGAGCTCCGCGAGGCACTCCCCGATGGGGCGCTCGGGCGTGAACACGTTCGCCGAGACCTCGTGCGCCTCGACCTGGTCGGGGATCCGTGGCGAGGGGTGCACGAAGTCGATGCTCTCGGCGGGCAGGAGCGGCCCCCAATGATCCGGTCCGCACTGCTCCCAGGGGCGGGACATCGCCTCGACGGGGTAGCGCCGCTCGGAGACGGTCACCCGGGCGTGCGAGTGCACGTCGAGCTGGGAATGCGGGCCGTCCACCAGCAGATAGGTCGAGGAGTTGCCGTAGAAGTCGGTGTGGGCGGTGAGCCGGGCCGGCACCGGGTCCACGATCACCTCGTGGGACAGCACCCGCTGGTACGGGGTGGCGCGGGGCTCGACGTGGGCGCGCCCGTAGTTCCGCGAGACCGGCTTCGCATAGTGGTAGCTGGTCAGGTGGTGCACGAGATAGTCGACCGCGTCGGCCGACGGGTCGCCCTCGCTGCGCAGCGGGATCTCGGGCGCGAGCGGGCGGGTCTGCGGGCGGGCCTGCTGGTGGTCAGACATCATCGATCCCCCATCTGGAGGTGGATTCCGAGGGCTGGAAGAAGCGGTTCTCCAGCGCCGTGGCGAGCTCGCGCAGGGACGCGATCGCGGCGTCGGCCTCCTCGAGCATCGAGGTCGGGGCGCCACCACGCGCCGCCGGAGCTGCGGCCGACGGGGCGCCGGGAGCCATTCCCGAGGCCGGCACCGGCCGCAGCAGCTCCTGCGGCTGCCAGGAGCCGATGCGTGAACGCAGGGCGGTCAGCGGCGCGCGCAGCTCGGGCGACGGCGTCACCTCCGGCAACCGGTCCAGGGTGGAGTTCAACCGGTCCAGCTGGAAGGCGATCGAGCGCGGCAGCGTGGTGTCGTGGAGCAGCAGCTCGAGCAGGAGCTCGGGCTGCACGGCAGCGTGGAACGTGCGCCGGTAGGACGCCCCGGATTCCGTGATCAGGGCGACCGCGCCGGCGATCCGGGCCTCCGCGGCGCGGGTGCGGCGATGTCCCAGGGTGGCTCGCAGCAGGGACAGCAGCCCCATGGTCCGCTCGAGCTTCCGGCCCACCTCGGTGAGATCCCAGCCGAGGTTGCGGGGCATCGAGTCGGCGACCGCCCCGGACAGGGTCAGGCAGCCGTCGACGATGTCCGTCAGACCCTGCTCGAGCGGCCGGTTGTCGCTGCTGGACAGCTGGTGGAAGCTGCCACGCATGCGGGCGATGACGGGCCAGACGTCATCCGAGATGAGATCGCGCAGGGTCCGGGTGGTGTGTGCCAGGGAAGCATAGGACTGGGCGAGGGAACCGGGCCGGCCGCCGTCCGTGAGCAGGCTGGCGAGCTCGCTGCGCACCGACTCCGGGTCCTGGGGATCGAGGTCCAGGAACCCCGGATAGGTGGTGGTGACGTCGGTGACCGCACCCAGGAGCACGGCCTGCGCGGTGCCGGCGGAGGCGCTCCGTTCCGAGCCCAGATCGTTCGAGGTGTCCAGGACGGTGCGCAGCAGCCTCGCGGTGGAATCGACCCGTTCGAGATAGCGGCCGAACCAGAACAGGTCCGATCCGATGGATCGGGTCATCGCCGGATATGCGGTGAGCACCCCGAGGTCCACCCCGAGATCCGCCCCGAGGTCTGTCCCGGAGGCGTTCGCCGAGCTCGACTCGGGTGCGGAACCGCTCGCCTGCCCGGGCACGGAGCACTCGCCGTTCGTTCTCCCGTCGGGCCCCTCGGGCAGGGCGAAGGTCTCCGGGACCGTGACCCAGACGTCCTTGAGCGCCTCGGGGGCCTCGTCGTCGGTGTGGGCGACGCCGCCGGGCAGCACCTCGTAGCCGTCCTCGGAGGTGATCACCATCAGGCGCAACCGGGCCGGACGTTCCACCAGCTCGTCACCCCCGGCAGGATCCGAGGACAGCCAGCGGGACGATTCCGACCCGGGGGAGGCGTCGGAGCTCGGGGCGGCGGGGCGCAGCTGGAGGTCCTCGTGGAGGATCTGGCGGCACAGGTCCGGGAGAGCGGCGCGCAGGGCGGGATTCTCGAGCAGCCCGGCACCGAAGGGGTTGAGCATCTCGACGTCCCCGCAGCGAGCGGCCTCGACCAGTCCGGTGACCCCGCCGTACGGGGTGGGGCCCAGATCCAGCGGATCCAGCTGGGTGGAGGGGAGCAGACGGACCAGCGCGTCGACCGTGTCGCCGGGATCGGAGTCCACGCCCGGCAGGCGCAGCGTCAACGGGCCCGACCCGGTCTGCAGATCGCCGACGGAGACCACGGGGGAGCCCAGGAGGTTGGCGAGCCAGCTCTGATCGAACGCGCGCAGAGGATCGTCCGCGTCGCCGTCGGTGAGCACGACCGTCCTCCCCGCGCGGCCGTCGGTGCGGGTGCGCCGGTGCAGCGCCGTGCGCACCGTGTCGAAGAAGGGATGCAGCCGGCGGAGCTCCGTGGTCCGGTACAGCGTCGGCGCGCACCTCGAGAGGACCCGCCGCAGCTCGAGGGTGAAACCTGCCCCGTCGGGGACGTCCACGCTGTCCTCGAGCACGACCCAGCTGCCGTCGGCCTGGCGGGCGACGGTGCTGGTCACCGCGAACAGGTGGGTGGCGCCCCGGGAGGGGATCCCGATCGCGGAGCGCAGATAGGCGGGGTCCTGGAGCAGCTCGGCGGCCGGTGCGACGTCCGTGCCGAGCACGGTGCGGGGGCCGTAGAGATCCGCGTAGAGGGCGTCGAGCAGGCGCACCCGCTGGATCAGCCCCGCGGAGAGCGTGTCCCAGTCCTCGGCGTCCAGGACCACCGGGACGGGGTCGATCACGGGGGTCGGGGCGGAGACGTCGGCGGCGAACATGCTCGCCGCCGACGTCGCAGCCAGGCGCCGGCCTCGAGGGCCGAGCGCGGCCAGCTCGTCGACCAGTGCTCCAGGTGCTGCGATGCTCACCGGACCATCGTAGGCATCCGGTGCGGGTCGATGCTGGATGCGGCGGTCAGGAACCGCTGGAGACCTGGATGCCCTCGGAGGGCTGGACTACGACGAAGCCCGGGCCGTGGAAGCCCAGCTGGAAGGACTCGCCGGAGCCGCGCCCGATCAGCGAGCCCATCTTGAAGTCGTTCTTGATCTGGGGCTGCAGGTTCGCCGACCAGCACACCGCCGCCTGCGGATCCACGAAGGTGGGCTGCTGGGAGCAGTCCAGGAGCATCGGCGGACCGTCCGAGGTGACGGCGACCATGCCCTGTCCCTGCAGGAACAGGTTGAACAGCCCCCCGGCCATGAAGCCTGCCCCGCCCAGGGACTTGATGTCCCACTGGATGGAGCTGTCGAAGGCGAGCATGTTCCTCGTGTTCAGGGTGAGGGCCTCGCCCTCGAGCTGGATCAGGAAGATCTCATCGGCCTGGCGTGCGTAGAAGATCTCGCCCTGGCCGCGGGTGCGCATCATGTTGCCGCCCTCGCCCGTGGCCATCTTCTTGAGCAGCTTCATGCCGCCGCCGGAGCCCTGGTACGAGAAGTCCATCTGCCCCTGGTAGGCGACCATCGCGCCGGCGGCCGAGATGATCTCGGGGGCGTCGGGGGTCAGCGAGCAGCGCAGCATCTTGTTGGACTGCAGCGCCCATCGGTCGGTCGTCTGTCGTTCCTGATTGCCGGCGTCGAACAAATTGGAGCGCATGGGAGCCCTTCCTCTCGGATGCCGGGCCGTGGCCGCGGTCATCGCGGTGCCCACCGCACCGCTCCGGGATCTTCTCACGAGGTGCCCGCGCCACGGGAGCGCACGAGCAGATCCGGGTCGACGCGGCGCGGGTTGCGCCTGCGCATCCGCACTGAGGCCTGCGCATCCGCGGTGGGGACCGTGTGGGGGAGCGGTGAAGTCGGCGCGATCGGGGTCCGGTGCCTCGTAGCATGGCAGTCATGGTCGAGAATCCGTCTGCCGGCTCCCCCGGGCCCTCTGGGCTCTCCGGGGCGTCGGGATCGTCGAAGACGTCGCGCGGCGCGCGGCAGGATCCGCGCCTGACGGCGCTCGCCGAGGACTCCGGCTACGAGATCCTGGGTCGGATCGGTGCGGGGGGCATGGGGATCGTCTACCGGGCCCATGACGCGGACGGCCACGACGTCGCGATCAAGCTGCTGCGCCACGAGATCTCCGACGACCCCCGAGCGCGCGAGCGCCTGGCCCGCGAGGTCACCGCGCAGAAGCTCGTGCGCAACGACAACATCGTGCGGATCCTCGATGCGGAGCTCGAATCCTCCGACGCCTTCGTCGTCACCGAGTTCGTCCCGGGCCCCACGCTCGAGGACGCGGTGCGGGTCAACGGCGGTCTGCACCCGGAGGCGGTGCGGGAGATCGGCCTGGTCATGGGGGACACCCTGCAAGCCATCCACCGCTCCGGCGTGATCCACCGCGACCTCAAACCCAGCAACATCATGCTGCGGGGGAGCTCCGAGGAGGATCTCGCGGTCTTCGACCCCGACGGCGACCGGCTCGACCCGGTGATCATCGACTTCGGGATCGCGATCGCCGCCGAGGAGTCCCGCCTGACATCGACCGGGCTGGTGATGGGGACGGCCGCGTATCTGGATCCCGAGGTGATCCGCACCGACCACACCGGCGAGGCGGGGGACTGGTGGTCGTGGGCGGCGCTGCTGTCCTTCGCGGCGACCGGCCGCGATCCCTTCGGCAGCGGGCGCGCCGATCTGGTGTTCCTGCGCGCCGAGCGCGGCGAGCTCGACGTCGACGGGCTCCCCGTCGAGCTCGCCGACTGGCTGCGCTCGGCCCTGCAGTCCGATCCGGAGCGGCGACCTGCGCCGCAGGATCTGCTCGCACGTCTGGCAGAGCTCGATCTCACGCGCTTCGAGGACGCCGGGCCGACGGAGGCCCTGCGGGCCGACGGGTCGACCGCGCCGCTGGGGTCCGCCGCTGCGCTCGGGTCCACTGCCGCGCTGCCGTCGGCCGCCGGCGCGGACGCGGCCGCCGCCGGCGAGGCGCGGACCGAGGCGATGAGCGCCGGCCCGGCGGCCGACGACCCGCCCACGGAGATGCTCCCGGTGACCGGCACGCCGACCGAGCAGCCCACCCAGGCGCTGCCCCGCGTGACCACTGCGCAGGACGCCCCGGTGGACGCCCCCACGGAGGCGCTGCCACGGCAGAGCTCGCCGGTCGACGCGCCCACGGAGGCGCTCCCGGTGGTCGCCGCCCCGACGCAGCAGCTTCCCGTCATCCCGCCGGCCCCGGCCGAGCAGCAGAGCACCGGTTTCCCCGGACCCTCGCAGCACCCGGTCCAGCGCAGCCCCTACCCGCCCTCCGCGGGGCCGGTGCAGCAGTACCCGCCGGTCCAGCAGCATCCTCCGGTGCAGCAGGCGATGCCCCCGCAGCAGGCGCTCCAGCAGCCGACTCCGCAGCAGCTCGCGTCGCAGCAGCCCCACCCCCAGCAGTACGCGGACCAGCAGTTCGTGCCGGGGCAGGGTGTCCCGGGTGCAGACGGCGGCCAGCGCCCGCTGGGTGCCTGGGCCTCCCCGATGCCGCCGCGGCGGCCATTCCTGGTGTGGATCGGCCACCTGCTGATCGTCACGCTCGCCGGCGTCGCCCCCTATGCGGCGCTGGCTGTGTTCCTCCTGCTCGGTGCGCTCGCACGAACCTGGGAGCGGTCGCACAACGCGGTCGCCGGCAAGCGTCTGCGAGGCTCGACGGGTTCCGGCCCGACCTGGGCGGCCGGGTTCGCGAGCCCCTTCCGCTTCCTGCTCGGTCTGCTCGAGATCGCGCTGCAGGCACTGTTCCCACTCATCCTCGGGGTGCTCGTCGGGATCGCCCTCGACGCCGCCTGGACGCTGCTCCAGGGGGCCGCGCCGCCGGACGGGGCCGCGTATGCGACCGCGATGGCGGTCACGCTGCTGATCACGTGGGTCGGGATCGGCAGCCGGACCACCCGCAACGGCGCGCACCGGATGCTCGATTCGGCCGCCCCGGACAGAGTCTGGACCGCCGTCGTGCTCGTGCTGCTCGTGCTGCTGGTCGGCGCTGTGGTCTTCACCCTGCTCGCCCGCGAGGGGATGGTCGACTACTTCCCCTTCCCCGATGCTCCCACCCTGGCGGACATCGCCATCTGGCGTCGCTGAGGCGGCGTGCGCTGCCCGCCGAGAACGGTGCGCGGTGCCCGCTGAGACCGGTGCGACACGAACCGCCTCGCCCCAGCCGACGGATCCCGGCATCGTGAAGTGGCCCATCCATCCCGTTCCCACCCAGGGATCGACAGTTAAACTCTCACCGACCTGTTACCCACCGCAGCCCCGGATCGGGGGCTAGGAGCATTCATGGCCGCGTCCGGTTCGTCGAAGTCCACGCCGTCGAAGTCGACGCAGGAGCGTCGCGAGGCGCAGCGGGAGGCCCTCCGCCAGCAGCGCCAGAACGAGCTGCGCCGCCAGCGCACCGTGCGCACCGTGGTGATCGCCGTGATCGTCGTGGTGGCGCTGGCCATCGCGACCGGTCTCGGGGTCCTCATCTACCGCTCCGCGCAGCCCGAAGGTCCCGTCGCGGTGCCGCAGAGCATGAGCGAGGACCAGCCGTACCTCACGTTCGGCGCCCCGGAGGACTCCGGGAAGCCGGTGCTCGAGATGCACCTGGACTTCATGTGCCCCATCTGCGGCCAGTTCGAGGAGATCAACGGCAAGGACGTCCAGAAGATGGTCGACGACGAGGAGGTCACCCTCCACCTCGTGCCGCGGCGCCTGCTGGATTCGGCGTCGACCACCGGTGACTACTCCACCCGTACCGCGGCCGCGATGGTCGCCGTGTACGAGGAGGACCCTGACCAGGCGATGGCCTTCATGCAGCTCCTCTTCGCCAACCAGCCGGCGGAGAACTCGGCCGGTCTCACCGATGATCAGATCTGGGCCTATGCGAAGGAGGCCGGAGCGTCGGAGGACGTCAAGGCCACGATCGACGCCAAGACCTATCAGCCGTGGGTTCGCAAGGTCGCCGAGCCGTACGCGAAGGACAAGACAGAAGGCACGCCCTACGTCGAGATCGACGGCACCCAGTTCCAGGACTGGGTCACCCCGGGCGCCCTGCGCGAGGCCGTGCTGGCCGCAGGCGGCAAGTCCGCGGCCTCCGACGCCGGTGGCGCCTCGGACGCCGGTCAGGGCTGATCGGACTGTCTGCAGGGCCCTCAGGGGTCCTCTAGACTTCCGGGTGCGGCCGAGGCATCGGCCGCACCCGCCCGCTGGAGTGGCGCAACGGTAGCGCACCTGTCTTGTAAACAGGTGGTTGCGGGTTCGATTCCCGTCTCCAGCTCGTGAGAGGACCCCCTCGGATCATCGATCCGAGGGGGTCCTCGTCGTCTGTCTTGCGTTGTCGGTCGTCCGTCGTCCGTCGTCCGTCGTCCGGGGCGCGCCATCCGTCGTGCTCGCCCGTCGCCCGGGCGTCAGCGGGTCAGAACGTCTCGTACGACGCCCGGTTGACGGAGAAGCCGTGGCCGGTGTTCGTGTTCCAGCAGGTCATGCCCTCGGAACGGCTCGTGCAGGCCGTGTTGCCGTGCGTGGCGCTCTCGTCGTACTCGAGCGTCTCGGCGGTATCGCTGAGGTACGACGAGCCGCATGCGCGGACAGCCGTGCCCTTGCTGACCTTCATCGAGAAGGGACCGTCGGCGCAGTCCTCGAGCCCGGCCCCGGAGAAGCTGCGGTCCACGATCGAGCAGGCCACGGTGTCCTTCTCGAGCTGGCAGGTGATGTTCCCGGAGGGCGAGCGGAGCTCGGTCATCTCGTGCGCACCATCGGGTGCGGGGGAGACGGGGTCCTTCGACGGGGTGTCCTCCGTGGTGGCCGGCGACTCCTCGGGAGCGGACGAGGGCGCCTCCTCGGCGGTGGTGGTGCTGTCGCGCTGGTACTCGTCGTCGTTGCCGGCCAGCAGGGCGCGAGCACCGAAGCCGCCGACGATCAGCAGGATGAGCGTCAGCAGCAGGCAGCCGCCGCAGGCGAACCACAGGCGGCGCCGCGACGGATCGGAGCCGTCGGGCTTCTCGGACTCCGGGGGAGGTGGCGGAGCAGCCGCACCGTACTGCGCTGCGGCCGGGCCGGAGAACGCCGGCAGACCGTACGCGGCTGTCGGGGTCTGCTCCGTGGGGTACTGCTGCTGCGACGGGCCCTGCCCGGCAGACGCTGCGAGCGCCGGTGCCGGGGCATCCGGCCCGGCCGACGGCGGGGCCGACGCCGTGGTCGGCGAGGGAACAGGTGCTGACGCCGGTCCGGACGGAGCTGGTCGGGACGAGCTCGGCGCGGCCGGAGACGGAGCCTGAGCAGCAGGAGGTGAGGCGGGCGCTGCGGGCGAGCTCGCTGCGGAGTTCACCGGACCCAGCGGAACCACGCCACGGTCCTCCGCCACACGCACGGTCACTGGTCGGGATCCTGCCGAGCCCGCGGTTCCGGCAGTTCCGGCAGGCCCGCTGGCCGCGGCGCTCTTCGTGCCGTCGGCGTTCTGGGATGCGCCGTCGGAGTTCTGGGCGGCATCACCCCAGAGCCCGTCCTCGGAGAAATCGCCCCACACGGAGATTTCGTCGGGCTCGTTCTGCTCGTCGTTCTCAGCGTGCGCGTTCTGCTGGGAGGGTTGCTCGTCGTCGTTCTGGTCCTGCTGGGCGGGCTGCTCGTGCCCGTCCTCCGCCTGGGGCAGCTCGCTGTGCGCTGACCCGTCCGCTCCGCTCGTGGACTCGTCATAGGCCGACTTGGCCCAGGGGTTCGTGGCCAGGATCCACTGCCGTGCCACGTCGGGGCACGACGGGTTCAGCACGATCAGCTTCTGCAGCTGGGGATGCTTCTCGGTGAGCTCGAGAAGGCGCTCCGGCGTGGTGCTCGGATCGCGTGCTTCCTCGGCGGCTGATCGTGGCTCTGCCACATCCCACTCCCTCTGTGTCGACACGGGCTCACGGGGGCGCCCAGGACTGGTTCGAGCGCGGATGGTCGCGCAGAGAACCCCCGAGAGTCTGACACCACGCACCGCGAGGGTCCACCTCGACCGCGTCGACGCCGTGCCCGCACGGCCGACGCAGAACGGTCGTGCGCCGGATGACCAGCGTTCCTGCCCAGATCGTCCGGTGAGGGTCGGGACGGCTCGATGATCCGGGTCCTGCGTGACGCACAGCATGCTCGCGCGCGCTCTGCGTCGGCCCCCGCACGGTGATCCCGCCGCTCGGTTCGACGGGTTCCGGGGGTGCGTGCTGGGGCACTGTTCGCGGGTTCGACGTGCACCGCACTGCATCGCACTGCATCGCACTTCGCCTGACAGGCACTCGCCAGGCAGGCACCGGCACGACACCGAGCGGCCGTGCACCGACGAAAGGGACCCCATGATCATCTGGCGCGGCTGGGGAGTCCTGGCCATCGTGTACATCGCCCTGTGCGCGGCCCTCCTGGGAGGGCTGCTCGGCGCCTCGATCCTCCAGTCCTCGACCGCGGCGGGAGTGCTGGCCGGCCTGGGGATCCTCATCGGCGTCGCGCTCGCGACCGTCCACGGGTGGTACCTCAACGTGATCGGACCGCGGAAGCGGGCGAACCAGTGGGAGGCGGTCGAACGGCCCCGCCTCGAGGAGGCGGCGGATCGCGGGTCCCTCGTGGTGGGCAACACGCAGCCTCGCAGCCCCGAGGAGGCAGCGCAGATGATCGAGTCCGTCATCGCCGACGGCCGTCGGGCCATCGGGATCCTGGGGATGATCGCCGGCGTCGTCGTCGCCGCCGTGAACCTCATCAGCGGTCTCATGGCCTGACCGGGTGCTCCGTCCGGAGCGATGACGGAGGGCTCCGCCGGACAGCGGGCCTCAGTCCGACGCGGGCCGGGCGTCCTCCACGGAGATCGCCGGCATGGTCGTGGTGACGGTCATCGGCTCCCCGTCGGGATGCAGCTCGCGCACCTTCAGCCAGTAGTAGCCGTGCGCGCCGAGCATCACGGTCAGCGAGCCGTCCTCCATGATGGGCGGGAATTCGTGGCCTCCGAACAGGTCGCGGACGGTGCGTCGTGCGAGCCCTCCGAGATCGAGGCTCGCGGTGACCGGCTGGCCGGACAGGTTGAACACGCACAGCAGGGTCTCCGCATGGAAGGACGCCTCCTCGCCGTGCTCGGCGCCGTCGTAGGTGCGGGTGAAGGCCAGCACCCGGTCGGAATCCGCGGGGACGTTGCGGTAGGCGCCCATGCCGAACGCCTCGTGCTCCTTGCGCACTGCGAGCATCCAGCGCACGAAGTGCAGCAGGGAGCTCGAGTGCGCCATCTGCGCCTCCACGTTGGCGGTGGCGTAGTGGTACACGAGCGACTGGATCACCGGCAGGTACAGCTTCCCGGGATCGGTGATCTCGCTGAACCCGGCGTTGCGGTCCGGGGTCCATTGCATCGGGGTGCGCATCGCGTCGCGGTCGGTGAGCCAGATGTTGTCGCCCATCGCGATCTCGTCGCCGTAGTAGAGGAACGGGGAGCCCGGCAGCGACAGCAGCAGGGCATGGATCAGCTCGAGCTCGCCGCGGGAGTTGTCCAGCAGCGGGGCGAGGCGCCGGCGGATGCCGACGTTGGCCCGCATCCGGGAGTCCGGCGCATACCAGCCGAGCATCGCGGAGCGCTCCTCGCCGGTGACCATCTCCAGCGTCAGCTCGTCGTGGTTGCGCAGGAAGGTGCCCCACTGGGCTCCCGAGGGGATCTCCGGGGTGTCCTCGAGGATGTCGATGATCTGGCGGGCGCTGCCCTCGCGCAGGGCGTAGAACAGGCGCGGCATCACCGGGAAGTGGAAGCACATGTGGCACTCGGGCTTGTCGTCGGTCCCGAAGTAGTCCACGACGTCGCTGGGCCACTGGTTCGCCTCGGCGACGATCACCCGGCCGGGCCAGTGCTCGTCGACGAAGGTGCGCAGCTCGGCGAGGAAGTCGTGGGTGGCCGGCAGGTTCTCCCCGTCGGATCCCTCCTCCTCGAAGAGGTAAGGGATCGCGTCGGCCCGGAAGCCGTCGATGCCCTTGTCCATCCAGAACCGCACCACCTCGAACATGGCCTCGCGGACCTTCGGGTTCTCGAAGTTCAGATCCGGCTGGTGGGAGAAGAAGCGGTGCCAGAAGAACTGGCGGCGCACCGGGTCGAACGCCCAGTTCGACTCCTCGGTGTCCACGAAGATGATCCGGGCCTCGGAGTACTTCTCATCGGTGTCCGACCAGACGTAGAAGTCGCCGTACGGGCCCTCGGGATCCGAGCGGGACTCCAGGAACCACGGATGCTTGTCCGAGGTGTGGTTCATCGGCAGATCGATGATCACGCGGATGCCGCGCTGATGGGCCTCGGAGACCAGCCGCTCGAAGTCGGTGATCGACCCGAACTCCGGCAGCACCGCCTCGTAATCGGCGATGTCGTAGCCGCCGTCACGGAGCGGGGAGGCCATGAACGGCGGCAGCCAGAGGCAGTCGATCCCCAGCCACTGCAGGTAGTCGAGGCGCTCGATGAGGCCGGTGAAGTCACCGGTGCCATCCCCGTTGCCGTCCGCGAAGGCGCGCACGAGCACCTCGTAGAAGACGGCCTTGCGGTACCAGTGGGGGTCGTAGTCGACCCCGGGGCCCTGGGGCGAGAACTGGCTGGAGTTCAGGGGCATCGGATCCTCCGCGGCAGCAGTGACGATGGGCCGGTCGCTCGGCGTGCCCCCACAGTAGTGCGCTTCCGCAGGCGCCGTGGGGCCCGTCCCGGAGGCATGATGCGCGACGAAGGGCCGACGGCCGCACGGAGGGCCGGACAGTAGACTTCCCGCGTCGACCGCGGTCGATCTGCGGCCCGGCGGAACCCGCCCCGTGGCACGACACAGCAGCACACGGCACAGCGGAGCAGGGAACGAGGACACGATGGGCGCTCAGGAGGCGGACGCACCGACGAGCGCCGGCAGCACCCGGGCGCTCAGGACCCCGTTGCTCGTGGCCATCGGCTGCCTCACCGCCGCGGTGCTCCTGGTGCTGGCCACCACGGCCGGCGGCATCACCTACCTCGTGCTGGAGAAGCGCGTCGCCGAGGCGACGACCACCTTCCACGGGGCGACCTACACCTTCGAGCATCCCGTCGACTGGGCGGAGACCACGACCGGCGCCGAGCTGCCCGATCCGGACCAGGTGCTCGAGCTGCGCAGCTCCGACGAGACGAAGTACGTGACCGTGCTCGACCGGACCGGGCCGATCACGCCGGAGGACGCCTGCGCCGAGGTCGGAGTCATCGCGGACCAGCAAGGCCTGGGCACCGAGCAGAACGAGGTGATCGGCACCCGGGAGGTCGACGGTCGCGACGCGCTCCACCACCGGGCCGTCACCACTGCTCTCGAGGGCGACTTCACCTCCAGCGTGGTGGATACCTGGTGCATCACCAAGCCCGACGGGGTGGTCCTCTTCGTCGCCCAGACGTTCAGCGACGATGCCCGTCCCGTCCCGATGCCGGATACGAAGGACGTCCTGGACAGCTGGCAGTGGACGTTCGAGGAGGGAACCTGAGCCCGGTGCGATCCTCCCGTGCCCTTCCGTCGGCCCCTTCACCGTCCGGAGACCCCATGACGAACCAGCCACCGGCCGGACCGCGCGGCCGCCGACCGGTGATCCTCCTGATCATCGCCCTCCTGATCAGCGCCCTGCTCCTGACCCTGTTGGCCGTCGGTACGGTCAGCTACCTGGTGCTGAGCCGCCGGGCGGAGCCGGCCGCGGCCCCGACCTACGCGACCTATGAGGCGCCGAGCCCGATGACACAGGTCGAGACCGACAACTACAGCTTCTCCTACCCGCAGAGCTGGAAGCCCCAGGCTCCGGGGGAGGACATCTCATCCTTCGAGTACGTGCTCACCACGCTCGATGCGGCGGAGAACTCGAAGATGGCCGTCATGGACTACGTGGTCGAGAACGGCATCGAGGAGGAATGCGCGTCCCAGGCGGAGCGCCTCCGCTATCAGGAGATGCCCGAGGTCGAGGTCGATGGCCGCGTCAGCCTGCATTACCAGAGCATCAGCGAGGATCCGGAATCCGGCGAGACGGTCGTGAAGGACCTCTGGTGCTTGCCGCGGCATCTCCATATCGTCGTCGTCCTGGGTCGCACGAGCGGCCCGGAGGCCGAAGCCGCCGGAATCTCCGAGGCGCAGAAGGTCATCGACAGCTGGAAGTGGACCTCGCAGGAGTGAGCGCTCACCCCTGAGGGTCCGTGGCCTCCGCCTCGGGGCGCCAGGTCCAGTTCTGGAGCACGATCTCGGCGGCCGGGCTCTGGGTGGCCTCCTCATCGGAGGAGTTCTCGGCGAGGACGAGGAGCGAGGTCGTGCCCTCCGCCATGCAGTACATGTCGCCCTGGTGCCACTGCCCGTCGGCGAAGGAGACCCACCGCTGGTGGATCGCGTCCACGCCGTCGACCGTGACGGGGTCCAGGACCTCGGCGGACACCGTCGCCAGGCCCTTCGCCTCCGCGAGGTCGAGCATGAGCGAGCAGAGATCGTCGGGCTCGAGGACATCGTCCGTCTCGCGGGCGATGGTGACGCTCTGCTGCGAATCCGGGGACACCAGGGCGGCGAGCAGCCTCGTGGTGGGGATCCGGGGGTCCTCTCCTGCCGTCCATCCCGCCGGGGCGAACGTGCTGATGCCCTCCAGCTCGAGCGGAACAGTCTCCAGCTGATCCGCCGCAGTGCGCTGGACGACGAGGTAGGTGACCCCGCCGCCGATCACGAGGACCAGCACGAGGAACAGGACTCCCGCGCAGACCCATGCCGCGATCAGGGGCCGACGGCCCGTGGGCGGTCGACCCACCGGGGCCGAGGTCTGTCCCGATGCCGTCGCGATGTGCGTCGTGTCCCCGGATCCGGCCGTCACTCGGGGATCTGCCAGGTGATCGGGGAAACGCCCTGCGCCTCGAGCAGCTCGTTGACCTGGGAGAACGGGCGAGATCCGAAGAACCCGCGGGACGCGGACAACGGGCTGGGATGCGGGCTCGCGACGTAGGGCACCTCGCCGAGCAGCGGGATCAGGGTCTGTGCATCGCGCCCCCACAGGACCGCCACGAGCGGCCCACCGCGAGCGACCAGAGCCTGGATGGCGGCCTCGGTGACCTGCTCCCAGCCCTGTCGACGGTGCGAGGCAGGAGCCCCCGGGGTGACGGTGAGGACCCGGTTCAGCAGCAGCACGCCCTGGTCCTGCCAGGCGGTGAGGTCGCCGTGCACGGCCCGCGGGAGCCCGAGGTCGCTCTCCAGCTCGGTATAGATGTTCGCGAGGGATCGGGGCAGCGGCCGCACGTCGCGGTGCACGGCGAAGGAGAGCCCGAGGGGATGGCCCGGGGTCGGGTAGGGATCCTGGCCCACGATGAGCACCCGCACCTCCGACATCGGCCGGGTGAAGGCCCGCAGCACCGCATCGCCCTCGGGGAGGTATCCGCGGCCGGAGTCGACCTCGGCGCGCAGGAACTCGCCCAGCGCATGGATGCGGTCCTCGACGGGGGAGAGGGCGCGGGCCCAGTCGGTGCTGAGGGTCTCGGTGAGCGGCGTCGGCATGTGAGCAGTCTTCCACCGGCCGGGGTGGTGCGGCGAGCCGGGTTCGGGAGAGGCCCGCTGCCGCGTAACCTCGTGCTATGCCGCCAGATACCGCCCCGGATCGCGACCGCGCCGTGCGCGGATCAGGGCGTGACGTGGGACGCGGGATGGAGGAGTCCGGCCCGGGGGAGAGCCCCGCAGGCGGCTCCGAACTCGGAGCCGGCCGCGGTGACGCGCCGGGCGAGGTGAGCGACCAGTCACTTCCGGGCCCGCAGGGCGGATTGGCCGAGCGCGACCGGATGATCCTCGCGCTGGAGTCCCGCACCTTCCGGTACATCGGCGCCAAGGAGCGTGCGATCCGCGAGGAGATCGGGATCTCCAAAGTGGCCTATTACGTGCGTCTGAACTCGCTGCTCGATGATCCGGCGGCCCTCCGGGCGGCGCCGTCCGTGGTCAACCGGCTGCGCGGCCGACGCACCTCCGAGGACGGTTCCGCGCCGACCCGCGACTCCGGTCGCGTCGCCTGAGGAACGGCCTTCGCCGCCCGACGGAGCGGCCGACGGGGCGTGTGCTCCACACCCTCACCGCATGAAGCAGGTTTAATGGGGCCGTGGCTGATTCCCAGTATCCCTTCCCGCCGGACCGATTCGATGACGAGGCCGACTCCGTGTCCTTCCACGGCGCGCATCGCGCCGAGGAGCCGTTCTGGCGCCAGAACCTGCTCTACATCATCATCATCGGAGCCGCGCTCGTGATGCTGATCGTGCTGCTCTTCCTCATCGGAGGCCGAGGTGGCGACGGTGACGAGCGTGCTCAGGATCCGACGACGCCAGCCGCGAGCGAGACCAGCGATGCACCTGCTGAGGAGACCACCGAGGAGGAGCCCGCCGCCGAGGCGGACAAGTCCATCCCGATCCAGGTGGTCAACGCCGGGGGGATCAACGGCCTGGCCGGCCGGTGGCAGTCCACTCTCGAGGACTCGAAGTGGGAGAAGGTGAACGTAGGCACCGCGGATCACGTCCAGCAGGAGGCAGTGGTCTTCTACCGCGACGAGGCGGACGCGGAGACGGCCCAGGCCCTCGCGGACGAGGTCGACGCCGGAGAGGCCCGACAGAGCGACGAGTACGAGGCCCGCATCACCTACGTGGCCGTCTCCGACCCGGACTCCGGCAACGGCGATGGCGGTGGCGACGAGGGCTGATCGCCGCCGCACGCAGAGCAGCTGACGCGCGCCGCCCTCCCCGACGGGGACGGGCGGCGCGCGTTCTGCTGCGCCTGCGTCGTGACTCCGCCGTCGTCCCGATGTCGGCCGCTGCCCGTCGGCCCAGAGCGGAAAGGTGGGATCCGGACCTCTGGAGTTAGCACTCTCCGGCTCCGAGTGCTTATGATGTTCTGGCACTCGATGATCGAGAGTGACAACGCCTCAGGGTGTCGTCGCGCTCGGGAGTCGTGGGCCTGATCGGACAGCAGAACACTGCTGACCGGCCACGAACATTCCGGCCCCGTGAGGGGCTCTGCGCCGTGGGACATGAACACGGTGCGGGGTCTCGTCCGTCGCGGGCACAGGGTCGGGTGGACACCACACCACACGGGAGAGATTCCATAATGGCCAAGCTCATCTCTTATGACGAAGAGGCCCGGCGCGGTCTCGAGCGCGGAATGAACCAGCTCGCCGACGCCGTCAAGGTCACCCTCGGTCCCAAGGGCCGCAACGTCGTGCTCGAGAAGTCCTGGGGCGCGCCCACCATCACCAACGACGGCGTGTCGATCGCCAAGGAGATCGAACTCGACGATCCCTACGAGCGCATCGGTGCCGAGCTCGTCAAGGAGGTCGCCAAGAAGACGGACGACATCGCTGGCGACGGCACCACCACCGCCACCGTCCTCGCCCAGGCCCTCGTCAAGGAAGGCCTGCGCAACGTCGCAGCCGGCGCCAACCCGATCGCGCTCAAGCGCGGCATCGACCAGGCCGTCGCCGCGGTCTCCGAGACCCTGCTCAAGCAGGCCAAGGAGATCGAGACGAAGGACCAGATCGCTCACACCGCGGGCATCTCCGCTGCTGACCCGGCCATCGGCGAGCTCATCGCCGAGGCGCTGGACAAGGTCGGCAAGGAAGGCGTCATCACGGTCGAGGAGTCCAACACCATGGGCCTCGAGCTGGAGCTGACCGAGGGCATGCGGTTCGACAAGGGCTACATCTCGCCCTACTTCGTGACCGACGCCGAGCGCCAGGAGACTGTGCTGGAGGACCCCTACATCCTCCTGCTGTCCTCCAAGGTCTCCTCGGTCAAGGACCTGCTGCCGCTGCTGGAGAAGGTCATCCAGGCCGGCAAGCCCCTCGCGATCATCGCCGAGGACATCGAGGGCGAGGCCCTCGCGGTCCTCGTCGTCAACAAGCTCAAGGGCTCCTTCAAGTCCGTGGCCGTCAAGGCCCCGGGCTTCGGCGACCGCCGCAAGGCGATGCTGGAGGACATGGCCATCCTCACCGGTGGCCAGGTCATCGCCGAGGAGGTCGGCCTCAAGCTGGAGACCGCTGGTCTCGAGCAGCTCGGCCAGGCGCGCAAGATCGTCGTCACCAAGGACGAGACCACCATCGTCGAGGGCACCGGCGACGCCGAGCGCATCGCCGGTCGTGTGTCCCAGATCCGTGCCGAGATCGAGAACTCGGACTCGGACTACGACCGTGAGAAGCTCCAGGAGCGTCTCGCGAAGCTGGCCGGCGGCGTGGCCGTCATCAAGGCCGGCGCGGCGACCGAGGTCGAGCTCAAGGAGCGCAAGCACCGCATCGAGGATGCCGTGCGCAACGCCAAGGCCGCTGTGGACGAGGGCGTCGTCGCCGGTGGCGGCGTCGCGCTGCTGCAGGCCGGCAAGGACACCTTCGACAAGCTCTCGCTCGTCGGCGACGAGGCGACCGGTGCGAACATCGTCAAGGTCGCCATCCAGGCTCCGCTCAAGCAGATCGCGGTCAACGCCGGTCTCGAGGGTGGCGTCGTGGCGGAGAAGGTCATCCACCTTCCCGTCGGCGAGGGCCTGAACGCTGCCACCGGCGAGTACGAGAACCTGCTCGCCGCCGGCATCATCGACCCCGTCAAGGTCACCCGCTCCGCGCTGCAGAACGCGGCGTCCATCGCGGGCCTGTTCCTGACCACCGAGGCCGTCGTGGCCGACAAGCCGGAGCCCAAGGCCCCGGTCGGCGGCGGCGACGACATGGGCGGCATGGGCGGAATGGGCGGCATGATGTGATCCAGCCTCACGGCTGATCACCCTCCGCTCGCCTGAGCGTCACGGGCCCCGATCCTCTCCGGAGGGTCGGGGCCCGTTGCTGTCCCCAGGTGCTTCCCGGGGCCTGCCCCAGTGCTGCCCCAGGGAACTCCCGGGAACCGGCGTCGTCAGGGCGCGGACAGAGCCGGGGTCGGGGCCAGGTCTGGGTCAGCGCAATGAGCGCAGGTAGAGCCGTCGGTACCGGCGCTGCAGGACGAGCGCTGCGGGAAACAGGAGACCTCGCCATCCGGGGGCGGCCGCGGTGACTGAACGCAGCGTCAACGTGACGGTGCCTCGCTCATCGCGATGGACGATGAACGCCTCCTCCCCGCGCACCGGGTGGCCCCGACGGGTGGCGTAGGAGAGCGCCACTCGGTTCTGCTCGCCGATCACGTCGAGGACGACCGCCGGTTCACGGACGCGCAACGGCCCCAGCGACGCGATGATGGTCAGCGTCTGCCCCGGAAAGGGGGCCGCTGTGGACGGCGCGAGAGCGAAACCGCTGCGGGTCTTCACGGCCCATTGAAGGACGTCGCGGGAGGCTCGATCCCAGCAGCTCTGTCCGGTACCGATGACCTTCGACGCGGTGAAGGCACTGCCCCAGGTCGGATGGGGTGACCATGCGATCTGGCCCGCCGCGGTGATCCCGGGGTCCGGGCAGGTGAGGTCCTCGGGGAGGTTCATGTCCAGGAGCGTAGCGGTCGGTCCGCGCGGTGCCGAGAAGGATCCTGCGTGCTGAGGGCGGCGTGGGTCCCATGCGGCAGGGCACGGACACGGCCGATGCGACAAGGCGTTCGCCGCGGACGCGTCCTCTCTGCACACGCTGCTCAGGCTGCGGACGCACCACCTCACCAGCGCCGACCAGCTCGCGCTGATGAAGCGCGAGGCGATCCTCGTCAACACCGGCTGGGGCGAGGAGGCGCGAGGTCGTCGACACCGGCGACCCGGCGGTGGCAGCCGTCTGCCTGGTCAGCGACGTGGGATGCCTCGTGCACGATCGCACCTGGCAACTCTCGGCAAGCGATGAGACCGATTTCCCGAGCACTGACAACCTGGTCGAGGTCGACCACGCGATGCGACCGGGCGCTGCCGCCCTCGGGCGGGGCAGCCCAGGACGACGGGCCTCCCAGGGCCCGAATCCCCTGTATCGCGCCTGGTCTCGGCCCCCGGGATCTGCGGGGGACGACGCGAGCCCGGCTCCGCCGCCGAGGCAGATCGCGCACGCGGTACCGCTCCACCGCGTGACGCCGGACCAGGAGCGTCCCATTCGAGGAGGAATGCAGTGCGAACACCTTTGCCCCGCCGTCGAGGAGCCGACCGCTCCGTCGCCGGCCACGGTGCGACGAGGGGGGTGGGCCGACGAGGATTCCTCAGGGCCCTTCCCGTCGCTGGCGCGGGCGCCGCCCTCTTGGGCGGCTGCGCCACCCAGGAAGGCGCCGTGACCGACGTGGACCGGGTCCTGTCCATCTCGCTCGGACAAGCGGAATCGCACCCCAGCTATGACTCGCTGATCTCCTTCGGCGAGCGCATCGCCCAGGCCACCGACGGCCGCTACGGCGCCCGCGTCTACGCCAACAACTCGCTGGGCGATCAGCAGGAGACGGTCCAGCTGGTCTCCGACGGCGCGATCGACATGGCCGTCATCTCCGGCACCCAGATCGAGAACTCCTCGCCCCGCTTCCTCCCGATGAACGTGGCGGGAGTGTTCGACGACATCGACCACCAGAACCGCGTCATGCTCGACGAGTCGATCGTCGGCGAGCTGTTCGCCTCGCTCGAGCCGCACAAGCGGCTCTCCGTGCTCGGCGGATACACGCAGGGAGGTCGGCACCTCTACACCACGAAGGGTCCCATCGAGACCCCCGAGGACCTCGCCGGGATGAAGATCCGCGTCCAGGAGTCCGAGATCTTCCTGCGCCTGATCACCAACATGGGCGGGGTGCCCACCCCGATGGCCTACAGCGAGGTGTACACCGGCCTGCAGGCCGGCGTGCTCGACGGTGCGGAGAACAACGAGATCTCCTACGTCACCCAGCGCCATTACGAGGTCGCCAAGCACTTCACGATGACCAACCACCTCGTCGGCTACGACTTCATGCTCGCGAACACGGACCTCCTCGAGGGGATGGACGAGGCGGACGCCGACGCCCTGCGCGAGGCCTGGGCCGTCACCCAGAGCGAGTTCGTCGAGATCTGGAAGCAGCAGACCGCCGACGCCACCCAGGAGATGCTCGACCGCGGTGTCGTGATCACCGAGCCCGATCCTGACGTGTTCCTGCCGATCATCGAGGAGACCGGGCTGTCGATCCTCGAGGATCCCGCGGACATCGCCCTGTACGACGCGATCCGCGCCGTGAGCGAGAAGGAAGGTGCCTGATGCTGTTGATCCGTGAAGGACTGCTCAACGTCCTCAAGGTGCTGTGCATCGTGCTGTTCTCGGTGCTCGTGCTGGTCGTGGTCTGGCAGGTGTTCACCCGCCAGGTCCTCGGCGCACCGAGCCCCTGGACCACCGTCACCGCGCAGTACATGTTCGTGTGGCTGAGCCTCTTCGCCGCCACGCTGGTCTTCGGGGAGCGCGGCCACATCGCCGTCGACTTCCTGGCGCTGCGCGCCCCGGGCGTCGCCCGTCACGTGCTCATCGTCCTCGTGCAGGGATGCACGCTCGCCTTCGCCGTGCTGGTCATGGTGTGGGGAGGCATCCGCGGGATGTCGATGTCCTGGGACCAGGTGATCCCTGGTTTTCCCTTCACCGTGGGGCTGATGTATCTCGCCCTGCCCGTCACCGGAACGATGATCGCCTTCCTGGCTCTCGAGGACCTCGTTCTCGCACTGCGCGGCGATGAGCTCGCCCCGCTCGAGGAGACCGACGACGAGGCGGCCGAGAGCTCCGGCGCCGCAGCCGCTGCCGCGGTCGTCGAGGACCGGGACGTCGATCCGGGCCACGACCTTCACCTCGACCAGGGCGGCGGGACCGATACCACCGCACGTCCCGGTTCTCGCACCGACACCGAGAAGGAGCACTGATCATGGATCCCGCCATGCTCGCCGGGATCATCCTGATCATCGGCATCCTCGTCCTCATCGCCATCGGCGCCCCCATCGCCATCGCGATCGGGCTGCCCTCCGTGGTGGCGCTCATCGCCGTCATCGGCTTCGAGCCCGCAGTGTTCGTCTCCGCCCAGCAGATGTTCACCGGCGCGAACTCGTTCTCCCTGCTCGCGATCCCGTTCTTCGTGCTGGCAGGGCAGCTCATGAACACCGGCGGCGTCGCCGCCAGACTGATCGACGCGGCGAAGGTGCTGGTGGGCCGGATGCCCGGCTCCCTCGCCCAGACCAACGTGGTCGCCAACGCCCTGTTCGGGTCCGTCTCCGGTGCGGCCGTGGCCTCGGCCGCGGCGGTGGGCGGCATCCTCGGACCTCGGCAGCGCAAGGAGGGCTACGACCCGGCCTTCTCCGCAGCGGTGAACGTCGCCTCCGCCCCGTCGGGCATGCTGATCGCGCCGTCGAACACGCTGATCGTGTACTCGCTCGTGTCATCGACCTCGGTGGCGACGCTGTTCGCCGCCGGCTACGGCCCGGGCCTGGTGTGGATGCTCGCCTGCGTCGTCATGGTCTGGCTGGCCGCCAAGCGCAACCCCGCGCTGGTCGGGTCCGACGACGGCGCCGCGCGCGGCGAGCTCACCCTCGCGACCGCACTGCGCACTCTGCTCGCCGCCGTGCCCGCCATCTTCATGATGGTGGTCGTCATCGGCGGTCTGGTGGCAGGGTTCTTCACGGCGACGGAGTCCGCGGTGATCGCGGTGGTCTACTCGCTGGTGCTGGGCTTCATCTACCGCGAGCTGACCGTGAAGAAGCTGCCCGCGGTGATCCTCTCGGCCACGCGCACCACTGCCGTGGTGCTGCTGCTGATCGCGGTCTCCGGGGTGCTCGGCTGGGTGCTCGCCTACGCGACCATCCCGCAGTTCATCGCCACGGCGCTGCTGGGGGTCTCGAGCTCCCCGATCATCGTGCTGCTGCTGATGATGCTGGCGCTGCTGGTCGTGGGCATGTTCATGGATCCGACGCCGGCGATCCTGATCTTCACCCCGATCTTCCTCCCGGTCGCGCTGGAGCTGGGCGTGGATCCGATCCACTTCGGCCTCATGATCACCTTCAACCTGTGCCTGGGCACGATCACCCCGCCGGTCGGAGTGATCCTGTTCGTCGGGGCCCGGGTGGGTCGGATGAAGGTCGAGCCGGTGATCAGGCGTCTGCTGCCGTTCTACGTGCCGCTCGTGACCGGCCTGCTGCTGATCGTCTTCGTCCCGCAGATCTCGATGTTCATCCCGAACCTGCTGGGCATGTCCAGCGAATGACACAGGCCGCCCGCTGAGCGGGAGATCGGCAGCATGACGGGGTCGACCACAGGACGGGGTCGACCACAGGACGGGGTCGACCACAGGACCGAGTCGACCACGGGACGGAGTGGGCCACGGCGATCACGCCGTGGCCCTCTCCGCGTCAGGCCGCGTCACACGAACGGATTCCAGTACCGCCCGCCGTTGACCATCACGAGCACGATCGGCACCGCCACGAGCACCACGGCGAGGAGCATGACCAGCACGTCCCACCCGCGCACGGGGGTGCTGACCAGCCACGTGCGGCCCTTCCCCCGCCCGAATCCCCGCAGCTCCATCGCGGCGGAGACTGACTCGATGCGGTCGAAGGTGCCCAGCAGCAGCGGCATCAGCACCGCGCTGAGATTCCGCAGCCGGGTGCGGAGGCCGGCTCCGCGGGAGGTGTCGAGTCCGCGCGCCTGCTGGGCCTGGGAGATCGTGCGGAACTCCCGCTGCACGTCGGGGATGTAGCGCAGGGCGAGGGAGATGGCGTAGGAGAACCGGTAGGGCACCCCGAGCCGGGCGAGCGAGGAGGCGAACTCCGGCGGCCGGGTGGTTGCCACGAACAGCAGCACGGCCGGCAGCACCGCGAGGTACTTGAGCGTGACGGCGAGCTGGTAGAACAGCTGCTCGGTGGTCACGTCCCAGTGCCAGGGCCCGTCCAGCAGGACGTGCCGGGTGCCGAACAGCTCTGTGCCGTAGCCCGGGGCGAACAGGAAGATCCCGATGTTGTTGAGGGCCATGAAGATCGTGATCAGCCAGAGCACCACGGAGAGGTCCCGCAGTCGCACCCCGGAGACCGCCCACAGCACGACGGAACCGGCCGCGACCGCGGCGAGATAGCGCACGTCGAACCCGATCATCGCTCCGAGCACGACTCCGAGAGCGAGGGCGAGCTTCGAGACCCCGGAGAGGGCATGGAGGGGGCCGGTGCGGTCGACGTATCCCAGCAGCGGACTGCTCATCCGGCGTCCTCCTGTGAGGCCCGCTCCGTCGGCGCTGCCCTCGCGGCCCGGTCCACCGCGACGAAGCGGTGCACGAGGCGGTGGGGGTCCTCGATCCCGCAGCGACGGGCGAGGTCGTACAGCCCCGTGGTCACGAGGTCGGCGCGGCCGCTGAGCGCCGGATCGGTGAGCACGACGGCCGGGTCGGCGTCGGCCAGCAGATGCCCTTGCGAGAGCACGAGCACCCTGTCGGCGTACTCGAGCGCGAGGTGCATGTCGTGGGTGATGAGCAGGACCGTGGTGCCGGAGTCGTGGAGCGTGCGCAGGAAGTCCATGAATTCGGTGTAGTGCGCGAAGTCCTGCCCAGCGGTGGGCTCGTCGAGGATCAGCATCTCGGGTTCGAGGGCGAGCACGCTGGCGATGGTCACGCGCTTCTTCTGGCCGTGGCTGAGTGCCGAGACCGGCCAGGAGCGGAACGGGGCGAGCCCGCAGGCCTCGAGCACCGTCGTGGTGCGTCGGGCGATCTCCTCCTCCGCCATGCCGCGGGCCCGCAGGCCCAGGGCGATCTCCTCGGTGACCAGCGGCCGCGAGAGCATCTGGCCGGGCTCCTGCAGCACGAAGCCGATGTGCTCGCCGCGCTCGGCGAGGCTCCAGCCGCGGGCGTCGACGGCGCCGATCCGCAGCTCCCCGCCGCTGAGGCGCTCGAAGCCGCAGATCACGCGGGCGAGGGTCGACTTGCCGGCGCCGTTGGAGCCGAGCACGCCGAGCATCTCCCCACGCTGCACGCGCGCGGTGATCCCGTCGAGCGCCAGGGTGGCGCGCTCAGGGCCGACGGGAATCTCGCAGCGCACGTCCCGCAGGTCCAGGGCGGTCCCGGGCTGCTCGGTCCGGCCCCTCTCGGATCGCAGGCCGTCGGACGGCGGGACGTCGGACCGCACGCCGTCGGCCGGCACGACATCGGACCGCGAACTGCCGGACCGTGCGCCGTCGGCCGGTTCGTCGCCGACCCAGTCGCGCACCGCGGCGACCTGCTCGTCCGTCAGGGCGATGTCGCTGCTGCGCGCGGGATGCTGCGCGGCGGTGGCCGGCGTCCCGGCATAGCGCAGAGCGGTGAGATGCAGGGGCGGGCGGATGCCGTGCTCCTCGAGCAGGCCCGAGGTGAGGACCTCGTCGGGGGCGGCATCGGCGACGATGCGGCCGTCGGCCATCAGCACGATTCGGTCCACGTCCCGGTGCAGGACGTCCTCGAGGCGGTGCTCGACGATCACGATGGTGCGGCCGTGGTCCCGATGCAGGTCGTCCAGCAGTTCCACGGCAGCACGACCGGAGGCGGGGTCGAGGTTCGCCAGCGGCTCGTCCAGCAGCAGCACCTCGACGTCGTCCACGAGCACCCCGGCGATGGCCACGCGCTGCTTCTGCCCGCCGGAGAGCGCCTGCGGGGCGTCCTCCAGGCGGTCCCCGATCCCGGCGAGCTCGGCGGCGCGAGCGATCCGTGCGGGCATCTCCGCGCGGGGGACCTGCTGGTTCTCGAGGCTGAAGGCGATGTCCTCGGCGACGGTGAGGCCCACGAACTGACTGTTGCTGTCCTGCAGCACGGTGCCGACCACGGAGGCCGTCCGCACGATGGGCACCTCGGCAGGGTCCGTGCCGCCCACGCTCACGGTGCCGCTCGCGGTGCCGCGGTGGTGGTGCGGGATCAGCCCGTTTAGGGCGTGGAGCAGAGTGGACTTGCCCGACCCCGAAGCGCCGACGATCGCGATCTTCTCGCCGCGACGCACCGTGAGGTCGATGTCGTGCAGGGTCGGCTCGGCCTGGGCGCGGTACTGGAAGGTGTAGCCGCGCAGCTCGAGCAGCGGGGCCTTCTCCAGCGGGCCTTCTCCAGGTGGGCCCGGGGCGTGCGGTGCCGTCACTGGTCGCGGCTCAGCGATCCGCTCCGGGTGCGGGTGCGGGCGTAGACCGACACGATGATCGTGGCCAGGACGCAGGCCGTCACCGAGTTCGCGACGAAGGCGAGCGCTCCCTGCGCCCACACCTTGTTCGCCGGCTCGGAGTAGATCAGCACGTCGCCGAGCGGAGCGATGAGCAACCAGGCCACCGCGTTGGCGAGGAGGATCGAGAGGTTCAACCGGATCGCCGGGGGCTTCCCGAACTCGCCGTCGGCGATCGCGTGCTTGAGCATCAGGACGCCCACGACCAGGCCGAAGACGCCCGAGGCGAGCTCCCAGCTGATCCAGATCCCGTAGCCGGTGACGTCGATGAGGAGATGGCCGATGAAACCTGCCAGCGCTCCCACGAGGGGCCCGTAGAGCACAGCGAACACAGCCAGGATCGCGTATTGGATATTGATCGAGGTGTTGGGGATCGGCGTCGGGATCGCGGCGAAGCGTCCGAGCACGAAGAACAGTGCGGCGCCGATGCCGATCGCGACCACCTGGGTCACGGGGGAGTGGGAACGGATCCTGAGGTGTCCTTGGGGTGGAGGGGCAGGGGCGTCAGCGCACCGGCACGAGGGTGACGTGCCAGGAGGCGCCGGTGCCGAGGGAGAAGGCGCGGGCGTAGTGACCGCGGTTGATGGCGATCGCCATCCGGTCCAGGGAGTTCACGTACAGCAGCGACTCGCCGACCTCGACGGCCGCGAAGCTGCGGGCATAGGTGACCTGGGTGGCGTGCACGACCGTGTCGTGGTGGTGGACCCGCACCGTCACCCGGTCGCCGGGAGCGACGTCGAGTTCGCGGAAAAGGGTGCGGGGGATCGACGTCCACAGGGATCCGTAGCGCACGTCGAGCGTGTCGATGATGCCGACCACGCCGCCCTCGCGCAGCTCGGGCTCGGTGACGGGCAGGCGCACCATCTGCTCGAGCTCGACGACGGGGCCGACGTCCTCGAAGCTCGTCGCCCCGGCGGCGAGGCGGGCCCCGGTGAAGGCGTAGATGTCGCGACCGTGGAACGTGTAGGACTCCTCGGACCCAGGCCGACGGTTCTTCGTCTCGTCGATCTCCCGCAGCTCGGTCACGCCGAAGATGTTCTCGAGATGGGTCAGGGTGCCGTTGTCCGGGGTCACGATGTAGTGGCCGGTCCCGGTGCGGGCCACGACGGAGAGTCGGTCCGAGCCCACGCCCGGGTCGACGACGGAGACGAACACGGTGCCCTCGGGCCAGTACGTGAGCACCTGGGCGAGCCGGTAGGAGCCCTCCCAGATGTCGTACGGAGGGATGTTGTGGGTGACGTCGTGGATCCGCAGAGCGGAATCGACGCCCACGGCGACGCCGTACATCGCGCTGACCGCGCCGTCGTCGAGGCCGAAATCGGATTGCAGGACTAGAGCTCGCATGGGGCAAGTATGCGACGAGGTCGTGCCCGACGGCCCGCGACCGCGTCATACGCCGCCATCTGGCAGGTATCGGGTTCGTGATCGGCCTGACGGATGAGCCTCGGATCACCGAGGATGGAGGGATGATCCTCCCTGATGTCCAGCCGCCCGCCCTGACGATCCTCACCCAGAACATCCGCTATCACGGGAGTGGGACGCTGCAGGGGGAGCCGGACCACTGGGGTGATCGGGCTCCGGTGCTCACGGATCTGCTGACCGCCGCCGACGCCGACGTCGTGGGCGTCCAGGAGGTCCTCGCCTCCCAGATCCCGGTGCTCGACGAGGCACTGGCAGGAACCCATCAGCGCCTCGGCATCGGTCGTGAGGGCGGCGGGCGCGGCGAGCACAACCTGCTCTACCTGCGGCGGGACCGTCTCGAACTGCTGGACTGGGACCAGTTCTGGCTCTCCGAGCAGCCCGCGCTGATCGGTTCCGTGGGCTGGGACGGCCACTGCCCCCGCATCGCCGTCTGGGCTCGGGTCCGGGACCGGGGGACCGGCCAGGAGCTGGTGCTCGCCGTGACCCATCTCGACCATGCCGGGGAGCGCGCCCGCGAGCAGGGGGCCGAGCTGGTGGCCCGGCGCCTGCAGGAGGCGGCTGACGGGGCGCCGGCCGTGCTGATGGGCGACTTCAACGCCGCCGGTGGCAGCAGCGCGCCGTGGAGCGTGCTGCAGGGCGCGGGTTTCGCGGACGCGCACGATGTCGCGGACACCTTCGAGGGCGAGGACATCGGCACCTTCCCCGACTACGGGGAGCCGGTGGTGGGGGAGACCCGGATCGACTGGATCCTCACCCGCGGGATGGACGTGGAGTGGACCACCACGCACCGGCATCTGCTCGAGGGCCGTGCCCCGAGCGACCACGCCGCGGTCGCCGCAGTGGTGCGCCCTGCTGTCGCCTGAGCCGTTCCGTGAGCCGCGTGCCCGGCAGCTTCCTGAGAGGGTGCCGGGCACGCTCTGTGGAGCAGAGCCTGAGGTCAGAGCCCCCAGGCCTCGGCGAGGAGTTCGAGGCCCTTCAGCCGATCGGCGGGGTCGAAGGAGTAGGCGGTGAGGATGAGCTCGTCGGCCTGCGTGGTCGCGACGATCTCCTCGAGCTGACGGACCACGGTCGCCGGCGAGCCGACGGCGCGGATCGAGAGGGTCTGGTCGACCTGCTGGACGAGGTGTGGCGCGGCGACCTCGTCGATCGGACGCGGCGGCTGGATCTTCTGACGCTGACCGGTGACCACACCGAGGAACATCTGCTGCAGCGTGGTGAACTGCCGCTGCGCCTCCTCGTCGGTCTCGGCGACGACGAGGTTCACCCCGACCATGGTGTGCGGTGCCTCGATCTGGGCGGCCTCGGCGCGCGGGTTGAAGTTCTCCCGGTAGGTCTCCAGCGCCTTGAGGTACTGGAACGGCGCGAAGTGGGACGCGACGGAGAAGGGCATGCCGAGCTGGGCCGCCAGGCGCGCGCCGTTGGCGGTGGAGCCGAGGATCCACATGGGCACCTCGGTGCCGCGGGCGACATCCGCCGAGATCGGCAGACCGCCGGAGGTCGCCTCCTCGCGGGACCAGTCCCGCATCTGCTCGACGGCGGCGATGAACGCCTGCGGCTCCGCGGAGGTGCGGGCCAGCAGCTGCGCGGTGAGCTGATCGGTGCCCGGCGCGCGGCCCAGCCCCAGGTCGATGCGATCCCCGTGGAACTGCACCAGGGTGCCGAACTGCTCGATGACCGCGAGCGGGGAGTGGTTGGGCAGCATGATGCCGCCGGATCCCACGCGGATCCGCTGCGTCAACGACGCGGCACGGTCGATCAGCAGCGAGGTGGCGCTCGAGGCGAGGGAGTTGGTGTTGTGGTGCTCGGCGAACCAGTAGCGCGCGTAGCCCAGGCGGTCGGCGGCCTGCGCCCCGGCCATGGAGGCCTCGATGCCCTCCCGGGTGGACATGCCCTCCGAGATGGGGACGAGATCGAGCAGCGACAGCGGCACATGGGGAGCGTTCATGGCTCGAGCCTAGCCGTGGTGCATCGGACATGGCGGGGGAGCGGATGAGACGTTCTCGACCGCGGAATCGGGAAGATCCTGCCGGTGCTCCACGTTGATCACGGCATGAGGCTCTCGCTGCTCGACCGCTCCCGCACGCGCCACGGCCAGCCGGAGGCGGCCGCGCTGGGGCACTCGGTCGAACGCGCGATCGCGGCGGAGAGCGCCGGGTACGAACGGTTCTGGGTGGCCGAGCACCACGCGGTCCCCGGGATCGCGAGCGGGTCCCCGGCCGTGCTCCTCGCGGCGATCGGTGCCCGCGCCTCCCGGATCCGGCTCGGCTCCGGGGGCGTGATGCTCCCCAACCACCGCCCGCTCGTGGTCGCCGAGCAGTTCCGCATGCTGGCCGCGCTGTACCCGGGGCGCATCGACCTCGGCGTGGGCAGGTCGCTGGGGTTCACCGAGCCCGTCCGCCAGGCCCTGGGCCGGCTCGAGGCGGGCCCCGACTCCTTCGCGCAGGAGATCACCGAGGTACGTGACCACCTCGAGGGCGAAGCGCCGCTCACCGCCCGGCCCGACGACGTCGGCGATGTGCCCCTGTTCGTGCTCGCGACGGGCACCGGGATGGACACCGCCGCGGACCTCGGACTTCCCGTGGTGATCGGCGGACCGATCCTGGACTCCCCGGAGCTGCCGGAACGCCTCGCCTCCTACCGCCGCGCGTTCCGCGCCCACCGCGGCAGCGCCCCGGAGATCGTGGTCTCCCTCGACGCCCTGATCGCCGACACCGACGACGAGGCCCTGGAGCTGGCGCTGCCCGAGATCTGGGCGATGGCCCGTTCCCGCTCCACGGGCCTGTTCGAGGCCCTCGAGCCGGTCGCACGGATCCGCGCCACGAGCTGGAGCGCCTCGGAGTCGCGGCGCGTGGAGCAGGGGCTCGCCACCACGGTCGCCGGCTCGGCGGGCACGGTGCGCCGACGGATCGAGCAGATCCTCGAGCGCACCGGCGCGCACGAGGTCCTCGCGACCGGGTCGACCTACGACCGGGAGGCGCTGAGCGCCTCGGACCAGGCGCTGGCACGTGTCCTGAGGGGCTGAGTATCCTGCGTCGGCCGACGGGTGCGGCCCGCAGCCACTGCTCCAGCGGGACATGCGAGATCGACGGACTCGCGCTCTCACAGCGCTTTGCCGGGATTGAGCAGGTGCTGAGGGTCGAAGGCGTCCTTCAGCCGGCGCTGCAGGGCCCGGGAGTCGGCTGAGAGCTCGAGGCCCAGCCAGCGCTGCTTCGCGGTGCCGATGCCGTGCTCGCCGCTGATCGTGCCGCCGAGGTCCAGAGCAGTCCGGACCAGGTCGTCGGCCGCGTCGAGGATCGCGTCCGGCAGCTCGGCGGCAGGATCCTCGGGCACGCCGGGCAACGAGAAGGCGGGGTGGAGGTTGCCGTCGCCTGCATGGGCGACCACGGAGGTGCGCACCCCGTGGCGGCGGCCGATGGCCTCCAGCTCCGCCAGGATCTCCGGCAGTCGGGACTTCGGCACCGCCACGTCCTCGCCCAGGCGTGCCCGGCCGCCTCCCGCGGCTCGGCTGGAGCGGCGCAGTTCCCAGAGCTGTTCCGCCTCCGTCTCGTCCTCGATGACGCGCACGGTCCCCCCGGCGTCGGTGAGGACTCGAACCAGGTCGCCCGCCTGCTCCTCGATGCCGTAGCCGTCGAGCTCGAGCAGCAGCATCGCGCTGTCGGCGTCCGCGATCTGCGCTCCGGTGTAGGAGTCGATGTCGGCGAGAGTTCCGGCATCCAGCAGCTCGGTCGCCGCCGGGCGCACAGGGCTGCGGGAGATCGCCCCGACCCCCGCGGCTGCCTGAGCGGCCGAGCGGAAGCGGGCCAGCACGGTGCGGCGGGCCACCGGGAGCGGATGGACCCGCACCGTGGCCGCCACCACCACGGCGAGGGTTCCCTCGGAGCCGATCAGCAGCTGGGTGAGGTCGAGGCCGGTGACGCCTTTGATCGACCGGTGCCCGGTGCGCAGCAGGGTGCCGTCGGCGAGCACGACCTCGAGAGCCAGCACGGACTCGCGGGTCACCCCGTATTTCGCGCAGTGCAGCCCGCCGGCGTTGGTGGCGATGTTGCCGCCGATCGTGGAGATCCGGGCGCTCGCCGGGTCAGGGGCGTAGAAGACGCCGTGCGGGGCGAGGGCAGTGGAGAGATCCGCCGTGATCACGCCCGCTTCGACGACGGCGACCTCGTCGAGGGGATCGATCTCGCGGATCGTCGTCAGTCGTTCCAGGCTCAGCACGATCACGCCGTCGGTGGCGGTGGCCCCGCCGGAGAGCCCGGAGCCCGCACCTCGCGGCACCACCGGAGTGCCCGTGCTGCTCGCCAGACGCATCGTGGCCTGGACCCCCTCGACATCTCGGGGGAGGACCAGCACGAACCGCGCGTCGGCCGCGGGACGCACTCCGCGATCCGCGCCGTAGCTCGCGTCGGGGACCCGGGGGACCGCGTCCTCGCCGAGCTGGTCACGCAGGCGAGCGGCGAGCTCGTCGAGCGAGGTCGAGGGGCCGGATGGTTCGGTGCTGGTCACGGATGCTCCTTGGGCGAGGTGCACAGGCCGCGGGGCGGCAGGTCGGCGACGGGGTCAGTACCCGGAGTGGCCGTACCCGCCCGGTCCCTGCTGCCCTCCGGGCGCGAACTGCCCGGCGGATGCAGACTGCGCGCCGGCGGCGAACTGCATGCCGAGCTGGGCTCGCACGTGCTCGTTGTGCTTCGAGGCGGCGACGCAGCCCCAGATCATGCTCACGATCCAGGTCGGGATGCCGACCAGCGGCGCGAGGATCACGAGGACGGAGCCAATGCCGAGGGTGATCAGTGAGATGAAGAAGACGACGATGCCGGTGAGCACAGCCAGGACCAGGTCGATCCCGATCATCACCAGGGCGCCGCCCACCGTGGAGTGCAGCATTCCCAGCGGGCCGAAGAAGAAGGTGAGCACGAAGGCCACGCCCACGCTCTTCTGTGCTGGAAGGTACGCCGGCGGCATGACCATGCCGGGGTGTCCGGGCGGCGGACCGTAGGGCTGCACGGGCGCGTACGCCTGATGCTGGGACCCGGCGAGCGGATCGTAGCTGCGGGCGCCCGTCCCGACTTGGCCGGAATCCACGTATCCCAACGGAACCAGTTCGCCGGACAGCGTGGGCGGAGTGCGGCCGTCAGGCCTCTGCGCGTCGTACGGGTTCTGACTCATGCGTCCTCCTCGTCGGCCGGCTCATGGGCACATCGTAGGCCCGAGGGCGGACGATCCTCGCCGGTCCTCCACGTCGGACGCCTCCGTCGGCCCTGAGCCCTGAGCATTGCCTGGACTCCTCAGACCCGCGGCGGACGGGTGGGGTCGTGGTCATCACCGTGGATCGGCACGTGCGCCTCGGGGATGTCCTCGTAGCTTGCCGGATCGGAGATGGGCTCGAGGTGGGTGAGCACGGTGAGGCCGGGCAGAGCGCCCTTGAGCTCGTCCTCGAGGTCCTCGATGTAGTCGTGGCCCTGCTTGACGGTCCATTCGTCGGGCACCAGCACGTGCACGGTCATGAAGCGCTCCCGGCCGGCCTCGCGGGTCTGCAGGCCATGGAAGGTGGTGCGCATGCCATCGGTGCGGCGGCGCAGGATCTCGGTGATGACCTCGTGGTCCTCATCCGGCAGGGCCTTGTCCAGGAGTCCGGACACCGACTCGGTGAGCAGGCTGATGCCGGTGACGATGATGTTGACTCCCACGGCGAAGGCGACGAGCGCATCGAGCCGCTCCCAGCCGGTCAGCGCCACCAGTCCCACGCCCACCAGGACGCCGGCGCTGGTGACGACATCGGTCATCAGATGCTTGCCGTCGGCACGCAGGGTGATCGAGTTGTGGGTCTTGCCGGCGCGCAGCAGCACCAGGGCGACGCCGCCGTTGAGCACGGAGGCGATCACCACGATGACCAGGCCGATGCCGAGGTTCTCGAGCGGGCGCGGGTTCACGAAGCGCTCGACGGCGGTGACCATGATGACCGCGGCGGCCACGAAGATCATCAGACCCTCGACGGCGGTGACCATGATGACCGCGGCGGCCACGAAGATCATCAGACCCTCGACGGCGGCGGAGAAGTACTCGGCCTTCGCCCGGCCGTAGAGGAAGCGCTCGGTGGCGGGGCGGGCGGCGACGGTCAGGGCGATCAGGGCGACGACGGCGGCGACGAGGTTCACGGTGGACTCGGCGGCATCGGAGAGCAGCCCCACGGAGTCCGTCATCGCCCAGGCGCCGGTCTTCAGCACGATCGTGATGATCGCCGTGACGATGGAGAGCCAGGCGAACTTCCGCAGGTCCACTGTCGGGCCGGGTGTCGACCGCTGAGGGGCGGCGTCGGGGGGTGGGACGGTCATGAGCGGGAATCCTTGTCGGAGGGGTCGGGCTGAGCGGGTGATCCGGACAGTGGGGGATCGGGGGCGAGGGTGCCGTCCGGGGCGATGTGCTCGAAGATCTGCTCGACGAGCGAGAGCACGTGCGGGTCCTCCACGGTGTAGAAGCTGTGGCGGCCCTCGCGATGCGCGGAGACGATGCCGGCCAGCCGCAGCTTGCTGAGGTGCTGGCTGATCGTGGGGAGGCTGAGCCCCACCTTCGCGGCCAGGGCGCCGACGTCGAACCGGCCGGTGCTCATCAGGCTGACCAGGTGCAGGCGTGCCGGGGAGGCGAGCAGGGCGAAGGTGTCCGCTGCGGCGGCGAGCTGCAGCTCGGTGGGGTCCTGCTGGCCGGGCGAGCGGGGTCCGTCCATCGATGTCTCCTGGGTACTGGGTACTGGGTACTGGTGCTGGGTGCGAGTACGTCGGCCCCGGACCGCTTCTCGGGCGGTTCCCGCGTGCCGGGTGCGGCATCGATCCTGATACGAGTTCGTCAGTTGCGCAAGTAGCGAAGTGTGGAAGGTGATCCGTTCGTCGGGGCCGACGGGACAGGGCGGCCGGGGAGGTGGGTTGAGCGGCACCCGGGGTCCCGTATCGTGAGCGATCGTCGAGACACCGTCGTCCGAAGGAGACTGCACATGTACAACCTCTCCGTGGTGCTGGAGGACAGCGCCCGTACCTTCCCTGATCGCCCCGCACTGGTGCTGGGCCCGCTGAGCCTGACCTACGCGCAGGTCGATGCCGCCGCGAACCAGGTCGCGAACCTGCTGGTATCGCAAGGCATCGTGCCCGGCGACCGGGTGGCGCTGAGCTGCCCCAACCTGCCCCAGTTCCCGATCGTCTACTACGGCATCCTCAAGGCCGGCGCGGTCGTGGTCCCGCTGAACGTCCTGAACAAGGCTCGGGAGGTCACGTACTACCTCGACGACGCCGACGTGAAGGCACTGTTCTGCTTCGAGGGGACTGAGGACCTGCCCATCGGGAAGTACTGCCATGACGGCGCCCTCGCCGCGAAGACCCCGCCCCGTATGGTGCTGATGACGGCGGACCCTGCTGCGACGAGCCCCTACGAGGGCGTGCCCACGCTCACCGAAGCCGTCGCCGGGATGCTTCCCACCTTCGAGACCGTGCAGGCCCGGGAGACCGACACCGCGGTGGTCCTGTTCACCTCGGGCACCACCGGGAAGCCCAAGGGCGCCGAGCTCAGCCACTCGAACCAGCTCATCAACGCGCTCACCTGCAACCGGCTGTTCGGCACCGTGCCGGGCAAGGACACCCATCTGGTGGCCCTCCCGCTCTTCCACACCTTCGGTGCCACCGTGAACCTCAATGCCGGCTTCTCGATGGGCGCCACCTTGGTGCTGCTGCCGCGCTTCGAGGCGAAGCAGGCCCTGGACCTGCTGGTCCAGCACGAGGTCACCCTCTTCGCGGCGGTGCCGACGATGTGGTGGGGACTGCTGCACGCGCTCGAGGGCAGCGCCGCGGCGGAGACCCTCGCGCAGACCCTGACGCTGGGCATCTCCGGGGGCGCGGCCCTGCCGCTCGAGATCCTCAACGGCGCGAAGGAGCGGCTCGGGATCTCGATCCGGGAGGGCTACGGGCTGTCCGAGACCTCACCGGTGGCCTTCTTCTCCCTGCCCGACCGGCCGCGGCCGGGGTCCATCGGTCTGCCGATCTGGGGCATCGAGGCCAAGCTCATCGATCCGGCGGACCCGGACTGGGCCGAGGTCACCGAGGTCGGGGAGGTCGGGGAGCTGGCCGTCCGCGGCCACAACATCATGACCGGGTACCTCGGTCGCCCCCAGGACACCGAGGCCGCCATCCGCAACGGCTGGTTCCGCACCGGCGACCTCGCCAAGCGCGACGAGGACGGGTTCTACTTCATCGTGGACCGTTCCAAGGACATGATCGTGCGCGGCGGCTACAACGTGTATCCGCGGGAGATCGAAGAGGTGCTGATCTCCCATCCGCAGGTCTCGCTCGCCGCGGTGGTCGGCGTGCCGAACGAGGAGCACGGCGAGGAGGTCAAGGCTTTCGTGATCCTCGAGGAGGGCGCCTCCGTCACCGCAGAGGAGCTGCGCGCCTGGGGCAAGGAGCAGATGGCGTCCTACAAGTACCCCCGCGAGGTGGTGCTCCTCGAGGAGCTGCCGATGACCGCGACGGGCAAGATCCTCAAGCGCGAGCTGAGCTGACTCCGACCTGACAGCGAACGGGCCGGGATCGGCAACCGTGAGGGTGCCGATCCCGGCCCTGATGTCCTTCGACGTCAGACGACGACGCGCGTCGCCTCTGTGTCCGTGGGCAGGCCTGCGTCGCGGTAGGCGCGGAAGCCGCCGATCAGATCGGTGGCGTTCTCGAACCCGAGATCCCGCAGGTCACGAGCGGCGAGCGAGGAGTAGTACCCCTCGTTGCAGACCACGACGATCGTGTCGTCGTGCTCCGGGCCGCCGTCCATCCGGTGCGCGCTGCTGGGATCCAGCCGCCACTCGAGCACGAGGCGATCGATGACGGTCGCCCCGGGGATATGTCCCTCGGACTCCCGGGTCGCCGCAGGGCGGATGTCGATCACGTGGGCACCCAGCTCGACCAGATCAGGCAGCGCGGTCGGCTCGATGCGCTCCACGCCCAGACGGGCGGCGTCGAGGATCTCCTCGATCGTGTGGGACGCAGGAGCCTCGGCCCGGCGCCGCCCGGCGCCGGCCTCGGTCACCGGTTGCGTCCCGAGGAGAAGGCCGCGAGGCCACCGCTCGCGGAGCCGTTCCCGGAGCCCTCGGAGCTGGTCGTGTAGCGCGCGGGGGCGCTGTCGCGACGGCCGCCGCTGCGTGCGGGACGGCCCTCGCCGCCCTGGCCACGACCGCCCTGGCCACCGCGTCGGCCGCCACCGGAGCGCTGACCGCCACCGGAGCGCTGACCGCTCTCGGAGCGGGCGTCCTGCTCGCCGGAGCCCTGGCCACGACCGCCCTGACCAGCACGGCCGCCGCTCTGGCCGCCACGACCGCCCTGGCCGCCGCGTCCGCCGCGACCGCCCTGGCCGCCGCGTCCGCCGCTGGTGCGCTCGGGGCGCTCGGCCGGCTCGGGGGCACGGGGCTCATGCATCTCGGTGCGCTCGCCGGGGGCGAGCTGCGTGAGCACGGAAGAGGAGGGGTTGACCTGCGGGTGGTAGGTCGGCTTGATGCCGGCCTTGCGCATCAGATCGCTCACATCGCGCTTCTGATCCGAGGTCTGCACGGTGATCACGGTGCCGGACTCGCCGGCGCGGGCCGTGCGGCCCGAGCGGTGCAGGTACGCCTTGTGCTCGACGGGCGGGTCGGCGTGGACCACGAGGGCCACCTCGTCGACGTGGATGCCGCGAGCGGCGATGTCGGTGCAGACCATGGTGGTCGCGGTGCCGGAGCCGAAGGCCTCGAGGTTCCGCGTGCGGGCGTTCTGCGAGAGGTTGCCGTGGAGGTCCACCGCGTCCACGCCGCGGGCGGCGAGCTTGCGGGCGAGGTTCTTCGCGCCGTACTTGGTGCGGGTGAACATGATCGTGCGACCGGGAGCGGCGGCGAGGTCACGCAGCACGTCGAAGCGCGCATTGCCGTCGACCTCGAGCACGTGGTGCTCCATGGTGCCGACGGGGCTCGAGGCCGGGTCCGCCGAGTGGGTGACGGGCTCGTGCAGGAACTGCTTGACGAGCTTGTTGACGCCCGAGTCGAGGGTGGCGGAGAACAGCATCCGCTGACCCTTCGGCGGGGTCTTGTCGAGGATCTTGCGAACCATGGGCAGGAAGCCCATGTCGGCCATGTGGTCGGCCTCGTCGATGACGGTGATCTCGACGCCGCCGAGGTCCACGTGGCCCTGGCCCATCAGGTCCAGCAGACGCCCGGGGCAGGCGACGAGCACGTCGACACCGTTGGACAGGGCCTTGACCTGAGGGTTCTGGCCGACGCCGCCGAAGACGACGGTGCTGCGCAGGCCGGTGGCCTCCGCGAGCGGCACGAGGGACTCGGCGAGCTGCGAGGCGAGCTCACGGGTGGGAGCGAGGATGAGCGAGCGCGGCCGACGGGAGACCCGACGACGGGGCTCGGCGATCAGACGGGCCACCAGGGGCAGCAGGAACGCGTAGGTCTTGCCGGAGCCCGTGCGGCCCCGGCCCAGGACGTCGCGTCCGGACAGGGAGTCCGGCAGGGTCGCGGCCTGGATGGGGGTGGGCTGGGTGATGCCCTGGGGCGCGAGGGCGTCGACCAGGACAGCGGGCACGCCGAGGCGTGCGAAATCGGGGGAGGTCACGAAAGGTGATCCGTTCTGAAGATGCAGATCCCGCCCGATGCGTCCGGTGCCCGGGCGCTGCCGTGGCAGCGGCTCAGAGGCTGCGCTGTCACCACCGTGAGGTGGGACCTGTGCCGCGGCGGGATGACGGCACGCAGCAGCAACGGTAGACCCGCCTCCGTCCAGGGGGAATGATCGACGCGCAGGATGTGAGATACCACTGTCCGCGCGCGGCCGTCGGCCCCGCCGCAGGTGACGTGCGCGACGCGGAGCGAGGATCCCCCCCGCGTCGACGCCGCCCCGCGTCGTTTCCGCCCGGGGCGGGCACCGCCCGACCCCGGGGCTTCCCGGCACCGCCCGACCCTGGCACCACCCGGTGTCGATCGGCACTGCCCGGTGTCGCGTGGAACCGCCTCGGAGGGCTGGTGGGAGCCGGTATCCTTCCCACGTGAGATGGTCGGAGTCCGATAGCGACCCGGCAAATCGACAGGGTCGACAGGGCTGACAGGATCGACGAGGAGCGAGCGATGGCACGCAGAGTGAGCATCAAGGACGTGGCCCAGCGCGCCGGGGTGTCTTGGAAGACGGTCTCGAACGTCGTCAACGAACGCCCTGTGGTGCGCGCCGACACCCGGGAGAAGGTGCTCGCGGCGATCGACGACCTCGGGTACGTGCCCAATCACATCGGTCGTGACCTGCGCGGCGGCCCCACGAAGTCGATCGCCCTGGTGGTCCCCGAGCTCCAGAACCCCTACTTCGCCCGCCTCGCGGAGCGCATGCAGGCCGCCGCCCGCGAGCGCGGCTACACGGTGAGCGTGGAGGTGTCGCTCCACAGCGCCGAGGTGGAGCGGGCCCATGTGCGCGGCCGCACCGCGCGCCCGGTCGACGCGGTGATCATCTCGCCCTCCGCGCTCGAGCCCTCCGATCTCCTGGATCGCCGCTCGGGACCACCGGTGGTGCTGCTGGGGGAGAGCCTCACGGCCGCCCCGAACGTCGTGCACGTGGCGATCGACAACGTCTCCTCCGCAGCGGACGTGGTCCGCCACCTCGTCGGCGCCGGCCATCGTCGGCTCCTGTTCCTCGGCGCGGAGGGCGCGGTGCGCTCAACCGGCACGGACCGCCTGGCCGGGTTCACAGCGGCGAGCCGCTTCGCCGACCTGCCGCAGGAGCGCGCCCTGATCCGGGCCACCGCCGCGTGGGACCGGGAGTCCGGGCGCGACGAGGTGCTCCGTGCGCTGGAGGAGGGCATCGCCTTCGACGCCGTCGTCGCCGGCAACGACCTGCTGGCGATCGGCGCACTCGCGGCCCTGCGTGAGCGGGGGATCGGGGTCCCGGAGGACGTCGCCGTCGTGGGTTGGGACGACATGGTCGAGGCCACCTGGTCCGTGCCCACGCTGACCTCGGTCGCCCCGGACCTCGACTCCCTCGTCGCGGCCGCCCTCGCCGCCGCGATCTCCGGCGCGGAGCGGGGTGCCGAGCGGGACGCAGGCCAGGCTACGGTGGGCGCCGACGCGGGCGGGACGGGCGCGGCGAGCCGAACGGGTGGGGCGGGACAACCGGGCGCGGCGAGCCGAACGGGTGGGGCGGGACGCACGGGTGGGGCGGAGACCGTGATCGCCCACCGTCTGATCGAGCGGGAGTCCACCCGGTCGTGACCGTCGGCCGCGAGAACGCCCTGAAAAACCTGCTTTCCCACGTTGCAATCATGGGGCGGGTGCGCTTGACTGGCTTCTGACCGATCCGTACCGGCGCCTCGAGCGCGTCGGAGACTCAGCGCCGAGCACCACCGATCCCAGGAGCCGTTCGTGAACGCCCAGACCCCCGAACTCCCGGAGCACCTGAGCTCCCTGTTCTCCCGCGCCGACGAGCTCGCCGCCCAGCTCGACGCCCCGCTGTCCGCGGTGACCGACGTGCCCCGCCCCGAGCACCCGCGCCCCCAGCTGCACCGCCCCAACTGGCTCACCCTCAACGGCACCTGGCAGTTCGAGATCGACCAGGGCGACTCCGGGCGCGACCGCGGCCTGCTCGAGCGTGAGCTGGACTCCGAGATCCTCGTGCCCTTCGCCCCGGAGACCGAGGCCTCCGGGATCGGGAACCGCGACTACCTCGAGGCCGTCTGGTACCGCCGCACCGTCACCATCCCCGTCGACTGGGAGGGCCTGCGCCCGATCCTGCGCTTCGAGGCCGTGGATCAGGATGCGACCGTCTGGGCGAACGGCCTCGAGGTGGCCCGCCACCGCGGCGGCTTCACCGGATTCTCGGCCGATCTCTCGGCCGTCCCCGCCGTCGGCCCTGGCGCGGAGGTCGAGATCGTGGTGCGCGCCCGCGACCCGCACGGCGTCCCGCAGGCCCGCGGCAAGCAGTCCCACGAGTTCAAGCCCACGGCCGCGAACTACCACCGCACCACCGGCATCTGGCAGAGCGTGTGGCTCGAGGGCGTCCCGGCCGACGAGATCCGCTCGCTGCGCATCCTGCCCTCGCTCGGCGGGCGCTCCTTCGCGCTCGACGTGCCGCTGGCCCGCACCGCACCCGGCTCCCGCCTCGAGGTCGTGGCCTCCGTGCCCGGCGGCGACGAGGTGGCCCGCGCCGCCGTACGCGCCGACCTCGACCTGGCCCCGCACCTCGAGCTCGTGTTCCCCGAGGACGCCGTGCGCATGTGGGGCCCCGGAGCTCCCGAGCTCTATGCCCTCACGGTGCGGCTGCTCGACGCGGACGACTCCGTGCTCGACGAGGTCCGCTCCTACGCGGGCCTGCGCTCGACCTCGCTGCGCGACCACGAGTTCCGGATCAACGGCGAGAAGGTCTTCCAGCGACTCGTGCTGGACCAGGGCTACTGGGAGGAGTCGTTCATGACCTCCCCGACCGACGAGGCGATGACCACCGACATCCGCCTCTCCCTCGAAGCCGGCTTCAACGGCGCGCGCCTGCACCAGAAGGTCTTCGAGCAGCGCATGCACTTCTGGTCCGACCTGCACGGCTACCTCACCTGGGGCGAGTTCGGCGACTGGGGCGTGCACGGTTTCGGACCGGACGGCGACAACCAGCAGCCCCCGGCGACCTTCGTGGGCCAGTGGGTCGAGGCGGTCCAGCGCGATCTGAACCACCCCTCGATCATCGGCTGGTGCCCGCTGAACGAGACCCATCAGCTGATGCACGACCGCATCACCCAGCTCGACGCGGTCACCCAGGCGATGTACGACGCGACCAAGCTCGCCGACCCCACGCGCCCGGTGCTGGACGCCTCCGGCTACTCCCACCGGGTGCGTGGGGCGGACATCTACGACTCGCACTCCTACGAGCAGGATCCGGAGCGCTTCCGTGAGGAGCAGTCCGGCCTCGCCGCCGGAGAGCCCTTCGCGAACCGGCGCGACCTCGGGCCCGACGAGATGCCCTTCGCCGACGGCGCCTTCTCGCTGCCCTACGCCGGTCAGCCCTACTTCGTCTCGGAGTACGGCGGCATCTGGTGGAACGAGGAGGAGGCGAGGAAGGCCGAGGAGGCGGACCGTGCCGGGAACAATGCCGCCGAGTCCTGGGGCTACGGCCAGCGGATCCGCAGCGAGGAGGAGCTCTACACGCGGTTCGAGGGGCTCACCCGGGTGCTGCTCGAGGACCCGCTGATGTTCGCCTACTGCTACACGCAGATGACCGACGTGTTCCAGGAGAAGAACGGCATCGTCGACTTCGAGCGCGGCCGCAAGCTCGATCTGGCCCGGCTCCGCGCCGTGCAGGAGAAGACCGCCGCCTACGAGCAGGACGCCTGATCCCGCAGCAGATCCCCACCCGCCCGCCCGCCGGCTGAGGCCGGGATCCGCCCGGGGCGCCACGGATATTCCCGTGACGCCCCGGGCGCTCTGCTCCACGATGGGGACATGGTCGATCAATCACGCCTGTGGGACGCCCGCACCGCCGCCGAGTACGACACCCCTGGCGAGGGCATGTTCGCCCCAGAAGTGCTGGGGCCGACGATCGACGTCCTGAGGTCGCTCGCCGCCGGGGGCCGGGCCCTCGAACTGGCGATCGGCACCGGTCGAGTCGGAATCCCACTGCGGAAGGCCGGGGTCGAGGTCACCGGCATCGAGCTGTCCGAGGCGATGATCGCCCGGCTGCGCGAGAAGGCCGACGAGCAGCAGATCCCCGTCATCGCCGGCGACATGACCACGACGAGCGCGGGGGAGGGCTACTCCCTCGTCTACCTCGTGTTCAACACGATCGGGAACCTGCTCACCCAGGAGCAGCAGGTCCAGTGCTTCCGCAACGCCGCCCGGCACCTCTCCCCGGGAGGCTGCTTCGTGATCGAGCTCCACGTGCCGGATCTGCGCTCCCTCACCCCGGGCACCGGCGGCACCCTCGAAGTCTCTGAGCCCGGCTACCTCCTGGTGGACACCTACGACACCCTGAACCAGATCCTCGTCTCCCATCACGTGCGCTTCGATCCTCAGGTGGACGGCTCCCGCGAGGCGAGCATCGGCCGCACCCCGCAGCGCTACATCTGGCCCTCCGAGCTCGACCTCATGGCGCAGCTGGCCGGCTTCACGCTCGAGAGCCGCTGGGCGGATTGGGATCGGACGGAGTTCACGGCGGAGTCCCGCAGCCACGTGAGCGTCTACCGGCTCCCTACACTGGAGCGGTGACCACGACGACGAACACCTTGACCTCGGCCGCGCTGACCCGGACCCCGCTGACCCTCGAGGACGTCCCGGCCCTCACCGCCCTGCTGAACCGCGTGGACGCCGTCGAGCAGTCCGGCGAGCCGGCCGAGGAGCCGAGCATCCGCGAATGGCTCTCGATGCCCGACCTCGACCTCGCCCGCGATTCCGTGGCGGTGCGCGAGGGGGAGGAGCTGCTCGGCTTCTGCGCCGTCGACGTCTCGACGGCCCCGGACTCGGAGGGGCGGGTGCGCTGCCAGCTCATGGGCACGGTCGACCCCGCTCGCCGCCGCCAGGGGCTGGGCACGGAACTGTTCACCTGGGCCGAGGCCCGCGCCGCCCAGCTGGCCGCCGAGCGTCACCCCGACGTCGAGGTCGCCGTGTTCCGCGTCTCCGGAGGCCGGGATCCCGAGGTCGACGGACAGGCGGACGCCGCGACGGAAGCACAGGCGAACGCACCGACGGTCGCCCCGCTCATCGGCGGCGCAGAGGTGCGCCCGCTCCTCGCCCAGCGCGGCTACCAGCGCGCCCGCAGCTGGCTGACCATGGTGCGCGAGCTGCCCGGAGCGGCTCTCCCGACGGTCGATCTGCCGGGGGTGCGGGTCAGCGCCCCGGAGGATTCGGAGCGAGAGGCCACCCGCCTCGCCCACCTCGATGCGTTCGCCGACCATTGGGGATCGGCCCCGGTGACCGCGGAGCGCTGGAACATCTGGTGGTCCTCCCACACCTCCCGCCGCGAGCTCTCGAGCATCGCGATCGACGCGGACGGGACCGTGCTCGGCTACGTGATCAACTCCGAGGACAAGCCCGGGGTGCTGCACATCGCCCTGGTGGGCACGCGGCCATCGGCCCGCGGTCGCGGCATCGCCCGCGCAGTTCTCGCGCGGACCCTCGAGGCGGCATCGCAGGCCGGGTACTCGAGTGCCGAGCTCGAAGTCGACGCCGAATCGCTCACCGGTGCGACCCGTCTCTACGACGCCCTCGGTTTCGTGCGCGAGAGCGTGTACGCGACCTACGAGAAGCCGGTCGCCTGACCGCTGCCCTCGCCGCGCTCGGCCTCCGGACATCGACGGCTCCTTGTGGCACCACCGGCTTGACCCCGCCCGCTTGACACCACTGCCCCTACTGTTCATAGTGAATATGGACAGTAGGGGCAGTTGGTCGTTCTGGACGAAGGGGAGTGGGGAGCATGCACATCCCGCTCGACCCGTCCGCTCCCGAACCGATCTACGAGCAGATCCGTGCCCGCCTCGCCGAGGCGATCCTGCGGGGCGACCTCTCTGTCGGTGAGGCCCTGCCCTCGATCCGGGTCCTCGCCCGTGATCTTCGGGTCAGCGTCATCACGACCACCCGCGCCTACAACGAGCTGGTGGCCGACGGGCTCGTCGATGCCGTGCGCGGCAAGGGCGTGTTCGTCCGAGCCCAGCAGCCTGACCAGGTGCGCAGCCGCGCCCTGGAGCGCATCGACGGCGCCCTCGCCGAAGCGGTTCGCACCGCCCGCACCGCCGGTATCGGTGCGGACGAGATCCGCGCCCGCCTTACGCAGTTGATCGAGGAGGAGGGCAGCGATGAACGTCCCTGACACGATCGGTATGAACACGCCCAACGCAGTTTCTGTTCGTGATCTCCGGGTTCGGGTACCGGCATGGTCGAAGCCCTATGCTGACCCGCTCGAGGCGCTTCGTGGGCTCACGTTCACCGCCCCTGCTGGTCAAGTGACCGCCTTGGTCGGGTCCAACGGAGCGGGTAAGAGCACAGCCTTGCGTGCCGTCACCGGCACTTTGCCGTTTGCGGAAGGATCGGTCAACGTGCTCGGCACCGCCATGGGGCCAGCCGACGTGGTGTTCCCGCCGCCTGCCGCTTATGTACCGGATGTCCCCGCCTATCCCGGGCATTGGACGGCGCAGGACGTACTGCGCCTTCAGAGTCGGATCGGTCGCGGTGTTGACGCTCGTGTTTTCGAAACCCGACTTGCAGCACGGAACGTGCCGTTCACACGGCGCCGCAGCGAGCTCTCGCGAGGGCAGGTCACCCAGCTCGGTGTCACCGCCGCCCTCGCACAGGATCCACATCTGCTGATCCTCGACGAGCCCCTGGCTCACCTCGACCCGCTGGCACGGACAGAGCTTCTGGATGAGCTGCGCAGCATGATGGCCCGCGAGAACCGCTCGATCCTGCTGGCCACCCACGATCTCGACGGGATGGACCGTTTCGTCGATCACCTTGTGATCATCGTCGAGGGACAGGATGCCCTCGAAGGCGACGTCGAGTCGCTGTGCGAGGAGTTCCTCCTCATCGAACTGCCTGGGGAGGCGTCCGAGCTCGACGGCCCCGGCTCACCCTTGATCGGGTCGGCCACCGCCGGTGGCACTTCTCGAGCTCTCATCGCCGTGGAGGACGCCGCCGGGCTGTCCCCCGAGGCGGCTCTGCGCCGACCCGGCTTGAGCGAGCTCGTGACGCATTGGCTCCGTGGGGCACATGCCGAGAAGGGAAAATCCCGGAGGAGGACCTCATGACGACACACAACTCCTCGGTAACGCCGGCAGGAGGTTCCGTCACAGCACCGCAACCGGGCGCGCTACGTCGCGCATTCCTCGTCGACCTGCGTCTGAACATTCGAACTGCCACAGCGACACTCTTCACGTGCGCGATCAGCCTCGTCCTCGCAGCCTTCTTCACAGACGGCTTCGCAGGGCTCCTCCCGATCTGGGCCGCATTGGCCTGGTACCGCTACGGTCGCGGGGACACGATCGATCGCCAAGAGCTGCGGGCGAGCCTAGGGACGACCCGGGCGGACCGGGTGCGAGGGAGAGTCGCGCTGATCGCGGCCGAGTCCGTGGTGATCCTCCTGGCCATGGGCGCCGCGACCCTGATCACGGTCGCACTGGGCCATGACAGCACGGGTGCTGGGCCAACCTTCAAAGTGTCGACCGGACCAGGGGTTTCCACGCTGGTGACGACGGTGATCGCCGTGCTGTACGCGGGCCTGGCGCTTCTGCTGACCGGAATCCTGATGGGTGCAGACTGCCTTACACGCCGGCCGGGATGGGACGCGGCAGTCCTCAGCGTCCTGATCTACTTCCTGGCGGGGCTGCTCGGTGCATTCGTCATGATGTTGCCTCTCATGCTGCTCACGTGGAGCAGAGTCGATGATCTCGTCGGAGCGGCCCTTGCTATTACGGTCCTCCTCGGAGCATTCGTCGTGCTGACCGTCGTGCTCCGGTCCAGGATGCGCACGTGGATCCGCCAGCTGGATTCCGGAGTCCAGCAGCGACTCGAGTCGATCACCTGACCTGCGTCATGATGGACCCATGAGAGCAGTGCGCTACGACGCCTTCGGCGAGCAGCCGTCCCTGGTCGAGGTCCCCGACCCTGAGTGCCCGCCCCGCGGCGCCGTGATCACGGTGCACGCCACCGGGGTGTGCCGCAGCGACTGGCACGCCTGGCAGGGGCACGACGACTCGGTGCAGCTGCCGCACATCCCCGGCCACGAGTTCGCCGGCGTCGTCGAGCAGGTCGGCGCCGACGTCACGCGGTTCGCGCCGGGGGACCGGGTCACCGCACCGTTCATCCTCTCCTGCGGACGCTGCGAGCAGTGCCTCGCCGGAGCGCCCCAGGTGTGCCCGGACCAGTACCAGCCCGGTTTCGACCTGCCCGGCTCCTGGGCCGAGCAGGTCGTGGTGATCGAGGCGGACCACAACCTCGTCGCCCTCCCGGACGGCATCGACATGACCCTCGCCGCCGGCCTCGGCTGCCGCGTCGGCACGGCCTATCACGCCGTGCTCACCCAGGCCCGTGTGGGCGCCGGGGAGAGCGTCGCCGTGTTCGGCTGCGGCGGACTGGGCCTCGCCTGCGTGATGGTCGCCCTCGCCGCGGGCGCCGACGTGGTCGCGATCGACGTCTCCGAGCACGCGCTCGCGGCCGCCGCCGAGCTCGGCGCGACGGCCCTCGCGTCCGGTCCTGACATCGTCGAGCGGGTGCGCGAGGCCACCGGCGGCGGCGCCCACGTCACCCTCGATGCCCTGGGCTCCGCGGCGACAGCCCGCACCGCGATCAGCTCGCTGCGCCCCCGTGGCCGGCACGTCCAGGTGGGGCTGCTGCTGGGCGAGGACGCGGACCCCGCCCTGCCGATGGGGCAGGTGATCGGGCAGGAGCTGCAGATCCTCGGCAGCCACGGCCTCGCCGTCGCCGAGTACCGCGACCTGCTCGCCGACATCGCGAGCGGACGCCTGGACCTCGGTCGCACCGTCGGCCGGATCCTGGACCTCGAGGACCTGCCCGCGGCGATGCTCGCCATGGACCAGCCGCCCACCACCGCCGGGATGACCGTGGCCCGCCTGCGCTGACGAGCGGCGACGCCGCAGCACGACGACGCGCCACGAGAGGAACCCCGCATCGGGCGGCGCACGGCGCGGTCCCGTGCAGGGACGTCGGCCCGCTGTGGAACGATTGGGCCATGACCATCACTGCTGCCGCCGACGGCTCCGCCCTGGGCAATCCCGGCCCGGCCGGCTGGGCCTGGTACATCGACGATTCCACCTGGCGCGCGGGCGGCTGGCCCCACGGCACCAACAACATGGGCGAGCTCAAGGCCGTGCTGGACCTGCTCGAGGCCACCGCCGTCGACGCCGACCAGCACCTGCACATCCTGTGCGACAGCCAGTACGTCATCAACTCGGTGACGAAGTGGATGCCGGGCTGGAAGCGCAAGGGCTGGCGCAAGAAGGACGGCAAGCCGGTGATGAACGTCGAGCTGCTCCAGGACATCGACCGCGCCCTCGCCGGCCGCAGCGTCGAGTTCGAGTGGGTCAAGGGCCACTCGGGGCACGCGATGAACGAAGCGGCCGATGTGCGCGCCAACGCCGCCGCGACCGCCTTCTCCAAGAAGCAGGACCCGCAGGTCGGCCCCGGGTACACGGGCAGCTCCGCGGTGTCCTCACAGGTCGCCCCGTCCCGCCCCGCGCCGAGCTCGATGCCCGAGGACGACCTCTTCAGCCTGCTGGACCAGAGCGCCCCCGAACCCGCCTCGGCCTCTCGTGGCCGGAGCTCCTGCAACACCGCCGGTGAGGACACGGTCCTCGCCGCCGACGCCCCCGGCGCCACCGACTTCGAGCAGATCACCGCGCGCGAGCAGGCGCTGCTGTCGGACCTGCTGCGCGCCGACGCCCCCAGCGCCGCCGAGCTGCTCCACCCGGACTTCACCGAGATCGGTGCGAGCGGTCGCAGCTATGACCGCGAGGAGATCCTCGCCCATCTCGCCCCGGTGCCCGGGCTCGAGGCCGACGAGTTCGTCGCCGACGAGCTCACCCCCGGCGTCGTGCTGCTGCGGTACCGCACCACGGGCCGCTCGGGCGCTGTCGCCCGCAGCTCCGTATGGGTGCGGGAGAAGGGGCGCTGGCTGCTGCGGCACCACCAGGGCACCCCGGCCGACGGGGCCTGATGACCCAGGTCGCCGGCGTCGGCTCCGTGCCCCTGGCCCGCCGTGCCGGCGGACCGGACCTCGCACGGGGCCTGGCCCTGCTCGGCATCGCCCTGGCCAACACGATCGGCTGGCTGCACGGCTCCCCGTGGACCGTGCTGCTCAAGCAGCTCGACGCCACCGTGGCTGACCGGATCGTGGACGCACTGATCGGGCTCACGGCGGACAACCGCGGCTTCCCGCTGTTCGCGATGCTCTTCGGCTACGGGATCGGCATCATCCTCCGCCGCTCGCGCGAGGCCGGGGAGCGCTCGGGGCACGTCGTGCTGCGCATGCTGCGGCGCCATGTCGCCCTGCTCGTGATCGGCCTCGCCCACGCGATCCTCCTGTTCAGCGGCGACATCCTCATCGCCTACGCGATGGTGGGGATGCTCTGCGTGCTGCTCGCGACCCGCCATCGCGCCGTCCTGCCGCTCGCCGCCCTCCTCGCCCTGCCGGCGCTGGGCGTGTGGGGCTGGGTCGACGGGACCATCGGGCTGTTCGGCTCCGACGGCTATCCCTCGGCCGCCGCCCCCGACTATCTGACCAGCTTGCGCCTGCGCACCGACGAGGCCGGCGCCGAGGTCGCGACCTCGCTGGTCTCCGACATCGGGCTGCTGACCCCGATGGCGATCGGGGCGATCGCCGCGCGGCTGCGCCTGTTCGAGGAGGTCGCCGCGAACCGCGACGTGCTCGTGCCGATCGCCCGCTGGGGCCTCGGCCTCGGCCTCCTCGGTGCGGTGCCGCTGGTGACCGTGCTCGTGCTCGATCCCGCCCATCAGCACCTGGATTCCGAGATCGTGCTCGGCAGCCTCGGGGTCCTGCACCAGTACACCGGGCTGCTCGGAGCCCTCGGACTCGCCGCAGCGGCCGCCCTCGTCTCCGATCGCGTCCGACGGAGTTCCGGGGCCGACGGGGCCGATCCGTCCGGTCACCTCGTGCGCGATGCCGGACCGGTCTCCGCCCGTCCCGTCCGTGTCGCCCGCCCCGTCTCCGACCGTCTCGTGCAGGGCATCGAGGCCCTGGGCGCCGTCTCGCTGAGCGCCTATGTGGGCCAGTCACTCGTGTTCCTCGCCCTGTTCCCGCCCTACACGCTGGACCTCGGAGCCCGGCTCGGCACGGCGGGCGCCGCGGCGATCGTGATGGCCGTGTGGCTGGCGATGATCCCGGGTGCCGTGGCCCTGAAACGTCGGGGCCGACGGGGCCCGCTCGAGGTGGTGCTGCGTCGTCTGGCAGGCTCGGCCTCACCCCGCGTCGTCCCCGACCGGTCCTCGCACCCGAGCCCCACCGGAGGTCGCTCATGAGCGTCTACGCCGACACCCCGCGCTGGCCCCGGCACGGCACCTTCTGGGGTCACCTGATCTCCGACACGTCCCTGGCCGAGCTGCACGAGGTCGCCGAGCTCGCCGGCCTGCCGCCGCGGTCCTTCGACCTCGACCATTACGACTGGCCGGAGGCGGGACAGCCCCGCCTGGTCGAGGCCGGTGTCCAGCTCGTCGACAACGGGGAGCTGACGCGGATCCTGATCCGCTCGGGACTGCGCATCCCTCTCGTCGGCCGCCCCGCGGCGCGGGCCCGCCGCAGCGCCGAGCACGCCGCGCAGCTCGGCCTGGATTTCGTCCCGCGGGATCTGATCGTGGGGCTCCGCGGGCACGTCGATCCGCTGCCGCCCGCGACCGACGCCGCGCCCGCGGCCTTCCGCATGACCCGTGACGACCTGGCGGCGCCGCCCCGCATCGAAGCGCATCAGGAGGCGGGACGCCGCGCCGCAGCAGAGCTCCTCGAGCGTCTCGATAGCCTGGCCCGGAGCCGCGGCGGGGAGGGGTTCGTCGGCCAGGTGCTCGCCGACGGCCGCTGACCCGACAGCCAGCCCGGGATTGGTTACCTTCGCCGGTCGTCCCGTTCGGGGTCGGTCACCGCGCGGACCTGATCGGGCCGGCTCTGCCGCGCCGCCTCGATCTCGGTGCCCGGCAGCTCCACCCAGAAGGTGGATCCGCCCTGGGGCGTCTCCGTCACGCCGATGCTGCCGCGGTGCTGCTTCACGATCGTCGCCGCGATCGAGAGGCCCAGGCCCGCGCCGCCGCCCTGGGTCGCCGAGCGCACGCGCGAGGAATCGGTGCGGTAGAACCGCTCGAACACCTTCTCGCGCTGGGCGTCGTCGATGCCGGGGCCGTGGTCACGGATCTCGATCCGCACGGTCTCGGGGTCGGTGTAGCCGACGGCGATCTCGACCGGTGACCCCTTGGGGGTGTGCCGGTTCGCGTTGCCCACGAGATTGAGGATGACCTGGCGCAGCGAGGCCTCGTCGCCGAGTACCCCGATCGACAGGTGGGGCTGCACCGAGACCGGAGTCCCGGACAGGGATACCACCATGACCTGGCGCTGAGGGTCCAGGGCGCGGAGATCCTGGGCGGCGTCGAAGAGGGCATCGGTGAGGTCCACGGGTTCGAGCGCGAGGTCGGGGTTCTCGTCCAGGCGCGCGAGGCGCAGCAGGTTCTCGACCAGGGACCCCATCCGTCGGGCCTCGTCCTCGATCCGGCGCATCGCCGAGGCGACGTCCTCGTCGGTGCCCAGGGCCCCCATCCGGTACAGCTCGCCGAATCCGCGGATCGCCGCGAGCGGCGTGCGCAGCTCGTGGGAGGCGTCGCCGACGAAGCGCCGCATCTTGGCCTCGGAGAGGGTGGCGTGCTCCTCGGAGGCTGCCTGCGCGGCGAAGGACTGCTCGATCCGCACCAGCATCTCGTTCAGCGACAGGGCGAGGGCATGCACCTCGAAGCTGGTGTCGGTGACCGGGACGCGCCGCGAGAGGTCGCCGCCGGCGATCTGCGACGCGGTGGCCTCCACATCGTGCAGGGGTTCGAGAGAGCGATGCGTGACATAGCCGCCCAGGCCCATGCCGACCAGCACCACGAGGGTCCCCACCAGCACGATGACCAGCGCCATCTCGTGCATCGTGCGGTCCACCCCGGTCAGGGGCAGGGCGACGTAGACGGCGCCGCTGTCGGGTCCGGGGGTGACCAGGGCGACCACCCGCCAGCGGTTCTCCGAGGAGTCCAGGACGGTGAACGGCTGGCCGTCACGCGCAGCGATCTGCTCCTCGCTCAGATCAGGGAAAGGAACCGTGACGGGGGAGTTCTCGTAGCGGATGACGTCGCGATGGACCACCTCGCCGTGCGCGTCGCGGATCTCCACCGCGTACTCGACGGGCGTGTACGCGCTGCTGGGCGCGGCCGCCTCCTCCTTCCCGGAGAGCGCCTCCTGGGCGAGGGCGATCATCTCGCGGGTGCTCGCATGGAGGTTGTTGTCGACCGACTCGATGAGGGTGCGGTTGAGCAGGAAGAGCGAGAGGCTCCCGGTGATGACGACGCCGACGACCAGCAGCAGCGAGATGAGAGCGACGATCCGGGTCCACAGGGACACGGGCCGTTCAGCGCGCAGGGTCGGCAGCGCCAATCGTCAGCTGCCTTCGGAGGCGCGCAGCACGTACCCGATGCCCCGCTTGGTGTGGATCATCGGATCGCCGATGACATCGATCTTGCGACGCAGGTAGGAGATGTAGGACTCGACGATCCCCACCTCGCCGGACCAGTCGTAGTCCCAGACGTGATCGAGGATCTGCGTCTTGGAGACCACACGGCCCGCGTTGAGCATGAGGTAGCGCAGGAGCTTGAACTCGGTGGGGGAGAGCTCGATCGTGACGTCTGCCCGGTAGACCTCGTGGGAGTCCTCGTCGAGGCGGAGGTCGCCGACCACCAGGGAGCTGTCGACGGTCGCGGCGTGGCCGCCGTGCGTACGGCGCAGGACGGCCCGGATCCGGGCGACGACCTCTTCCAGGCTGAACGGCTTGGTGACGTAGTCGTCCCCGCCGACGGTGAGCCCGGCCACCTTGTCCTGGGTCTCGTCCCGCGCAGTGAGGAAGAGGATCGGGTACTGCTCCCCCCGATCCCGCAGGCGCCGCGTCACGGTGAAGCCGTCCATGTCCGGCAGCATCACGTCGAGGACCACGAGATCGGGCTGATGCTCGGTGGCCTCACGGATCGCCTCGTTGCCGGTGGAGGCGGTGAACACCTCGAACCCTGCGAAGCGCAGGGAGGTGGCGAGGAGGTCGCGGATGTTCGGCTCGTCGTCGACGACGAGGAGCCGAGCCTCGTAGTCCTGTTCTGCAGTCGTGTTCATGCCCCTACCGTGCTCCTGCAGTGTGGGAATCAGCTGGACGTCTCCTGGGCGAGATCAGCGGACGGCGCGCTGGATCTTCTCCTGCTGCTTGCGCATCTTGCGGATCGTCCAGCTCATCTGGAACATCCGCACCGAGCCCACCAGCGCCATGACCAGCGCGCCGGCGATGGCGGCCAGGAGCATGGCCACACCGAGCGGCAGGTCGAAGGTGGCGTTGAAGTACTCGAAGCTCGCGCTCTGGCTGTTCTGGATCACGAAGATCAGCAGCAGCACCAGCACGATCGCGCCGAGGATCAGGGAGATCCACAGTCCGGCGGTCTTGCCGCCGGAGCGGGGAGCCTCCAGCGGCTCCTCGGCCAGCGTCCGCTCGGCAGGCGTCCGATCAGCAGAGGTGCGCTCGGTGGGCGTCTGGGAGGCGCGGCGGCCGGTGCTCTCGCGCGGGGCGTCGCGGACAGGATCGGTCACCCCGCCAGCCGGATCGGCGGCGCGGCGGCCGGCGGCCGGGTCCTCCGGGGCACGGTCCGCGGCGGCGGGCTGCGCAGCCTCGGGTGCACGATCGACCGGCTCGCGGTCGAGGGGGTGTCCTGTGTTCTCAGGTCCGGTGCTCATGGTCGCTCCTCGATGTCGGGTCCTGGGGAAGTGTCCCGAGCGGCCTTCGGAGGAAGGTCGCCGCTGAGCACACTCTAGCGATTCCGAGCGTCCGCTCCGGGAACGCTCAGTCCGGGAGTCCTCAGTTCGTAGCGGCCGGTGCGTCCAGCTGGTCGGCGTCCAGGATCGTGTAGGCGTAGCCCTGCTCGGCGAGGAAGCGCTGGCGGTGCGCCGCGAAGTCCTGGTCCTGCGTGTCGCGCATGACGACCGTGTAGAAGTGTGCGGTGCGGCCGTCGGCCTTCGGGCGCAGGAGGCGACCCAGCCGCTGGGCTTCTTCCTGACGAGAACCGAAGGCGCCGCTGACCTGCACGGCGACAGATGCCTCGGGGAGGTCGATCGAGAAGTTCGCGACCTTCGAGACCACCAGGCGGGTGAGCTCTCCGGCGCGGAAGGCGTCGAACAGCTCCTGGCGGCGCCGCACCGGGGTCTTGCCGGTGATGAGCTCGGCGTCGAGATGGGCGGCGAGCTCCTCCAGCTGGTCGATGTACTGCCCGATCACGAGCATCGGCTCGCCCTCGTGCCGAGCGGCGATCCGCTCCACGACGGCGTTCTTGGCCGGATGGGCCGCCCCCAGCCGGGGTCGATCGGCGGCCTCGGCCATCGCGTACGCCATGCGGTCGTCGGCCGGCATCGCGACCCGCACCTCGGTGCAGTCCGCGGGGGCGATGTAGCCCTGGGCCTCGATGTCCTTCCAGGGGGCGTCGTAGCGCTTGGGGCCGATCAGGGAGAACACCTCGCCCTCGCGGCCGTCCTCGCGCACGAGCGTCGCCGTGAGCCCCAGCCGCCGACGGGCCTGCAGATCGGCGGTCATGCGGAAGACGGGCGCGGGCAGCAGATGCACCTCGTCGTACACGATGAGTCCCCAGTCGCGGGCGCTCATGAGCTCGAGGTGGGGATGGATGCCCTTCCGCTTCATCGTGAGCACCTGGTAGGTGGCGATGGTGACGGGACGGATCTCCTTGGTGGCTCCGGAGTACTCGCCGATCTCGTCCTCGGTGAGGTCGGTGCGGCGCAGCAGCTCGCTCTTCCACTGCCGTGCGGAGACCGTGGAGGTGACGAGGATGAGGGTGGTGCGCTGCATCGCCGCCATCGCGGCCGCGCCCACCAGGGTCTTCCCGGCTCCGCAGGGGAGCACGACGACCCCGCTGCCGCCATGGCGGAAGCCGTCCACGGCCTCGGCCTGGTAGGGCCGCAGCTGCCAGCCGTCCTCGCGCAGCGCGATGGGATGGTGCTCGCCGTCGACGTACCCGGCGTGGTCCTCCGCGGGCCAGCCGAGCTTGAGCAGCGCCTGCTTCAGCGCGCCGCGTTCGGAGGGGTGCACGAGCACGGTCGACTCGTCGAGACGCTCGCCGAGCATGCCTTGGATCCGTTTCGCCCGCGAGACCTCCTCGAGCACCGCGCGGTCCAGGGCGTGGAGCACGAGCCCATGGGTGGGATCCGAGCGCAGCTGCAGGCGGCCATAGCGGTCCATCGTGTCCGCGACGTCGATGAGCAGCGAATGGGGGACCGGGTAGCGGGAGTTGTCCACGAGGGCTGCGACCACGGATTCCGCGTCGTAGCCGGCGGCGCGCGCGTTCCACAGACCGAGGTCCGTGATGCGGTAGGTGTGAACGTGCTCGGGGGCCCGCTCGAGCTCGGCGAAGGCGGCGATCGAGGCGCGGGCTGACTGCGCCTTCGGATGTCCGACCTCGAGCAGGAGGGACTTGTCGCTCTGGACGATGAGGGGGCCGTCGGTCATCCCCTCAGGCTACGCCGCAGGTGCCTACAGGCGACGGGCCGACGGGGTGTGCCGGGACACTCCCCGTCGGCCCGTCGGCCTGTCGGCCAGATGGCCTGCCAGTCGGTCGGCCCGCCGGACCGCAGGGCCGTCGACGGCGCGGGGCTCAGGCCTTCGCGGGCTCGGGGAGCTCTCGGCGGTTCAGCCGCTCGTACATCCCGAGCTCGAAGAGCAGCATGAACGGGGTGAGCACGAGGAGGGGGAGCATGACCGCGGAGGCGACCGACGTGATCACCATGAGCACGAGGTAGGCGACGATCGACGTGCCCAGGTTCGCGCGGACCAGCGTCATGCTCTCCTTGAGCGCGTTCCCGGGGGACGCGCCGCGGAGCGCAGCGGGGACCGCGAACATGAAGAGCACCGCGGCGATGAGGCCGGGGATGTAGAGCAGAAGCATGCCGACGAACACGATCACGCCGTACAGGAGAGCCGTGAGGATCACCCGTCCCGGCCCGATCATCGCCTGGCCGATCGACGGGCGACCGCCCTCACGGACGATCTCGGCGGAGCGGGCCGCGCCCGACTGCCAGAGCAGGGAGAAGGGCATGCACAGCAGAGCGCCCACGAAAAGTGCTCCGTACAGAGTCATGATCGCGCCGAACTCGGCGGTGTCGGAGGTCGCTGCTCCGTCGAGCTGCGGGATCATCAGTGCGATCCCGACGCCGAGCCCGCCGCCGATGAGCACCAGGTAGATGAGGCAGAAGATCAGCCCGCTGACCAGGTAGGTCACCCAGTTGCGCAGCAACCCGTTGCCGGCGAACTTGAGGGCGGCCCCCAGATCTGCGCCGAGGTCCTGCCCAGGAGCGGGAACGCCCGACCCGACCTGGCCATCCTGCAGCCCCCACGCGGCATCGTGCGAGGGGCCGGGCTGGCCCGCCTGGCCCGCAGGCGCCGGCTGCCCGTAGGCCCCGGCGGGAGACGGCTGGCCGTAGGCCGCCGCGGGCGACGCCTGTCCGTAAGGGTCTGCTGCGGAGGGCTGGCCGTAGGACCCGGCTGGGGACGGCTGGCCGTAGTCGCCGGCAGGGGAGGGCTGTCCATGAGGGCTCGCCCCTCCCGGCTGGGCGGACTGTCCGTACGGGGAGGGTTCGTGCGGGGGCGGGGGGACTGTCATGTGTCGGGTCTCTCTCACGGTCGCGGCGTCCCGGCCCGTGCAGGCCGGTCCTCAGGGGCCGAAGCGGCTCGGCTCGCGGCGCCGTTCCGCGGCGCACGCAGGTACACGGTACGGGCGGGGCCGCCCTCGGCGATACCCGACGATCGGACGATCCCGGTCGACGGACGGAGGGAGTCGACCGCCTCGAATCCGTGGAGTACGAAGCGCCCCACGACGTGCTCCCCGGTGCGTCCCAGGCACCGCACCACGGCAAGCCCTGGCACGTGGGGCTACCCCCGTGGGCTTTTCACTAGAATGGGTGGCGATGGACCGGGCCCCGCAGCCCGTCGACGTCTTCGACGATGCGGTCCGGCCCGGCCCGACAGTCACCTGATCTGAGGAGAACCCATGGCTAGCTTCGCTCCGTCCCCCGCCGATGTCGCGGACATCGGTGTCACCGGAATGGCGGTGATGGGCTCCAACCTGGCCCGCAACTTCGCCCGCAACGGCTTCAAGGTCGCGCTCCACAACCGCAGCGTCGGCAAGACCGAGAAGGTCATGGCCGATCACGGCACCGACGGCGAGTTCTACCCCTCGGAGTCGATGTCCGACTTCGTCGCCTCCCTGCAGAAGCCGCGCGTCGCGATCATCATGGTCAAGGCCGGCAAGCCCACCGACGCCGTGATCGACGAGCTCGCCGGTCTGATGGACGAGGGCGACATCATCGTCGACGCCGGCAACGCTCTGTTCGGCGACACCCGTCGTCGTGAGGCCGATCTGCGTGAGAAGGGCCTGCACTTCGTGGGCTCCGGCGTCTCCGGCGGCGAGGAGGGTGCCCTCAACGGCCCCTCGATCATGCCCGGCGGCACCAAGCAGTCCTACGAGCGCCTCGGCCCGATGCTCGAGAAGATCTCCGCGCACGTCGACGGCGACCCCTGCTGCACCCACGTCGGTGCCGATGGCGCCGGCCACTTCGTGAAGATGGTCCACAACGGCATCGAGTATGCCGACATGCAGGTCATCTCCGAGGCCTACGACCTCATGTCCAAGGCCCTGGGCAAGAACGCCGGCGAGATCGGCGACGTGTTCGCCGAGTGGAACAAGGGCGACCTCGAGTCGTTCCTCATCGAGATCACCGCCGAGGTGCTCCACCACACCGATGTCACCTCCGGCAAGCCGTTCGTGGACGTCATCCTCGACCGCGCCGCCCAGAAGGGCACCGGCGCCTGGACCGTGCAGACGGCCCTGGACCTCGGCGTCCCGGTCACCGGCATCGCCGAGGCCACCTTCGCCCGCTCCGTCTCCGGCTCCACGCCGCAGCGCGAGGCCGGCCGCAAGGTGCTCCCCGCCGAGGCGCAGACCCTCGAGATCGCCGACGAGGCCCAGTTCATCGACGACCTGCAGAAGGCGCTCTACGCCGCGAAGCTGGTCTCCTACTCGCAGGGCTTCGACGAGATCGCGGCCGGCGCTGCAGAGTACGGCTGGGACATCGACCTCGGCGCGATGGCCCGCATCTGGCGCGGGGGCTGCATCATCCGCGCCCGCTTCCTCAACCGCATCACCGAGGCCTACGAGCGCGACGCGAAGCTGCCGCTGCTGCTCTCGGACGAGTACTTCACCACCGAGATCGCCAAGTGCATCCCGGCGTGGCGTCGTGTGGTGGCCTTCGCGGCCGCCAGCGGCTACCCGGTGCCGGTGTTCGCCTCGACCCTGTCGTACTACGACGCGGTGCGCTCCGAGCGCCTCCCCGCCGCCCTGGTCCAGGCCCAGCGCGACTACTTCGGTGCGCACACCTACCAGCGCGTCGACGCCGAGGGCACCTTCCACGTGGAGTGGTCCGAGGATCGTCGCGAGACCAAGCAGGACTGATCCGCCTCGGAGCGGACGACCGGTCGGGACTGGTCGTCCGCTCCGTACAGGGACATGAGGAAGGCCCGGACCGTTTCGGTCCGGGCCTTCCTCATGCTGCTGGCGGGCCAGCGGTGACTCCTCCGCGCCTCGATCCGCAGATCAGTACGTGTTGACGCTCGCGGAGAGTCCCCCGGTGGCGATCACGATCACGATCAGGATGATGTAGAGGATCCAGATGATCGCGAAGACGATCCAACCCCACTTGTAGAGCTTGTTCGCCAGCGGGAGGTCGGTATCCGCCTTGACGAGTCCGACGATCGCGAGGACCAGGGTGATGATGTTGCCGCCGCAGAGGATCGAGACGATCAGCTGGACGATCCACTTGGTCTTCTTGACGGGGGCGCCTCCGGTCGGCGCGGCAGGAGCGAAGTTCGGGTTGGTCATGATGGTGGTCCCTTCGAGGTTCCTAAGGGTTGAGTCCCCTGAACGTGTCATCAGTCGCCGCGGAGATCCCGCTCGACGTCGGGAGGAATCATAACCCTGAGAAGACCCTGATGCGCTATGGGGAGCAGTCCCCACGTCCGTGGATCCGCCGGGTTGTCGAGCAATCTCTCAGAACGGGCAGATCGATGAATTCTTGATCAGTCAGTATGTGGTGGGTGCGCTGTTGACCAGTGCGATCGCGGCGATCACGTTGATGACGATGATGATGATCGCGATGATCCACATGATGATGAAGGCGATCCAGGCCCACTTGGTGAACTTCTTCGCCGTGTCCGGCTCGGTGTCAGCCTTGAGGTAGCCGAGGAGGCCGAGGACCCCAGGGATCGCGCCGCCGCAGACGAATCCGACGATGGTCGCGATGAGCGCGCTCTTCTTGATCTTCTCGATGTCGAAGCTCGAGGTGGGCATGGTCATGGGATTCCTTCTTCCTGATGATCACTATCCCGGGCCCGCAGATGCGCCCGTTCCCCAGGCCGGATGTTCTCGACATTCCGTTCCTGGCGAGCGAATTCTAACGTGAAGGAGGAGGGGCGCCGCTATGGGGAATAGTCCCCATGGGTCGGTTCGTAGCGCTGCCGGTCCGGTCAGCCCAGCGTCACCCGGTGCACGAGCACGGTGAACTCCTCGGGGCTCCCCGCCTCGCGGGCCCGTAATCTGCCGCCCTCGAGGGACAGCGCGTGCACCTGCTTCACGACCACTCCGCCGCGTCCGTCGACGATCCCGATCGCGATCTCGCTCTCCTGCGCGATCGCCTCGAGCAGACGGTCGGTGACCGACAGGTCCGTCGCGCCGGCCTCCGCCGCCCGGATCCTGCCGACGGCCTCGAACGCCGGGACCCGCAGATCGGGTCCGTCGACGGTGACCAGGTCCGGGTCGACCGGGCCGCCGGGCAGGGAGTGCGCGAGCTCGGGGCCGGCGGCGCTGCCGTCGGGGCCCACCGCTTGCGGGGAGAGCCCGGCCGCGCGCGCCATATGCAGGGCGAAGCCGGGGTCGGAGAGGGTCACGGCGACGGTCGGGGCGAGGCGATACAGCGACAGCGCCGCCGCCTCGGGAGCGACCTGCAGGAGATCGAGCACCTCGGCGTCCGCCGTGAGCACCGTGGTGGCCCGGGAGATCTGGATCCGTCCGTGACGACGCTGCTCGTCCTGCAGCAGGTAGCTCAGCCCCTGCGGGATCGGGGATCGCGAGGAGCTCTTCAGGAGCGCCAGCAGGGCCTCCGCATCACGCCCCGACCCCAGGGCCCGGCGGACGGAGGCGGTGCTGAACCGCAGCGTGAGCGCGCCTCCGCGGGAGACGACCTCCGCCCAGTCCAGCAGGGGCAGCAGACGCTCGGCGGGCCGGCCCGGGACGACGACGGTGAGATCCGCGTCCAGCAGCACCTCGTCCACCGGGGCGGGGGCCGCTGTGCGCAGTGCTCCGGCGAGGCGGGCATCGGCCTGGGTGACGTCCTCGTCCAGCGCGAGCACCAGCTCCTGGCCGAGCACGGTCAGCGCCCCGTCATCGAGCACGCCGAGCGCTTCGCCCTCCACGAGCAGCGCGGCGGTCTCCTCCTCGATCACGTCGGCGGGGACGAGGGGGAACGCCCAGGCCAGGGAGAGCGCCAGGGAGTCCTCGTCGACGCTGAGACCGGGGCAGGTGCGCAGGGTGCGCAGCAGGCTGCCGCGACGGGTGCGCACGCCGTCACGCCGGGTGAGGTCCGAGAGCAGGGAGCGGTTCGCGCCCGCCGCGTCGGGCGTGCCGACCACGGCTGCGAGGTGGTGGCCGAGCGCCCAGGCCAGGACCAGCTCCGCCCAACGCTGCTCGGCGGCCTGGACGCGGTGGGCGTCCCAGTCCCGGGTGGGATGCCATTCCTGCCCGTCATGGCCGATCAGCCCGGCCTGCCAGGCGGATTGCAGCACGGTGGCGTAGGTGATGGTGGTCGTGCCGGCACGGTCGGCGAGGCGTCGCAGGTCGCGCTGGGGCAGCCCGCCCTTGCGCAGCACCCCCGGTGGATCCTCGTCGAATCCGCGCACGGTCCCCAGCAGCCGTAGGGCTTCGAAGGCCCGCTCGACGGCCTGGGCGGAGCGGGAGCCGGGGATGCGCTCGGTGAGCGGGGAGCCGCTGGGGGAGGGTCGCAGCGCGGCGTGGCTGCGCCGGACACAGCCGTCGCGGAGCGCCAGCTGGACGGTGCGGGGGATGTGCAGCGTGCCCTCGCCATCGGCCACGACGATGCCGGCTCCCTGCAGAGCGGCGGCGAGACGGCCCCTGCCCTCGACGGTCGACGGGCCCCAGGCCAGGGTCTCCAGGACCTCGGACAGGGTCTCACGGGCGGCGACCACCCGGCGTTCCGCCTCGGCCGCTGTCGGATCGTCCGGGGTGGCGGGGGCGAGGCCCGCCGGGGTGCGGAGTCCTTCGCGCAATGGGCGGATCAGGTGCAGCTCGTCCTCGCCCCAGACCACGGCGAGGGTGGTCAGGCGCTCGAGAGCGGGGGAGATGGTGGCCGGATCCGAGGAGACCGCCGCCGCGAGGTCCGCCGGGGCGACGCCGTCCTCGAGCACGGCGAGGGCCTCGACCAGATGCAGTTCCGGGAGGGTGAGCGCCCCGAGCGCCCGACGCGCCGACGTGGCACCGGCGGCACGGGCTGCGAGGGGGCCCAGCCCCTTGGGAACGGGCGAGGCGAGATCCGGTCGGGCGAGGAGCAGCGCCTCCAGGCGGTCATCGCCGAACCGTCGCAGGGAGTCCGCGAGGGACCGGATCACAGCGGTCATGGTGCGATCCAGCATAAAGTGATTCCGCAGTGCTGGGTGCACGCGGTCCGGACGGATCGCGCGGGCCAGCCCCCATAGCCCAATCGGCAGAGGCGGCCGCCTTAAAAGCGGCACAGTGCGGGTTCGAGTCCCGCTGGGGGCACGTGGTGTCCGGTGCAGTCGCCGACGGTTCCCGCCCGATTCCCGGTGACCGGTCGTTCCGGGCCACAATGGAGGGCATGACCGTCGACCCGTCCGACTCTGACCAGCCCTCCTCCGATCAGCTCTCCTCCCGTCTCGACGGGGTGCTCGCCCGCATCGACGAGGCCGCCGAGCGCAGCGGGCGCGACGGCCGATCGATAACCCTGCTGCTGGCCACCAAGACTCGCACGCCGCAGGAGATCGCCACGGTGATCGAGATGCTGCGGGAGCGCGGTCGCGAGATCGCGGTGGGGGAGAACCGGGCCCAGGAGATCGCCAAGCATGCGGATCCGCTGCTCGTGGACAACGGGGTGCCACGGCACTTCATCGGCCGCCTCCAGACCAACAAGGCCCGTGACGTGGTCGCCTTCGCCGAGCTGATCCACAGCGTGGACCGCGAGGACATCGCCGACGCGCTCGAGCGCCGTGCCGTCCTGGCCGGACTGGTGCGTGAAGTGCTCGTGCAGGTCAACACCTCGGGGGAGGAGTCGAAGGGCGGGTTCGCCCCGACGCTGGAGTCCGTCGGCCCGATCCTGGATCGCCTGCGGGCGAGCGAGCATCTGCGGCCCGTGGGCCTGATGACCATCGGCGCCAACACCAGCGACGCCGACCAGGTGCGAGCCTCCCTGCGCGGGCTGCGAGAACTGCGTGACCAGGCCCGCGAGCAGCGTGATGTGCCCGGGCTCGAGCAGCTGTCGATGGGGATGAGCGGGGATCTCGAGATCGCGGTCGAGGAGGGCGCGACCATCGTGCGCGTGGGCTCGGCGATCTTCGGCGCTCGTTCCTGACCTCAGAGCTGTTCGAGGAGCCCGTCCAGATGGTTGTGGCCGCGGAGCAGATCGGTGAGACGTGTGTGTGCTGTGCGGCGCGGGCCGGGCTCCGGATGGTGCGCGTAGATCGCGAGCTCCATGTACAGGTCGTAGACGTTCAGCCGGTCGCGCAGGTGCTCCCGCTCGAACAGCTCCGGATAGGCGCCGTGCAGCCACCGGGGGACCTCGGCGAGCGTGGTTCCCTCGAGCCCTCGCCCACCGGGCGTGGGCGGGAACTCCTCGGCCCGCGCGCACCAGCGCAGGAGCGTGTCGAGCTCGGCGTCCGCCGGCTGGGCCGACGCTTCGGCGAAGTCGATGAGCCCGGTGACGCGCCCCTGATCGACCATCACATTGGACCCGTGCAGATCGCCGTGGACGAGAGCGTGGGGATCGTTCGCGAACAGCCCCACCCGGTCCTCGAGCCAGGCGGCGACGTCCGCGAGCAGGCGCGCGTCATGACCGGGTCGACGCCGGGCGGCCTCGACCTGCTCCTGCGCCGCACTCACCATCGGCGGGTGGTACGCGGGCCATGGCTCACCGGCGAGCGCGTCGATCAGCCAAGGTGGACGCAGGTCCTCCGGGGCAGGCACCGAGTGCAGGGCTCGCAGCGCCGAGCCGAGGCTCTCGATCAGGGCGCGGCGCGTGGACGGATCCGCCTGCGGCCACGCCGCATGCAAGGTGCGGCCGGGCAGCCGTTCGGAGACGTACCACGGCCCGTCGGGCCCGTCCCCGTGCGCGATGTGCGGGGCGTGAGGGACCTCGGTGCCCTCGAGCAGGCCGACGACCGCGGCCTCGTGGGGATAGGCGTCGCGGAACCGTCCATCGCTCAGCCGGACCACATGGTCCTCGCCGACCCACGCGCGGCTGACCCAGCCGCCCTGGGAGCGGAAGCGACCCCGAGCCGGCAGCCCGGCAGCGGTCAGAGTCCTCAGCAGCGCCGGATCGGCGGCGGGCTCGCCCTCGGCCGGATCGCTCTCGGCCGTATCGCCCACGGGCGCCGTGGTCACCATGTCAGGATCCGGGGCCGACGAGTGCTTGGGGAATCCCGTACTCGTGCTCGAGGACCTCGCAGGCGGCGCCGACGGCGATGAGGTCCGTGCCGCGCGTGGAGAGCATCACCTCGACGTGGACCCAGGGCTCGGCGTGCAGGCCCTCGGCCAGCGCCGCGCGGATCGCGTTCATGGACGACTCGTGGTGGGAGTAGACGGTGCGGCCGCCGAGGACCACGCGGTCCACGTCGACCAGGCGCACGATGTCCACGACGATCGTGGCGAGCACCTGCGCGGCGAGCTCCTCGTCGTCGGCGGCGAGGGCGGCCTGGTACTCGGCCTGCGCGCAGCCGCGTCGGCCGCAGGTGCAGGGGGTCCCTCCCATCCGCACCACCGTGTGGCCGGCCTCGCCGGCATGGGAGTGGGCGCCGCGGATGATCGTGCCGTCGAGGCACAAGCTCGCCCCGAGACCGTCCTCGACCAGCACCAGGGCGGCGTCGTGGAGCAGGCCCGGCTGGGACCAGGTCTCGCCCACGAGTGCGGCGCGGGAATCATGGTCCAGGAGCACGGGGAGCCCCAGCTCCTCCAGGAGCAGGCGGCGGATCTCCGCCCCGCGCCAGGGATCCGGCGCGGAGGTCCCGCGGTAGACGCCCTCGGCCCAGTCGACCGGGCCGGGCATGCCGATCCCGGCGCCCAGCAGCACCCCGGGGCCCACCTCTGCGAGGGCGCGCGCCTCGGAGGCGAGGGTCGCGATCAGCTCGGGCACGGGCTGCAGGCGGCCGATCTCGAGCTCGCGGCGTTCGAGGATCTCCCCGCTGAGGTCCACGACCACGCCGTGCACCCGGGAGCGGGTCAGGTGCAGGCCGATCGCTCTGCGTGAGGACGGCACGATGCGATAGAGGGTGGTCGGCTTGCCGGGTCCCGCGGTGAGCGTGCCGGCCTCGGCGATCAGCCCGCGGCCCATCAGGCGCGCCATGATCTTCGAGATCGCCTGGGGTGTGACCTGGAGCGCCTCCGCCAGCTCGGCGCGGGAGACGGGGTCGCCGCGGCGGGCGACGGCGAGCACGGCGGCGTCATGGGCGCCGGCGACGCGGTCCAGCGGAGTTGTCGGTCTCACGCCGGTCATCCTCGCACGTGGCGAGGTGTGATCCAGATCCGGAACCCTCCCCCTTGACGTAACGCAACAGCGTTGCCTTACTCTGGATGCCGGGTCGATGGAGCCCGCCCCTGAACACCCGCATCCGAAAGGTCGAGGCACCCATGACCACCATCGACGACATCCGCACCGCACCGCCCCCGCTGACCCCCGCCCGTCGCCGGCTGGCACTGCTCGCGATCGCGCTCGGCGGGTTCGGCATCGGATCCTCCGAGTTCGTGACCATGGGCCTGCTGCCCGGGATCGCGCACGGCCTGCTCGGCGACCAGATGGCCGCCGACCCCGAGGGCGGCATCGCCAAGGCCGGCATCGCGATCTCCGCCTACGCCCTGGGCGTCGTGGTCGGCGCCCCGATCCTCGCCGTGCTCTCCGTGCGCTGGAGCCGCTCCTCGATGATCATCGCGCTCGCCGCCGCGCTCGCCGCCGGCACCGTGCTCTCGGCGGTCATGCCCACGTTCGAGCTGACCGTGCTCGCCCGCTTCGTCGCAGGCATCCCGCACGGCGCCTACTTCGGGGTCGCCTCCCTCCTGGCCGCCTCCCTCATGGGTCCCGGCAATCAGGGCAAGGGCGTCGCCCTCGCCCTGTCGGGCCTCACGGTCGCGAACCTGCTCGGCGTGCCCGTGCTGACCGCCGTGGGCCAGGTCGCCGGCTGGCGCGCGGTCTACCTCCTGATCACCCTGGTCTTCGTGACCACCGTGGTGGCCCTGAAGCGCACCATCCCCCATGAGCCGAAGGTCGTCGGCCGGCGCATGGTCGAGGAGGTCGTGGCACTGAAGCGGCTGCAGCTGTGGATCATCATGGGCATCGCCGCGGTGGGTTTCGCCGGTGGGTTCGCCGTGTTCAGCTACGTCGCCGACATCACCACCAAGGTCACCGGCGCCCCGGCGACCGCCGTCCCGTGGGTGCTCGCCGCCGCCGGGCTCGGCATGACCGTCGGCAACCTCGTCGGCGGTGCCGCCACCGACCGCTCCCTGAACCGGACCCTCATGATCGGCTTCCCGATCTACATCGCCGCACTCGTGGGCCTGTTCCTGGTCGCGCACACCTCGCTGGTCGCCCTGCTGGTCGGGTTCTTCCTCGTCAACGCCGCGAACGCGTCCCTCAACCCGGCGATGCAGACCTGGCTGATCCGCGTGGCACACCGCTCCGAGGTGCTCGGCGCCTCGCTGAACCACGCCGCCTTCAACGTCGCCAACGCCCTCGGCGCCTCCCTCGGCGGCGCGGTGATCGCCGCCGGCTTCGGCTACGAGGCACCGATGGTCGTCGCGATCGCGCTCGCGTGCGTCGGCTTCACCCTCGTGGTCGGGACCCTGGTGGGCCTGCGGGTGCGCGCCCGCCGGACCCTCGAGGTCCTCAGCCAGCACGAGGACACCATGACCGGCTCGCTCCCCGTCGTCGAGCCCGTCTCCGTCTGAGAACCACCACCACTCGACCGGGCCTGGCCACTCCCTCGGGAGGGCCGGGCCCCTGCGCATCCGGTCGGCCGATCTGCGCCCCGACGTCCGCCCCGGAGCTCGTCATACTCGGTCATCCGGCTCCCGGCGCGGGACCCCCGCGTGCCTACAGTGGAGGAGCGCCGTCCGACGGCGCCCGGGCCGCCCCGCGCCGGGGTTCCCGCCTCGCGCTAGGGGACCCGCCTCGCGCCGGGGGACCCGCGCCGACGTAGACACCGTGACCCAGAGACCGTGGAGGCCCCGTGCATATCCAGACCGCCGCCGTGCAGACCCTGCGGCACCATGAGCACGGTGCCGTGGTCCCGCCGATCCACCTCGCCTCGACGTTCGAGCTCGACCCGGGCAGCGAGGACGGCAGCTACGCCTACCAGCGCGGCGCCAACCCCACCCGGGCCCAGCTCGAGGCCGTGCTGGCCACGCTCGACGGCGCCGCCCACGGCTTCGCCTTCGCCTCCGGCATGGCCGCCACGGCCGCCGCGCTGTCCACCCTCGAGGTGGGTGACGAGGTGATCCTGCCGGCGAGCGTCTACGGCGGCACCTATCGCTTCGTGGACCTCGTGCTCCCGGGCCGCGGCATCACCGGGAAGTTCGTGGACGACCTCGACGCGCTCACCGATGAGGACTTCACCCCCGCCACCAGGGCGATCTTCATGGAGACCCCGGCGAACCCGACGCTGCGGATCACCGACCTGCGCCGCCTCACCGAGCTCGCCCACAGCCACGGGGCGATCGTGATCGTCGACAACACCTTCATGACGCCCGTGCTGCAGCGCCCGCTCGAGCTCGGGGCCGACGTCGTCGTCCAATCCGCCACGAAGTACCTCGCCGGGCACTCCGACCTCCTGGCCGGCGCGATCACCACGAACGACGAGAGCCTCGCCGAGGCCTACGCCCTGGCCCAGAAGGCGCAGGGCGGGGTGCTCTCCCCGGGGGATTCCTTCCGCCTGATCCAGGGCATCAAGACCCTCCCGCTGCGTCTGGAGCGCCAGCAGGCCAACGCCGTCGCGATCGTGGACCATCTGCGGGCCCACCACGACATCGCCCAGGTCTGGTACCCCGGCTCCCACAGCGAGGACGAGGCCCGCATCCATGCCGGGCAGGCCACCGGCACCGGCGCGGTGCTCTCCTTCGAGCTCGCCCCCGCGCTGGACCGCGTCGCTTTCCTGCGCGCCCTGCGCTATCCCGGCTATGCCGTGAGCCTCGGCGGGGTGGAGTCGTTGATCTGCCGCCCGGCGACCATGACCCACGAGGCCATGACGCCGCAGGCCCGGGAGAACGCAGGCATCTCCGACGAGCTGCTGCGGCTGTCCGTCGGCATCGAGGACGTGGCCGATCTCCTCGAGGACCTCGACCAGGCGCTCGCCGCCGCCCGCTGAGGGGCACCTCCCGCTGAGGTGCACTTCCCGCGGGGGCACATCTCGCTGAGGGCGGAGCGGGCTTCCAGCCCAGGCACGGGAAACGCCGATACAGTAAGGGAGTCGGCGCGCCAGGGAACGGTGCTCTCCGTCCCTGACGTCGGCCCACCATCTCTCTCGTGAGGAGCGCCATGGCACGCCACAACATCGTGTTCGGCCGTGACCAGGCCGTGCAGGGGCAGAACTACAACGCCCCCCAGTTCGGTCAGTCGCAGAGCGGCCAGGCCCCGGGGACCCAATGGTCCCAGGGCTTCGACCAGCAGAGCCCCGACAACCTCGAGGCCATGTACAGCAGGCCGGCCGCGACCGGCCACGACACCGGCCGCATGACGATGCGCGACGCCCTGAACGCGATCACCGCGACCCTGGGCCTCATCGTCGTCGTCGGCTTCGCCGTCGGGATCGCCCCGGCGGTGCTCGGCGCCGTCGCCGGCCCCGAGGGTCAGCAGCTGGGCACCCTGATCGCCGGGGCCGCCCTGGTCGTCGGCCTCATCGGTGGCCTGGTCACCGCGATGATCAACATCTTCAAGAAGCAGCCCTCGGCGATCGCGGTGCTCGCCTACGCCGTGTTCGAGGGTCTGCTCCTCGGCGGCATCAGCGGCATCATGGAGCTCGCCTACCCGGGCATCGCCCTGCAGGCCGTGCTCGGCACGCTCGCCGTGGCCGGCACCGTCCTGGTGCTGTTCCGGATGGGCATCCTGCGCACCTCCCCGAAGCTCACCAAGATCGTCTCCGTGGCGATGGTCGCCTACCTGATCTTCGGCGTCGTGAACATCGGGTACCTGCTCATGACCGGGCAGAGCCTGCGCAACGGGCTGATCGGCCTGATCATCGGCGGCCTCGCCGTCGTGATGGCCTCGTACTGCCTCGTGATGGACTTCGAGGACGTCCAGCGCGCCGCGAACTCGGGCGCGCCGCGCAACTACGCCTGGCGCTGCGCCTTCGGGCTCGCCGCCACCATGGTGTGGCTGTACATCGAGATCCTGCGGATCCTCGCGATCCTCCGCGGCGACTGACAGCGTCGATCGGCGAGCGCTCCGTGCGCCGCCCGTATGCTGGAACGGCGGGTCCCCTCCTCGGGGGCCCGCCGTTCCGTTCCCGACAGAGAGGTGTTCCCGATGGCCGAGCTGTGGCAGTGGGTGCTCGACCACGGCGTCGTCGTCATCACGTACATCTTTCTGGCGATCGACGTGATCCTGCGGATCCTCGGCCTCGTGGTGGTCCCGCGGAACCGTCGGCCCGGATCAGCCCTCGCCTGGCTGATGGCGATCATGATCTTCCCGCTCCTCGGCGTCCCGCTGTACCTGCTGCTGGGCAAGGCGCAGCTGCCGCGGAAGCGACGAGAGAAGCAGAAGATCATCAACCGTCTGATGCATGTGCGGGCGCACGACATCCCCGACAGCGAGCTCGATGCCGATTCGCCGAGCTGGCTGCAGTCCGCGGTGAACCTGAACCGCGAGCTCGGCGCGTTCCCGCTCACCGGGAACAACTCCGCGGATCTCGAGATCGACTACGACACCTCGCTGTCCCGCATGGCCGAGGACATCCGCGCCGCCGAGAGCGAAGTGCACGTCCTGTTCTTCGCGATGGCTCTGGATACGACCACCCAGGACTTCTTCGATGCCCTCGCGGAGTCCGCCGCTCGTGGCGTGAAGGTCCGGGTGCTGTACGACCACTGGGCCTCGCTCACCCACGGCTCGGTCTATCGGGCGATGCGTCGCCACCTCGACGCCCACGGCATCGAGCACTACCCGATGATGCCGGTCAAACCCTTCCGCGACGGAGCCTTCCAGCGGCCCGACCTGCGCAACCACCGCAAGCTGCTCATGGTCGACGGCCAGATCGGGTGGATGGGAAGCCAGAACATCATCGCCCCGCACTACAACAAGCGCGCCAACATCCGTCGGGGTCTGCACTGGCAGGAGACGATGGCCCGCTTCCGCGGACCCATCGTCTCGGAGATGAACCTGCTGTTCGCGACGGACTGGTACTACGAGTCCACCGAGATGCTCACCGAGGCCGATCTGGTCCAGGCCCCGGTCGACACCTCCGGCACCTACGAATGCCAGCTGGTCCCGAGCGGTCCGGGCTTCGTGTTCGAGAACAACCTCGCCCTGTTCAACCAGCTGTTCTACTCGGCGGACCGACGCATCAGCGCGGTCAGCCCCTACTTCGTCCCGGACGAGTCGATGCTCGCGGCGATCGTGACCGCGGCGCGCCGCGGCGTCGAGGTCGAGCTGTTCGTCTCCGAGATCGGCGACCAGTTCCTGGTCTTCCACGCCCAGCGCTCCTACTACTCCGAGCTCCTCGCGGCCGGGGTGAAGATATGGCTCTACCGGGCCCCGACGATCCTGCACGCCAAGCACGTCACCATCGACGACTCGGTGAGCGTGATCGGCTCTTCCAACATGGACATCCGCTCGTTCCTGCTGGACATGGAGAGCTCGATGATGGTCGGCGGCTCCGACTTCATCCAGAAGGTGTACGACGTGGAGGACGTCTACCGTTCGCGCAGCCGGCAGCTGACGCTCGAGGAATGGGAGCAGCGGCCCGTGCCGATGCGGCTGCTGGACAACCTCTGCCGGCTCGCCTCGGCGGTGGTCTGAGCAGAAGAGCTCCGAGCAGGGCAACTCCGAGCCGGAGTGCTCTGAGCGGGGGAGCGGAGGCGGTCAGCTGCCCAGCCCGGTGAGGGACTCCAGGGCGGCATCGGCCGCCTCCTCGTGGTCGGTGACCCCGATGGCGGTCTCGAGGGCGAGGGCGCTGGGGCCCTGCTCGGTCTCGAGCACTACCACGACGATCTCGGTGGCGTCGGTCGTCTTGAGGTCATCGGAGCCGAAGTTCACGACGGCCCGCGTGGTGTAGCCGGGCATCCCCGCGATGGTCACCGGGGTGGTGGTTTCCTCGTCCCAGGTGCGCTCGCGGGCACGGTTGTCCCCCCAGTCGCCGTTGGTGAAGAAGCACTTCGCGATCTTCTGGGAGGCGATCTCGTTGCCCGGGTACTCGACCCCGGACTGCCAGTCGACCGATCCGACCGTGATCGTCGAGATCCACCCCTCCTCGACCAGCGCGGACGCGACCTGGGTGTCGTTCAGGAAGAACGCGGGCCCTTCGCTCTTGCGCCCGTCGAACACGGCCGGGGGGATGAACTGGAGGCCTCCGCCGCGCAGCTTCCCCGAGGGGTTGGTCGAGGTCCGCTCGTACTCGGGGGCGTAGCAGCGCTCCTCGACGACGTCCGTCGGGGTGGGTGACTCGGAGTCCGTCGAGGTCGCGGAGGCGCTGGAGGAGGCGCTCTGCCCGTCGGGACCGCTGCTCGGACCGTGCCGCAGCACCAGGTAGGCCACGGTGGCGCCGACGATGAGCAGGAAGACGAGGGAGAAGGCGAGCCCGCCGAGCAGCAGGGCGTTGCCGCGACCTCCGCCGGACCGGCGGGTCGTCATCCGACGACCTCGAGGCTCGCGATGATGTCCTCGAGCTCCTGCACGTGCTCGGGCTGGTCGGCGGCGACGTCGCTGGCCAGGGCGCTGGGCCCGTCAGGTCCTTCGACCACGATGGCGGTCACCACCGAGGAGTTCGTGGTCGCGAGGATCTCGGGGTCCTCGAAGTAGTAGGTGGCCTGCACGATCCACGCCTGATGGCCGTCGACCGTGATGACCTCGGACCGGTAGTCGGTGACCTTCGGGTGATCCCCGAAATAGGCGACGACCCCGGAGGTGGTCGCATAGCACTGGAAGATCGCGACCGCGGCCTTCTCCAGTCCGGGATAGCCGCCCTCCTCCTTCGGCCAGACCACACGACCGAGGTTCACGACGCTGAACCAGGAGTCCTCGACCTGGCGTCCCTGGGCATTGACCTCGGACATGTAGGGGAGAACGCTCGAGCCCCACGGGTAGTCCCAGGTGTCGGGAATCGTGTACTGGAGATCGCCGCCGCGGATCGTGCCGGGGTCGGCGGGCGGGGGCGTGCCGGGGTCGCTCGGGAAGGTGCAGTCCGTGGTCGGCTTCTCCGTGAAGATCGGCGGGGGAGGCGCGAGGTCGGGATCCTCGGGATCGGGCACGTACTCCGACTGGCCGCTGCCGGTCCGTTCGCCGGTCTTGAAGGCGGTGGGATCGTGCTCCTCGAGCACGGAGCGGAACACCGTCTGCGAGAGCACGAGAGCGACCACGGCGAGCAGCACGACACCGGAGCCGACGACGGCCAGCACGGTGGTCAGGGTCCGGTGGCGGGCCCGTTCGCCGGGTTCGCCCAGGGTCACGCCGTTCTCGGCGGGCCCAGACCCGGACAGGGCATGCGGATCGTGATCGCTGAAGTCGGGCAGGCCGGAGCTCGGTGTTCGCTGATCGCCGCTGTGCGGATCCTGAGTCATCGCCACCTCCCCGGCGCGGAGGGCCCCTGCCCCGTCGAGGGATCCCTGAAGAGGACCCCGTGTCCCCGGGTGATTCTCGCATGCGACGCCCGCCCCTCCAGCACAGGGACGACCAGCGGGATGGACCGTGTCATGACCAGCCGGAGGAACAGCGTCACGGCCAGCCGGGGGCCAGCGTCACGACCGGCGGGGCCACCAGCAGGTCCAGGTCACCGGGAGCAGGTGCGGTTGATACTCTCCGGGCACTGGCCGACGGAGACCTCGCTCCGGTCCCGGCACCGATAGATGGAGTCCGCATGCGCCCACCCCTCGTCCTGACGATCGCCAGCTCCGATTCCGATGGGGCCTCCGGCCTCCAGGCGGATCTGAAGACCTTCACGGCGCTCGGCGCCTATGGGGCGAGCGCCGTCACCATGGTCTCCACGGTGAACTCGCAGGGGCTCCAGGGCATCCACTACCTGCCCGGTGAGGTGGTGCGCAGCCAGATCGACGCCGTCGCCACGGACCTCCTGCTGGACGCCACCAAGATCGGCGCCCTGGGCAGTGCGGCCGTCGTCGAGTCCGTCGCGACCGCGGTGCGGGAGCACCGCGGGGCGCTGGGCCGTCTCGTCCTGGACCCCGTGATGGTGGGCAGCGACGGCTCGGCGCTGATCTCCGCGGAGGGTGCGACGGCGCTGCGTGAGTCCTTGGTGCCGCTGGTCGACGTGCTCACCCCGAACATGGCCGAGGCGGCCCAGCTGCTGGGCAGGCCGGTGGCCACCTCGATCGACGAGATGCGGGAGCAGGCGCTGGCTCTGAAGGCGCTGGGACCGCAGGCCGTGCTGGTCACCGGCGGACGCCTGGAGCACGACGACGCGGTCGACGTCCTCGTCCATCCCGGTGGCACCGATCTGCTGCGAGCCGAGCGCGTGGCCGGACGGTTCGTGCGCGGCGCCGGGTCGACCCTCTCCGCCGCGATCACGGCGCAGCTCGCCCGGATCGAGGAGTTCAGCCGTGCCGGGGAGCTCGGGGAGATCGGTGACGCCGGCAGCCAGGACGACCTCGTGACGATCGTGGCCTCCGCGCGGGAGTTCCTCGCGAGCGCCATCGAGAACGCGCAGGGCTGGAAGGTCTCCCGCCACGGCGGCACCGGCTACAGCCCGCTGAACCACCTGATCACACTCGACAAGGCGTGATCGTCAGCTCGTGAGCAGCCCGAGCTGCTCCTTGAGGGTGAGGACCCGCAGAGCGGACTCCTTGACGCGTTCCTCGTTCGCGGGGTCCTGCGCAGCCCACTCCTCGAGCGCGTCGACCAGCTGACCGGTGAGCGAGGCATCGGCCGTGATCACCACGTCTCCGCCGGCGGCGAGCGGGCGAGTGGCCCGTTCGGCGACGGGGACGTCGGCGACGGCCTTCGCGGCCCCGATGTCGTCCGTGACCACGAGCCCGGTGAAGCCGAGCTGGTCGCGCAGCAAATCCTGGATCGCGGCGCGCGAGAACATCGCGGGCACACCCTCCTCGAGCTGCGGGTAGATCGCCGAGGACATCATCACCAGCTGCGCGCCGGCGTCGATCCCGGCGGTGAAGGAGTCCAGGAACGGGTCGTCGGGTCCGGTGACGGGGTCCTCGATGCCTTCCGCCGAGAAGTCGGTGTTCTCGCGGACCCGGCCCAGGCCCGGGAAGTGCTTGAGGGTCGCTGCGACCCCCTGGCCGTCGAGCGCCTCGACCGCGGCGGCCACGCACTCGCCGACCTGCTCGGGATCCGTGCCGAAGCCGCGGCCCAGCGCGCCGACGGGCGCGTTGTCGTCACCCAGCGCGGGGTCCACGACGTCGGCGACGGGGGAGAAGGCCACCTGGATGCCGCGTGCGGCGAGATCCTCGCCGATGCTCGTGTACGCCTCGGCGACGGCGTCCGTGCCGTCCCGCCCGAGGGTCTCGGCCGACGGGGTCTTGCGGGCGGCGTCCCCGCGCAGCATCCTCACCTGCCCGCCCTCCTGGTCGACGGCGATCAGCGGGGGCAGGTCGGAGCGCGAGCCCTCCTGGGCGGCGGCCACCGTGGCATCGACCTCGTCGGCGCTCTCCCACACCTGCAGCAGGAAGATCCCGCCGGCATGGTGCTCTTCGAGCACGTCCCGGGGGATCTCGGTGCCGGCCGGGATGCCGACCATGACCAGCTGCCCGGCCAGCTCGCGCGGCTCCAGCTCCTCCAGCAGCAGCTCGGCGGCCGTCGGCTCCGGGGTGGGGTCCGTCGTCGGGTCGTCGGAGGGATCCTTCCCCGCGGACGAGCCCGTCCCGTCGTCCGAGGAGCCGCCGGAATCGTTGGACCCGTCCGTCGCCGGATCGGTCCCGGAGTCCCCGCCGGGCGCGGTGCAGGCGGCGAGCGCGGCCGTGGGGGCAAGAGCCAGGAGATGACGTCGTCGCATGGCGCCAGTGTTCCATGTCGGACCGTCACTCAGAGTGCTGTGATGTGGCGCACCGGACGCCCCGTAGGGTGGCCCCATGAACACCGAGATGTCGCCCCGGGACCACCCCCGGGCTGCCTCGATCGAGGCCGGGACCGGCACCGCGCTGGAGACCTGGGTGCAGCGGATCGCCGAGGCCGTTGGTCCCGATCTCGACCACGCCGCCATCGCCCGCCTGCTGCCCGAGCGCTGGGACATCACCGAGTGGTGGGCACAGGGCGTCACGGTGGCGTATGAGCAGGTCATCGGTCGGCGGGTGGTGGGGCAGAGCGGAGACGGCGACTTCTCCGTCTCCGCCTCCCGGACCGTCCCCGGGGACCCTGACGCGGTGCGGGAGCGCTGGTCGCGTTTCATGACGCCCGCGCGGCGCGAGCAGCTGGGTCTCGAGGACCCCCGCCTCAGCGACACCGCGACCTGGCGCTATTGGCGCGCCGGGGTGACCGACGGGAGCCGGGTCTCCGTGAACATCACGGCGAAGAGCAGCCCGGCCACGACCACGTCGACCACGACCACCTCGGCCACGACCACCTCGGCCACGACCACGTCGACCACGACTGCCTCGACCGGGGCGAACGCGACCGGGCCGCGCAGCACGCTGGGCATCGGGCACAAGGGCCTCGAGACCGAGGCCGCGCGCGACGCCTGGAAATCCGCCTGGAGCCGGATCCTCACAGACTTCCTGTCCTCCCCTGACGACCTCCTGAAGGAGACCCGATGACCGACGCCGCCTCGCAGAGCACACCCGCCGCCTCGCAGAGCACGAACGCCGCCCAGCTCCCCGCCCCCGACGGCTCGACCGACCCTCACGAGTGGCTCGAGGACGTGACCGGGGAGAAGGCCCTGGCCTGGGTGCGTGAGCACAACGCCGCCGCGGAGTCCGAGCTCGACGCGGTGCGGGATCCCGTCGGATCCGACGCCGCCGACGACGCACCGCTCGCGCAGACCCTGCAGCGCGAGATCCTCGAGATCCTCGACGCGACCGACAGGATTCCGGGCGTGGTGCTGCGCGGTGAGCACCTCTACAACTTCTGGACCGACGGCGAGCACGAGCGCGGGCTGTGGCGCCGCACCACGCTGGAGTCGTACCGCACGGACGCCCCCGACTGGGAGATCCTGCTGGACGTCGATGCGCTCAACGAGGCCGAGGGCGAGGACTGGGTGTGGCACGGCGCGAGCCTCCTGCGCCCCGTCGGCCTCGAGGACGGCGAGCCCTACCGGCACGCGCTGATCGACCTCTCCCACGGCGGCTCCGACGCCGACGTCACCCGCGAGTTCGACCTCGAGACCCTCTCCTTCGTGCCCGAGGCCGAGGGCGGGTTCTACCGCCCCGAGGCCAAGGGGAGCCTGGGCTGGATCGACGTGGACACCGTGTGGGCGTCGACCGACTTCGGAGAGGGCACCCTGACCAGCTCGGGCTACGCGCGCCAGGCCCGCCTGTGGAGCCGCGGCACCCCGCTGGACGAGGCGCTCCTGGTGCACGAGGTCGCCGAGAACGACATGGCCGTGTTCGCCGCCCACGACTCCACCCCCGGCTGGGAGCGCGACTGGGTGATCGACGCGCACGCCTTCTACGACAACTCGGTCCATCTCGTGGACCGCGCCCAGGAGCCGCCGGCGCTCACCACCCTCGATGTGCCCCACGACCTCGACGCCACCGCGCATCGCGACCTGGGCATCTTCGCCCCGCGCAGCGACTGGGAGTTCGACGGGACGACGTACCTCTCGGGGTCGCTCGTCGTCGGCGCCTTCGACAGCTTCCAGCGCGGCGAGCCCGAGCTGCACGTGCTGTTCGAGCCCACCGAGAGCACCTCGCTGGAGGGGATGACGATCACGAAGTCCGCGGTGGTGCTGACGATCCTCGAGGACGTCGTGCACCGTCTCGAGGTCCACACCCGCGACGAGGACGGCGCCTGGGTGAGCCGGGACCTCTACCCCGAGCTGCAGGGCTCGATCGGGGTCGCGGCCGTGGACTCGGACGTCGATGATCGGATCTGGGTGACCGTGACCGGCTTCATCGAGCCCACGACGCTGCATCTGGGTGACCTCTCGGAGGTCGCCGAGGGTGGCGAGCCCAGCGAGCTCGAGATCATCAAGTCGACGCCGGCCCGCTTCGACACCACGGGCCTGGAGGTCAGCCAGCACTTCGCGACCAGCGATGACGGCACCCGGATCCCGTACTTCGAGATCTCGAGCACCGACGCCGTGGAATCCGAGCAGCCCTCGCCGACCCTGCTGTACGGGTACGGCGGCTTCGAGATCTCCCTGACGCCGAGCTACCTCGGGGCGATCGGCAAGGCCTGGCTGGAGCGCGGCGGCACCTACGTGCTGGCGAACATCCGCGGCGGCGGCGAGTACGGGCCGCGCTGGCACCAGGCGGCGCTCAAGGAGAACCGGCATCGTGCGTACGAGGACTTCGCCTCGGTGGGGCGGGACCTCGTGGAGCGCGGCGTCACCGACCGGGACCATCTCGCGGTGCGCGGCGGCTCCAACGGCGGCCTGCTCACCGGGAACATGGTCGCCCAGTACCCTGAGCTGTTCGGTGCGGTCATCATCCAGGTGCCGCTGCTGGACATGAAGCGCTACAACCATCTGCTCGCCGGCTACTCCTGGATGGCCGAGTACGGCGACCCGGACACCGAGGACTGGGAGTACATCCGCACCTTCAGCCCGTACCACCTGCTGCGCGAGGATCCGGAGCGGCAGTACCCGCCGACGTTCCTGCTCACCTCCACGCGCGATGACCGGGTCCATCCCGGCCACGCCCGCAAGTTCGCGGCCGCGATGGAGTCCCTCGGGGCGGATGTGCGCTCGTGGGAGAACACCGAGGGCGGGCACGGCGGCGCGGCCACCAACGAGCAGGCGGCTCGGATGAACGCCCTGCTGTACACCTTCCTGTGGAGCACGATCGGCTCGTGAAGCTCCCCGGCGTGCGCTCCAGCGACCTCTTCGATCGTCCGGCGCAGGACGATCTGCTGCAGATCCGCAACGACCTGATGACGGTCTACCGCGAGATCTCGTCCGACGACGACCGCCTGTTCCCGCTGCGCTATGCGCGGACCGTCCCCCGTCGCATCTCGCGGCGACGGAGGGCGGCGGCCGGTGAGACGGTCGGTGCGTCCAACGGTGCGTCCGACGGCGCATCGGCCGGTGCCCCGCGGCCGTCGGCGGCACGACCGGACGTGCCCGTGCTGCTGCTGCCCGACGGGCCGGACCGGGCCTCGGTGCTGCCCTATGACGTCTTTCGTCGCGGCCTCGCCGGGCGCGGACTCGACGTGCTCATGATGGAGCATCGGGGCGTGGGCCTCTCGCGCCTCGACGCGGAGGGCCATGACCTCCCGCCCCATGCCATGACCCTGCGCGAGGTGCTCGGTGACCTGCTCGCGGTGCTGGACCACGCCCGGGCCCCGCAGGTCGCGCTGTACGGCGTGGGCTACGGCGCCTACCTGGCCCAGGCGTTCGCCGTGCTGCACCCCGAACGAGTGCATTCCCTCGTCCTGGACTCCCCGCTGACCAGCGCGGACGACGAGAGGATCGCGCAGGAGACGCTGCGGGCGATGTACTGGGATGGCACCGTGCCGGCCACCTCGACGACCGCGTCGACGCTGCGCCGGCTCGTGGCGGAGGGCGTCGTGGACGGTCATCGGGCGGGCCCGGTGGTGCTGGCCGTGCACGAGCACGGCGGACCGACGGCCGTGCGCGACCTCGTGGACCTGCTCGCGGTGGGTCGCGGCCAGCTCACCTGGAACAGCGTGCGGCAGGTGCTGAACCGGGACTGGCTGCAGTCCACGCCGTACGTCATGGAGTACGACCTGACCGCGCGCATCCTTCACACCGAGCTAGGGGTGGGGCACCATGCCGATGGCGGGCCGTTGGATCCGCTGGTCATCTCCGGCGAGAAGTCCCGTACGGTGCCGCCGTTCACCGGCGAAGTGCTCGATCTGCATGCGCTCGCCCCGGCGATCACCGCCCCCACCCTGGTGATCACCGGGTCGCAGGACCTCATCTCCCCGCCGCGGATCGCCCGGGAGCTCACGGCACGGATCCCCGGGGCGCGACTGCTCGAGGTCCCCGGGGCCGGCCACTCGATGCTCGACACCCGCAGCCAGATCACGCAGGTCGCGGCCCGCTGGAGCGCCTGCGGGGCGGCTCATCTGCTGCCGGAGCACGCGCACGAGCTCGCGGCGCTTCCGGCGACCCCGACGGATCAGGCGCTCTCCCGCGGCCTCCAGATCGCACTGGCCGCGGAACGGTACTCCCCGTGGCGGATCCGTGTGGAGTCCGCCCGGGCGAAGCGGGAGCAGGCCCAGGTGGACCCCCGGTCCCGCCGCACTCGGCACGTGAAGCTCGACTGAGCGTTCCTCGTCCGGGCTGTCAGGCCCGGCTCGGCTCGGCTCGGCTCGGCCCAGCCCGGCACTCGGGAGGGATGCCCTGGCAGCGAAGGATTCCTGTCGGACGGCCTGCCGATCGACCCTGGGGGCGCATATCCTGGAGGCCGGTCGCGAGCAGGGGAGCGCGACCGATCGTGACTGCACAGATGCACGGCATTGGTGCGCTGCACTGCGGATCTGCACAGGGGGAATCATGCGTCGACGGGTGACGGGCGTGCGCAGCACGGAACCGCAGGCCTCGACGCCTCGGGTGTCGATCGCCCTGGCCGCTGCGAGCGTCGCCGCCGTAGCTGCCTTCACCGGGTTCGGGATCGCCGGTGTCGGGCCGCTGGCCGCGCTCGCCGGGGACGGGCAGAGCAACGCGACCAGTGTCCACGCGGTCATGGCGTCCGACGGCGGCGGCGCCGACAGCGCCCCGACGGAGACGCCCGAGACGGTCACCCCCGAGACGACGACCGCTGAGCCGACGACCGCTGAGCCGACCTCCGAGTCGGACTCGCCGGCCCCGGAGACGGAGCAGCCGACGTCCGAGGCGCCGGATGACGAAGACCCGGACCCGACGTCGGAGAAACCTACTGCGGACGAGCCCACAACGCAGGAGCTGACGGAAGATTCCGCTCCTGTCGACCCCGGTCCCGTCGACCCTGCTCCACCGACCGACCACCAGGACTCGCCTCCGAGCGGCGGCTCCGGCGGTGAGGACGACGGAGATGAGGGCAGCGGCGGCGGCTCGACACCCGGCCCGACCGACCCGACCACTGACCCGACCACTGACCCGACGACGGAGCCGACCACGGATCCTGCGACAGACCCGACCACCGATCCGGCGACTGATCCGCCCACGGAACCGACGACAGATTCGCCGACCGATTCGACGACGGCGACGGACGACCCCGAACAGACAACGCCCATCGAGGGGCCGACGACCTCCAGCCCGCCCGATTCGGATCAACCCACCGCAACCGATAGCTCCTCCACCTCGGCGACCTGATCGAGCACCGCCAGTCGAAGCGACGGCTGCGGCTGAGGTCAGCTCGACACAGGGCGCTGCGGCCAGGGGCCGTCAGACCCCCAGCAGATGAAGGATCTCGGCACGGTGCCGGATGATCCAGGCGGCGCTGCGTGAACGCCAGGCCAGCCGCCACTGCGCAGAATCGTCCGCCGGGGCATCATCTGCCGGGGCATCGTTCGCCGAGATGCTCAGGCGTATGGCTTCGTACGCCGTATCGCGGATCGCGTAGTCGCTCATGCCCCGCACGACGGCGGGCCAGAGCGTGCGATCGAGCCTGTAGCCGTCGAGGAAGGCGGACAGCAGCTCGACCTTCTCCTCGAGGCTCGTCAGCGGAGCGACCGCATCGACCTCTGGATCGTGGAACCGCAGGGCCAGCCAGGAGGTGGCGGCGACCTCGTCGAGCCTCACGATCGGCCCCGCGAACTCCCAGTCGATCAAGGACACGGACTCCGCCGAGGTCACCAGGACGTTCCAGGGCCCGGTGTCTCCGTGCCCGATCACGATCTCGGAGAGGAAGGTGCTCTCGCCGAACGGGTCCGGGGCGGATGCCCGGAACTCGAACGGCTGCCACACATCGGTGGGCCGAGCGTCGAAGTCTGCGCCGGCGTCATGGAGCGAGCGCAGCAGGCTGCCGAAGGATTCGACCTGAGCGCGGCTCAGCACCACATCGATCGCCGTGGCGCCCTCCACATAGCTGACCTCATCCAGCTCGGGCGACTGCTCTGCGAGCGGGATCGGCAGGCCGTCGAGCCCTGCGCCGGCGAGATGGGAGAGCAGTCGATGCACGGTGGCCGACCAGTCCCGCCGCTCTCGCGACACGCTCTTCGAGGTCACCGAGACGAATTCGTCGGCCACAGGTTCTCCGTTCAGGGGGACGTGCTTCGGGCTCAGGGAGCTTGCGTCGGCCTCAGGATCCGAGGGTAGGCGGGCACCGACTCGGTGGCGATCGAATACTCGTGCCCGGGTGCGGGAACGGACGGCGAGCCCATGGACTCCGTTCGTCACCGTGCACCGAACGCGGCGGCCGACCTCTTGATGCGTGGCAGCGCTACACCCGACACGCCACGCTGAACCCGCCGTCGTCGTAGACGGTCTCGAAGGCGTTCCCCCAGGTCTCCTGCGACCAGTCGGCGATGTCCGCGGGCGGTTGATCGGCCCAGGAGAACGCGTAGACGTCGCTGAGCACGCAGTCCGGGACTCTCGTGTTGGGGCCGTGGATCCACTGCACGTCGTGGTCGGGCACGGCCTGGGCCATGAGGGTGATGTCGACGGCGAGCACGTCGCCATCGGGCACGGCGTCCAGCGCGGCGGCGGCGTACGGGGCCCGCCAGGTCGGCTCCCAGCTCTCGGGACGCACGACGTCCAGCACCGGCATCGTCCCGCCCAGCATCAGCGTGACGACGGCGGAGGCCGCGACCGCGGTGACCCGGATGCGCCGCACCGGGACCGGGGCGTCGCGCCGCAGCCAGGCGGTGGCCCGGCCGCTGCGGCGGTCGCCGAGGGCATCGAGCAGCGCGGCCAGGGCGATCGGCATGAGCACGGCGTCGTAGTGCCATCCCCAACCCCAGTAGAACTCGACGGTGCCGGTGAAGCGCCAGGCCAGCGTGGGGAGCATGAGGGCGATCAGCGGCGAGCGGGTGCCGATGACCCCGGCGGCGAGCAGCAGCATCAGCACCGTCACCCACTTCGCCCCCGGCCAGAACACGTCCAGCGGCGATCCGAGGTTGCCGGTGTAGTCGTACTGCCCGGCCGTGTTCAGCGCCGGCAGGATCACGAAGGTCGACAGGATGAACCAGCCCGCGCCCCAGCAGGCGAGGGCGTATCCGAGCAGGCGATGCTCCCGGTCGCCCCGGTTCCGCAGCGCGATGATCACTCCCAGCAGGGCGACGGTGAGGCCGAGGTCCTCCTTGACCAGCACCAGGGGAGCGGCCCACAGCACCGCGGCGGGGACCCGGCCGCGCAGCAGGGCCGTCAGCGACATCGCCAGCAGCGGCACGGCGAACGCTATCTCGTGGAACTGCACGGACGCGGCGGACTGCAGCCCGAAGGAGAACACATACGCCCCGCCCGCGAGGATGCCGAGCCCGGGACCGAGACGATCGATCGCGAGGCGGGTCAGCGGGATCGCGGAGATCCCCAGCAGCAGCGCCTGGGTCCACAGCAGCGCCTCGCCCGACGGCCACACCCACCACACGGGGGCGAGCAGCGCCAGGATCGGATGGAAGTGGTCACCGAGCAGGTTCACGTCGTCGCCCTTGATCGGGACGATCGGCGCGTGCAGCTCCCCGTAGGCGCGTGCGAGCTGGGTGAAGATCCCCAGGTCCCATGACCGTGCCGTGAGGTTCCGGAACTGCAGCGTGCCCTGCACCCCGTAGGCGAGGGTCGCGAGCACGGCGAGCAGCGGCGGCATGATCGCGCGGGTGCGTGCTCCCCGGCCTCGTTCCGGCGCCCCATCCCCTGGCGGCACGCGCTTCCCCCGCGGCGCGGTCGTCCCCTGCGGCACCGCGGCGCGGCGGCGCGCGGGCGGGGGAGCGGCGTCGGGGGTCACGGGGCGAGGGTATCGGGCACGCGCGTGCGGGGCGGACATCAAAGGTGCCGACAAGGGATCCGCCGCCACCTCGTGAGCGCCCGTCAGCCGAACCCCGTGCAGACCATAGAATCCGCGCATGACCTCGCACTGTGCTGGCCGAATGCTCCGACTCACCGCTGCGGCGGGCGCCGTGGGGGCTCTCAGCCTCGTCGAACCCCGTCGGCTCGGCCCCTGGACCCGGGCCGCCTACCGGCTGGGAACGGCGGTGGTGAGCGGGCTGCTCGTCGCCGACACCACGACCGAGGAGGGCGCGCTGCTCGACCCGGCGCGCGACGGGCTCCTCGCCGGAGGGGCCACCCTGGGTCTCATGGACCTGTCCGAGCACGCGGATCGCAGGATCGTGGACGGGCTCCGCCGTCTCGGGGTGGCACGACCTCGGGTGCTGCTGGCCGGGATCGGGGCGGCAGGCGCCGCGGCGCTGTACCTGGTGCCTTCGTCGGCGCGGACCGAGCGTGGTGGCGACCTCGGGCAGTTCGAGGACGACCAGGAGCCGGCAGAGATGCCCGAGCAGGTCAGAGCACTGATCGCGGCGCTGCTCGAGCCTCCGCTCGACGGTGGCGACCATCCCGGCGCCCCCGCGCTGCGCACGCAGCTGGACTCGGCCCGCATCGTCGAGGTCGACAGCGGGCCCGGGGACGTGACGCTCGTCGTCGAGCAGACCGAGCGTCTCGCCGTGCCGCGGAATCAGACCTGGCCGGTCACCGCCCGCTTCGAAGAGGACGGCTTCCGCTTCTCGCTCGAGCTGCAGGTCGACGGGGGTCGGCTCGGGATGCTCAGCGTGATGGTGGCGGACGAGGAGGAGCGCACGGACGAGGCCCTCGAGCTCCTCGACCGCCCGGACTACGAGCTGCCGGAGCTCCAGGAGATCACCCTGCACCACGAGAGCGAGCACGAGGAGCGTCCGGACCACCTCCGCGGGCGGTGATCGGTCGCAGGATCCCCGGGAGATCGCACTGCAGGATCCGTCGCAGGCCGCCCCTCGGCCGGTGCGGCGGCCCGAGGCGCACTGTCACAGTCCGATCACTTCGGTGATAGGGGTCACGCCGATGCCTCAGCCGTGATGAGATGCCAGGTGCTGGTGCGCGCCGGGATACCGGGCGCGATGATGCGCTGCGCACCGCCCATCCCATCCCCGGAGGAAATCTTCGATGCCCCTCACCCACGCTCACCTGCCCAGACCGCGCGGAGTGCTCGCGGCCGCTGCCGGCGCGAGCCTCGTCGCAGGCCTCCTCGTGGCCTCGCCGGCGCTCGCCGACGGCGGCCCCGAGTCCCTCGGCTCCGCGTCCGACCTCGGCGTGACCGCCCCGACGCCGAACGACGTCCTCGATGCCTCGCCCGACGCGATCCCGGGGCGGTGGCTCGTCGAGGTCTCCGGCGACCCCGTGCTCCGCGGCGGCAGCCGCTCGGCGAACGTCTCCGCCCAGGACACGGTCAGCACCCGTGCGGCCGATGCGTCGATCCCGCTGACGGTCGAGGCGACGTACGTCCAGGGCTGGAACGGCATGGCGGTGCAGATGGATGACGCGGACGTGACGAAGCTGCGTGCCGTCGACGGTGTCGAGGCCGTGTACCCGGTGCTCGAGGTGGCCCAGCCCGAGCCCGAGCCGGCGGACGCCGGCCCGGAGGACGTGTTCGGCAACGCCATGACCGGTGTGGACCAGGTGCAGGAGGTGGACGGCCTCACCGGTGAGGGCGTCACCGTCGCCGTGATCGACTCCGGCATCGACTACAACAACCCCGACCTCGGCGGCTCCGGCGTGAACGACGAGACGGTCGACTTCCCCGGCGATCGCGTCGTCGGGGGTTACGACTACGTGGGCGACGACTACGACTCCCGGACCGGGAAGCCCCCGGTGCCCGATGCCTACCCCGACGACTGCGGCGGCCACGGCACGCACGTGGCCGGCATCATCGGAGCGGACGGCGAGGTCATCGGTGCCGCCCCCGACGTCGACCTCCTCTCCTACCGGATCTTCGGCTGCGACGGCACCAGCAGCACCGATGTGATCCTCGCGGCGATGGAGCAGGCGCTGACCGACGGCGCGGACGTGGTGAACATGTCCCTCGGCGCGAGCTTCATGACCTGGCAGGACTACCCCACGGCGCAGCTGGCCGATTCCCTCACCGCCAACGGCGTCACCGTGGTCATCTCCGCCGGCAACGAGGGCGCGGCCGGGACCTTCTCGAGCGGCGCCCCCGGCGTCGCCTCCGACGCGATCACCGTCGCTTCGGTCGACAACACCCATATGCGCACGCCCTTCGGCATCGCGGCCGACGGCGATCGCGCCTACGCCGCCGCCACCGGTGGCCCGGCCGCCCCCACGGAGGGGGAGCTCGCGCTGATCTCCGCCGGCGAACCGGGCACCGAGGCCGGGCAGGGCTGCACCGCCGACGCGGTCCCGCCCGCCGCCGGCTCCGGTCAGGCCCTGCTCGTCGAGCGCGGCGTCTGCTCCTTCTACGAGAAGGCTCTCGCCGGCCAGGAGGCCGGCTACGACGCCGTGATCCTGTACAACAACTCGCCCGGCACGGTGAACCCCACGGTCGAGGGCGACCCGGCGATCACCATCCCCGTGGTCATGATCTCCCAGGCCGACGGCACCGCGCTCCAGGAGGCGGCCGCCGCGGGCGACGTCACCTGGGCCTGGCAGGAGGGCACCACCGTCGTCGAGAACGAGACCGGCGGACTCGTCTCGGACTTCTCCTCCTACGGCCTCACCGCCGAGCTGGAGCTCAAGCCGGACATCGCTGCCCCGGGCGGTTCGATCTGGTCCACCATCCCGCTCGAGCAGGGCGGGCACGGCGCGAAGTCGGGGACGTCGATGGCGGCTCCCCACGTCGCCGGTGCCGCGGCGCTGCTCCTGCAGGCGCATCCCAACCTCGCACCGCAGGACGTGAAGACCGCGATGATGAACACCGCGGATCCGCTGACCTGGTCTCTCGCGCCTGATCAGGGCTACCTCGAGCCGGTCCACCGTCAGGGCGCCGGCCTGCTCGACCTGGTCGAGGCCGTGCACACCACGACCAGCATCTCGGTCCCCTCGATCTCGCTCGGCGAGGGCGAGCAGGGTCTGCAGACGGTCACCCTGAAGGTCAGCAACGATTCCGAGGACGACAGGACCTACGACATCGGCGTCCAGCACGGAGTCGCCACCGGCGCGCCGACGGAGAATCCGGAGTTCTACACGGCCGAGGGCACCGCCGAGCCGTCCGCGTCGAGCGTGACCGTCCCGGCAGGCGGCACCTCTGAGGTCGAGGTGACCCTCGGCGAGGACTTCGGCGAGGACGGTCTCATCTACGGCGGCTGGGTGACGTTCACCGGCGCCGACGATGATCTCGTGGTTCCCTTCGCGGGCCTCTCCGGTGACTACCAGGCGCTTCCCGTCCTCAGCGACCAGGGGATGGGCCTGCCCTCCCTCGGCGTCAGCGACGGCGACGGCGGCGTGCTGCTGGACCCGGAGGGCGGGAGCACGTACACGATGCAGGACGGGGACATCCCGTACCTCGCCTACGCGTTCTCCTACCCCGCCGAGCGGCTCGAGATGAAGGCCTACTCGGTCAACCCGGCAGGGAAGCTGCGGGTCGTGAACCCGAGCATCGGTCTGATCGACTCCGAGGATCACCTCGGTCGCTCCGCCGAGCCCGAGGTCTACGGCTGGGACGGCACCTACACCCTGAAGAACGAGCGGGTGCGGACCGTCAAGGACGGCGACTACGTGCTGCAGATGCGGGTGCTCAGGCCCCTCGGCGACCCGGCCAACCCGGATCACTGGGAGACTTACACGTCTCCGCAGTTCACGATCGACAACCCGGCACGCGGCAAGGACGACGCCCGCTGACCGAGAACGGCGCCGTCCCTCGGCAGGGACGGCGCCGACGGGCGTGATGCCCGGATGGACACTGCGAGGGCGGTGGCACCCGATCCCGGGGTGCCACCGCCCTCGCCGTCGTGCCCTCGCCCTCGCCGTCGTGCCTTCAGCCGTCCAGCTGCTCCGCCTCGATCCGGGCGAAGCGGATCTCGCGCGACTCGATCTCCCAGAGGATCCCGATCGCGTCGTCGTCCAGTGCCTGGACCACCGAGTAGTCCAGCGGCCCGGGCTCGAACACGAGTGCTTCCTGCCAGGTCGCGCCGTCGTCGGCCGAGCTATGCAGGGTGCCGCGTACCCGCGCGAAGCGGTCCCACGCGTTGCTGAACAGCAGCATTGTCGCGCGCGGATCCTCAGGCGACGCGTCCGGGAAGCGGCGCGCCAGCTGGGCGTTGTTGCCGGGATCGACGAACTGCTCGTCGACGCCGAGGTCCTCCCAGGTCATGCCGCCGTCCGCCGAGACCGCAATCCGGCGATGACCGCCGCGGGCATGGTCGCGCGAGTTCAGCAGCACGCGTCCGTCGGAGAGCTCCGCGATCGTGGTCTCGTCCATGTCCTCGCCCACCGGATCGCCCCGCTGCCAGGTCGCACCGTGATCGTCCGAGACCAGGCAGTACGAGCGCACCACCTGGTCATCGCTCGGGACCCCGTCGGCCCAGAACCAGCCGGCGTAGGGCTGTACGAGACGCCCGGCATGAGGACCGCGGCGCAGCTGCAGCCCGGCGCCGGAGGTGGGGAAGGCGGTGCGCAGCAGCTCCGGCGGGGAGGCGACCGCGGTGACGGAGCGGTGCGTCCAGGTACGGCCCTGATCGGTGCTCGTGCTCACCGCGGAGCCCAGCACGTTGCGGTCCGAGTCGTCCGTGCCGGCGGCCGCATCCCACACCCCGCGATCCTTGGCGTGGGTGTGGAACACATGCACCGCGCGGGTGACGGCATCGACCACATAGCTGGGGTCGCAGAACCACTGGCGACCCTCGCGGTCCGCCTCCCGAAGGCTCTCGAACGGGCCCCAGGTGCGGCCGCCGTCGAGGGACCGACGCTGCACGAGACCCGTGGGATCGGGGACGTCCTGGCCGGTCTCGCGGCCGTCGAAGGCGGCGAGGACGATCCCGTCGCCGAGGTGGGCGAGGCCCACGATGCGGTATCGGGGCCAGGGCCCCTCCCCGGCTCGTGCGAGCACGGAGTGGGGCAGGGGCGCCTCAGGGACCGGGGAGGGGCTGTGGCCGAGGGAGATCACCGCGAGAGGATCCAGTCCAGGTCGAGACGGGCGAAGGTGATCGCTTCGCCCTCGCCCTCGTACAGCAGCGCGAACTCGCCGCGACCGCTGGGGATGAGCACCGAGTACTGGCAGGCACCGGGCTGGAAGACGCGCTTCCGGCTCCAGGTCGCGCCGTCGTCCTCGGAGACCTCGATCGTGCCGTTCTCCCGATCGTTCGGGGCATGGTCGGCGTGGGTGAACAGCAGGATCTTCGACTTCCGCGAGCCCTGCGGGGAGTCGGGATAGGCGCGGGTGATGTGGGCGTTGTTCCCGGGATCCACCAGCGTCGGATCACGGTGCAGGTCCTCCCAGGTCTCGCCGCCGTCGTGGCTGAGCGCCACCCAGCGATGCCCGGTGCGCACGTTCTCCCGCGAGTTCATCATGAGCGTGCCGTCGGAGAGCTCGACGACCTTGTTCTCGTCCATCGCCGTGCCCACGGGCGTGCCCATCGTCCAGGTCTCGCCGTGGTCGTCGGAATAGACGGAGTACGCCTGGACGACCTCGGCATCTCCGTCGCCCTCGCCGCGGAAGAACCCGGCGTACTGCTGCACCAGGCGGCCGGCGCGGGGGCCGTAGCGCAGCTGGATGCCGGCGCCGGAGGAGGCGAAGGTCGCCCGGCAGTCCTCGGGCTTGACCACGTCGGTGATCAGCCGGTGCTCCCAGGTCTCCCCGGAATCCGTGCTGACGGCGACGGCGGCGCTGAGCACGCCGCGGTCCTCGTCGTCGTGGCCGTAGTCGCTGTCCCACACGCCGACGTCCTTGGAGAACACGGAGAAGCAGAACAGGGTTCCGGTCTCCTGATCCACGACGTAGGACGGGTCCGAGAAGCCGGTCTTCTCCCCGGGCGCCTCGGACTCGTTGCCCGCGGAGATCACCGTCGGCTCGCCCCAGGTGCGGCCGCGATCCGTGGATCGGCGCTGCCACAGGGAGTTCGGGGCAGGCGCATCGCCGTGCACCGGGCGCTTGTCGAACGCCGCCAGCAGATCCCCGTTCGGGGCCACGGCCAGCGCAGGGATGCGGAAGTTCGCCACATCCCAGTCGCCGGGAGCGGCCAGAACCTGCTCGTCGTAGTGGCCGTGGCGACGGTCCTCGTCCTTCGTCGGCGGCAGGGCGAGTGCGCCGCCCGCTCCGGCACCGAGGGCGGCCAGACCGGCGGTGCCGGCGAGCATCGTGCGTCGGGTCATATCCATCAGGGACTCCTTCGTCGTGGTGGGGTCGTGCGGTCTGTGGTGGGTCAGTTCGGGTTCGAGTTCAAGTTCGGGCTCGGGATCACGGGGCGAGTGCGTCGGCGGCGTCGCCGACGAGGACCGGCGCATGCTCCTCGCCGGCGTGGGATTGGTGGCCGACCAGACGTACCGGTGCACCGCCGTCCTGCGTGATCCGCAGATCCGAGAGGGTGCAGCCGGTCAGGGTCCAGACGCTCGCGGGCAGGTCCCGAGCGGTGACATCGGTGTACCAGAGGGTGTTGCCCGTGAAAGTCGGGGGCAGCACACCCTCGAGGACCACCCCGGGGCCCGGGTCGCGGACGGTGTCGCCGATGGGGAAGGCGAGCTCCGCGGTCCAACGGCGCGGTGAGCCGCCGTTGGCGTGGTTCATCGTGCAGCCGGTGACCGAGCCGTGGTTCCAGTTGTCGGTCGCGTGATCACCGAACGCGCTGGTGGCGGCGATCGAATAGTAGGCGCCGTAGCAGCCGACGATGACGTTGCCGGTGAGGTTCCAGTTCCCGGCGGAGTTCCAGATCGCCAACCGACAGGTGGTGAAGACATTGGCGGCGAGCACGGAGTACTCGCAGCGATCGGCCGTGGAGATTCCGAGGTAGCAGTCCTCGACACGGTTTCCGGTGATCTGGAGACCGTAGGAGAAGTAGTCGTCCGCGGCGTCCCCGGTCGCAGCGATCCCGGCGCCCTGCCAGCCGATCAGATCGCAGTCGATCACTCGCAGGTTCCTGGCCCGACGGGCGCGGATGGCCGTGTGCTCGACGACCAGCGGGACGTCGAGAGCCGGGGACTCGGTGCCGAGCAGCCGTACGCCCCGGATCGTCACGTTCTCGGCCTGGTCGATGACGAACGCTCCGTGACCGGTGCTCGACACGCTCACCGTCGCGCCGTGCCCCTCGATCACGGTCCCGCTGGGGAGCTCCACGGGAGCGTCCAGGACATAGCGCTGTGCGGGATCGAGCTGGATCTGCGGGGTCGTCGCGAGCACCTCCGCCCAGTCGGCGTCGGCCGCGAGGACCGGGAGGGTCTCGGAGCTGTCGGTCCGACGAGGGTCCGGCGGGCCGGCCACGGCGGCCGACGGAGTCAGCGCCGCAGCGAGCCCGAGCCCGGCCGCCCCGAGCCCCGTCAGCAGGGCGCCCCGCCCGATCTCCGCACCAGCGCCGGGCTCGGCGCCGTGGCCCGACGAGGGGTCCGGGCGTGGCGAGGACAGGGGACGCTTCCGAGGGGCGCTCGTCGGATCGTGAGCCATGGGGTTCTCCACTCATCGGGGACAGGCTGGTGGGGTCGACGGTTCGTGGGGCTGCTGGGGGTTTCTTGCTGGTGCTGGTGCTGGTGCAGGTGCAGTGCTGGTGCGGGGTGGGTCAGGCGGTGGTGACGGCGTGGTGGAACCAGGTGGTGAGGGTGGTGGGGTGGGTGATGGCGGTGCCGACGACGACGGCGAAGGCTCCGGTGGCGCGGGCTGCGGCGGCGTGGGCGAGGGTGTGGACTCTGCCTTCGGCGACGAGGACGGAGGTCGTCGGCAGTTTTTCGGAGAGTTCGTGGAGGAGGTCGAGGTCGGGGCCGTCGGTTTTTGGGCGGGCGGGGGTGTAGCCGGCGAGGGTGGTGCCGATGATCTCGACTCCGGCGTCGGCGGCGAGCAGGGCGGAGTCGAGGGAGTCGCAGTCGGCCATGAGGGGGCCGTCGAAGAATTCGCGGACTGCGTGCACGGTCTGGGTGAAGGTGCGGCCGTCGGGGCGGGGGCGGGTGGTCCCGTCCAGGGCGAGGATGTCGGCTCCGGCGTCGACCACGGCGCGGCAGTGGTCGAGGGTGGGGGTGATGAACACGCCGTCGGTGCCGTCCTTCCAGATGCCGATGACGGGGATGTCGATGGCGTTCTTGACGGTGCGGATGTCGTCGAGGCCTTGGGCGCGGACGGCGCTGGCGCCGCCGGTCTGGACGGCGTTCGCGATCTGGGCCATGGTGCTGGGGTCGCGCATGGCTTCGCCGGGGTAGGCCTGGCAGGAGACGATCAACGACCCCTCGAGCGGGGCGATCAACGGATGCATGGGGAAGCCTTTCATCGGGTGGGCAGAACGTCGTGCGCGCTGGCGGCCGCACCGAGCAGCGCTGCGTGAGTGCCGGCGCTCGCGGGAAGCACCGGGGTCGCCGCGACCACGTCCATCGCGTCCTGCGCGATGCCCTGGCGCAGGGCATCGGCCCACGGTCCGTCGGCCTCGGAGACCCCGCCGGTCAGGGCCACGACCTCGACATCGAGCACGTTGAGGAGTCCGCCGATCACCCGGCCGGTGGCGAATCCCGCCTGCCGGTACGCCTCGAGCGCGACCGCATCGCCCTCCAGGACGGCCCGGGCGAGCCCGTGACCGTCGGTGATCGTGGAGGCAGGTTCTTCGCCGCCCGTGTCGGACTCCGACCGCAGGCGGCGTGCGAGCTCCACGATGCCCGGTCCCGAGGCGAGACCCTCGAGGTGGCCGACGCGTCCGCAAGGACAGGGCACACCCTCGGCCCCCGGGACGGCCAGGTGGCCGATGTGCCCGGCCGCTCCGTGATCGCCCAGGACCGGGGCACCGCCCACCACCTGGCACCCGCCGATCCCGGTGCCCACGGCGACCAGCAGCAGGGACCCGCGGCCGCGGCCCACCCCGAAGCGGGCCTCGCCGATCCCGTGGGCGTGCACATCGTTCAGCACGGTGACGGGCACGCCGAAGCGTGCGGCGAACGGGCCGGCGACGTCGGTCCCCGCCCAGCCGCTCAGGGAGTCGGTGGCATGGGTGACCTGGCCTCGAGCACTGTCGATCACCCCGGCCGACGAGATCCCGATGCCGGCGATCCTCGCCCCGCCGCACACGCGCTCGGCGAGCTCGAGGGCGGCGGCCAGGATCGCCTCGGCCCCGTCGCGGGCCGGGGTCGGAACCGTGTCCACGCGGTCGACCTGCGGTCCCGGCAGAACCTCGTCGGCCGAACTCGAACCCGAACCCGAACTCGAACCCGCCCCGTGGACCAGGGCGGCGCGGATCTTCGTGCCCCCGAGGTCGAGGGCGAGGATCGGATCAGGCATCGGCGCCGCTCAGCAGACCCGTCTGCTCCAGGATCGCGCGGATCCGGCCCACGGCCTCGCCCTCGATCGGCGACATCGGGACGGTGACGTTGTTGGTGGAGATGATGCCGAGCTCGCGCAGCGCCGTCTTGAACGCGCCGATGCCGGCGGCCGGCCCCACCTTGTCCGTGGGCTGGAAGACGATCTCGAACAGTGCGGCGAGGCGGTCCTGTTCGCGCCGAACCAGTGCCCAGTCCTCGGCCTGTGCGGCGCGGTGCATGCGGGCATAGCCGGCGGGGTCGACGTTGCCCAGGCCGGGCACGGAGCCGGCGGCCCCGGAGAGGTAGGCGCCGTCGACGACGACCTCGTGGCCGGTCAGCAGAGTCAGCGGAGATCCGGCGGCGCGGTTCATGGCGGCCAGGCGGCGGAAGGAGACGTCGTCGCCGCTGGAGTCCTTGACGCCGGTGATGACACCGTCCGTGCCGAGCTGCAGCAGGTGCGCGGGGGAGAGCTTGGTGTGCACGCACACCGGGATGTCGTAGGCCCAGATCGGGGCGTCGGCCGCGGCGGCGATGGTGCGGAAGTGGGTGTCGATCTCCTCCGGACCGGTGATCGAGTAGAACGGCGCGGTGACGACATAGCCGTCCAGGCCGAAGCGCTCGGCGGCGCGCATGTGGTGGATGACCCGGTCGGTCTGCATGTCGATGACGCCGGCGATGACGGGCACCTGGCCGGCGACGAAACCGGTGACGGCCTCGAGCACCTGTGCCCGGCGGGCGTCATCGGAGTAGGCCACCTCGCCGCTCGAGCCGAGGGCGAAGATCCCGTCCACGCCGCCCTCGAGGAGGTGGGTGACCAGGCGTTCGAGGGAGGCCATGTCGATCTCGCCCTCGGGCGTCAGCGGCGTGAGCAGCGGGGGGACGACGCCGGTGAGGCGATCGGTCGAGGAGGTCGAGGCGGAGGTCTGCGTGGTGGTCATGGGGGAGTGCTCCTTCACGAGGCGTACAGGGGGTGGTGGGGCGCCCGTCGGCGCGCAGGTCGCTACAGGAGCGAGGGCGCGGCGGCGAGCAGGGTGCGGGTGTATTCGTCCTGGGCATCGGTGAAGATCCGCTCGGCGGTGTCGTGCTCGACGACCTTGCCGTGGTTCATGACGATGATCGAGTCCGAGACGAAGCGGACCGTGCTGATGTCGTGCGAGATGAACACCAGCCCCAGTCCGAGTTCGCGCTTGAGGTCCATGAGCAGGTTCAGCACCTGGGCGCGCACGGACACGTCCAGGGCGCTGGTGGGCTCATCGGCCACGATGATCTGCGGTTCCAGGGCCAGGGCGCGGGCGATCGCCACGCGCTGACGCTGACCGCCGGAGATCTGCCGCGGCAGCACCTCCATCGCGGACTGCGGCAGGCCCACGAGATGCAGGAGGTCCGTGACCCGGGCGAGACGCTCCCGCTCGGTGCCCACGCCATGGACCCGCAGCGGGTCCATGAGCGTCTCCCGGACCGGAAGCCGCGGGTTCAGGGCGGTCGCGGGGTCCTGGAAGACCACCGAGACGGTGCGACCCAGCTCCCGACGACGGGCCCGGGAGCGACCGAAGGGCTGCCCGCCGAAGAGCACGGTTCCGCTGGTCACGGGCTGCAGGCCGGTCATCACGCGGGCCAGGGTCGACTTTCCGGACCCCGATTCGCCGACGATGCCGAGCACCTCGCCGCGGCGCACCGACACGCTCACGCCGTCCACGGCGCGGATGGTGTCGGGCCGCAGCAGGCTGCCGGTGCGGAGCTTGTGCACCACGTGCACGTCGTGCAGCTCGATGGTGGGGGCGGGCCTGCCGTCGGCCGTCTCCGCCCCGCTGGAGCTCGTGGTGAGGTCGTTCATCGCAGGTCTCCTTCGAGGGGCGCGGGGACGCCGCCGGTGCTGGCCACGACGTGGCCGGAGTCTCCGACCGGGAGCAGCTCCGGGCGCCGGGTGGGATCGGCCGACGGGTCCAGCGAGCGCGGGGCGAAGCGGTCGCCGACGGCGAAGTCGCGGGGCGAGGGGACCGTGCCGGGGACCTGGTGCAGGCGCTCGGCGCCCGCCTCGATCGACAGCACCGAGCCGAGCAGGCCGCGGGTGTACTCGTGGCGGGGGTCGGTCAGCAGCTCGTGCTGGATGCCCTGTTCGATCACCTGGCCCGCGTACATCACGGTCACGCGGTGGGCGAGCTGGGCGACCAGGGCGAGGTCGTGGCTGACGAACACCATCGCGAAGCCGAGCTCCTCACGCAGCGAGTTCAGCAGCTCCACGACCTGCTTCTGCACGGTGACGTCGAGCGCCGTGGTGGGCTCATCGGCGATGACCAGCTTCGGATCGCGGGTCAGGGCCATCGCGATGAGCACGCGCTGGCGCTGACCGCCGGAGAGCTCGTGCGGGTATGCGGACAGGGTGCGCTTCGGGTCCAGGCCCACGAGGGCCAGCAGATCCTCGGCGGTGCGGGTGCCACCGCGGCTGGTCAGCTGCGCCAGCTGAGAGCGGATCAGCATCGAGGGGTTCAGGGAGCTCAGCGCGTCCTGGTAGATCATCGCGATCTCGTGGCCGCGCAGAGCGTTCATCTCCTTGGGCGAGATCGACAGCAGGTCGACGTCGCCCAGCATGACCGTGCCGCTGATCCGGGCGGTGCGGGGCAGCAGACCCATGATCGCGAGGCTCGCGACGGACTTGCCGGAGCCGGACTCGCCGACCAGGCCCATGGTCTCGCCCGGGCGCACCTGGAACGAGACTCCATCGAGGATGTCGGTGCCGTTGTGCGCCCCCGGGAAGGAGACGCGCAGGTCCTGGACGTCCAGCAGCGGAGGCACCGACTCGTCGACCACCTCGCGCTCGGGCCGCGCCAGCTCGGCGACGCGCAGTGCGGCGAGGGAGTCGTTCAGCAGGCGCTGCGAGGTCTCCGCGTCGGTCGCCCCGAGCACCTCGGGCTGTCCCGCGTCCGCAGCAGCCGCGGGCTCAGCGGACTTCGCGGGCACTGCGTCCACAGCAGCCGTGGCCTCAGTGGCCTCAGTGGCCTCAGCGGCGACGCCGGCCTCGTCGGCCTCGACGTCGACCGCCGCGCGGATCCGCGGGCTGGCCATGGCGTCGGTGAGCCCCTCGGAGAGGATGTTCAGCGAGAGCACGGTCAGCAGGATCGCGAGGCCGGGGAAGAACGTCGGCCACCAGTAGCCGGCCAGCAGCAGCTGCTTGCCCTCGGAGAGGATGTTGCCCCACGACGGGGCAGGAGGCTGCACACCGGCGTTGATGAAGGACAGCGAGGCCTCCAGCACGATCGCGTCGGCGACCAGGACGGTCGCGAACACCATGATCGGGGCGATGCAGTTGCGGGCCACGTGCTTGAGGAGGATCCACGGGGTGGAGGCACCCATGACCTGCGAGGCGGCCACATAGTCCTCACCGAACTGGGCGAGCACATTGGCGCGCACCACGCGGGCCAGCTGCGGCACGTAGAGGAAGCCGATCGCGAAGACCAGCACCGGCAGCGAGGTGCCGAACACGGCGACGAACACGGCGGCCAGGGCGATGCCCGGGAACGACATGATCACGTCGAGCACGCGCATGAGGATCTCGGAGGGGATCTTCGAGGCGGTCGCGGCGAAGGAGCCGAGCACGGCGGCACCCACGAGCGCGGCGGCGGTGGCGGCGAGCCCGATGATCAGCGAGGAGCGGGCACCGTGGGCGACGCGCGAGAAGATGTCGCGCCCGATCCTGTCGGTCCCCATCCAGTGGTCCAGGCCCGGAGGCTGGACCGGAGGGCCGCTCGCGAGGGGACCGTACTGGGCGATGACCGGTGCGAAGATCGCGAGGAGGGTGAGCCCGGCCAGGAACAGGACCGCGATGCGGCTGGGCCAGGGGAGGGCGGTGAACGGGGCCAGCGGGCTGCCGCTGACGGACTGGAGACGGGATCCGAGCTTCGGTCGCATGTCAGATGCTCCTGATGCGGGGGTTGACGACGACGTACAGGAGGTCCACGACGATGTTCACGATGATGAAGGAGATCGCGACCACGAGGGTCACTCCCTGCACGAGGAACACGTCGTTGCGGTTGACGCCGTCGAGGATGAGCTGGCCCATGGCCTGGATGTTGAAGATGATCTCGATGATCACGGCGCCGCCCATGAGGTACCCGACGCGGAGGCCGAGCACGGTGATCGGGGTGATCAGCGCGTTGCGCAGCACGTTGCGGCTGACGACGATCGGGTAGGGGACACCGGCACCGATCGCGGTGCGCACGTAGTCGCGGTCCAGCTCCTCGACCATGGCGGTGCGGACCACGCGGGTGAGCGATCCGGCGACCGGTATCCCGAGCGCGAGGGCAGGGAGGGCGATGTTGTTGACGTAGGTGGCGGGATCCTCGAAGAATCCGACCCAGCCGGAGACGAGGGCCGGGAACAGCTGCCAGCCGCCGGGGATGTCGGCGAGCCACTGGACCAGCAGCAGGGCGAGCCAGAACGACGGTGTGGCCAGCGACGCGACGGTGAACACGCGGATCACCTGGTCGACCCAGCGGTCGCGGAAGAGGGCCGCCAGCACGCCGAGCACCGCGGCGATCACGATCGCGATCGCAAGGCCCAGGAAGGTGAGCTGGAGGGTGATCGGGAGTGCCCGGGCGACGACCTCGGTGACCGGGGTGTTGCCGCTGGTGGTGCCGAGATCCCCCCGGAACATGCCCCCGAGGAACGAGAAGTACCGCTCCAGGAGCGGGTCATTGAGCCCGTTGGCCTCGCGATACAGATCCAGCGCCTCCTCCGAGGCGGATTCGCCGAGCGCGCGCCGAGCCTGGTCGGTGGGCGAGAGGGACATGATGACGAACACCAGCAGGGTGACGCCGAGGATCATGAGCGGCAGCGCGACGAGGCGCCGCCCGATGAGTCGGACGAGTTGGGACACGAGGTCCTCCGTGGGTCGAGCGGTGGATCAGGACGAGGAATGCGTGGGGCCGACAGGGCAGAGCCGACGGCGCGGGGCCGACGGGGCAGGGCCGACGACGATGCGGCTGACGGGGCGGGGCTGCCGGGGCGGGGCGGCTTGCGGCTCGCCCCGCCCCGGGCGCGTCACTCCGCCTGGGTGGAGGCGACGTCGATGAAGCTGAGCCCCGTCAGCGAGATCGGCTGGAAGTCCACCAGGGTGGTGGGGTCCCAGGCCGTCGGTGCCTTGCGGTGGAACAGCGGGTACAGCGGGACCTCGTCCGAGAGCAGATCGAACAGCTGGCCCCAGACCTTCTCCTGCTCCGCCGGGTCCACGGCCTCCAGACCCTGGGTGAGCAGATCCGCCGTCTCGGTGCAGGCGTCCTGGCCCTTCCAGTGCATACGGTTCTCGGTCCAGACGGGGCTGCCGTACCACCAGCGCATCAGCAGGTCGGGATCGTTGCCGAACACCGAGGGGTCACCGGGGGCGACCATCACGTCGAAGGCGTCGGGGTCGGAGTCCACCGTGGTGTAGGCGTCGGCCGACTGCTTCTGCTCGAAGGTCACGTCGATGCCGATCGCGGAGAGGGACTCCTGGATGATCGGGGTGCACTGCTGGACCCAGTCATGGTCGGTGACCAGCATGCGGAAGGACGTGAGGCCCGTCTCGGCGAACAGCGCCTTCGCCTTCTCGGCATCCAGGGAGTAGACCGTGGAGGCTTCCTTGTAGTTCGGGTGGTCCTTCTGGACGAAGCAGCTCGCGGGCTCCGCCTGACCGCTGAGACCGGTCTCGATGACCTTGTCCATATCGATCGCGTAGAGGAACGCCTGGCGGTTCCTCAGGTCGTTGAACGGGTTGTCCTTCGCGTTGTTGAACATCGCGAAGAGCAGTCCGAAGCCGCCCACGGACTCGACGGTGCCGCTGCCCTTGAGCTGGTCGATCGAGAGGTAGGGGACCGAGTCGATGACCTGCACGGTCTTGGACTGGATGGCGTTGGTGCGGGTCGCGGCGTCCGGGATGATCTCCCAGCTCATGGTCTTGGCCTGGGCCGCCATCGGGCCGGTGTAGTCGTCGAACCGCTCGAACTCTACGACCTTGGAGGTGGCGCCGTTGTCGGTCATCTTCCAGGGCCCGGTGCCGATCGGGTTGGCATCGAACTCCTTGGGATCCGCCTCGACGGCGGCCTGGGGCACGATCTTCACGGTCGAGAGACGCTCGGCGAACACGCCGGTGGGGGCGGTGAGGGCGAAGGTGACGGTGGTGTCGTCCTTCGCGGTGACCGACTCGATGAAGGGTACGAACTGCGAGTACAGCGACGCGTTCTCCGGGTCCAGCACGCGCTCGAAGGAGAAGACCACGTCATCGGTGGTGACGGGGGAGCCGTCGTGGAAGACGGCGCCGTCGCGCAGGGTCACGTCCACGGAGGTGCCCTCCGCGGAGGGGATCTCGGTGCCCAGCGCCGCGTAGACCTCACGGGTCACGGGGTGCAGCTCGGTGAGGCCCTCGAGGGTGTGCCAGTTGACGGCCACGGTCAGAGCGGCCGACGTGCTCATCGGGTCGTAGCCGTTCGTGCCGAGCTCGTAGCTGATGGCGGCGCTGAGGTGGCCGTCCGGATCCGCCTCGTCGGCGGGGGCGCCACCGGCATCCGATCCGGCGTCCTTCCCGGCGTCCTGGGGAGCGCAGGCTCCGATGCCTGCGACGATGCCGGCGGCGCCGGCGAGGGTGGCGGAGCCGCGGAGGAAGCTGCGCCGGCCGAGTCGATCGGCGGAGGTGGTGATCGCCATTGATGCATCCTTCAAGGGGTGATCCGGCCGCGTGTCGCGCCGGGGTCGGGTGAACGTCGTCCTCACAGCCCGCCGACAGTCGTTGCTCTCCGTCCGGGGTGGTTGCCCCGTCCGAGGACGGTTGTCACGGTCATGAGCGGTCGCCGCACTGCGAAGATCAGACGTATGATGTCTGATGACCGGGACAGTACAGGAATCGATCCGTGATCGCCACCACGCGTCCGAAGACCGATGCACAGCAGTGACCATCCGAGCCGACCTGCGGCTGCGGGGCCGAGCACGGCATGATGGGGCAGGCGTCACACCCGTGACGATGCGCCGGGGGAGGAGACGACATGGCTCGCACCAAGGGAGCTGGCAACAGCGCCGTCGAACGGATCCAGGACCTGATCCTGACCGAGGGGCTCGTGCCGGGGGACCCGATGCCCACCGAGACCGCGCTGTGCGAACGGCTCGAGATCTCCCGTTCCTCCGTCCGGGAGGCGATGCGCACACTGGCTTCTCTGGACATCGTCGAGGTGCGGCACGGCCACGGGACCTTCGTGGGGCAGCTGTCCCTCGCCCCGCTCGTGAACGGTCTGCTGTTCCGGGCCCGGCTGGACGACGGCAATGACCTGCGGGCTTTGCGCGAGGTCGTGGAGCTGCGCATCGCGATCGACCTCTCCGTCGCCGAGCAGCTCGTCGAGATCTACCGCGGCACCGTGAACTCCGAGCTCGAGGCCCTGGTCGAGGACATGCGACGCCTCGCGACGACCGGCCAGCCGTTCCCGGAGGCCGACGCCGCCTTCCACACGGCCCTGTTCTCGCGGCTGCCCAATGGCCTGCTGCGCCAGCTCGCGCAGGCCTTCTGGGAGATCCACACGACGGCCGTGCCGCTGCTGGAGATCGTGCAGTCCGAGGACATCATGGTCACCGTCGACGCGCACCAGGCGATGCTCACCGCCCTCGAGGCGGGGGACGCGGACGCCTATCGCGACGCCGTCCACGAGCACTACCGGCCCTTGGGTCGCACTCTCGACGCCGCCGGCCGCGCGGCCGCGTCGGCCTCGGCGGGGTGACCCCGGAGCGTGTCGTCGTGACCTCGAATCCTGCCGCTACGCCCCCGGACCCTGTCGCGACGGCCCCGGATCCTGTCGCCACGACCCCGCAGCAGGTCGTCGCGCTCCTGCGGTCCCGGCCCTGGGCCTCCCAGGAGTGGGCTCGTGACCTGGTCTCCGAGTTCCCCGACCGCCTGCACGGCGTGCTGGCGCACTGGGGCCTGGAGGTCCGGCACGTGCATCTGGCGGGCGCCGGACTGCCGGTGCTCGAGGTGGAGCGTCGGTCGGGACCCGTCGGCCCCCGTGGACCCTCCGACGCCCCCACGGGCTGCGGCCTCCAGGCGACCGGCAGTTTCGTCGTGAAGTTCGGGGGTGGGGGAGCCGATGTGGCCCAGCAGGCCCGGATCCTGGCGGCGGCGGACGGTCACGGCTACGTCCGGCTGGTCGCCCATGACGAGGAGCGAGACGCGATGCTGCTCGAGAAGCTCGGCCCGATGCTCCCGCAGACCGTCCCCGATCCCCTCGCCCAGACCGATGTGCTCGGTGGCCTGCTGCTGCAGGCCTGGGAGGTCCCGCTCGACGTCGGCCGACCGTTCGCCCCGTCGCAGAAGGCGCGCTCGCTGCTGGAGATCTTCGAGGGTGCTCTCGCGGCCGACGCAACGCTTCCCTGTGCGACGGGGCACGCCGTCGTGCTCGACCGGGCCCGCACGCTGGCATGCCGCACTCGCCGAGCGGCTGGCGCGACGTGTCGGACTGGACCCGGAGAGGGCTCTGGCCTGGGCGCATCTCGAACGCGTGACGACGGGCATCCATCTGGGCAACCTCGGCTACGTCGAGGACGCCGCGGCATGGCTGAGGACGGCGCAGCGCATGCTGCGGTGACCAGGTGAGGCGCGCTCAGCCCTGGTTCTGCTTCTTCCGACGGATGAGATCCAGGACGATGCAGCCGCCGATGATCGCCAGCCGCAGCTGCGCGGGCACCGTCGGCTCGATCCCGACCGCGTAACGGCTGCGGCCGAGGACGCCGCGGCCGAGACCCGCCCACTTCCGGGAGACCCGCGCTGCGACCGCGCCCTGAACCTGGAACTCGAAGTCGAGCCCCAGCATGTCTCCGCTCAGCTCGAGATCGGTGCCATCGGCCATCGTGATGCGCACGCGGGTGGAGAAGAGCGCGAAACGACTGGTCACCTCGGCGAGCGGAGCACCCTCGGGAGTGGACAGTCGGAAGTGGTCGAAGCCGAGGCTCATCGGATCCTCGACGTGCAGCAGCGGGCTCCCGTCGGCATCGGCGACGTCGAGGGAGCGGCTCCCGGCGACGAGGTGGGAGAGTCCGCCGCCGGAGGTCGAGACATGCCCGATCGCCTGCTGGCCCGTGGCGTCGAGGATGTCGAAGTCGTTCGACATGAACCCGGTGATCTGCTGCATCACCAAGGTGTCGTGGGCGAGCAGTACGGGCTGGTGTGCGGAGCTGTCCATCTCGACAGTCTGCCAGGTCGGTGCGAGCCGGCTGTCGGCCCGCGGGGCGCTACCGTGGTGACCATGAGCGATGCGGATGATCTCGGGCAGCTGGCGGCACTGGACATCTTCCTGCCCTCGCCGCCGCCGGATGCGGAGACGCAGGAGGCGTTCCTCGACGAGGCCGCGGCCCTGGCCCTGGACGGCCACCCGATCACCGTCTACCTCCAGGATGAGGACGCCTGGGCCTTCGAGGAGTGCGAACCGGTGCGGGCGCTGCTGGACTCCGCCGGGGAGAGCGCTCTGCCCGTGACGCTGCTGGGCCTGGACATCGTGGTCAGCGCGATATACCCGACGACGGAGCAGATGAGCCGCTTCGCCCGGGCCGGGACAGAGGCGCGCGAGCGTCGTCCCGCGGCGGCCGACGCCTGCGGTCCGGGCGGCGCCCCGATGCCTCGCGAGGCCGGCGGCTTCGCCGCCCAGCTGATGGGTGCCGCGCAGGCCCCCGCCCGACCTGCCGGGGGACCGGACATCGGCGCCCGACGCAACCTCATGGGCGGCGACGTCGGGGATGGTCTGCCCGGTACGGCGCCGGGCGGCTCGTCAGCGGGCTGAGCTCGAACCGCGCCTGCGAGAGCTGAGCCGAATCGTCAACTGCGAGGGCTGAGCCGAATAGTCAGCTGCGAGGGCTGAGCCGAATCATCAGCTGAGCGAGCAGGCCACGCCGTTGAATCCGTGGTTGCAATACCCGTTCGGAACCTTCTGCAGGTACTGCTGGTGCTCGGGCTCGGCGGTGTAGTACCGCCCGTCGCCGGCCTCCGCGAGGGGCTTCAGCTCGGTGGTGATGGCGCCGCGACCTGCCGCGTCGAGAGCTTCCTGGTAGCGGGCCGCGGAGTCTCGGACCGCCTCGCCCTGCGCTGCGGACGTCCAGTACACGGCGCTGCGGTACTCGGTGCCCACGTCGTTGCCCTGGCGGTTCGCGGTGGTGGGGTCGTGCTGCTCCCAGAACTGGGTGAGCAGTGCCCGCAGGGTTTCGTCGCCGCCGGAGTAGAGGACGCGCACCGCCTCGGTGTGTCCGGTCTTCGCGGAGAAGACCTCCTCGTAGGTGGGGTGCGGCGTGTAGCCGCCCGCGTAGCCGGAGGAGGTCGTGTGCACGCCGGGCGTCTGCCACGCGATGCGTTCGATGCCCCAAAAGCAGCCGCCGGCCAGGATGATCTCCTCGGTGTCGGCCGGCCACGGGCGCGGGTCGACCGGGGAATCGGGGCCGAGCATGTCGGTGCCCAGCACGAGGTGCTCGCGCGCGAGGGAGTAGGGGTACCGGTCCCGGCCGGGGAGCGCGTTCTCCGGCGTGACCATGTCCTTCTTGTGCCCGTACAGGAGATCCATCATCTGCCACATGAGCATCACGCTAGTCCTGCGCGCGGGCGAGCGGGAGAGGGGCGGGAGGCTTCTCACGAGGTGAGGCGATGAGGGAATAGACAAGGGGGTAGGCGAGGGGATAGACGAGGGGCAGGCGGGGCGACGCCGCAGGGTGCGAGCAACGAGGTGTCGTGGAGACGTTTCGGGGGATTCGAGAGGCAGATTCGAGATATCCACAGTGCGTTCACAGCTGTGGATCTGCGTGATTTCTTTCCTCCACAGTGGGTGGTTATCCACATAATTGTCCCCAATTCATGGGGGGTCTTGTCCGGGGGTGCCTCGTGGGTCATTCTGGAGTGGCAGCAACGGACAGGCGTTCGAGCACTGGGCTCGTTCAGAAGCACCGGGCTGGTTCAGAAGCGCCGGACTGGTTCCGTGAAGACACGACGTGAGGGGGATGGCCATGGAGGCGATCGTGACTGCACTGCCCGGCCCGTCGCCTGCGTCCGCCTGGACCGCAGAGCTCACAGACCTCCTCGAGCGCGCCCCACGGGGCGCGGATCTCGCAGGCTCCTCGGACCATGACCTGATCGACCTCATCGCAACCCTGGAACGGGGGAAGGGTGCGCTCGGTGCCTGCCAGGCGCACGCGGAGGTCACGTTCCGGGAGTCCCAGATCGCAGTGCAGAGGCACCAGGGGGTCGCGAGGGGGCAGCTCGGCAAAGGGGTCGCGGACCAGGTGGCACTTGCCCGCAGGATCACCCCGAAACATGCCTCGGACCAGCTGGTCGTCCATCGGATCCTGGTCGAGACGCTGCCCCGCACCACGAAGCTCCTCGAGCAGGGTGAGATCAGCGAATGGGCGGCCGCCGAGGTGGCGAAGAACGTGCTCGTCCTCAGCGACGAGGATAGAGAGCTCATCGACCAGGAGCTCGAGGGAAGGCTCCCCGCCATGACGGCGTCGGCCTCGGGGCGCGCCACTCGCGCTCGGGCGCAGGAGCTCGATCCTGTCGCCGCGGTGAAGCGCGCGTCCCGTGCGGTCGCCGAGCGCAGGGTCTCGATACGTCCTGCGCCGGACGGCATGTCGATCCTCCATGCCATCCTGCCCACGAAGGATGGTGTCGCCTGTTTTGCAGCGCTGACCCGTGAATCGAAATCGGCGAAGAGCTCCGGAGATGCACGGGGGAAAGGGCAGATCATGGCGGATGCGCTCGTCGAGCGTGTCACGGGAGCGGCGAATGTCGACGCCATTCCAGTGGAGATCTCTCTGCTCATGACGGATACGACGCTGCTCGGGACAGAAAACAAATCCGCGTGGATCGAAGGAATCCCGATTCCAGGCGGTACGGCGCGCGATATCGCACTCGGAGTCGCGACCACGTCAGCAGCCAAGCTGCCTCAAGCGCCTGCGGTCCCTGGAGCCCCCGAGGATCCCGGAGCGCACGAAGTTCCCGGTGCGCCTGAAGTTTCCTTGACTCTCGAGGATCCCGGTGCGCCCGACCCTCCTGGGCCCCAGCGCACGTCGCCGACACCCTGCGCGGTCGCCCCGGAACGTGAGGGGAAAGTCGAGGCTGACCCGGATCATGCCGATTCTGACCGGGATCATTCGGAGATGCCTCAGCTCCGACCTTCCCCGGGACCGCACGGTGATGATCCCTCGAAACCCCCGGAGCGTCGCATGCTCCAGGAGGCGAAGCGCTGGATACGGCGTCTGTACACCGACCCGCACACGGGCGAGCTGACCGCGGCAGATCCGCGTCGGCGAGTGTTCCGGGGAGCCGTTCGTCGGTTCATCCTGCTGCGGGACCAGAAATGCCGGACGCCCTGGTGCGATGCGGCCATCCACGATGTCGACCACTCGATCAGATACTCCGAAGGCGGGACGACCACTGTCGATAATGGCATCGGCTACTGCCAGCGCTTCAACCTAATCCGGGAGCTCCCGGGCTGGGAGACGAGCATCGAAGCCGCTGACGAGGGAAAGCCGGCACGGCTCGTCATCGTCACCCCTTCCGGTCACCGATACACCTCGACCGCACCCGCACTGATCGAGCCAGAGCTCGCGGCGAACGGACTCGGGGCCGACGGACTCGGGGCGGACGGACTCGAGGCGGACAAGCTCGAAGCAGACAGGCTCGGAGCAGACGGGTCCGGATCAGACGGCGTCGGGCACGACATCATCGCCGCGTCTGCAGAGAACGCGGGCGACGAGAACGCGGACGACCAGGGCATGGACGACCGGGTCATAGACGACCAGGACACCGGCGATGCGGCCGCACGCGCGAGCTGAGATGCAGTCGCACGCACGCACGCACGCACGCACACACGCACACAGGAACGCAGGCACGCAGGCACGCAGGCATGAGCAGAGCTGTCGGCCCGACTCCTCACGCGCCCGGTCAGGACGCCGCTCTAGGGAAGGCCGGGCAGTTGTCCCACACCGCGCGTACTGACCGGCCGCGATGCGCTCGCCTGTCAGAATGGAGAGATGGAGCCGATGACGACACCGCAGAACCCGTTCGTACCCCACCGCCCTGCTGAGGGCAGTGACGCGGGATCCCCTGGCAGCACCCGCCCGAACATCGTCTTCATCCTCACCGATGACCACGCTGCGCACGCGATCAGCGCCTATTCGGGCCGGGTCAACAGCACTCCAAACCTGGACCGCATCGCGTCGCAGGGAGCCCGGCTCGATTCGCTGTACTGCACGAATTCGATCTGCACACCCAGCCGGGCGACGATCCTCTCGGGCACCTACTCGCACATCAACGGTGCCGCGACGATCTACTCCGGATTCGATTATCGGGTTCGCACCTTCCCCCAGGTGCTCCACGACTGCGGATATCGCACCTCTCTGTTCGGCAAGTGGCATCTGGGGCATGAGGAGCGCAACGACCCCCAGGGCTTCGACGAATGGCGGATCTACCGCGGTCAGGGCGAGTACAACGATCCGGTCATGTACGGCATCGACGGTGCCGGGGAGCGGGTGGATGCCGTCGTCCCCGGCTATGCCACCGACACCGTCACCGATCTGGCACTGGACTGGCTGGACCGCACCCAGGCCGAGGATCCGGATTCGCCGTTCTGCCTGCTCCTGCACCACAAGGCCCCGCACCGCAACTGGATCCCGCACCCCCGCCACGCGGACCTCTATCCCCTGGAGACGATCCCGGAGCCGGACACCCTCTTCGACGATCACGCGACCATGAGCCGCGCGGTCCGCGAGGTCCGCATGAGCGTCGCCGACGACCTCACCGAGAACGACCTCAAGCAGCCCCTGCCCCCGGAGCTCCAGGGCGAGGAGAACCGTGAGGCCCGCACCCGTCGCAACTACCAGATCTACATGCGCGACTACCTCCAGACCATCCAAGCCATCGACGACTCCACCGGGCGCGTGCTCGCCGAGCTCGAATCACGCGGCCTGGCGGAGAACACGATCGTCGTCTACACGTCGGACCAGGGTTTCTTCCTCGGCGATCACGGCTGGTTCGACAAGCGGCTGATGTTCGACCAGTCCCTGCAGATGCCGATGATGGTGCGCTGGCCCTCCACGATCCCGGCCGGAACGGTGATCGATGAGCTCACCACCAACGTCGACCTCGCGGCCACCCTGCTCGACGCCTGTGGGATCGCCCCCGGGGAGGCCCTCCCCGATCAGCAGGGACGCAGCCTGCTCCCGCTGCTGGACGGCTCGGCCGACGACCACCTGCGCGCCACCTGGCCCGATGCGATGTACTACCGCTACTGGGAGCACGAGGACCCCTCGCACAATGCCCCCGCGCACTACGGCATCCGCACCGCCACCCACAAGCTGATCCACTACTACGGGGACGGCATGGGGGCGCCCGGGTCCTCCGACGCGATCCGCGAGGCCGAGTGGGAGATGTATGACCTGGTCGCCGACCCCGCCGAGCTCACCAACATCGTCGATGACCCCGCCCATGCCGGGATCCGTGCCGAGCTCGAGAACAGGCTGACGGCGCTCCAGGAACAGGTGAGGGACAGGCCGTACGAGGGTCCGGACACCCCGCGCCCCGAGTGGGGCCGGTGAGTCGTGTGCCCTGCCGGTGACCCGTACGCCTTGCCGGTGACCCGTCGGCCCTGCCGGTGACTCTCGTACAGGGCTGATGCCGCGCTCACCTCGAGCGCGGCATCACCGTCACGAACAGGCCGATCGCTCCGAGGATGCCGATCACGAGCATCCATGCACCGAACTGGACCCCGGACAGGGCGACGACGAGAAGTCCCGCGACGATGCTGATCGCGAGCACGAGCAGCAGTCCTCGGCCACCCAGCATCCAGGCCGACCGTTCGAATTCCCCGTGCGCGGGGATCGTCGCGGCCAGGGCGAAGGCGACGTGCGACAGCAGCAGGGCGAGCCCCACGCCGGCTGCCCGCAGCAGCGACAGGTCACCCTGCCCCGCGAGCGCGAGGATGATCGCCGCGGGAGCGATCAGGCCGACGTCGCTGTCCGGGCGGAGAGCCTGCACCAGCAGGGAGCCTGCCACGGCGAGCGTGATGATGCCGGTGCCGATGTGCACGAACAACCCGCCCGGCAAGGTCCCGACCAGGGCGAAGAGCATCGTCGCGACGCCCACGAGACGGAGCAGCCATTGTGTGCCGCTGACCCTCCGCAGCCCCAGCAGGAACTCGGCGATCGGGTCGATGAGCAGTCCCAGTCGCATCAGGACCTCCGCATCCGCGGTGCGGTGCGCGCCGCGGACAACGACAGCAGCACAGGGGCGAGCGAGGAAGGACCCTCCCAGGCGGTCACCGGGACCCCGGCCTCCCGCAGCTCACGGATGGTGGTCTCGCGCAGCAGCCGCCTGATCGCCCAGGCCTCGGGCCAGAAACGGTCCGGGGAGACGCCGTCGGCCCGCAGAGGCTTCCCGTTCAGCACGGAGACGTCACCGATGCTCGGTGGCAGCGTGTCCACGACGATCACGTCGGCGCCGTGCGCCACGAGCTCGCCGATCTGCGTGATCACCTCCGTGCGGAGCAGCGGCGAGCAGACCACCGTGAGGGTGCCGGCTCGCACGGCCCGCAGGCGTCGGGCGGGGCGGAGCTGGTCGTCGTCCCGGCCTGCGCGGGCGAGGGCGTCGGTCAGCACGCGCAGCTGCCGCGGGCCGGTGCCGGCGGGGACGGGCCCGATCAGGTGCCCGATGTCGAAGACGGAGACCCGGTCGCCGGCGGTGAGATAGTGCCGTGCCACGGCGGAGGTCGCGCGGATGGTCATGTCCAGGCTGGTCGGATCCTCGCTGTCCGCCCAGGGCGCGGGGGCGACGTCAGCGATTGTGTCCGTGACGATGAGGACCTCGGTGTCCTGCTCGGTGAACGTGGCGTTGGTGTGGAGCTGACCGGTGCGCTGGGAGACGCGCCAGTTGATCCGGTGCAGCCGGTCTCCGGTGCGGAAGGCGCGCACCTCGGAGAGCGCGGTGCCGTCGCCGCGCCGTCGTGACAGGTGAACCCCGCTGACACCGATCGGCGTGGGCACTTCGACGGGGGCATCGAGCACGGTCGCGGAGGGCACGACCTGCACGTCGGGTGCCGTGAGCTCCAGCTGGTCGCGGAAAGCACCGAGCTGGTCGGTGACCAGCGCGTGCACGGGGCCGACCCGGATCCGTCCCCAGCGCTGGGCGCTGAGGCGCAGCTGCAGATGGCCGTCGCCGGCGGTGGAGCCATATTGCGGGGCGAAGTCCGTCTGGGGCCGCATCGGGAAGGTCGCCGCGGTGAGCACGCCCGGCGCGGTCGTCAGCGAGATGATCGCCGAGCCGCCCTCTTCCAGGGTGCGTCGACTCGCCTGGATCCGAGGGGGCGCCGACTCCTGCTCGGGGGGCGCCAGGAGCCGCAGGGCGAGCGCCACCAGGGCCCAGACCAACAGCGGGAGTCCGGCCAGGATCAGCGCGGGCTTCCCGACCAGCACGGCGAGGGCCGTCGCGGCGCAGCCGACGATGGCCGCACGCAGGAGAGCGGCCGTCGGGCGCCTCCGGGGCCCCGGGGAGGCTTGAGCCCCTGGGGAGGACCGGTCTTCAGATGACGACTGGGCCCCTGGTGACGACTGGGCCCCAGGTGACGACCGAGCCCCTGGTGAGGACCGGTCCGACGACGGCATCGAGGTCACGCCGAGGCGCCAGAGGTCGCCATCGCGGCGGCGTCGACGGCGGCGGGGACCGGGACCTGGTCCAGCACGGACTCGACCACGCCGGCGCCGGTCGCGTTCTGCAGCCACAGCTCGGGCTTCACGGTCACGCGGTGATCGAGGGCGGGATGCGCGAGGGCCTTGATGTCCTCCGGGACCACGTAGGTGCGCCCCCGGATCAGCGCGAGCGCGCGGGCGCAGGTGATCAGGGCGAGGGTGCCGCGGGGCGAGGCGCCGACCAGCGCATGCTGGTGGCGACGGGTCGCGGCGACCAGCTCGACCGCATAGTGGCCCACGGACTCCTCGACGTGCACGTCCTCCACGGCGGACTGCACGGCGAGCAGTCCCTGTGCGTCGAGCACCTCGGGAACGGCCTGCTCCTCGCGGCGCCGGTCGATGCGCCGGGAGACGACCTCCCACTCCTGCGCGGCCGTCGGATATCCGAAGGACAGCCGCAGCAGGAAGCGGTCCAGCTGGGCCTCGGGCAAGGGATACGTGCCCTCGTGCTCGACGGGGTTGGCGGTGGCGAGCACGTGGAACGGCTGCGGGAGCGGCCTGGTGGTGCCCTCCACGGACACCTGACGCTCCTGCATCGCCTCGAGCAGCGCCGATTGCGTCTTGGGAGGCGTGCGGTTGATCTCGTCGGCCAGCAGCAGCCCGGTGAACACCGGGCCGGGGCGGAACACGAACTCGCCCGTGCGCTGGTCGAACACCTCGGCGCCGGTGAGGTCCGCGGGCAGCAGGTCGGGAGTGAACTGGGCGCGCTTGAAGGGCAGCCCGAGCGCCTGGGCGAAGGATCGCGCCGCGAGGGTCTTGCCGAGGCCGGGCAGGTCCTCGAGCAGCACATGGCCGCCGGCGAGGATCCCGGTCAGCACCAGCTCGAGGGATTCGCGTTTGCCGATCACGGCACCCTCGACGGCATCGAGCACGGCATTCGCAGCAGCGGTGGCGGCGGTGGCCTCGGCAGGGGGCATGGGGGTGGGCTGGTTCATCGGTCCCTCTCCTCGCCGGTGGCGAGTTCTCGGAGATAGCGGTGCAGGGCACGTCGGTCGATCGGGCCGACGGGATGGCTCTCCGCGTCGGTGTGGCGGGAGTCGGCGATGAGCCGGGTGAGCTTCTCGCTCAGAGGCGGGGCGGCGGGGTCCTGCGCTCGCTCGTCGGCGATGTCGCCGAGCGTGCGCGCGAGGCCGCGGGCGGTCATCCGACGGTTGGGCTGGGCGCCGTGGATCAGGTCCTCGAGGCGCCGCACGCGCATGTCCCGGGCATGGGGCAGCGCGTAATCGGCGTCGAGGTCCAGCTCGGGGGCGTGCAGGGGATCATCGCGGGTCGCCCCGCTCTGGGCCATCCACCAGATCGCGCCGATCGCCAGCCCCACGGCGACCGGCAGCGGCAGCGGGATCCGCATGCCCAGCAGCGACAGCAGGCCGACGATCGCGAGCGCGATGAGGACCCCGATCGCGAGGCGCACCAGCAGCCGGGTCATCGGGCTCTGGGGGAGCTGCGGGCGCGGGCGGGTCATCGGACCTGCCCGTCGGCCGGGGTCTCGACGTCGGCGGTCAACCGGTCCAGCAGACCGATGGCCTCGTCGCGGTCGGCTTCGCGGAGCGGCTCGGGGTCGAACAGCGCCCGACGGTAGAGGTGTGCGAGGCGGTCCAGGGAGGGCGGATCCAGCTCCAGGGTGCCGAGCACCTCGACGACGAACTCGAGGGTGGTGCGGGAGGGCAGGCGCCGGATCCCGGCCTCGGCGATCGCGTGCTCCAGGGCGAGCCAGGCCGCGATCACCGCATCGTGCGCGTCGACCACCGTGGAGAGGCTGGCGCGGGCGTCGTCCAGGGCGGCGCGTGCCTGGGCGGGCGTGAGCTCCTCGTCCGCGGTGGCCTCCGCCAGCTCCGGGGCGGGGCGGGCAAGCTTCCGCATCCGGTACAGCACCCAGATGGCCACGGCCAGGAGGACCGTGCCGATCACGAGCAGAAGCACCAGCGGCCCGCCGCCGGACTGGCCGGAGTCGGGCTGCACGGGCTGCTGGAGACCGGTCGGCATCTCGATCTCCGGCACCTCCTGGGGCTCCTGGGTGCGTGGCGAGAACTCCCACTGGCCCGAGCCGTCGGAGGTGATGCCGGGGCCGCGATCCGCGGCGGCTCCGAGGGTGACCAGTGCGATCCCGGCCAGTGCCATGATCAGCAGCAGCGCGGCCACGAGTCGGCGATGGGTGCGGGCCGTTGCGGTGGAGTCCGGTGCGGTGGCGTCCGTCCCGGGGGAGTCGTCGGTGCTCAGGGCGCCTCCCCGGTCGTGGGTGCGCCGGGAGCAGGGCCGGTGTGCGGGGACGCGACGATGATCGACTGCTCCCCGGCGATCCGGGTGAGGATCAGCGTCGCGGACTCGTCGCCGAAGCGGCGCGGGCGCAGCTTGCGCCGCAGCTCCTCGGGCTCCACCGCGGTGCCGCGCTTCTTGATCTCGAGCACGCCGAGGTGGTGCTCGCGCAGGTAGGCGCCGAGTCGCTTGAGGCCGAAGGGCATCACATCGCGCACGGCGTATCCCCGGGCGAAGGGGGTGTCCACCCGCGCATCCCCGGTCAGATAGGCGATGGTCTCGTCCAGGGTATGAGCCTCGAGCTCCCGGGCGAGGCGGCCGATGAGTCCCGCGCGGATCACGGCGCCGTCGGGCTCGTAGACATGGGCGCCGAGCGGGCCGGGGAGGGGGTCGGCATCGACGCCGCCGTCGGAGCCCGTGCCGCCGGCGGAGTCCGCTGCGCGGTCCAGCCGGTGCGCGCCGGTGCGGTCGATGAGCACGGCCGAGGAGCTCACGCCCTCGCGGGCGAGGGGCCCGAACCAGGCCGTGGCCTCGAGGACCTGCCCGTGGTAGGAGAGCCACTGGGTCTCGATGTCCCGCGGTAGAGCCGACCGGTCGATGCCGGGGCCGAGCTTCGCCCCGAGCGGGCCCACGCCGCCGTCGGTGCCGAGCCGACGGGCGAGCTCGAGCACGGCGGACAGCGGAGGCTCGTACTCCTCGGGATCGTGGAGCCGGCGGGTCCCGCTGCGGGTCGGGGCGCGGCGGGCAGGGTCCAGCCAGATGCCCTCGGTGTCGGTCGGATCGTGCCCTTCGGCCTGCCCCAGCCGCACCGTGGCGGCGGGGAAGGATCGCAGGTTCATGGTGGCGACGGCGACCGCGAGGGGATCGCGGTCCACGGCGTGCACCTCGAGACCCAGCCCGGCCAGGGCCATGGCGTCTCCGCCGATGCCGCACCCCAGGTCGGCGACCGAGCGCACCCCGGCGCGCTGGAAGCGTTCGGCGTGCATCGCCGCGATCGGGAGCCGGGTGGCCTGCTCGAGGCCGTGCGGGGTGAAGACCATGGAGGAGGCGAACTCGCCGAACTTGTCGACCGCCTTGGCGCGCAGGCGGGACTGGGTCATCACGGCGGAGACCAGCTCGGCGGGGTGGCCGGCGTCGCGAAGCTGGGCCCCCTGTCGCAGGGCGTCCTTCTCGCGATACGGGGGGAGGGAGTTCAGCAGTGCCCACCCGCTGCTCTGCAGGACGGGCTCGAGGGCGCGCACGCCGGCCTCGGAGCCGTCGGGGGAGGGGGAAGCCATGCGGGCCAGGCTACCCGGTGGACATGTGTCGGGCATCACGGGTCCGCGGGGCGGCCCTGTCGAGTGCGGATCGGGGTGCCGGGCACCCCGACGAGGCCCGCTGATCAGCCGCGGGCGTCGAGCCGATCAGCCTGAGCGATCAGGCACGAGCGATCAGGCCCGGGCGTCGAGCACGAGCTTGCCGCGCGTGTGGCCGTCCTCGAGCAGGCTGTGGGCCTTGGCGATCTGGTCCAGCGGCAGCACCCGGGAGACCTCCAGCGGGTAGCGGCCCGCCCGGATCCCCTGCACCAGGCGGTCCAGACGGTCGCGGCCGGGCTTGATGCGGGGCACCTTCGCGTCGACGCCGCGCTCGTGCGCGGGGGTGAGGTCCGCCAGGGTGGGCAGCGTGACCAGCAGGCCGTTCTCGGCGATGTGGTCGAGACTGGGCAGGAAGGTCGAGTGGTAGTGGGTGTCCAGGACGACGTCCACCCCGCGGCCCTCGGTCGCCCGGCGCATCTCCGCCTCCCAGTCGCCGGTGTCGTACGGGACCGGGACGGCGCCCAGCTCGCGGATCCGCTCGGCGTTGGCCGCGCGGCCGGTGGCCCACACCTGCGAGGCGCCGGCCTCGAGGGCCATCGGGATCAGGAGCTGCCCCACGCCGCCGCTGCCGCCGTGCACGAGGACCGTCTGGCCCGGTTCGATACGAGCGGTGTCCTCGATGGTGGCGATCGCGGTCAGGCCCACCAGGGCCAGGCCCGCCCAGCGGGGGAGGTCCTCGTCGTCGATCTCGTCGGGGATGGGGGCGAGATCGTCGGCCCCGATCGCGATCAGCTCGGCGGCCACACCGCGGGGATCGCCGGGGGCACGCATGCCGAACACGCGCGTGCCGGGCATGAGGCCGCGGGAGCCGAGCTCGGCATCGTCGAGGTCGCTGCCCGCGCTGACCACGGTGCCGGCCATCTCACGGCCGGTGCCGGCGGGCAGCTGCAGGTCCCGGGACATCCCCGAGGAGCCGTCGCGCACCTTGTAGTCCAGAGGGTTCAGGCCCACATAGGAGACCCGGACCAGCACCTCATCGGGCTGCGGCTCCGGGGGAGCGGCATCGGAGTGGAGGGTCAGGACCTCGGGGCCGCCGAAGCGGTCGAATCGGATCTCGCGCATGCCCCCATTCTGCACCCCCGGGCTGGCCGATGGCAGGGTGCACCCTGCGATGTGGATGGGGGATCATGGGCGACGAGCACGGACAGCGCCGCCCGCCGGCAGTCCGCCGCAGAGACGCACCGAGGAGGATCATGACCGCCCCGCGCATGGACCTGTGGCAGTGGCGTGATCTCCTGCTCCAGGAGATCCACCTGCCGCCCACCGTCGTCGACACTCCGGTGCACGAGGCCGTGGGCTCGGTGCTGGCCGTGAGCCTTCGCAGCCCGGAGGACCTCCCGGCGGTGCCGCTCGCGGCGATGGACGGCTTCGCCGTGCGCCGTGCAGATCTGACGCCCGGTCCGTGCACCCTTCCGGTCAGCACCGAGATCGCCGCCCGTCCCGGAGCTCCCGCCATCCTCGGGCCGGGGACCGCGGCCCGCATCATGACCGGCGCGCCCGTGCCGGAGGGTGCCGACGCCGTGGTCGAGGTCGAGGCCACGGACACCGATCCCTTCGGGCCGACGCCGCGCACGGTGTCCTTCCGGCTCGACGCCGTCCCGCCGCCGCAGCGGCACATCCGTCGGCCGGGCGAGGAGGTCGCGTGCGGGGAGGAGCTGGCCCTGGCCGGGGACCGCGTCGGCGCCGGGCTGGTGGGCCTGGTGCGGGCGCTGGGCCTGCGCGACCTGCCGATCCGACGCCCGCTGCGCGTCGCGATCGTCGTCACCGGGGACGAGCTCACGGGCGATTCCCCCCGCCGCGGAGCGATCAGAGCATCAGCCGGCGGAACCGACGGGGCGCCAGCCCCCGAACCCGAGGTCGGGCTGGTGCGCGAATCCAACGGCGCGATGCTCGGCGCCGCCCTCCACGCCGACGGCGCCGAGGCCCGCGCGTTCCACAGCGGCGACACCCATGAGCAGCTGCGGAGCACGCTCGAGGAGGCGGCCGAGCATCACGATCTGGTGCTGACCACGGGCGGCATCGGCCATGGCGCCTTCGACGTGGTCAAGACCCTGCTCGGCGAGAGGGGCGCCGGCAGCTCTCGCTTCGAGCACATCGCCCTGCGCCCGGGCGGTCCCCAGGGGTACGGGCATCTTCCCGACGGCACTCCGGTGGTCCACCTGCCCGGTACGCCCGTGGGCGCTCTGGTGGGCTACCACCTGTTCGTGCGTCCCCTGCTGGCGGGAGCCGGGGCGGAGATGCGACGGGTGCTCCGGGGCGAGGCGGATCCGAAGGGCGGCGCCGTGAGCGGCCCGGCGTCGCACTCGGGCGTCGCGACGAGCAGAGGGCGGCGGCCCGATCACGTGCACGCGATGCCGGGCCGTCTGCGTCGGGACGCGGCGGGGCGGGAGGTCGTGGATCTGCTGCCGGGCCGACGGCTCACGCCTTACGGACGGGCCGATGCCATCGTGCTGGATGGCGGGCCCGACCGGCCGGTCTCCGAGGGGGCTGTCGCCGGCGGGGCTGTCGCCGACGGGCCGGTGTCCGACGACGGCGTCGAGGCGGCCACCGTGCTCGTGGTTCCGCTGTGAGCGCGTTCGGGGTGCGAACAGGGTGCCGGCACTGCACTGAGCACTGAGCACTGAGCACCGAGCGTTGGGCACTGAGCGTTGAGCATGGGGCACTGAGAACTGGGCCCGGGTACGGAGAACTCGGCCCCGACGGGTCAGAGCTTCCGGAGGGGGTGCTTCTCCAGCTGACGGGTGCGCGCCTGGTCGCGGTCGCGTGCCTGAGTGCGGCGTGCGTGCCGACGCCGGATGACGGACCGCGCCCAAGACACGGTGATCACGGCCGAGGCGCCGAGCCCGAGCCCGAGCGCGAGGGCCGCGAGCCAGGGGCTGTAGAACCATCCGGCGACGGGGAACATCAGCAGCGCCACGAGGCCCACCGGCCAAGGGCCGATGTCGCGATGGCCGAGCAGATCGGCGGCGACGACGGCCGCCACGACGCCGAGGGCGAGCACGAGAAGGTGCAGAAAGGTCACGATTCGAGCATAGCCGTGTGCCTGGCAGGTACCGGACGGTCAGTTTGTGACCGAAGAGTGGACGAGTAGGCGTTAAGGTGTGCTCGTGTGCTGAGGGAGACCTGGAGCACACCACGGTCCAGGGAATGCACGCGTGCCGCTCCACGCCGATGTGGCCGGTGCCGGTGATCGCCAGTGCGAACGGCCCAGTACGGAAAGCCCAGTAGGAGAGGCCCGGTACGAGGGAACCGCTGCGAAGCAGGGTTCTCATGGCGTGCCCGGAAGTACGAGAAGCACTCGAATGACGAGAGGACAGCAGGGAATGGCTGAACGTGTGTTGAGGAGACAGCGTGATTAGGTTCGTCTCCCTGAGAGTGCTCACCTACGCGATCCTGGCGTTCGTCGCCACGAGCTTCGCGTACCTGCTGGCCGCTTCTCTGATGCATCCCGAGGAAGTGCTCTACCCGCCGATCGCGACGGAGCCGTTGCCTCCGGCGACCGCACAGATGTACCTCGACGTGCGCAACGTCAACCCGGACACCCCGCTCTTCGAGCGTTACGCGACCTGGCTCGGCGGACTGGTCCGCGGTGACCTCGGTGTCACCACCGGGACCAACAAGTCGATGACCCCGGTCATCGAGGAGCTGGCGACCCGCATCCCGATCAGCCTGCGCCTGGTGGTCCTCGGCACCGTGATCGGAACCAGCCTCGGCATCGTGCTGGGCATGATCGCGGCCGTGCGTCGCGATTCCCTCGGCGACCGCGTCTCCACGCTGCTGGCCTTCTTCGTGCTGTCTCTGCCCACCCCGGTGATCATCCTGATCGTGCAGCAGATCAACCAGGGCGTCATGGATACGACCGGGTGGGGTCTGCCGGCCATCAACCCGATCAACCCCCTGCTCGAACCGGGCTCCTGGGATTCGATCCTGTACCAGATCAAGGCCCTGATCATGCCCACGATCGTGCTCGCGGTCACCGCGGCGGCGTCCTACTCGCGGTACATGAAGGTCACCACGCTCGATGTGCTGGGCAGCGACTACCTGCGCACCGCCCGCGCCAAGGGCCTGACCAAGGGCCGGGCGATGAACCGCCACGGCCTGCGGATGGCGCTGATCCCGATGGGGCAGTACTTCGCCTTCGCCGTCGGCGGCGCCTTCTCCGGTTCCCTGTTCGTGGAGCTGATGTTCAACTGGCAGGGCATCGGTCGCTTCGCGATCTCCGCGATCCAGATGGCCGACGTCAACGGGACCGCCGGCGTGGTCCTGTACAGCGCCATCCTGACCTTGCTCTCCGCGACCTTCGCAGACTTCCTGCAGGGCGCTCTCGACCCGAGGATCCGGTGAGACGATGACGAACCCCAACGACATCCGCGGGACCGGTGACGCGGCGAAGCTGCGCGAGACCACGGAGCCCGAGGCGAACCCCGTCCTCGGCTCCGCTGTGGACGATCCTCAGTTCCGCGATACGGAGCTCCCCGCCGAGAGCGAACCGGCGCGCGAGTCCCTCGGCCGCGGCGAGCTCCTGCGCCGGAGGTTCCTGCGCAGCAAGAGCGCCTGGGTCGGCATGATCGTCTTCTGCCTGCTCATCGTGCTGGCGATCGTCGGCCCGATGATCTATCAGTACGGGCCGTTCGAGCGAGACCTCCGCAACGCCCTGACCGGCCCGAGCAGCTACCACTGGTTCGGCGTGAACGAGAACGGCCTCGACATCTTCGCGCGCACCATGCAGGGCCTGCGGATCTCCCTCGTGATCGGCATCGGCACCGCGTTCCTCACCTCGTTCCTCGCCCTGGTGGTCGGCATCGTGGCCGGCTACATCAGCCACAAGGGCAAGTGGGGGGCGTTCGGCGACGGTGCGCTCGTCAACCTGATCAACCTCTTCCTGGTGATCCCGTCGATCCTGCTGCTCATGCTGTTCAGCCCGGCGCTCCAGCGCGCCTCGTGGCTGTGGATGATCCCGCTGCTGGCTGGCTTCGCCTGGATGCTCACGGCCCGCGTCCTGCGCGCCATGACCCAGCAGCTGGTGCGCACCGAGTACGTGGAGGCGGCGCGCTTCATGGGCGTCCATCCGATCATCACGATGACGCGCCACATCATCCCCAACATCGCGAGCTGGATCATCATCGACACCACGCTCGGGGTCAGCGCCGCGATCCTGGGCGAGACGGGGCTGTCGTTCATCGGTTTCGGCATCCAGTACCCCCAGGTGTCGCTCGGCACCGTGCTGCAGGGATACAACATCTCCGCGCCGTACACCTGGGTGCCTCCGGCGGCGATCCTCGCCGCCCTGGTCATCTCCATCAACCTGATGGGCGAAGCGCTGCGTGACGCCCTCGACCCGACCAGCGGCTCCGGCCGGCTCTGAGGGGACTCCGAATGTCTGAATCGATCCTGTCCGTCCGGGACCTGAGCGTCACGTTCCCGTCCGAGTACGGCACCGTCCGCGCCGTCCAGAACCTCTCCTACGAGGTGTACAAGGGCGAGGCCCTCGCCATCGTCGGGGAATCCGGCTCCGGCAAGTCCGTGAGCTCCCTCGCGGTGATGGGCCTGCTGCCCCGCTCAGCCACCATCACCGGTGAGATCGAGATGCTCGGCCACCAGGTCTTCACGCTGAACGATCGCGAGCTCTCGGCGCTGCGCGGCAACTCCATCTCCATGGTCTTCCAGGATCCGCTGTCGGCCCTCACCCCGGTCTACCGGGTGGGCCAGCAGATCGCAGAGGTCGTGCGCATCCACCATCCGGAGGTCTCGGCCAAGCAGGCCGAGAAGCGCGCGGTCGAGCTGCTCGACGCCGTCGGCATCCCCGAACCCGCACGGCGTGCCGGCCAGTACCCGCACGAGTACTCCGGCGGCATGCGTCAGCGCGCGATGATCGCCATGGCGATCGCCAACGAGCCGGAGCTGATCATCGCCGACGAGCCCACCACTGCTCTTGATGTGACGATCCAGGCCCAGGTCATGGACCTGCTGAAGTCGGCCCAGGAGATGATCGGCGCGGCCACCGTGCTGATCACCCATGACATGGGCGTCGTCGCCGGGTTCGCCGATCGGGTCCTTGTCATGAAGGACTCCCGGATGGTCGAGATGGGCGATGTCGACGACATCTTCTACCGACCGCAGGAGGAGTACACGCGCAACCTGCTGGCCGCCGTGCCCCGGGTGGACATCGCCGAGGCCGAGGGGTCCAAGAGCGTGGCGGGCACGGCGATGCGCAAGATCGCCGACGTCGTGGACACCGACGCCCCGGTGATCCCGCGCGAGGAGCGCCCCGCCGTGCTCGAGGTCGAGGACCTGGCCAAGGTGTACCCGATCACGAAGGGCGCCATCGTGCGCCGGAAGGTCGGCGAGCAGCGGGCGGTCGACGGGATCTCCTTCGACATCCGCGAGGGCGAGTGCCTCGCCCTGGTGGGGGAGTCCGGCTGCGGCAAGACCACCACCCTGATGGAGATCATGCAGCTGCGCACCCCGCAGGAGGGCGTGATCCGGATCGGCGGCACCGAGACCGGCGCGCTGACCCGCAAGGACCGGGCGGCACTGCGCTCGGACATCACCATGGTCTTCCAGGATCCGATGGCGTCGCTCGACCCCCGCATGCCGATCGCCGACATCATCAAGGAGCCGATGCGCGTCCAGGGGTACAGCAAGGAGCGCATGGACGAGCGGGTGGACTGGCTGCTGAAGATGGTCGGGCTGCTGCCCGAGCACGCGGCACGCTTTCCCACCGAGTTCTCGGGAGGTCAGCGCCAGAGGGTCGGCGTGGCCCGCGCCCTGGCCTGCGATCCGAAGCTGATCGTGCTCGACGAACCGACCTCAGCCCTCGACGTGACGGTCCAGGCCGGCGTGCTGGCGATGCTCGCGGATCTGCGGGCCCGGCTCGGTGTGAGCTTCCTGTTCGTCTCGCACGACCTCTCCGTGGTCCGCCACATCTCGGACCGCATCGCCGTGATGCAGAAGGGCAAGATCGTCGAGCTGGGGGACACGGAGGACGTCTTTTCCGACCCTCAGCATGAATACAGCAGAGAACTCCTTTCCGCGGTGCCGATCCCGGATCCGGAGATCGCGCGTCAACGCCGACGCAACATCATCGATCGGTCCCGTTTCGAGGGGCCGGAAGGGATGATGGATCGCCCGGTGCTGCCCTCCTGACCTGCAAGTCCTCAGCACGGGCAGAGCGGCGACGAGAGTCGTCGCTCTGCCCGTGCGCCCTTTGTGGAATAGCCGTGGATCGGCCCGTGAATCGTTGTGTTGCGAACGGGTAACAGGCTATTGGGGAACCCCTCTCGGAGAACCTTCTGATGCCTAGACTGGACGCACCGCAGGCGAGGACGCGACCACGGTGGTCACTGTCAGAGATCGCTTGCCGGTCACGACCATCGAGCGGGCACGAAGATCTCGGAGCCCGCGGCTGAAGGAGAATCACATGCGTTTGACGAGGCGTTCGATGCTGGGGGCGACGGCTCTGACCGTCTCGATGACGGCTCTGGCTGCGTGCAGCAAGGACCCGGGCACCGGTGGGGGCGGCTCCGGCGGGAGCGACGGGGGCGGCGGCGAGCAGATCGCCGCGGATGCGAACGACATCAACGCCAAGGAGCGTGACGAGCTCGGCGAGGGTGGCGTGCTGCGTCTCGCGAACAACGCGTTCCCGGCGAACTGGAACCCGTTCCACAGCGATGGCAACGAGGCGAACACCTCCGACATGCTGCGCGCGATCTTCCCGCTGGAGATCTGGACGTCGGACGCCGCCGGTGAAGTGATGCCGAATCCCCTCTACGCCAAGCGTCTCGAACTGTCCTCCGAGGATCCGCAGGTCATGGAGATCGAGCTCAACGAGGGATTGACGTGGTCGGATGGAGCCCCGATCGACTACAAGTCGATCGAGAACGTCTTCAAGACCATGGACGGCTCCAAGGAGGACTACGGCATCGCCTCGTCCGAGGGGTACAACAAGGTCGAGAAGATCGAGCAGGGTGACAGCGACCTCGTCGCCGTCATCACCTTCAAGGAGAAGTACGCCGACTGGATCGGCCTCGCGGCTGTCATGCCGGATTCCCTCGCGGAATCTGCGGATGCCTTCAACACGGGGTGGCTGGAGGAGCCCAAGGTCACTGCCGGTCCCTTCAAGATCGGCAAGATCGATGCCGGCAACAAGACGGTGCTGCTCGAGCCGGATGAGAACTGGGGCGGCGACAAGGCTCTGCTGGAGCAGGTCCTGTTCACCACCATCGAGGACCCGGCCGCGACGGCGACGAGCTTCCAGAACGGCCAGCTCGACGTCATCGAGACCACCGTCCCGGCCACCTACTCGGTCGTCGAGCCGATGATCGGCCAGGGTGCCACCCTGCGGAAGGCAGCGGGACCCAACTGGACCCACATCACGCTCAACGGCGCCGAAGGCCGGCCGCTCGCGGACCAGGCCGTGCGCCAGGCGATGTTCCGCGCCATCGACCGTGAAGAGGTCTTCCTCTCGGTCAACGCGACCATGCCGTACCCGAAGGACACCGAGACGCTGAACAACCATCTCCTGATGACCAACCAGGAGGGATACCAGGACAACTCGGGCGATCTGGGAACGTACGATCCCGATGCCGCCAAGAAGCTGCTCGAGGACGCCGGTTATACCTTGGAGGGCGACGAGGGCGCCCAGAAGGCCACCAAGGACGGCAAGGCCATCGAGATCACCTACGTCTACAACGACGGCTCGAAGACGAACGAGGCCGTGGTCCCGGTGGTCCAGGAGCAGCTCGCCGCCGTGGGCATCACGATGAAGGTGCAGAAGGTTCCGCCGACGGACCTCTTCGCCAAGTACGTCATCCCCGGCGAGTTCGACCTGACCCTCTTCGGCTGGGTCGGCAACCCGTTCCTCTCCTCGGGTGACTCCATCTGGAAGTCGAAGGGAGAGCAGAACTTCGGCAAGGTCGGAGACGAGGAGACGGACAAGCTCATCGACCAGGCCGCTGTCGAGACCGATCCTGCGAAGCGCCTCGAGCAGATCAATGCGATCGACGCGAAGCTGTGGGAGCTCGCTGGAACCATCCCGCTGTGGCAGTCCTACGACTTCTTCGTGCAGAACGACGACCTCGCGAACTTCGGTGCATGGGGCTTCCAGCGCCCGGACTGGACGAAGATCGGCTACGTGAAGGGCTCGGCCAAGCTGGAAGGCTGACCCGACCCTGACCAGGAGGCCCCGAGTGGAGACGCTCGAGGCCTCCTGCTATGTCTCTGACGCCTGACGCCTGACGCCTGACGCCTGGTGCCTGGTGTCACGGTGCTTCGTGGCGATGGGCCGCGTCCCGTCTCGCTCCCACTCGGGGTGGCTGTGGGGGAGACTTGTCGGCATGACGCGTGATGAGCACCAGGCCTCCGGGCCTCCCCAGATCCGCGATCGCATGATCGAGGCGGATCGGCTCGTCTCGACAGCGGCCGAGGAGCGGTACACGCGCCAGATGCGTCTGCCGCAGCTGGGCGAGCTGGGCCAGCGCCGTCTCGCGGCGGCGAAGGTCGCCGTGATCGGCGCCGGAGGCCTCGGCGCCCCGGTGCTGTCCTACCTGGCCGCAGCCGGCGTCGGCCGGATCACCGTGTTCGACCCGGACACGGTCGACGCCACGAACCTGCACCGGCAGGTCCTGTTCACCGTGTCGGACGTTGGCCGCTCCAAGGCCGTCGCCGCTGCCGAGCATCTGCACGCCCAGAACCCTGAGGTCGCGGTGACGCCGGTGGTGGACGTGGTCACCCCGGCCACGGCGCTCGAGCAGCTCGCCGGGCACGACCTGGTGCTCGACGGCACCGACAACTTCCCCACCCGCTATCTCGCCTCCGACGCCTGCGAGATCCTCGACCTGCCGCTGGTGTGGGGGTCGATCCTCGCCTTCTCCGGACAGGTCAGCGTGTTCTGGGGCGCCGGCGGCCATGGCGTCACCTACCGCGACGTGCATCCGGTGCCGCCGCGGCCCGGGGAGGTGCCCAGCTGCTCCGAGGCGGGCGTGCTCGGCATGCTGTGCGGGGTGATCGGCTCGAGCATGGCGATGGAGGCCGTGAAGGTGCTCGCCGGCATGGGCGACGTGCTCTTCGGGCGCCTGGCCCTCTACGACGCGCTGCGCGCCCGCTGGGACGAGATCCCGATCGCCCGCGATCCGCGGCGGGCCCCGGTCACGGAGATCGAGGACGTGATGCTCACGTGCGGCCTCCCGGGGCCGACGGGCCCGGCGACCGACGAGGTCGCCGTCGCGGATCTGCCGGGCCTGCTGGCTGCCGGGGTGCGGGTGATCGACATCCGGGAGCCCGCGGAGCTGGCGGACGGCCTGGTGCGCGGCGCCGAGACGCTGCCGATGGGTGCACTGCTGGCCGGCGCCGATCCATCGCTCGAGGGCGCGGTGCTCTACTGCGCCGCCGGTTCCCGCTCGGGCAGCGCCCAGCGATCGCTCGCGGAGCGCGGCATCCGGGTGCGGTCGCTGCGGGGCGGGTTCTCCGCCGTGGTGGGCGAGTCCGCTGCTGAGGTGGAGGTCGTGAGCCCGGAGGGCTGATCTCGACCGAGGGAAAGTCCGTGCTCAGCCGCCGGCGAAGGGCGGCAGTACGTCGAGCCGATCCCCGTCGCGCAGCTCCTGATCACGGTCGGTGCAGGCCACGGCGTTGACGAGAATGCTGGAGCGGTCGATCACGCGGGCGGCGTCGGGGGCGGCGCCGCGAAGGAGATCCGTGAGCGCCTCGCGCACGGAAGCGCCCTGCACGGTCGCGACGTCGGCCCCGTACTCGGCGGCGGCGCCGGCGAACAGGCGCACGGTGAGAGTGGGGGTGGAGTCGTCGTGGGTCATGGCTCTCCTGCCTCAGCCGCCGATCGCGCTCATGGGGCGTTCGGGCTGGATGAAATCGTCGCGGTCCATGCCGTGGCCGGCCTTCTTGCCCCACTGGGCGGCGCGCCAGATCTGCGCGATGTGCTCGTCGTCAGCCCCGGAGCGCAGCGCGCCCCGCAGGTCGGTCTCCTCCCGGGAGAACAGGCAGGTGCGCACACGGCCCTCGGCGGTGAGCCGGGTGCGGCGGCAGTCCGCGCAGAACGGCCGCGTCACCGAGGCGATGATCCCGACCCGGCCGCGATGGGCACCGGTGATGCGGTCCTCGACCTCGAACAGCTCGGCGGGGGCACCGTTGCGGTCCTCGGCGACCGGCGTGAGCGTGTAGCGGTCGGCGAGCATCGAGTGGACGTCAGCCGCGGAGATCATCGTGCCGCGGTCCCAGATGTGGTCCGCATCCAGAGGCATCTGCTCGATGACGCGCAGCTGCAGCTCACGGGCCAGGCACCAGTCCAGGAGATCAGGGAGCTCGTGGTCGTTGACGCCGGGCAGCAGCACCGCATTGACCTTGATCGGGTCCAGGCCCGCCTCGCGGGCGCCCTCGACCCCGGCCAGCACGCGGTGCAGCAGGGGGCGGCGGCTGAGGCGCTCGAAGGTCTCGGAGACCACGGAGTCCAGGGACACGTTGATGCGGTCCAGGCCGGCATCCCGCAGTCGCGCGGCGCGGTGGTCGAGGCCGATCGCGTTGGTGGTCAGCGAGATGTCCGGACGCTGGGGGAGCGCGGCGACCCCGGCGATGATCTCCTCGAGGTCCGGCCGGGTCAGCGGCTCGCCGCCGGTGAAGCGCACCTGCTCGATGCCCAGGCGCTCCACACCGATCCGTACCAGGCGCACCACCTCGTCGACGCTGAGCATCTGCTCCTTGTTCAGGAACGTGAGGCCGGAGGCGGGCATGCAGTAGGTGCAGCGCAGGTTGCAGAAGTCGGTGAGGGAGAAGCGCAGATCTGTGGCCTCGCGGCCGAAGCGGTCGGCGAGGGCCGGGGTCGCGGGGCGATCCGAGGTGTCCGGGAGCGAGGTGGTGGTCTCGTCCGTGGTGCGCAGCTTGGGGATGCCCAGGCCGATGCGTCGCGATGCCATGGTGCCGCCTCCTCTCGCGATGGTCCGGCGGGGCCGGGGAGCGGCCGCCGCGATGCGGCAGGAATGCTCCCGCCCCGTCCCAGGATAGGCGTCTTCCCCGGGAAGGGGCCGAGACGTCGGCTCGAGGGTCTGTTCGGCGGGGGTCTGTTCGGTGAGGGCCCGTTCGGTGAGTGCCCCGTCGGCGGCGGTCCTTCCGGCCTGGTCGCCCGACGCGCCTATCCTGGACGGGGCCGCGGACATCGTCGGCCCGTACCTCGCCCGACGGGAGACCTCACACGATGGCCGGTGCCGAGCGCATCCCCCTGACCGATCACGTGGCCGACGCGATCGCGCTGCTCGCCGACGTGCGCCACGGCGAGGTGGTGCCCCTGGACGGTGAGGCCGTGGGCCGGGTGGCCCGCGGCGATGACCGGGCACGGGTCGACGTCCCCGGCGTCGACAACTCCCAGATGGACGGATACGCCCTCGCGAGCGCCGATCTCCGGGCGGCCCGCGGCACGGAGGACTCCGGCCCCGCCGCGGGAGCTCAGGCGCTGACCCTGCCGCTGGGCCCCACGATCGCCGCGGGGGACGCCCCTGGGACCCTCGCCCCGGGCAGCGCCCGACCGATCATGACCGGCGCGCCGATCCCGGACGGCGCCGACCTCGTGATCCCGGTGGAGGAGAGCGCCGAGGGCCGCTTCGCCTCGGCCCTCGTCGCGGACTCGGGTGCTGCCCAGTCAGAGTTCGCTGAGCGGGCCGTGACGCTGACGCCCCTCTCGGACGAGCCCGGGCGCTTCGTGCGCCGGCGCGGATCGGACACCCTGCGCGGGGACACCGTGCTGCGCGCCGGGCAGGTGCTGACCCCCGCGCGGATCGCCCATCTCGCCGCCTGCGGGCTCGGCGATGTGGAGGTCGAGGCGCGGGTGCGGGTGATCGTGCTGTCCACCGGCAGCGAGGTCGCCGGACCGGACGCCGCCCCCGTCGACGGTGGGGTGTTCGATGCGAACGGTCCCGGCCTGGCCGCCGCCCTCCGCGCGGCCGGGGCCGACGTGGTCGCCCGCGCCACCGTGCCCGACGACGCCGCCGCACTGGTGGACCAGCTGCGGGGACTCGTCGCCGAGCACGACGCGGACCTCGTGGTGACCAGCGGGGGAGTGAGCGCCGGGGCCTTCGAGGTGGTGCGCCACGCCGCCGCCGGCACCGGCGTGACGATGGCCTTCCCGAAGGTCGCGCTGCAGCCGGGCGGACCGCAGGGCATCGGCACCCTCGACCTGCCCGACCGCCGGGTGCCCTGGCTCGCCTTCCCCGGCAATCCCGTCTCCGCCCTGATCAGCTGCGAGCTCATCGCCCGCCCCGCGCTCGGGGCACCGCCCCGCACGCGCCTGCGACTGCCGGTGCAGCTCGAGGCGGAGGAGTCCTCGCCGCCCGCCCTCGAGCAGTACCGTCGGGCGCGGCTCCTGCCCTCGGGCCGGGTGCGCCTGATCGGCGGCGCGTCCTCCCATCTGATCGGGAGCTTCGCCGCCGCCGATGCTCTCGTGATCGTCCCCGCCGGGATCGACGTCGTGCGCGACGGCGACACCCTGGAGACCCTGCTGATCCCTGGAGGAGAGTCATGACCGACGCTGCCGCCGACGCTGCCGCTGTCCCTGCCGGCCTGTCCCACGTGCGGGCCGACGGCTCCGCCCACATGGTCGACGTGACCGACAAGGCCGTCACCTCTCGTGAGGCGACGGCCCGCGGCGTGCTGCGCACCCGCGCTGATGTCGTCGACCGCATCGCCCGCGGCGACCTGCCCAAGGGGGAGGCTCTCGCGACCGCCCGCATCGCCGGGATCATGGGCGCCAAGCGCACCAGCGATCTCGTGCCGATGTGCCATCCGCTGCCGCTGAGCGGGGTCGAGCTCGACCTCGCACCGCAGGGGGACCGGGTGGAGATCACGGCGCGCGTGCGCACCCAGGGCGTCACCGGCGTCGAGATGGAGGCGCTCACCGCGGTCACCGTCGCGGCGCTGACCCTGTTCGACATGATCAAGGCCGTGGATCACCTAGCCGTGATCGACGGCGTGCAGGTGCTCGCGAAGTCCGGCGGCAAGAGCGGGGACTGGACCCGGGAGAGCGAGACCGCCGGGACGGCGCGCATCGCATCGGACGCGGAGCCCGCAGCGCAGAAGCGGTCGACACGAGAGTCGACAGCACAGGAGCCGACACCATGAGGACGATCCCGGCCCGACGCGACGATTCCGACTGCCAGGTCAGCGAGGACCCGTCGGCCCCGCTCACGCTGCGCGGCACCGCACGGGTGCTCATCGCCTCGACGCGCGCGGCCGACGGCACCTACGAGGACCGCACCGGTCCGCTGCTCGTGAAGTGGCTGCGCGGGCGCGGCCTGGACGAGGTCGACAAGCGCGTGGTCGCCGACGGACCCGACGTGGGCGCGGCGCTGCGCGAGGCGATCGAGGCGGGGATCGACATCGTCATCACCTCCGGCGGGACCGGCGTCAGCCCTACTGATGTCACCCCCGAGCAGACCGCCCCGGTGCTGACCCGCGAGATGCCCGGCGTGCTCGAGGCCGTGCGCCGACGGGGCGCCGAGAAGACCGCCACCTCCCTGCTCAGCCGCGGCCTGGCCGGGATGGCCGGGGACAGCTTCGTGGTGAACCTGCCCGGGTCCCGCGGCGGGGTGAAGGACGGGATCGTCGTGCTGGATCCGATCCTCGACCACCTCCTGGACCAGCGCGACGGGGGCGGGCATCCGGAGCAGGAACAGGCTGGGCACGGGCACGGGCACCAGCAGGAGAAGCTGGCTGCCCAGGGGCCTGCGTCCGCGCAGACCGCCGATCCCCGCCGCGGCGCGACGCCCTTCGGGGGGCCGCTCGAGGAGCTGCGGATCCCCGGGGGCCCCGAGATGGGACCGGCGCACGAGCGCGTCATGGTCGCCTCCGTGGGCGAGGACGCGATCTCCGTGGCCGCCCTGATCGAGACGGTGGACGACTCCCGCTGCGGCGCCGTCGTCACCTTCGACGGCGTGGTGCGCGACCACGACGGCGGCCGTGGGGTCGAGCGCCTGGAGTACACGGCGCACCCCGGCGCGGCCGACGTGATGGCCGAGGTGGCGCGCGAGATCGCCGAGCGCTACCCGGACACGCTGGTCGCCGTCGCGCACCGCTACGGACCGCTGGAGATCGGCGAGAGCGCCCTGGCGTGCGCCGTCGCGGCCCCGCACCGCAAGCAGGCCTTCGCGGCCTGCGACGACCTGGTGGACACCGTCAAGCAGCGTCTGCCGATCTGGAAGCACCAGCATTTCGCGGACGGCGAGGACGAATGGGTGGGAGCGCTGGGCTGATCGGGTGCTGGACACCCTCCCGTCACCTGCGATGGCTACGGTGAGCTCATGCGCATCCTCCACCTCAGCGACACCCACCTCTACGGCGATCCCACCGCCCGCCACTACGACCGCATCGACACCACGGCGGCCCTGCGCGGGCTGCTCGCCCGCTTCGACGCGGTCACGGGCCTCGATGCGATCGTCCACACCGGCGACGCCTCCGAGGACGGCACGGCGGAGAGCTACCGCCTGCTCCACGAGATCCTCGAACCCTTCGCGGCGCACAAGGGGGCGGCGCTCGCCGTGGTGATGGGCAACCACGATGTCTCCGCGACCTACGGGGAGACCATCGCGCTCGGTGACCGGGGCACCTCCGTGCAGGACAGGGTGGTCTCCGTGCCCGGCGGCGGCAGGATCGTGGTGCTCGACTCCAGCGTCCCCGGGGCGGGCTACGGGCACCTCGAGCCCGAGCAGCTGGCCTGGCTCGGGGAGGTGCTCGGGGAGCCGGCCGGTGGGGATCAGTCGAACGGCGGGACCGTGCTCGCGATCCATCATCCGCCGCTGGTCGGGGCGACGAAGCTGCTGCGCGGGCTAGACCTCGACGGGCTCGACGAGCTCGCCGAGGTGCTCAGGGGGTCGGACGTCCAGGTCGTGCTGTCCGGGCATTACCACCACGAGATGAGCGGCGCCATCGCCGGGATCCCCGTGCATGTGGTCCCGGGCATCACCAACGTGGTGGACCCCGTGACAGCGGGCGACCACGAGCAGTCCCGGGCCCAGTCCGGGGCGAGCCTCGTCGAAATCGGTGAGACTGGTGAGATCGGCCAGCTCGGCCAGGGAGCGCCCCGGGTGGTCACCTCCGTGTTCCCCAATCTCGGGGACGACCTGGGTGATCCAGAGACCCCCGTCTATGACTTCGGGCCGGAGCAGGTCGCCGCGATCGTCGAGGCCGCCGGGCGCTGAGACCGGGAGCTGGCGCCGGGAGTCGGCGCCAGAAGTTGGCACCCCAAGCTGGCGGCTCAGGCCGGCACCTGTCAGCGCTGCCGTCAGGGAACGAAGAAGCCCCTGCGGATCATCTCCGCAAGGGCTTCATGAGGACGTGCCGACGGCTCAGTAGCCGAAGCCGTAGGGACGCACGCCCTGGGTGCTGAGGGGAGTCGTGACGGTCGGGGTGACTCCGGCGTCGCTGCGGCGGCCGGTTCCGGACTCGACGATGTCCTGCGCGACGCGGGAATCGGAGCGGCGGCGGAGCGCGGCGGTGAGGGTGCGGAAGATAGCCATGAAGGAGGGCTCCTGTGGTTCGGAGGGGGAGAGGACCACGCCCTGGATCGCAGGTGCTGCAGTCGGTTCGATGACTCCATATCTATCACCGCCCGGACGCCCGGTCACGCCTTCGGTCGAGACTCATTGCCAGAGTCACAATAAAGGTGTGACCTGGTGCGCATCACGAGAATGTGGACGACTTGTGACGGTCCGTGCGGGTGGCTGGAGAGCTCACTGGAGGGCTCGAGGCGATCGGGATCCGGACCGGGTCGGGATCGGAAACCCGCGCGGTGTTCGCGTCGGGCGTACTGGCGGATCACGGCCTCCCGGCGGAGGTTCCCGGCACCCTCCTCGGCCACCCCTGGGCACCCCTGCCACCCCCCTCGATCGTCCGACCGGTTCGTCGGAGGAGGGCCGGGACGCACGGCCGCGGCCCCGGGACATCGTCCGGGCCAGCGGTTATCCCCGCGGCAACCGTGGGAGCGGTCGGACTGCGGCGGATACGAGAGCACCTGAGAGGGCGGTCGCTGGACGCGATCAGTGCCTGTCCGCCGGGCCCCCACGGCCTGTCCATCAGGTCCTCGCGAGCCGGTCGGACCGCGTGGACACGCCCCGGATCTAGCACTCGTCTTGCATGAGTGCCAACGCGGTCCTAAAGTGGGACCCGTTGGCAGTCGACGGCCGAGAGTGCCAGAAGCTGCCGCAGAGGGATCCTCCTCGGTCGGCACCGCGACGACGATCGGGACCGGGATCCCTGAACCCCAGAACTCACAGAGTCATCTCTTCATGAAGGAGTGAGCCGCATGTCGGTCTCCATCAAGCCCCTCGAGGATCGCGTCGTCGTCAAGCCGCTCGAAGCCGAGCAGACCACGGCCTCAGGTCTGGTCATCCCGGACACCGCGAAGGAGAAGCCCCAGGAGGGCGAGGTCGTCGCCGTCGGCGCCGGTCGTTTCGACGACAAGGGTCAGCGCGTGCCCATGGACGTCAAGGTCGGCGACAAGGTCGTCTTCTCCAAGTACGGCGGCACCGAGCTGAAGTACGGCACCGACGAGTTCCTCGTCCTCGGCGCTCGCGACATCCTCGCAATCATCGAAAACTGAGCGGACTGAATCTTTAATGGCTAAAGAGATCATCTACAACGAGGACGCACGACGCGCCCTCGAGCGTGGCGTGGACAAGCTCGCCAACACCGTCAAGGTGACGCTCGGCCCCAAGGGCCGCAACGTCGTCCTCGACAAGAAGTGGGGCGCTCCCACCATCACGAACGACGGCGTGACCATCGCCCGTGAGATCGAGCTCGAGGATCCCTACGAGAACCTCGGCGCTCAGCTCACCAAGGAGGTCGCGACCAAGACCAACGACGTGGCCGGCGACGGAACCACCACCGCCACCGTCCTCGCCCAGGCCATCGTGCACGAGGGCCTGCGCAACGTCACCTCGGGCGCCGCTCCGTCGGCCCTGAAGCGCGGCATCGAGAAGGCCGTGGACGCGCTCTCCGAGAAGCTCGGCGAGATCGCCACCCCGGTCGATGGCAAGGAGCAGATCGCGTCCGTCGCGTCCGTCTCCAGCCAGGACGCCGAGATCGGCCAGCTGCTGGCCGAGGCGTTCGACAAGGTCGGCAAGGACGGCGTCATCACGGTGGAGGAGTCCTCCACCACCGCGATGGAGCTGGACTTCACCGAGGGCATGCAGTTCGACAAGGGCTACATCTCCCCGCACTTCGTCACCGACGGAGAGCGCCAGGAGGTCGTCCTCGAGGACGCCCTCGTGCTGCTGCACCAGGGCAAGATCTCGGCCGTGGCCGACATCCTGCCGCTGCTGGAGAAGGTCGTCGAGGGCGGCAAGCCGCTCTTCGTCATCGCGGAGGACGTCGACGGCGAGGCTCTGTCCACGCTGGTCGTCAACAAGATCCGCGGCACCTTCAAGGGTGCGGCTGTCAAGGCTCCCGCGTTCGGCGATCGTCGCAAGGCGATGCTGCAGGACATCGCGGTGCTCACCGGTGCACAGGTCGTCACCTCGGATCTCGGTCTGGACCTCAAGACCGTCGACACCGACGTTCTCGGCCAGGCTGGCCGCGTCGTCATCACCAAGGACTCCACCACCATCGTGGGCGGCGCCGGCGATGACGAGGCAGTGTCCGACCGTGTCGCGCAGATCCGCGGCGAGATCGAGAACACCGACTCCGACTGGGACCGCGAGAAGCTCCAGGAGCGCCTCGCGAAGCTGGCCGGCGGCGTGTCCGTGATCAAGGTCGGGGCTCACACCGAGGTGGAGCTCAAGGAGAAGAAGATGCGCATCGAGGACGCGGTCTCCGCGACCCGCGCTGCCATCGAAGAGGGCATCGTGGCCGGTGGCGGCAGCGCCCTCGTCCAGGCCTCCTCCGTGCTCGAGGACAGCCTCGGCCTCGAGGGTGACGAGGCAGTCGGCGTCCGCGCCGTGGCCCGCGCCGTCGTCGAGCCGCTGCGCTGGATCTCCGAGAACGCGGGCCTCGAGGGCTACGTCGTCGTCGAGAAGGTCAAGGAGGCTCAGGTCGGACACGGCCTGAACGCCGCGACCGGCGAGTACGTCGACCTCGTCGCCGCAGGTATCATCGATCCGGTGAAGGTGACCCGCAGTGCCCTGCGCAACGCGGCCTCCATCGCCGGTCTGGTCCTCACGACCGAGACCCTCGTGATCGAGAAGCAGGAGGACGAGGAGGCGTGATCACGCCTCGAGCCGACCGCTAGGTCGCTCGCGTCCGTCCGACGGGCGGGCAGCACGGGGAGACCCGGGCTGCCCGCCCGTCGGCATTCCCGGGGGCCTTTCCTCGGGGCCTCGGGGCCCCTCGGGGTCCCTCGGACCTTCGGAGTCCTTCAGAGTCCTTCAGAGTCCTCCAAGAAATCTGCGCGAGGTGGCGGCACCTCCATGGCAACATCTCCGTGGCAACACGGCAAAGATGCTTGAACCTGCAGGTCACACAATGGTGACCTTTCTCAGGTGGTGCCATGCTGGCGTTGCACGAATTATCAACTTACGGTCGGAGGAAGGGTACCGGTGGGACGACGACGTCCCGCACGCCGCCCGAGATCCACTGCGGAGCCCTGAGGGGCCCGAGGTCGAGCGCGCTCAACCGGTATCCACCGAGAGCCGACGACCGAAGCGGAGGAACTGCGTGACGCCATCCCTGACCCCACCCTCGTCCGAGGATCCCGCGCCCGGGAGCAGCCCGATGCCACGTGGCGGCGAGCGGGAGGCCGCGCAGGTCGCCCGCGGGAAGCTCGGTGCGCAGTCCACGCGGCGCGAGGAACGGGAGCAGCGGGAGTCGCGGCGCGCACCGGTGAGGACCGACGATCTCCAGAAGGGATCCGCCGAGATCTCGGGTGCCAAGGGTCCCCGGGTCAACTGGGTGGTGTTCCTGAGCTCCGCGGCGATCATCCTCGCCTTCTCGTTGTGGGCGATCCTCGCGCCGGCGGCGGCCGAGAGCACTCTGCTGGAGATCGTCACCTGGATCGCCGCGAACGTCGGCTGGTTCTATGTCGTCACGGTCAGCCTCGTGATCCTCTTCGTGCTGTGGGTGGCGTTCTCGTCCGAGGGCAAGGTGCGGCTCGGGCCCGACCACGCCCGCCCGGAGTACAAGCTCTTCACCTGGGTCGCGATGCTGTTCGCGGCGGGCGTCGGCATCGACATGCTCTTCTACTCGGTCACCGGGCCGATCTCCCACTACCTCACCCCACCGGATGCGGCCCCGGAATCCGCCGCCGCCCTGCAGGACTCCGTGGTGTGGACGATGTTCCACTACGGGGTCGCCGGATGGTCGATGTACGCGCTGCTGGGGATGGCGATGGGCTACTTCGCCTACCGCTGGGGCATGCCGCTGTCGATCCGGGCGGCGCTCTTCCCCCTGCTCGGCAAGCGCGTGCGCGGTGCCGCCGGGGACGTCATCGACATCTTCGCCCTGGTGGGTACCGTGTTCGGCGTGGCAACCTCGATGGGGATCGGCGTGGTGCTGCTCAACGTCGGCTTCTCCATCCTGTTCGGCCTGCCACAGGGTCTGGGCCTGCAGATCGCCCTGGTGATCGTCGCCGTGGTGATGACCATCGCCGCGTGCACCTCCGGGGTGGACAAGGGCATCCGCCTCATCTCCGAGCTGAACCTCTGGAGCGCTGGCGCGATGCTCCTGTACATCCTGGTCACCGGGAAGACGTCGTTCCTGCTCAACGCGATCGTGGAGAACATCGGCCGCTTCATCGCGACCCTTCCCGAGCGCACCCTGCAGACCATGGCCTACGAGCCCGGCGGCTCGGACTGGATGGCCGGCGCCACCTTGTTCTTCTGGGCGTTCTGGCTCGCCTGGGGCCCCTTCGTGGGCATGTTCCTGGCGCGCATCTCCCGCGGCCGCACCCTGCGCGAGTTCGTGCTCGCCGCGATCACCGCACCGGTGCTGTGCGACCTGCTCGTGGTCACCATCTTCGGCAACAGCGCCCTGTCCGTCGTGCTCGAGGACACCCCGGCCAGCCGCGCCTTCGCGAAGCTGGCCGTCGACAGCCCCGAGCAGGGCTGGTACGCGCTGCTCGAGATGTTCCCCGGGGCCGCATTCCTGGTGGGCCTGGCCACCCTCTCCGGGCTCCTGTTCTACCTGACCAGTGCGAACTCCGGAGCCCTGGTGATGGCGAACTTCTCCTCCACGATCCCGGATCCCGGCCAGGACGGCGCCAAATGGCTGCGCATCTTCTGGGCGATCCTCACCGCGGTGCTCACGATCGCCATGCTCACCGCCGGTGGTGTGACCACGATGGAATACGCGACCCTCATCTTCGGGCTGCCCGTCACCGTGGTGGCGTACCTGGTGATGGCGAGCTTCTCGAAGGCGCTGCGGATGGAGCGGGCCGACCGTGAGGGGCGCGTGCTGCGTCGCGCCGACGCCGCCGTCCACGGCGGCTTCGCCCCGGAGAAGTCCTGGCGCCAGCGCCTCGCGAACCTCCGTGCCTACCCCAACGTCCGCGCCGTCACGGAGTTCGCGTCCGGGACTGTCGCGGGTGCGCTCGCGGACGTCTCCCAGGAGTTCCAGGAGCAGGGGTACGCGGCGCAGACCCGGTCCATCACGGACAACGAGACCGGTATCGCGATCAACACCCTGATCATCAAGATGGGGGAGGAGCGCGACTTCATGTACCGGGTCGCTCCCGTGGAGACCCCCGTGCCGACGTTCGGTGCCCGGGTCGCCCAGGAGCGCTCGACCTACCCCCGCCTGGACGTGTTCACGCAGACCGGCGCGGAGGGCTACGACGTCACCGGGCTGTCCCGGCAGCAGATCATCAACGACGTCCTGGACCGGTACGAGAACCACATCCAGTACCTCGCCTATGCGGCCGAGGTGGGCGGGGCGAGCGTGCTCACCCCGACCACGCACGGGAGCCTCGGAGGCCCCGTCATCGACTGACCGGACGTGCGGGTCGGCCGCCGAACCGCTGCGGGACGACCCCGGGGACGGAGCCGCACGACTCGCGGTCCGACCTGCGGCGAGGACAGGTTCCTCTCCTCCTCGGAGGCTTAGTATGGGGCTCGTCCTGGAACGTCGACCCTTGGAGGGTGAGTGGTGAGCAACAGCCCCGACGCCACTCCTCGGGTCGACGACGACAGTCGGCCCACCCGCACCTTCGGACCTCCAGCGCCTGTCGTCCTCGGCACCCTCGGTGTCGGCTTCGTCTTCGTCGTGGTCCTCGAGTTCCTGGTGATCATCAGCTTCGTGGGCCAACGGTTGTGGAACGACCCCGCGCTGCTGCGCGACCTCGTGTTCACGACGCCCCTGCTGCTGTGGGTCCTCGTCGCGGCGGGCTCGGCGATCTTCTGCCTGCGCATCATCACCGCCTGGCTGCAGATCGACGAGGAGGGCTTCGAGCTGCGGAGCCTGGCCCGGCGCACCCGGAAGGTGCGCTGGGACGAGGTGGGGCAGGTCATCGCGGTGCGGGACATCGACCGCGGCGCCACTCCCGCCGAGATGCTGGACGCCTCCGGGACCACCTATGACGGTGTGTACGTGATGGACGGCGCGGGCCGACGGGTGCTCGCGGTCTCCAGCCGGTTCTTCGGCCCCCGGGCCCAGGAGATGACTCTCCACCGGGCACGCGAGGCGGGCGCGACGATCGATCACATCGACGCGATCACCGTGAAGGATCTGCAGGAGCAGGCGCCCCAGGCGCTGAGCTTCGTGGATCGCCACCCCAACCTGCTCCTCCTGCTGCTGGCGGCCTTCTACGTCTTCCATAACGTGCTGACCTTCGCCGTGTGGGGTCTGTGAACGGGCGACCTGCGAGCGAGCGGCCAGGTCGCGCCGCCCGGAAGCGGGCCCGCAGGCGTCCTCCGCCGCTGCCCCAGCGGGAGGGTCTGGATGCTGTGCGCTGGGTGATCCCGCGTGACGCGACGTCGGCGGGTCCCGCCCTCGAGGCCCTGCAGGCGAGGTTCCCGGCGCTCGCGGACCCGCAGGCGACCGACCTTGCCGCGCGATTCGCGCGAGGGGAGGTCGTGGACGCAGCGGGCAGACCCTGGGCGGCCGCTGCGGCCGTCGGCCCGGGGGATGAGCTCTGGTTCCACCGGGAGCTGCGCGACGAGGAGGTCCCGCACGTCGAGGTGCCGATCCTGCACCGCGACGAGCACCTGCTCGTGCTCGACAAGCCCCACGACATGGCGACGATGCCGCGCGGCGCCCATGTGCTCTCCAGCGCTCTGGTGCGGCTGCGTCGGGACACGGGGATCGACACCCTGGTGCCGTTGCACCGCCTGGACCGGCGCACTGCCGGCGTGCTCGCCTTCGGGATCCGGCCCGAGGAGCGAGCCGCCTACCAGCAGCTCTTCGCCCTCGGCGAGGTCGGCAAGGTGTACGAGGCGCGGGCGCAGGTGCGGGCACGTCCGTGCCTCCTCCGTGAGGGGGACGTTCTACGCGACCACCTGCTCAAGCGGCAGGGCGAGCTGCGCACTCAGGTGCTGCCCGGGGAACCGAACGCCGAGACCCGCGTGGGGGAGCTGGTGGAGGAGCCCGACGGGACCGTGCACGTGACGCTGCACCCGCGCACCGGTCGCACCCATCAGCTGCGCGTGCAGCTCTCCTCCCGGGGTGCGCCGATCCTCGGGGACGACCTGTACGGTCCGGCGGACGCTGCCCCGGAGGCGGACCCGACGGCCCCGACGGCCCTGCCGCTCCAGCTGCTCGCGCGCCGCCTCGCCTTCCGTGACCCGGTCACCGGTACGGAGCATCGCTTCGAGAGCAGCAGGACTCTGCGGGGGCCCGTGTTCGGCCAGGACTAACCGGACCGGGTGACCTGCGCCGCCCCCGGTCACCGCCACCGGAGTGAGCGGAGTGCGCGCGACGTACGCTGTCGCCGTGACCGACCCGCAGCCCCCTGATGCCGCCCTCGCCGAGCCGTCCCCGCGGCGCACGCGCGGCGGGGACGTGATCGTCGGCCCCACGATCCGTGCCCGCTACCTGCCCGGCGCCCTGATCGGGCTGCCGCTGGTGTCCGCGCTGCTGTCGCCCTTCGCCGCCGCCGGGCTCCAGCAGTGGCGCTTCGGTCGTCTGCGTGAGGGGCACGACGCCCTGCTCGAGCACGTCCTCGCCCCCTCCTGGGTGCAGCTGCTCCTCGGGGCGCTGCTGCTGTGGGCCCTGTTCGCGCTGTGGGGGGTCGTGCCGATGCTGCTCACGCACCGCGTGGTCCATCTCGACGAGACCTCCGGGATGCTCACCCTGCGCAAGGGTCTGCGCACGGTCGACCGCGCGGAGCTGGGCCAGCTCGACTACGCGGTGGGGGAGGCCGAGCGGGGGAGCATCGCCCTGATCGGCATCCGGGACGAGGACGCCTCCGGTGCCGCGGCCGCCCCTCCCCGCAGCCGGGGTCGTGAGGCGCCGACCACCCGGCAGTGGGTCGTCCAGGAGATCGGCTGGGACGCGGCGTCCTTCGACGGGCTGCGTGCCCTGCAGGCGCTCTCCGGTCTGCGCCCGGCCCCGCCTCGCGGGGTCCTCGTGCGGGAGAACCGTCGGCTGCGGATCGCCCGCGCGAACCATGAGCTCGCCGAGCGTCTCGGCATGCCGTGGCGTGACGAGTACGAGCACGACGAGAAGGCGTTCCGCGACGAGTTCGATCGGGTCCGACGAGTGCTCGGTGGCAAGGAGAAGCCCCGACCGGGCGATCCTGTCTAGCCCGGTCGGGGCTGGTCATTCGTGGGTGCGGGAGCTGCTCAGGCTCAGAAGAGGGCGCGCAGGATGAGCACCACGACCGCGCCGATGCCGGCCGCTGCCGGAAGGGTGATCAGCCAGGCGAGGGCGATCGGTCGCATGAGCTTCCAATTCGCCGCGCGGTTCACGATGCCCACGCCGAGGACGGCGCCGATGAGGATGTGCGTCGAGGAGACCGGCAGTCCCAGCACGGAGGCGAGCATGACGACGGCCGCGGCGGCGAGCTCGGCCGCGAAGCCGGAGGACGGGTGCATCGAGGTGAGCCCGGTCCCGACCGTCGCGATCACCTTGCGACCCACGAACCACAGGCCCGAGATCAGCGCGACGCCGAACGCGGCGAGCACCGCCGTGGGGACCGCGGCCTCCGCGGAGATCGTGCCCGTGCTCAGGACATCGAGCACTGCGGCGAACGGGCCCACCGCGTTGGCGATGTCGTTCGCGCCGTGGCTGAAGGCGAAGGCCGAGGCGGTGAACACCTGCATCCAGCTGAACATGATGAACGTGGCGCGGGAGATGGACTGCTTCTTCAGTGCGCGGGCGAAGACGGTGACGGCCATCCACACGGCCATCCCCACCATGATCAGCAGCAGGATGCTGCCGCCGATGGAGAGGTCCAGGCCCACGTTCTTCAGCCCCTTGAAGATGAGCATCGCGGCGATCACCATGGCGGCACCGGCGGCGAGCGGCGGGACCCGCTTCTCGAGCGCGTGATACGCGGCCTTGCGCTCGATCTTCCGGGCGGCCTTGCGCTTCTTCTTGGAGAGCCCGGCAGCGAACTCGGCGAGCTCCGCACCCGGGCTGCCCGGGGTGAGGTCGAGGGCGGCGGACTCGGCGAAGGCGGCCTGCTGCAGCTCGCTCACACGCTCGGAGGCGGCCATGTGGCGGCGGTCCTCCTCCGTGAGCTCGCCGTCCTCGTCGTCGTCCTCCTCGTCATCGTCGTCGTCCTCGGCATCGTCGAAGCCGTGCGAGCCCAGCGCGATCGCCCGGGCCGCGGGGGCCAGGATGCGGCGCTTGATGGCACCGAACAGGAGGAAGGACGCGACGCCGCCGAGGAGCGGGGAGAGGACCCAGGAGATCGCGATCTGGCCGATCTCGCCCCACTGGACCATCTCCAGACCGCCGGTCCCTGTGACGATCCCGGTGGTGACGGCGGCGCCGACGATGCCGCCGATGATCGCGTGCGTGGTCGAGACCGGCCAGCCCATCTTCGTGGCCAGCAGCAGCCAGACCGCGGCGCCCAGCAGGGCGGACATCATGATGTAGACGAAGGACTGCGGATCCACGTGCATGGCGTCGATGTCGACGATGCCGCTGCGCACGGTCTCCGTGACCGAGCCGCCGGCGAGCACGGCACCGGAGACCTCGAACACGGCCGCCACCATGAGCGCCTGCTTCATGGTGAGGGTGCCGGCGCCGACGCTGGTCCCGAAGGAGTTGGCGACGTCGTTGCCGCCGATGTTGAAGGCCATGAACAGCCCGAAGAGGATCGCGAGGATCAGCAGGAGCGGGTTCACGCCGGGGCCGGTGTGGAGGAACGACCAGATGGCGAAGGACACCACGGTGACCACGGTGACGGCTCCCGCGCTAAGGTGCCAGTTGCGGTCAGGGCCGAGGAGGCCCCCTGTGACGGGGGGATCGGCGGGATGCTGAACGTTCGTGCGGGGCATCGTCGGGCTCCCGGGGTGTGGAGGAGTCAGGGCTGGTCCGGCGTTCGGCACCGGGCATCTACCCCAGGGTGGGGCGCCGTCACTCTAGATCACGATGCGACTCGCCCGCGGACGAGGCTTCGGGGCCGGTTCCCGGCACCTGCAGGGATGAGGCGCGACGTGATCTGCCGCTCCTTATGGTCTCCGAGCAGGGTGATACGGCACACGCCGTGCGTCCGTGCAGGTCATGAGCCTGCGGCGGGACGGTCCCACCGTGAGCGGGTCTGCACGCGGAGCCTGCTCGCCGCTACCATCGGTGCATGACGAGCGCGGATCCCTTCGGTTTCATCGGACTCACCTACGACGACGTCCTGCTTCTCCCCGGGGAGACGGACGTGATCCCCTCCGAGGCGGACACCACGAGTCGCCTCACGCGGGAGATCTCGCTCAAGGTCCCCCTGGCCAGCGCGGCGATGGACACCGTCACCGAATCGCGGATGGCCATCGCCATGGCCCGCCACGGCGGCATCGGCATCCTCCACCGCAACCTCTCCATCGAGGACCAGGCCCATCAGGTCGACCTCGTCAAGCGCACCCAGACCGGGCGCATCACCAACCCGGTGACCATCGGGCCGGAGGCGACCCTCGAGGACTTCGACGCGGTCTGCGGCCAGTACCGCGTCTCCGGCCTCCCCGTCGTCGACTCCAACGATCTCCTCATCGGTGTCTGCACCAACCGCGACCTGCGATTCATCCCCGTCGCCGAGTGGGGCACCACCAAGGTCGCCGACGTCATGACCACCGAGCTGTTCACAGCCCCGGAGGGCGTCACCCCCGAGGAGGCGACCGCGCTCCTGCGCAAGAACAAGCGCGAGCGACTGCCCCTGATCGACGCGGACGGCCGCCTCACCGGTCTCATCACCGTGAAGGACTTCGTGAAGTCCGAGCAGTTCCCCGATGCCTCCAAGGATGCCCAGGGGCGGCTGCTGGTCGGCGCGGGCGTCGGCTTCTTCGGCGACTCCCTGGAGCGGGCCGGAGCGCTGTGCGAGGCCGGGGTCGACGTCCTCGTCGTCGACACCGCCAACGGGCACGCCCGTCTCTCGCTCGAGATGATCCGGACCATCAAGAACGATCCGTACTTCGCGGGTGTCCAGGTCATCGGCGGCAACGTCGCCACCCGCGCCGGGGCGCAGGCGCTGGTCGACGCCGGGGCCGACGCCGTCAAGGTCGGTGTGGGACCGGGCTCCATCTGCACCACCCGCGTGGTCGCCGGTGTCGGCGTCCCCCAGGTGACCGCGATCCACGAGGCCTCCAAGGCCTGCGGCCCTGCTGGCGTCCCGCTGATCGGAGACGGCGGCCTGCAGTACTCCGGCGACATCGCCAAGGCCCTCGTGGCCGGCGCGGACACCGTCATGGTCGGCTCGCTGCTGGCCGGCACCGAGGAGTCCCCGGGCGAGGTCGTGCTCGTCGGCGGCAAGCAGTACAAGGCCTACCGCGGCATGGGTTCGCTCGGGGCCATGTCCTCGCGCGGCAAGCAGTCCTTCTCCAAGGACCGCTACTTCCAGGCCGACGTGCCGACCGACGACAAGATCGTGCCCGAGGGCATCGAGGGCCGCGTCTCCTACAAGGGACAGCTCGGCACCGTCGTCCACCAGCTCACGGGCGGGCTGCACCAGTCGATGTTCTATGTCGGCGCGAACACCGTCCCCGAGCTCAAGGAGCGCGGGCAGTTCGTGCGCATCACGGCGGCCGGGCTCAAGGAGTCCCACCCGCACGACATGGCCGCGATCATGGAAGCCCCGAACTACTCCTCGCACTGAGGCCAGTCCCCGCTCCGGCACTGGCCTCCGCACCGGACCTGGTCCCCGTGTTGGACCTGGTCCCGTGTTGAACCTGGTCCCGTGCCAGGCCTGGTCCCCACCGGAGGTGCTCCCCGCACGGCCGGCTCCTGGCGGCCTCTCCCGCGGCATCTGGCTCTGACCAGCACTGCTATGGGGGATTTCCCCCGTGCGGGAATCGGGGCGGCCGGGTGGGATGTGCCGGGCCCAGGTTCGTAGGCTCGATCCCATGAGCTCGCAGACCGTCCCCGCCCCACCCGCCCCGTCGTCGGACCGCATCATCCCCTCGCCCTCGCCCTCGCCCTCGCCCTCGAGCACTCGGGCGTCCTCCTGGTCGCTCGCCCTGTCGCTGGTCGCCCTGCTCGGCGCGGTGGCGGCGATGGCGGGGGTCGGACTCACCGTGATCCCCCTGGAGACGGCATCGGGCTACTACCTCACCGACACCCCCGTCGCCTATCAGTGGGCCGTGCTGGCGGCGTTCGGCTCGCTCCTGCTGTGGACGGTGCTCGGCCTGATGGCGATCGTGCTGGGCATCGTGGGCATGACACGGGGTGCGGGTCAGGTCCGCGCGATCGTCGCGATCGGTGTCGCGGTGATCGCTCCGGTCCTCGCCGTCCTGACGCTGATGGGCTCGATGGCGATCGGGGCCGACGGACTTCTCTGAGCGGCGGCCGGCCCACCGCCGCGCGGACCATGGCGGCGGAGCGTTGTCGAGGACGCATCACGGTGGAGGGGCTCGTGGCTGTGGATGAGCGCGTGGAGCGTCGGCCCCGACCTCTAGGCTGGTCGTATGAACGCACCCTCGTCCTGGATCGACGCCCCTCTGCTCGGATTCGACACCGAGACCACCGGAACCAACGTGGCCTCCGACCGGATCGTCACCGTCGCCCTCGTGCACTCGGTGGGTCCCGGCCGCGAGAACGAGACCGTCGCGACCTGGCTGATCGACCCCGAGATGGACATCCCCGAGCCGGCCCAGCGGGTCCACGGGATCAGCACCGAGCATGCCCGGGCGCACGGCATGAAGGCGGCCGAGGCGCTCGAGGAGGTCGTCACGATGATCGCCGACGCCCTGCGCAAGGACGTCCCGCTGGTCGCCTTCAACGGCGGCTTCGACCTCGCGATCCTCGAGAACGAGCTCACCCGTCTCGGCCTGCCCACCCTCGCCCAGCGCCTGGGCCATGACATCGCCCCGGTCGTCGACCCGCTCGTGGTCGATCGCGGCGTGGACCGCTACCGCAAGGGCAAGCGCACCCTGACCGACATGCTCGCGCTCTTCGGGATCGAGCAGGACGGCCAGCTCCATACCGCCGACGTGGACGTCTCCGCGACCTTGGACGTGCTGCGGGCGATCGTGGCGAAGCATCCGCAGCTGGCGGCGTCCTCCCTCGCGGACCTGCACCGTGAGCAGATCAGCTGGCACCGCACGTGGGCGGAGAACTTCAACAAGTTCCTCGAGAAGAAGGGCAAGACGCCCGACGTCAACACCAGCTGGCCGCTCTGAGCCCGAGCGCGCCACTGGGCCGGTCCCCGGTTCCCCGCGTCGCGCCGGGAGCCCGGGCCCGGAAGACCTCGGGCCGACGGTAGACTGCCCGTGTGATGAACGAGATCGAGATCGGCCGCAACAAGCGGGGACGCCGCAGCTACAGCTTCGATGACGTGGCGGTGGTGCCGTCCCGTCGTACGCGAGACCCTGAAGACGTCTCCACCGCCTGGCAGGTCGATGCCTACCGCTTCGACATCCCGATCTTCGCGGCCCCCATGGACTCCCTGATGTCCCCCGAGACCGCGATCCAGCTCGGCGAGGCCGGCGGCCTGGGTGTGCTGGACCTCGAGGGCCTGTGGACCCGGTACGAGGATCCCTCCGCGCAGTTCGACCAGGTCGCCGGCGCCTCGGACGACGAGGTCGTGCAGGTCATGCGCGACATCTATGCGGAGCCGATCAAGCCCGAACTGATCCGTGACCGCATCCAGCAGCTGCGCGACGCCGGCGTGACCGCCGCCGGTTCGCTCTCGCCGCAGCGCACCCAGGAGCACTGGAAGACCGTCGTCGACGCCGGGGTGGACCTCTTCTTCATCCGCGGCACGACCGTCTCGGCGGAGCACGTCTCCACGGGCCGCGAACCCCTGAACCTCAAGCGATTCATCTACGAGCTCGACGTGCCGGTCATCGTGGGCGGCTGCGCGACCTACACCGCCGCACTGCACCTCATGCGCACCGGTGCGGCCGGCGTGCTCGTCGGCTTCGGCGGCGGCGCCTCGCAGACCACCCAGGAGACGCTCGGCATCTCCGTGCCGCTCGCGAGCGCCGTGGCGGATGTCGCCGCCGCGCGCCGCGACTACATGGACGAGTCCGGTGGCCGGTACGTGCACGTCATCGCCGACGGCGGCCTGGGCCGCTCCGGCGACCTGGTCAAGGCGATCGCCTGCGGCGCCGACGGTCTCATGGTGGGGGCGGCCCTCGCCCGCGCCGAGGAGGCCCCTGGTCGTGGCCACCACTGGGGCAGCGAGGCGCACCACCCGACCCTGACCCGCGGCCACCGCGTCGAGGTCAGCACGGTGGCACCTCTCGAGCAGATCCTGTTCGGCCCGTCGATCGCGGCCGACGGGACCACCAACCTGGTCGGGGCGCTGCGCCATGCGATGGCCACCACCGGCTACCTGGACCTCAAGGAGTTCCAGCGGGTCGAGGTCGTGACCACCGCGTGACCACGCAGGCTGTGGCGCGATGAGCATGCTGTTCGCGGAGAGCAGCAACTCGGGGAGCGCCCGCGGCACCGACGCCCGGCGGCGTCTGACCTCGCGCCACCCGCCCGTGGTGCTGGCGCTCGGACTGCTCGCCACGGCGGTGTTCCTGCTGGTGATGTTCGGGCCGTTCTACCGATTCGACTTCCCTCCCGGTCAGCTGCTGGTGTGGTCGATCCTGGACGGTCCTGGCACACTTCTTCCGAGCAGGTTCCAGTGGTGGTTGGGAGATCACGCGTTCCTCGCGCTGGTGCTCGTCTCCGTCCTCGTGATCGTGCTCGTGCCCTGGTACATCGCCGACGCCCGGCAGAGAACGCAACAGCGGCTGAGGAGCACAGGAGCGACGTCGGCCGCCACATCGCGCTCGTCCTCCTCCCGCTCGAGCTCGTCCTCCCGGCCGCGGTCCACGTCGCGCTCGGGGTTCTCGGTCTCGGCCGGGATCACGCACGAGCGACGGGAGACCTCGGTCGAGTTCACCGAGGACGGTCGCGTCGAGCGGTCGGGCGCTACTGCGGGCGGCGCCGCCCGGTACAGCGTCGCGGACCTGAGGTCGATGGCCAGCGCTTCCGGGATCCCGTGGAGCACTGCCTACGAGACCGACGGCGGTGCGCGAGCCTTCCTGGAACTCCTCCGGGCCGTGCACGCTGGCCCGGCCGCGACGTCGGCCTCGGCCTCGACGTCGACTTCGGCCTCGACGTCGACTTCGGCCTCGACTTCGGCCTCGACTTCGGCACCGGCACCGGCACCGGCACCGGCACCGGCCTCGGTCTCGGCACCGGGCTCGGTCACCGCGGATTTCGCGGCGCCGTCCGGGGACTTCTCCGAGGGATCGGCGACGTGGCCGGAGACGGCATCGACCGGTCCGGGCACCGCCTCGGTATCCGCAGGCGCCGGCAGCTCCACGCCGTCCGGCAGCTCCACGCCGTCCAGCACCTCCGCACCGTTCAGCTCGTCGACGACCTCGACCACCTCATGGTCCAGCGGGTTCACGTCGTCAGGGTCGGTCTACACCCCGACCTCCCTCTACGACGCCGAGCGCGCGGAACGTGCGATGCTGGGGACAGACCCCCAGGACGACGCGGCGAAGCCCGAGAACGAGGGGGAGGACCGATGAGCGAGTACGGCGGAGAGGTCCCCGTTCCGCGCAGCGAGGCCCCGACGACGCGGCGGTTCCCGATCATCCTGCTCGCGTTCCTGCTCTCCGCAGTGGTCACCCTGTACACCTACGTCCCGCTCTACGGGCTGCGTCTCCGCCCCAGGGTGCTGGAGGACCTTCGCTATCTCCTCTTTGATCTGCAGAGCGGATTCCTCGGCTTGCTGATCGGGCTGTTCGTCCTGTTCGCGGCCCCTTTCCTGCTCGCTCGGATCAGCCGCCCGGCAGCGGACCGTCGCCGAGGGAGCACTGCCGCGGACCCCGCGGACCCCGCGGGACCGGGGAGAAGCAGCGGGCCGATCTTCAGCAGCGATGCCTCCGACGATGAGATCGCTGTGCCGTCCATGGCGCTGCGCGAGATGGGCTCTGGTGAGCGGTGGGAGATGGCTGAGGCGCTCGGGATCCCGTGGCGGGACGAGCTGATCCTCGACCACGAATCCTGGGAGACGGCATGCCGCGAGGCCATCGACCGGGAGGCCGAGCGCCTCCGCCGTTGACACGGGCTGATCCGTTGCCGAGCATCATGGTGTCTGCGGTGCGGGTCTCGACGAGCAGGGGGAGTGGGCAGGGGCATGGAGTACGTCATCCTGATGATCATCGTGATCGTCATCTTCACGATCGTGAGCAGGTTAGGCAGCGGAGAATCGCGGAAGCCCGCGGACCGGCCCTCGCCCACGGGCAAGACGCGGAAGGACTCGTGGCCGGCGCCCCGGCGAGCGGCAGCTGCGAGTTCCGCCTCCCAGCGCTCCACCACCACCCAGGGGACGCCGGCGAGTCCTCCCCAGCAACCGTCGGACTCCGAGCAGCAGGCCCGCGACCCCGAGATCTGGGAGACGCTGAGCTACTCGAAGAGTGGCGAGTCGAGGCGCGGGCCGGCGGGCCGGGACTCGGTGGTCCCGGAATTCCGGTTCGGCGGCCTGCGGGACGACGTGGAGAAGCGCGGGGAGCTCCGGGAGCAGCTGCACGCGCAGTACCGGGAGGACGATGTGGACGACGCCGAGTCGAGTGCCTCGCCTGCAGCGCACGCCGCGTCTGACTCGCCACCGAGAAACGTGGTTGAAGCCCCCAGCGCGTCCTCGGAGCACGGCGCCCGGACGCCTGAGGTTGTCGAGCAGGAGCGCCCCGCGGCGTCGCCCACGGCAATGACCGCGGACGTCGATCTCGGGACGACGCCCCGTGCCGTGGGCGCGACCTCCTCGGGATACGACTACTCATCGATCGGGTCGGTGTACACCTCGACCTCGGTCTACACGAGCTCCTCGGCGCTCGGCCCGGACTCCGGGGAGCCTGCACAGCACGTAGACGGCCCAGATGCTGCCGGTGAGGCCGAGGGCGAGGTCGGCGACGCCACCGAGAGAGATCAGCCGGCGGGGTCCTGAACCGTCCCGGCACGTCGGCACGTCGGCACGTTGGCAGGTCGGTAGGCGTCGGGGACGGGTGCCTGGTGCCGATGCCCGCACCGCAGCACGGTGCGGCGGGCGGTCAGCGGGACGAGGACGCCACCAGCGCGATGAGGCCCCAGATGGCCATCACGAGCGCCACCAGGCCGAGGATGATCGGGAGCACGATGCCGACGCCGAAGCTGACGACGGTGCTCGTGAATCCGAGCTCCGACAGGGCGACGGCGTCGGTGCCCTCGCAGTTCACCGTGACGTCCTGGGTCGAGCTCACCATGATCTCGTGCACCTCGTAGTAGGCGACACCGTCGACGGTGCCCGGCGAATAGGTGCGGTCGCCGGCTTCGACGTCGACATCCGTTCCGTTGATCGTGCAGGAGACGGAGTCGAGATCGTCCGCGGGAACGGCCAGGGTGTACGAGCTCCAGGCGGAGGCCTCGAAGGAGTCGCTGCCGGGGTCGAGTGCAGTGAGCTCCATGGAGCCGATGCCGGAGATCATCAGCGCGATGAACGCCGCGACGAAAGGCATCACGAACAGCCCGACCCCGTTCGCGAGGATGCCGAGTATCCCGAACACCAATCGCTTGACGCCGCGGCGCCTGCGCGGCGGCGGTGCATAGGCGTAGGACGTCTGGTACATCATGTTTCCCCCGTGATCGTCTGCTCCGCATGGCTGCGCGGAGTTGTCAGATGGAGCCTCGTCATGCCGGCGGCAGGTCGTGCCGGCGGCAGATCGAAGCTGGCCGGCCCTGTGGCGGGACCAGCGACGCTCAGGACCGCACCCGCGCGATGATCCCCCAGATCAGCAGCACGAACGCGAGGAACCCGAGGCCGATCGGGATGACCAGGCCGACGCCGAAGCCGACCAGTGTTCCCACGATGCCGACGTCGGCGACCGCGACATCGCTGGCGCCGTCGCACGTGACCGTGACCTCCTGATCGGATGTCACCTGGATGCTGCCCACCGCCTCGTACTCGGTGCCGTCGATCGTGGCGGGCATCGTGCTCGCTTCCGGATCCCACTCGACGTCGGATCCGCCGTCGACCGTGCAGGAGGCCGATGAGAGCTCGGAGGTGGGGACGTAGACGTAGTACAGCGAGGTCGAGGAGGCGTCGACCGTGCCGGTCGCCCCGCCGAGGGAGATCGGGGATGCGGTCATCACCGCGATGAGTGCGACGGCGAACGTGGCCACGAGGGGCATCACGAGCAGACCGATGCCGTTGGCGATGATCCCCAGGGTCCCGAAGATAATCCTCTTCAGCCCACGCTTCTTGCGCGGTGCCTGGTATGTGCCGTAGGGCGCCTGGTACGCCATCTGTTCCCCCTTGAATTCGTGTGGTCGATCCCCAGCAGGATACGGGGAGCGCCGCGATCCCGAGATGGGGAGCACTGCCCATCCGGGGAAGCGGAGGAGCACTGTCCATCCGGGGAAGAACGCGGGAGGAGAGCCTTCAGCCCGTCAGATGTCGCCGCTGGCCACGGCAGCGGCCTGCTGCGCGATGGACAGCTCCTCGTTCGTCGGCACGATCATCACGAGCGTCTTCGAGGCGGGCGTGGAGATGACCCGGGCCTCCTTGCTGCGGGTCGCGTTCGCCTCGAGGTCGAGCTCGATGCCGAGCTCCTCGAGGCCCGTCAGCAGGCGCTCGCGCACCATCGGGACGTTCTCGCCGATGCCGGCGGTGAAGGTCAGCACGTCCAGCCCGCCGAGCACGAAGGTGTACGAGCCCAGGTACTTGCGCAGCCGGTGCACGTACACGTCGGTCGCGAGGATCGCCGCCTCATCACCCGCTTCGACCGCCGTGGTGATGTCGCGGAAGTCGCTCATCCCGCACATGCCCTGCATGCCGGAGCGCTTGTTGAGGATGTCGTCGATCTCGGCGGGACCGATGCCTGCGCGGCGGTGCAGGTGGAAGTAGATGGTCGGGTCGATGTCTCCGGTGCGGGTGCCCATCACGAGGCCCTCGAGCGGGGTCAGCCCCATGGAGGTCTCCACGGCACGGTCGCCGAGCACGGCGGAGGCCGAGGCGCCGTTGCCCAGATGCATCACGATCTGCCGCAGTCCGCTCACGTCGCGACCCTGGGAGGCCAGGAGCTCCGAGACGGCCCGGGAGACGTACTGGTGGCTGGTGCCGTGGGCACCGTAGCGACGCACCTTGTACTCCGCGGCGATCTCGCGGTTCAGGGCGTAGTTCGCGGCGGCCTCGGGGAGCCCGGTGAAGAACGCGGTGTCGAACACGGCGATGTGCGGGACGTCGGGGAGCAGCGCCTTCGCTCCGTCGATCCCGGAGACCGCCGCGTAGTTGTGCAGCGGCGCGAGCTTGCCGAGGTCCTCGATGTCCCAGCGCACCTGGTCATCGATGAGCACCGGCTCCGCATAGCGGGCGCCGCCCTGGACCACCCGGTGGCCGACGGCGCGGATGTTGTCGTCGGCCAGCGGGAGGCCCACATCGGTGAACAGCGACTCGACGATCTTCATGCCGGCGCCATGATCGGGGACCGGCCCCGCGAAGTGGGACTCCTTCTCACCCGCGGTGATGGACGCGGTGCCCTGCTCCTGGCCCACGCGCTCGACGATGCCGACGGCATCGACGATCCCCGAGACGGGGTCCAGCAGCTGGAACTTCAAGGACGACGAGCCCGAGTTGATCACGAGGATGCGGGCGTCATCGGCGGTGCCGGACGTGTCGGAAGCACCGGCGGCACCGGACGTGCCCGCCGCAGCGGACGTACCGGCGGCAGAGTCCACAGGGAAGGAATCGGTCATGAGGTGGGTCAGCTCCTCAGCGGTGAGGTCGGTGGTCAGCGGGTGGGGGAGGCGTTCGGCGACGGGTCCGCCTGGGCCTGGATGGCGGTGATGACGACGGTGTTGATGATGTCGTCCACCAGGGCTCCCCGGGAGAGGTCGTTGACCGGCTTGTTCAAGCCCTGCAGGACGGGGCCGATGGCGATCGCCCCGGCGGAGCGCTGCACCGCCTTGTAGGTGTTGTTGCCGGTGTTGAGGTCGGGGAACACGAACACCGTGGCGCGGCCGGCGACGGAGGAGTCCGGGAGCTTGGTCTTGGCGACCGAGGCGTCCACCGCGGCGTCGTACTGGATCGGTCCCTCGACATCGAGCTGCGGGTTCGCCGTGCGGACCAGCTCGGTGGCCTCGCGCACCTTGTCCACGTCGGCCCCGGTGCCCGAGGTGCCGGTCGAGTAGGAGAGCATCGCGATGCGCGGCGCCACCCCGAACTGTTCGGCAGTCGCCGCGGACTGCGCGGCGATGTCGGCGAGCTGTGCGGCCGTGGGATCGGGGTTCACGGCGCAGTCCCCGTAGACCAGCACCCGATCCTCGAGGGCCATCAGGAACACCGAGGAGACGATCTGCGCACCGGGCTTGGTCTTGATGATCTCGAAGGACGGCCGGATGGTGTGGGCGGTGGAGTGCGCGGCGCCGGAGACCATGCCGTCGGCCTCGCCGAGCTGCACCATCATGGTGCCGAAGTAGGAGACGTCCTGGATCTTCTCGCGAGCCTGCTCCAGGGTGACGCCCTTCTTGGCCCGCAACCGGGCGTACTCCGCGGCGTACCGCTCGACGTGCTCCTCGGACTGCGGGGACACGATCGTGGCCTCGGAGATGTCGTGGCCCAGCTGGGACGCCCTGGCCCGGATCTGGTTCTCGTCGCCGAGGAGGATCAGGTCGGCGACGCCTCGCGCCAGGATCGCCTCGGCGGCGGCGATGATGCGCGCCTCCTCGCCCTCGGGCAGCACGATGGTCTTCTTCTCCCCGCGGGCCCGGGCCAGCAGCTCGAACTCGAACATCATCGGCGTCACCACCTCGCTGCGGCTCACCTCGAGCGCGGCCAGCACGTCGGCGGTGGGAAGGTGCTCGGCGACGGCGCGACGCGCGGCATCCATCTTCTGCGGGCTGCCGACGCTCAGGCGGCCCCGCGTCCGGGCGACCCTCACCGCCGTGTCGAAGGTGGACAGGTCGGTGGCGATCACGGGCAGATCCTGCTGGACGCCCGAGATCAGGCGTCCCACCTCCTCGGGCACGTCGTAACCGCCGGTCAGCACGATCGAGGACAGCGCCGGGAAGGTGCCGGACTGCTGCGCCATGATCAGGCCGGGCAGCAGGTCATAGCGATCTCCGGGGGCGATCACGGTGCAGTTCTCGGTGAGCCGGCTCAGCACATTGGGCAGGCTCATCGCCGCGATGACGGTGCCGATGGCCACGCGGTCCATCCATTCCGGGTTGCCCTGGAGGAGGGAGCCGTCCACGGCATCCTTCACCTCCTGCACCGTCGGCGCCATGATCACCGGGTTCTCGGGGATCACCGACACGAGGGCGCCGGGGGCGAGAGCGGCGTCGGCCTTCGCGGAGACGGCGGTGCGGATCGCCTCGAGGGACTCGGCCTCGGCGCGGTTGACGATCACGGCGATGGGGGAGGCGTGGTGGCCGGCGAACTCGCTGAGGGAGACGGCGGCGAGGGCGGCGATCTGATCCGGGCTGCGGTCCAGGCCGGACAGCACGATGACGACGGGGGCGCCCATGTTGGCGGCCACCTCGGCGTTGAAGCCCAGCTCGGTGGGGTTGGCGAGATCGTCGTAATCGCTGCCGAGGACCACGAGCATCGAGAAGCGCTCGGTCAGCTCGCGATAGCGGCTGAGGATGCGCTCGTGGGCGGTGTCGGGGTCCGACAGCACCAGCTGGTGGTCCACGCCGATTGCATCGTCGTAGTCCTGATCCACTGCTGGATGGCTGGTCAGGAGGTCGACGGCGTAATCGCGCGCGCGGTCGGCCTTGACGATGGGGCGGTACACCCCGACGCGATCGGAACGGGAGGCGAGGGCTTCGAGCAGACCGAAAGCCACCATCGACTTCCCGGTCATTCCCTCCGGACTGGCGATATACACACTCTGGGTCACGTCCCTCAGCATAGGCGCGCGAGAACGTGCAGGGTGAGGACCTCCGGCCCGCGCACCGCGCGGCGTCGGCCGGGAGGAGCCGGTCGAGAGGCGCCGGCAGGCACGGCGCACCTGGACGACGTCGCACAGATCTCGTTCTGGCGGCCCGGGGTTCCGGGCCGGATCCCAGGTGCGGCTCGTACGATGGCCCGCATGCTCCGCGTCGCCCTCCGCCCCTATTTCCTGGGGCTGCTCGCCCTGATGGTGGTGGCGACCCTCGTGTGCGGTCTGCTCGCCACCTGGCAGTGGGACCGCGCGCACCGGGCGATGTCCTCGCAGGCCGCAGGCGCCCAGGAGCTGGGCGACATCCGCGACGTGGTCGATATCGGTGGAGCCATCACGAACGAGATCGTCGGCGACATCGTCACCGCGACCGGACGGTTCGACGCCGATCAGCAGATCATCGTGCCCGGCCGGTCGATCGACGGCCAGGACGCCGTGATCATCGTCGCCGCGCTGCACGTCCCGCTCGAGGACGGCACCGACGCCCTGCTGCCGGTGGCGCGCGGCTGGGTCGAGGCCGACACCGTCACCGGACCCGACGGCGAGCTGGACCCCGCGCTCGCCCCGCCCGTGCCGGACGGCGAGGTCGAGATCTCCGGGCGCCTGGAGGCCAGCGAGTCCGCAGCAGGCGGCATCGAGGGCGGCGTCGCCGGTGAGATCGCGACGCCCCTGCTGGTCAACGTGTGGGGTTCCCCGATGTACTCCGGCTATCTCGCCGATGTCGATCCGATCGACGGCCTGCAGCCCATGCCGAAGGCGCAGTCCGAGTTCTCCAAGGGACTGAACTGGCAGAACATCGGATATTCGATGCAGTGGGTCCTCTTCGGCGCGTTCTTCCTCTACCTGTGGTGGCGCAGCGTGCGCAGCGTGTACCTCGATGAGCTCGAGGATCAGCGTGCGGCCATGCAGAATTCCCTGGAGAGTTCGGATACGACCGCCGACTCCGACACGGACACGGATACGGCCACGGCTGCAGCCACGGCCCTGCCCAGTCCGGCGTCGTCCACCACGAGCTCGTCCGCTTCGAGCTCTTCCGCCTCGAGCTCGTCCAGCATGAGCTCGTCCACCGCGGCCTCCTCGCAGGCCGCCCCTGCTTCCGACAAGGACGTGTGACCCGTGCCCACTACCCGCCCCCTGGATGAGGTCGCCGTGAGGACCTCCTTCGCCCGCTTCCGTGTCGCCTCGATCGTGGAGGGCATCGCCCTGCTCGTGCTCGTGTCGATCATGATCATGCGGTACGTCGTGTTCGGCGGCGACGCCCCGTTCACCAGCACGTCCGATACCTGGGCCTCGATCTCCAAGTCCTGGTCCCCGATCCACGGCCTGATCTACATGATCTACGTGGTCCTCGGCTTCGACCTGTGGGTGAAGATGCGCTGGCGTCTGCCCCGCATGGCTCTGCTCATGTTCTTCGGCGTGATCCCCGTGCTGTCCTTCTTCGGGGAGCGCTGGACGCACCAGGCCGTGGAGTCCGACCTGAAGCACCGACCCACCGTGCAGGACGGCGAGGCCGCTGCCAGGAGCCGAGACGCCTGAGTGCGCGCAGGGCCGGCCCGTCGGAGGCGCCGACCTTTCCTGCTGAGCCCCGCCGACGTGCTCTGTCGTACCGTCGGGCGTGACGAGAATTTCCTCGCCGAGAGCCGGGCGATGATGCATCCGGGCTGTGCGCGCCCGTAGACTCGGCCAGGTGAATGACACCGACCAGCGTCCCGTCCTCGTCGTCGACTTCGGCGCCCAGTACGCACAGCTCATCGCCCGCCGTGTGCGCGAGGCCCGGGTCTACTCCGAGGTCGTCCCGCATTCGATGCCGGCGCAGGAGATCCTGGCCAAGCAGCCGCGTGCGATCATCCTCTCCGGCGGGCCCAGCTCCGTCTATGCAGAGGGGGCCCCGCGGCTGGATCCGGCACTGCTCGAGGCCGGCGTCCCGGTCCTCGGCCTCTGCTACGGCTTCCAGTCGATGGCCGCGGCCCTCGACGGCACCGTTGCCCCGACCGGAGTGCGCGAGTACGGCGCCACCCGGCTCGAGGCGCTCGACGGCTCCTCGCAGCTGCTCGGTGCACAGGACGTCGACCAGAACGTGTGGATGAGCCACGGTGACTCCGTGACCGCGGCCCCCGCGGGCTTCGAGGTCATCGCGACCTCCTCCGGCAGCCCGGTCGCCGCCTTCGAGAACGTCGAGAAGCAGCTCTACGGCGTGCAGTGGCACCCCGAGGTCGGCCACTCCGACCGCGGCCAGGAGGTCCTCGAGAACTTCCTGCACCGCGGCGCGGGCATCGAGCCGTCCTGGACCACCGGCAACGTCATCGAGGAGCAGCTCGAGCGGATCCGCTCCCAGGTCGGTGACGGCGCCGCGATCTGCGGCCTCTCCGGCGGCGTCGACTCCGCCGTGGCCGCAGCCCTCGTGCAGCGCGCCATCGGTGATCGCCTCACCTGCGTGTACGTGAACCACGGCCTCATGCGTCAGGACGAGTCCGAGCAGATCGAGAAGGCCTTCGGCGACTCCACCGGCGGGGCGAAGCTCATCATGGTCGACGCCGAGGAGCAGTTCCTCACCGCGCTCGCCGGGGTCACCGACCCCGAGACCAAGCGCAAGATCATCGGGCGCGAGTTCATCCGCTCCTTCGAGCAGGCCCAGGCGGACATCCTGCGTGAGCAGGGCGTTGTCGAGGGCGATCATGCCGAGGCCACCGCGTTCCTGGTCCAGGGCACCCTGTACCCGGACGTCGTGGAGTCCGGCGGCGGCGACGGTGCGGCGAACATCAAGAGCCACCACAACGTGGGCGGGCTGCCCGAGGATCTCTCCTTCGAGCTGGTCGAGCCGCTGCGCGCGCTGTTCAAGGACGAGGTGCGTGCCGTCGGCTCCGAGCTGGGCCTGCCTGACGAGATCGTCTGGCGCCAGCCGTTCCCGGGCCCCGGCCTGGGCATCCGGATCATCGGCGAGGTCACCAAGGAGCGCCTGGACATCCTGCGCACGGCGGACGCGATCGCGCGCGCCGAGCTCACGGCCGCCGGCCTGGACCGCACCATCTGGCAGTGCCCCGTGGTGCTGCTGGCGGAGGTGCGCTCCGTGGGCGTGCAGGGTGACGGCCGCACCTACGGCCACCCCGTCGTGCTGCGCCCCGTCACCAGCGACGATGCGATGACCGCCGACTGGGCCAAGGTGCCCTACGACGTGCTCAGCCGCATCTCGACCCGCATCACCAACGAGGTCAGCGAGATCAACCGCGTCACGCTCGACATCACGAGCAAGCCGCCGGGAACGATCGAGTGGGAGTGACCTCCTGCTGACGCCTTCCAGGCAGCCCCGCCCAGGGCCGCTGGGACTGCAGGGCGCGTGAGCCCGAGCGTGAGTGCGAGTGTGGCAAAGGTGGGGGAATCCGACTCGGATTCCCCCACCTTTGCCACGCTCGGCAACCGCAATGCTCGCGCCATCGCCATCGCCATCGCCGTCGCCATCGCCATCGCCATCGCCATCGCCATCGCCAGCGGCGGCGGCTCGTGCGAGAAGCCCACCCGGCGTCAGGCCGTCGGCGGCTCGAGGAGACGGGAGGGATGCGCGGCGGCGGAGGAGTGCCAGGACTGCGTGCGCTCGTAGGTCTCCCAGCCCATCGAATCGTACAGCCCGTCGGCCCCGGTGGGGGAGTCGTTGTCGACCTCGAGGTCCACATGGGTGCGGCCGCGCTCGGCGGCGTCACGGGTTGCGGCGCGCAGCAGGGACTTCGCGATGCCGTGGCCGCGAGCGCTGCGGTGCACCCCGAGGTACTCCAGGTAGGTGCCCTCGCCGAGGGTGGCAGTCGCGGGCATCTTCGCCGCGACGAGTCCGCCGGCGGGGAGCCACTGCCCCTCGTGCTCGGTCTCGGCGATCCACCAGTGATCCCAGGCGGCTTCGTCGGGGCTCTCGATGAGGCGCTGGACGAACTCGGCGAAGGACTCCCGGTAGGAGTTGAAGTGGTCGGCGAAGGACTCCTCGAGCATCCGGTGCACGGTGCGCACGTCCTGGGCGACGGGCAGCCCGGAGCTGTGGCGGTGCACGGGGCGCACGCGGGTGCCCTCCCGTGGTGCCGGGGTGGAGCTCGCCTCCTCGGCGGTGACGGGCCGACGCATGTGGAGCCAGGTGCGCACCATGTCGTAGCCGGCGGCGGCGAGCAGTCGGCTGCGGTCGGTATCCAGCTCGTTGGCGTCGCAGGAGAGCTGGGTCGTCTCCAGCCCACGGTGGCGGGCGAAGGAGCCGCCGACCTCGACGGCCCAGTCGAGCAGCGCAGCGGCGAGGGCGTCGCGCTCCGGGACCTCGACGTCGATCACGAACTGCACGTTGGTGCGTCCGGAGGCGCGGTCTTCGAGGGCGATCCAGGCGACGGGGGCGGGATCCAGGCTGGGAGAGCCGTCGTCGGCCGTCGCGACCACCACCAGCTGGCGGCGGGACCACGACTTCAGGCCCACCATGCGTGAGCGCAGCCCCTCGACGTCGGCCGCGCCGTCCGGCGTGTGCCGACGGATACCCGCCGTCACGAGCGCGGCGACGGGCTCGACATCCGTCTCGAGCGGCAGTCGCGTGGTCAGCCGTCCCTGGAGGGACGGCGGGAGGACGGGCGGGAAATGATCGACGAAGAGCACCGGTTCATGGTGTCACGCGAGGCCCCATCAGGTCAGGAGAAGAGGGCGGGAGCGGGAGAAGGGATACACGATCGAGAGGTTCTGGACCTCCCGCGCGGGACGAGAACGGGATGGGAGCAGGAGCAGAGCGGGATGGGAGCGTGACCAGAGCGCTAGGAGAGCGGGAGCGGAGCAAGGTCACGTCGGGCCGATGCCGAGAAGCCCGCACCGGCGATCCGGTACGGGCTTTTCGAGGGGCCGACGCAGTGATCCGTCGGGAGACGTCAGCGGTCCGAGGACCGCACCAGCTGGTCGTCGATGTCCGTGTCGCCATCCGTGCCCGTGCCGGCGCCAGTGTCCGGAGTGCCGTCCGTGGCCGTGAGGGCCACGAGCTCACCGGTATGGGGGTGAGACTCCTGCGGCTCGGTGCCGGTGCCGGCGAAGTTCGCTGCGGCGTCCGTGGCGGGCTGCGCCGCGGTCTCCTCGGCCGTGTGCAGGGTGTCCCGCAGGGGCACCTGCTTGATGAACAGCGACAGCACCAGGGCGATGAGCACGAAGGGCAGCGCGGTCAGGAACACCATGTGCATGGCGTCGCCCATGCCCATCCGGATCGGGTCCACGAGGAATTCGGGGAGCTTCGCGAGGGCCGAGGGGTCGAGCACCGCGGACTCGAGGCCCGAGCTGTCGATGTTCCCTCCGGACTGCTGGAGCGCGGCCATCTGCTCGGCGGGGATCTTCTCGAGCTGCGCCTGGATGGACGTGGCCATCTGTGCGGTCATCACGGTGCCCAGCACGGCGGTGCCGATCGTGGAGCCGATGTTGCGGAAGAACTGGATCGCCGCGGTCGCGACACCCAGCTCGCGCTGGGCGACGACGTTCTGCACGACCAGCGTGTAGACCTGCATCGACAGGCCCAGGCCCAGGCCGATGACGATCATCGCCGCCGTGAGCTTCAGCTGGGAATCGCCGTACTGCATGCGGGAGAGCAGCCAGTAGCCGGCCGCCAGGACGACGCCGCCGAGGACCAGGAACTCCTTGTAGCGGCCGGTCTTGGAGATGAGCAGGCCCACCAGGATCGAGGTGACGATCATGGCCACCGACAGCGGGATGAGGATCGCGCCGGAGTTGGTGGCGGAGACCCCCATGACGCCCTGGGCGTAGACGGGGATGTAGATGATCGCGCCGAACATCGCCACCGCGATGGCGAAGGACGCCGCCACCGAGAGCGCCACGATCGGGCGCAGCAGCAGGTGCATCGGCAGCAGCGGCTCGGCGACCCGGGTCTCGATGATCACGAACGCGATGAGGAAGACCGCGGCGACCGCGTACATGCCGATGATGACCGGGGAGTCCCAGGCGTAGTCGCCGCCGCCCCAGGTGGTGGCGAGCAGGGCGATGACCATGCCGGGCGTCAGGGTGAGCATCCCCAGGAAGTCGACCTTGCCGTGCTGGGTCTCCGTGCTGAGGTGCAGGAACTTCAGGATGAAGGCGAAGGCGACCACGCCCACGGGGAGCATCATGTAGAACAGCCAGCGCCAGCCGAAGTTGTCGGTGACGGTTCCGCCGATGAGCGGACCCACCACGGAGGTCACGCCGAACACGGCGCCCATGATGCCCTGGTACTTGCCGCGCTGACGGGGCGGGATGATGTCGCCGATGATCGTCTGGCTCAGCGGCATCAGGGTGCCCATGCCCAGGCCCTGCACGGCGCGGGCGAACACCAGGAACCAGAAGTCGGTGGCCATGCCCGCGAGGATGGAGCCGATCATGAACACGGCGAGGCCGCCGAGATAGAACCAGCGGCGTCCGTACAGATCCGAGAGCTTGCCGACGATCGGCACCGCGACGGCGGAGACCAGCATCGCCGCGGTGGCGATCCAGCTGTAGTGCTCGACGCCGCCGAGCTCGGCCACGATGCGGGGCATCGCGGGTCCGACGATGGTCTGGGACATGGAGGCGACGAACATGCCGAGCATGAGGCCGACGAAGACGAGCTTGCCCTGTCGGTCGAGGCCGGTGAATGCCTGGGGGCCGGGTGCTGGGGCGACGGGCGCCGTCGCAGGGGTCGATGCTGTATTCACTGAGCTCCTCGGAGGATCAGAAGGAAGGATGGGCGGAGGTTCTCGGGCGGGAAGAACTCGTCCGACGGTCGCAGCGCATCCTTGAGCCTCGACCGTGCCATCCTAGCGACGTGTTGCATTGACTGCACTATTTCATCGGGTGCAGATTCTGTGATGTGTCGGACCTACGATGGGGGGTGTGAACGACGCATCGACCCCTTTCGTCCCCGCCGACCCGCTCGCGGATTATCTCGACGACGCCGGAGAGGACAGGCCCGGTCTGCGGGAGATGAAGAAGCGACAGACCCGCCTCGCGATGCACCGGTCCGCGGTCGAGCTCGTCGCCGAGCACGGCTTCACCCCGGTGACGGTCGAGATGATCGCGCGGAAGGCCGGTGTCTCCACCCGGACGTTCTTCAACCACTGGGTCACCAAGGACGCAGCGGTCCTCGGCGTGGTCCCGGGGGAGTCACGGGAGATCGCCGAGAAGCTCAGGGTCCAGCTCGAGGTGAGCGGGCCGCGCGACGCCCTGCGACATGTGCTGCGGGACGTGCTCGCGGGCATCCCGTCGGACCCTGCCTTGCGCGACCTGAAGAAGCAGGTGATGGCCAAGGAGCCGCGGCTGCACACGATCTCCTCGGGCAACCTCATCGAGGTGCAGTCCGAGCTGGTCGACGTGCTCGGCGAGGCCATGGACGGTGAGGACGCCCGCATGCGCGCGGTCATCGTCGTGCAGGTGGCCTTCGCCCTCACGCGCAGCGCATTCGGCTTCTCCATGTCCACGGGCATGGATCTGCCCACCGCCTACGACCGCGTGATCGAGCTCTACGACGCGGGCCTCCAGGACGCCTGACCTCCAGGGCGAGCGTGCTCCAGGACTGCTGACCGCGCCCCGGGATCGGTGCGGGTCAGCGCACCAGTCGGCCGAGTCCGCTGTCCCAGCCCCGGCCGTCGGCCAGGCGCTCGCCGACGACCCGCTCGAGCCGAGTGGTGCGCGGGAGCATGGCGGCGTCGTACGGGGGCAGCGCGTGGAAGACGAAGAACGCGGCCCCGTCGGCGCCCGGCGAGGTCGACAGGATCTCCCAGCGGTCCACGAAGGCGCCGATGTTGGAGCCCGTGCCGAGCTCCTCGACGAGCACGCGGTTCATGAGCCATGAGTCGCAGAGGAACTCGTGGCCGAAGGCGGGAGCATCCTGCGGCCGGTCGCGGTCCGCGGTGCCCGCAAGATCCCCGAAGTTCTCGGTGAAGAATGCGGTCGCCCGGTCGAAGGAGTCCTCGACCGCGGCCGGGTCGAGCGGCCCTCGGGCGGGGATGTGGGTGCCGACCACCCAGCGTTCGCGCTCGCCCCCCTGCTCGGCACGATGCAGGTCGAACTGCAGACGGCCGAGGTGCACGAGACGTCCGCACCAGTTCAGCGCCATCCAGCCCACCTGATGCAGACCGAGACGGCCGGTGCTGAGACGGTGCACGCGCATCTGCTGGCCGAGGTCCGCGAGCACCTCCCAGGACTGCTCCGTGGTGAGCTCCCGGGCCTCGTGCCAGGTGCGCACGGTGCTCGTGCTCACGGCCAGGGCGAGGATCGGGATCAGGCCCTCGCCGGGGACCAGACGCTCCTGCAAGGCCGTGTGCGCGGCCTTGAGGCCCTCGAGGTCGACGGTCGGGACCTCCAGCCCGGCCGCTCCGCGCAACAGGTTCGCAGCGGTGGTGATCGCGGTGAGGACCTCCGCGTCGGCTGTCGCCTGCGGGATCAGCGCCGCGAGGTCCTCGTGGTCCTGCCCGGTGATCCCCAGCCGCTCCAGCAGGTCAGGGGCCGACGGGGCGGTGAGTATCGTCGCGACCGCCTCGGGGGAGAGCTCGTCGGATGCTCGGACGGAGGTCGGCGGGTCACCGATGATCTGGGGGCGCGCGTCGAGGCGTTCTGTCATGCGCCCAGAGTATCGCCCAGCGGCCTCCGACTGTGATCTGGACCGCTACGATCTCAGGGTCGAGACCACGTACCCGTCGGACCGAACCGGCGGGGGAGGAGCGCCATGATGACCACCCAGGACGACGAGCAGACGCAGGCCGGCGAGCAGTCCGCCCAGCAGACAGCCTCCCAGCTCAGCGCGGAGGCGACCGCGGTGCGCGAGGCCTACGCCTTCGAGGGCGGTCGGATCCATCTCGGCGCGATGATCGAGGGCGAGGAGCCGAACCCCGACGTGGCCGTGAACCTGGCGGTGGGGATGCTGAACCGCCATGGTCTGATCGCCGGCGCCACCGGCACCGGCAAGACCCGCACCCTGCAGGTGATCGCCGAGCAGGCCGCGCACGCCGGCGCCTCCGTCTTCGTCGCCGACATGAAGGGCGACCTCTCCGGCATCGCCGTGCCGGGCGAGGCGTCGGACAAGCTCTCCGCACGTGCCGCGGCGCGGGGCCAGGAGTGGGTCTCCCGCGCCGCCCCCACCGAGTTCTTCAGCCTCGGCGGTCAGGGCGAGGGCGTGCCGATCCGCACCACGGTGAGCACCTTCGGGCCGGTGCTGATGGCCAAGGTGCTCGAGCTCAACGAGACCCAGGAGAGCTCGCTGGGCCTGATCTTCCACTACGCCGACACCCAGGGCCTGGGTCTGCTGGACCTCAAGGACCTCCGCGCCCTGATCCAGTTCCTCACCTCGGACGAGGGCAAGGGCGAGCTCAAGGGCATCGGCGGCATCTCCACCTCGACCGCCGGCGTGATCCTGCGCAGCCTGACCTCCTTCGAGGCCTCCGGAGCGGACGTCTTCTTCGGCGAGCCCGCCTTCGACACCGAGAAGCTGCTGCGCAAGGCCGAGGACGGCACCGGGATCATCTCCTGCCTCGAGCTGCCGGGCGTCGCCTCGCGGCCCGCGCTGTTCTCCACCTTCATGATGTGGATGCTCGCCGAGCTGTACCAGGACCTGCCCGAGGTGGGCGACGCCGAGGTGCCCAAGCTGGTGTTCTTCTTCGACGAGGCGCACCTGCTGTTCAAGGACGCGTCCAAGGCCTTCCTCGACCAGGTCGTCCAGACCGTGCGGCTGATCCGCTCCAAGGGCGTGGGCATCTTCTTCATCACCCAGACCCCGAAGGACGTCCCCGGCGACGTGCTCGCCCAGCTCGGCAACCGGGTCCAGCACGCGCTGCGCGCCTTCACGCCCGACGATGCGAAGGCACTCAAGGCCACCGCCAGCACCTTCCCGACCTCCGAGCACGACCTGGTCCAGGTGATCCCCGCGCTCGGCACCGGCGAGGCCATCGTGACCGTGATGAGCGAGGAGGGCACCCCTACACCCGTCGCGATCACGGCCGTGCGCGCGCCGGAATCCTCGATGGAACCGGCCGGGTCAGAGGCCATCTCCGCCGCGGTGGCGGCCTCCCCGCTCGCCGAGGAGTACGGGACCCTGGTGGATCGCGAGTCCGCCTACGAGATCCTCACCGCCCGAGCCGAGAAGGATGCCGCTGCGGAGGAGGACGGCGCCTCCGGCTCGCCGGCCGCGACGACATCTGCGGGCTCCGCGACGAAGCAGGCAGGCTCCACGAAGGAATCCTCCCGCACCTCGAAGAAGGACGAGGGAGGCCTGTTCGGCAACCCCGCTGTGAAATCGTTCCTGCGCTCCGCCGGCACGGTGCTGGGTCGCGAGGTCACGCGCAGCCTGTTCGGCACGAAGCGCCGCCGCTGAGGTTCACCTGCCGCCGCTGACGCTCACCAGAAGTAGCCGCGTCCCGCGCAGTACGTCGCGACCTGCTTCGGCGAGAGCCAGTGATGGGAGGGGAGGGACGCGGTGAGGGTCGATCCGGCCGGGTCCGCCACGCGCAGGGTGCGGGCGTCGGCGTCGTACCCGTCGATCGTCACGAAGTGGAAGATGTCCGAGGTGTTCCCGCCCCAGTTCGGGTACTCCCCGGCGACCACCCACCAGTTGCACACCGTCGCGAAGCCGTCGTCGACGTTGGTGGTGGCGCGGTCCCACAGGAGGTCCGCGTCGGCGGTGCTCGCCGTGGAGGAATCCATCCGCTGATCGCGATAGGTGGCCCCGGCCAGGCGGTTCGTGAGCACGGGGGAGACGGCGCCGAAGTTCGTGCCGTTGTCGGTGGTGCCGAGCTCCGCGGCGAGCGTGTCCAGGCTCGGCGGCGTCACCTTCGCGCTCAGGGCGATGGAGACAGCGGTGGGCCCGCAGTAGAAGAAGTTCGGCTGCTCCCGGTAGGTCGTCGGCAGCACCTTCTCGCCCGCGGCTGTGGCGGCGGGGGCGAGCGCGGCGGTGCCGAGCCCGGCGGCTGCGGTGAGCCCGAGGGCTCGGAAGAAGGTTCGGCGGTCAGGTGCGGAGATGGTCATCGGTAGCCCTTTCCCTGTGCGTCGTCACGATGCATCGTGCTGCGGATCTGCCGGATGTGACCGGCACCACGACGCTATGGGACGTCGGCGCAGAAGGGAAGAGGACCTTTTCGCCGGTGCTCGGAGTGACCCGCGGCAGCTACTGGCGTCGGTACTCGTCGTAGGACAGGTAGGCCGCGGCGAGCTCCGCGAAGGCCGGATTCGTCGCGGCAAGGGAGAACACCTGATCTCGCCACCGCCGGCGGAGCGGAGCGCTGAGCACTGCGAGCTCCGGGAGCGAGGCGGCGGGCGACAGGTCGCCGCTCTCGATGATCGTCCCCGGCAGTCGCAGCCAAGTGAGCTTCGTCAGGGGACGGACCCATTCCAGATCCGGCAGGTGCAGGGACCTGTCGGTTCCAATCCCGACTCCCAGCTGAAGGTGGCGAAGTCCGGTCAGACGTCCCAGCTCCGTGATGTCCCCGAGGCGGAAGGCGCCGTTGATCTGTGCTTCCGTGAGTCGGGGAAGGGCGATCAGGGGTTCGAGGGTTCTGACCCGGCCAGCGTTCCCGAACTTGACTGCCTCGAGCTGGGACAGCCCGCTGAGGGGGGAGAGGTCCTCATAAGGTCCCCATTTCACTCGGAGGTACCGGAGGTGCGTGACTCCTGCGACCGCTTCCAGGAGCGCTTGGGGCGTGCGGGATCCCAGGCTCAGGTGGGTGATCGCAGTGTCGCCCGAGGACAGCAGGTCGATCCAGCCTTCCAGCACCCGACGCTTCTGGGTCGCCGTGCGCGCCTCCGAGTCCTCGAGCTGGGTGGCCTGGACGTCGAGCCATGTCTGCCCCGCATACTCCTCGGGACGCCAGAGGGATGTGAAGCGGTCGGCGTGGCGAAGCGGCGGCTCGATGCCGGGCGCGGTGTCATCTGGCATGGACCGTCCTCTGAGCACTTGGCGTCGCACAGGGCCGACGCGACGAGACGAAGCGTGGGGAGGGGACGACGGGCCCACGATCTGCGCAGATCGTGGGCCCGTCGGGTCACCGGTTCGTGAGAACGGGGAGGACTACTTCTTGCCCTGGTTGGCGACAGCCTCGGCGGCGGCCTTCGCGGCCACGGGGTCGAGGTAGCGGCCACCCTTCTCGACGGGCTGGAAGTCCTCGTCCAGCTCGTACACCAGCGGCTGACCGGTGGGGATGTTCAGGCCGGAGATCTCCTCGTCGGAGATGCCGTCGAGGTACTTCACCAGGGCGCGCAGCGAGTTGCCGTGGGCGGCGATCAGCACCGTCTTTCCGTCGACGAGGTCGGGCTTGATGCCCTCCTCCCAGTACGGCAGGAAGCGCTCGACGACGTCCTTGAGGCACTCGGACTTGGGCAGCTGGTCGCCGAGCTCGGCGTACTGCGGGTCCTGGTCCTGGCTGAACTCGGTGCCGAACTCGATCTCGGGCGGCGGGGTGTCGTAGGAACGACGCCACGCCATGAACTTCTCCTCGCCGTACTTCTCACGGATCTCGGACTTGTTCATGCCCTGCAGGGCGCCGTAGTGGCGCTCGTTCAGGCGCCAGTCACGCTTGACGGGGATCCAGTGACGGTCCGCGGTGTCGAGCGCGAGGTTCGCGGTCATGATGGCGCGACGCTGCAGGGAGGTGTGCACGATATCGGGGAGGATGCCGGCCTCCTTCAGCAGTGCGCCGCCGTTGGCGGCCTCGTCCCGACCCTTCTCGGTGAGGGCCACATCGACCCAGCCGGTGAACAGGTTCTTCGCATTCCAATCGCTCTCGCCATGGCGGAGCAGCACGAGTGTGTAGGTCATGGAGCCAGGGTACGCGGGGCCGCTGAGCGGCGCATATCGTGCCCACCGCCGGCGCCGTCGGTGTCGATAGTGTCGGGTCCATGACTGCTCCCGCGGCCGGCCGCTTCGCCGATGTCCCTGTTGTGCTGCTCGACCTGGACGGCACGATCGTCGACTCCGGGCCGGGGATCCTCGACGCACTGGGTCACGCCTTCGCCCGATGCGGCGAACCCCTGCCGCCGCCGGCCGTGCTGCGCACCTTCATCGGGCCCCCGCTGGAGGACTCCTTCTGCGGCGCGCTGGGGCTGAGCCCGGAGCGCGCGGAGCAGTTGCGGATCGCCTACAGCGCCCACTACCAGGAGCACGGGCTGCTCTCCGCTGCCCCGTACCCCGGAATGCCGGAACTGATCAGCGCCCTGGTGGCAGACGGCCGCACGGTCGCCGTCGCGACCAACAAGCCGGAGACCAGCGCGAACAGGCTTCTCGCGCGTCAGGGGCTGGGCGACGCCTTCGCGCTCATCGGCGGCACCGACCGGGCGGCGGGGCGAGAGGGCAAGGCGGCGGTCATCGGGAGCGTCCTGGAGCGGCTCGGCGTCACCGCCGATCGCCGGACTGCCGATCACCAGCCTGTCGATCACCGGTCGCCAGATCGTCGGTCGGTCGTTCCTCGGACGGTCGACGGGGGCGACGTCGCCCCGGCGGTCATGATCGGTGATCGCCTCCACGATGCGCAGGGCGCCGCCGAGCATTCTCTGCCGGCCGTGCTCGTGGACTGGGGATATGGCGGGGAGGTGGAGCGTGCCGCCGATCTTCCGCGCGCCGGCACCGTGGAAGCGCTGTCGGCGATGCTGCGTCCCTGACGGGTTGACGGGCAGCACGCTCAGGCCTCGACGAGGATCGTCACCGGCCCGTCGCCCACCATGCCCACGCGCATGTGGGCGCCGAAGCGGCCGGTGGCAACCTGCACGCCGCGTTCCCGGATCGCTGCGACGACCTGCTCCACGAGGGGCTCGGCCACCTCGGCCGGGGCGGCGGCGCCCCAGGACGGGCGGCGTCCCTTGCGCACATCGGCGTAGAGCGTGAACTGGGAGACGACGAGGACCTGTGCGCCCGTGTCGATCACCGAGCGCTCGCCCTCGAGGATGCGCAGCTCGCAGATCTTGCGAGCGATCGTGGCGACCTGCTCCGGGCCGTCCTCGTGGGTCACCCCGACCAGGGCCATCAGGCCTTCGCCCTCGATCGCGCCGACGACCTCGCCGTCCACCTCGACTTGGGCGCTGTCGACTCTCTGAAGCACTGCACGCATGCCCCGATGGTGGCACAGCTGCGGCGTTGCAGCGTGGGGCCGTGGGCCAGCGCCGTGGGCCAGCGCCGTGCATCACCGCCGTGGATCAGTGCCACGCATCACCGCCATGGATCAGCGGGATGGTTCAGTGCGGCTGGGTCGAGTCGATGCGGCGTTCCTGGGTGGGGGAGTCATCCCCGCTGTCACCGCTTCGAGGGATCGGGACCGGCTGTGTCGAGGGTGGCGACTGCGGTGGGCTGTCCTCGGGCCAGGTCGTGGGCGGATCCTGCGGTGCGAGTGTCGGAGCCTGGGCGCTGCGCGGTGCCTGGGTCGAGCCGGGCTCCGTCGGGTGCGGCTGCGTGTCGTAGAGCTGCCGGGCAGGCGGCTGCTGGTGCGTCCGCTGATCGGCAACCTGCTGCAGTGCCTGCTGAGGAGCGTGCTGCTGCGGGGTCTGCTGCTGGGGAGCCTGCTGCTGCGGGGCCTGCTGTTGCGGAGCCTGCATTGGCGGGGCGTGCTGCTGCGGGGGTGCCTGCGGAGGGGATGGCTGCTGCAGCGGTTGCTGCGCGGGAGCGGAGGATCCTGCGGGCGGGGCATGCCGGGCGCTCGTCGGCCCCTGCGTGCTCGTCGGCCCCTGCGCGCTCGTCGTCCCCTGGGGCGCCGGGCCGCTCGGAGCGCTCATCGCCGACGGACGGACCGGGGTGCCGGCCGGGCTCGCCTGCTGCTGGGTGGTGAGGCGACGGGACTCGGCGGTGCGAGCCAGCCCCACCCATTCCTCGGCCACCCGCACGATCGCCTCGGTGGCGGCCTCCCAGGACGCCTCCTGCTGGCGGTGGGGACCGGTGGCGAGGGAGAGCACGACCCCGGCGGAGCGCAGAGCGAGCTCGGTGGGATCGACCCGATCGGCGAAGGTCGTGTGCCAGGTGCGGATGGCCTCCTCGACGCGCTCCTGCATGGCGCGATCGATGCGGCCGGCGTTGCCGTAGTCGGCGAGCACGCTGAGATGGGCGAGCAGGCAGGCGAGGTCGTCGGCCCGTCGGCCCGGTCCCACGGTGTCGATGTCGAGCACCCCCACCACCTTGCCGCCGGAGACGAAGACCTGGGCCTCGTAGAAGTCGCCGTGCACCACGTCGTGCGGACGCATGTCCATGCGCTGCTCGAGCGCGGCCAGACCGTCCCGGATGGTGCGCACGAGGGCATCCAGCCGGGGGCCCAGCGCAGGGACGGAGGAGCTGACGATCCCGGCGTAGAAGTCCACCGAATCGGTCCATGGCGGTCGCAGCTGCACGGTGTACATCGACGCCGGCAGCCGGTCCAGCAGGGCCACCAGGTCCTCGGCGGTGCACGCGGCGACGCCCTCGTCGATGACGGCGCGGGCCAGCGGCCTGCCGGGCAGCTCCTCGAGCACCACGAGACCGTTGTGGTGGGCGATCACGGCGGGCACGGGGACGCCCGCGGCCAGCAGGCGCTGGTGGCGGTCCACGATCTCCTCGCTGCGATGAGGCTGCATGACCTTGAGGAACACGGCGTGGCCGTCCTGGCTCGCGCGCAGCACGGCGCGACGGCCCGGACGGTAGGAGACGACGTCGATGGCGATCGGCGTCGTGGGGTCGGGGCCGAGCGTGACTCCCAGGTCATGCAGGGTGCGGCCCACGACATCGGGATAGCAGACCAGCGGCAGCATCGGCAGCCAGGGATCGTGGGGGTAGCGCCACACGCGCACATTGATGTCGCCATCGGTCATCACGAGCGTCTGCTCGGCGACGTAGAGGTTCTTCTCGCGCTCGCCGATGTGGGCGCTCGCGCCGAACAGCTCCTCGCGCGCCGGGGCCTGGGGCCCGTCGAGCTCCGGCCAGGCGACCATCGTGCGGTAGAGCGCCTTCGTGCTGCGGCCGGGACGGTGATCGACATGGTCCAGCTGCCAGCTGTGCAGCACGCCGCCGGAGTTGCCGACGGCGGAGCGGAGCAGCCCTCCGGCGCCGGGCCCGGTGAGAAGCTCCGAGCCGTCCTGCGTGTGTGACATAGGTGGTTTCAATCTGGTCCGAGAGGTCATCAGGCGACAGCGCCTACGATGCGTGCATGGCTGATCGTACCGATAACCTCACCAGCGGGAACCTCCTGGGCATCCCGGAGACCCTGCTTCCCGACGATTTCATCGATGTCCAGGTGACCGCGGAGCTCGCGGAGGAGGACCCCCGGGTCATCGCCGCCCGCCACCCCGAGTCCCCGATGGTCTGGGCGACCCTGTCCCAGGACGCGCTCTCGGACGGGGATGACGTCAGCGCCTACGCCTTCGCCCGCACCGGCTACCACCGCGGCCTGGATGCCCTGCGCCGTGCCGGCTGGCGTGGCCAGGGACCGATCCCCGCCTCCCATGCCCCGAACCGCGGGTTCCTCCGCGCCCTGGCGATGCTGGGGGAGACCTCGCGCCGGCTCGGCGACGAGGAGGAGGCGGACCGGGTCACGGCCTTCCTGCGCGAGGCGGACCCCAGCCTGCTGGGCTGAACAACACCGGCCGCCAGGCCTGATGACCAGAACCGTGCCATGCCGGACAGCCCCGACCGGGCTGCCCGGCATGGCACACCTCACCGTGGGGGACGTGTCCAGGCGGCGCCCCGGTGACGCTTGGTACGATCCACGCGTCCAGATACCGCTCGCCCAGGAGTTGCCATGCCCGCCGTCGTGATCGTCGGAGCCCAGTGGGGAGACGAGGGGAAGGGCAAGGCCACCGATCTCCTCGGGGAGAACGTGGACTATGTCGTCAAGCCCAACGGCGGCAACAACGCCGGCCACACCGTGGTCGTGGACGGTGAGAAGTTCGAGCTGAAGCTCCTTCCCGCCGGAATCCTGTCGCCCCAGGTCACACCGGTGATCGGCAACGGTGTGGTGGTCAACCTCGAAGCACTGTTCGAGGAGATCGGCATGCTCGAGGCGCGCGGGGTCAGCACGTCCCGCCTGCGCATCAGCGCCAACGCCCACATCGTCGCGTCCTACCACCAGACCCTCGACAAGGTCACCGAGCGCTTCCTCGGCAAGCGCGCCATCGGCACCACCGGCCGCGGCATCGGCCCGGCGTACATGGACAAGATCGGCCGCCTCGGCATCCGTGTCCAGGACCTCTACGACGAGTCGATCCTGCGCCAGAAGATCGAGGGCGCCCTGCGCCAGAAGAACGAACTGCTGGTCAAGCTGTACAACCGTCGGGCCGTCGAGGTCGACCTGATCATGGAGGAGCTGCTCTCCTACGCCGAGCGCCTGCGCCCGATGGTCGTGGACACCACCGAGCTGCTGAACTCCGCGCTCGACCGCGACGAGGTCGTGCTCATGGAAGGCGGCCAGGCCACCTTCCTGGATGTGGACCACGGCACCTACCCGTTCGTGACCAGCTCGAACCCGACCGCGGGCGGCGCGTGCACCGGCACCGGCGTCGGCCCCACCCGCATCGACCGGGTGATCGGCATCGTCAAGGCGTACACCACCCGCGTGGGCGCCGGGCCGTTCCCCACCGAGCTCGAGGACAAGTGGGGCGAGTACCTGCAGACCACCGGCGGCGAGGTCGGCGTGAACACCGGTCGCCCCCGTCGCTGCGGCTGGTACGACGCGCTGATGATCCGTCACGCCGTGCGCATCAACGGCTTCACCGACATCGTCCTGACCAAGCTCGACGTGCTCACCGGGATCGACGAGGTCCCGATCTGCACCGGCTACGAGGTCGACGGCGTGATCCACCGCGACATGCCGATGACCCAGACCGAGTTCCACCACGCCGTGCCGGTCTACGAGACCCTCCCGGGGTGGAGCGAGGACCTCTCCGAGGCGCGCACCTTCGAGGAGCTGCCGGAGAACGCCCGCAACTACGTGCGGCGCCTCGAGGAGCTCGCCGGTTGCCGCATCAGCGCCATCGGCGTGGGCCCGGATCGCGCGGCCACCATCGTCGTCCACGATCTGCTGCCGGCGACGACCCGCTGACGTGGTGACCCGTCGTACCGATCCGGAGGCCGGTCGCGCAGCCCTCGCCTCATGGGCCGCTGCGCCGGACGCCCCGCGCTCGGTGCTCGCCCCGGCCGTGCGGCACACCCTCGAGCTCTTCGCCGAGGAGTATCCCGGCGGCGCCGTCGAGCTGCGCGTGCCGCCCTACGCCGCCGTCCAGGCGATCACCGGGACCCGGCACACCCGCGGCACGCCGCCCGCCGTCGTCGAGACCGATGCCGGGACCTGGCTCGCCCTCGTGACCGGCGATCTGACCTGGGCCGATGCCGTCGGCGGCGGTCGGGTCCGGGCGAGCGGGGAGCGCAGCGACCTCACCGAGCTGCTGCCCCTGATCGGCCCTCGCCGCACGGTGCGCGCCGCCCGCGAACAGGAGACCGAATGAGCATCCAGGTGGAGATCGCCGTGCAGGACCTCGCAGGTCTCGAGGTCGCCGCACTCGGCGGCGCCGACCGCGTCGAGCTCTGCGTGGACCTCGCCCGGGGCGGGCTGACCCCGCCGCCCGAGCTCGTGGAGGACTGCGTCCGACGCGCCGCGACGCTCGTCGCCGCACGGGACGCGAAGCCCCACTTCGAGGTCCACGTGCTGATCCGCTGCCGCGCCGGGGAGGACGACTTCCTGGGCCGGCCGGAGGAGTTCGCCTTCTCGCCCGACGAGATCGAGCTGATGGCCCGCCAGGCGGAGGAGACGATCACCGCCGGAGCCGCCGGCGTCGTGATCGGTGCCCTCACCCCGCAGGGCGCCCTCGACGTCCCCGCCCTCGAGACGATCCGCGACGCCGCGCTGCAGGCCGGGCAGTCCGCCGTGCGGGGAGTGACCCTCACCTTCCATCGTGCCGCCGACGCCCTGGCCGGGCGCGAGGAGCGCGCGGACGCCGTGCGCACCCTGCTCGGTCTCGGATTCCATCGCGTGCTCACCTCGGGCGGGGCCGCGAAGGCACTCGACGGACCCGACGACCTCGCCGCCATGGTCGAGGCGGCCGACGGCATCCTCGACATCTGCGCCGGGGGAGGGGTGCGCCCGGCGGACATCGCGGACCTCGCACAGCGCAGCGGCGTCGCCGACGTGCACCTCTCCGCCCGCCGCCGCCCCGACTCGCCGGTCGAAGCCGGAGCCCCCGATACCCCGACGGACCCGGCGATCGTCACCGCCGCGGTCGACGCTGCAGGAGCATTGTGAACGACAACCAGGACACCTCGGACGACATCCAGGATTCATCGATCGACACGCCGGACACCACGGACACGACGGACACCACGGACACGACGGACACCACGGACACCAACGTCGGAGCCCCCACGGCGGGCAGCGCCGACGACACCGCTGACGCTGCCGACGAGGGCGACGGGAGCACCAGCTTCTACGTGCGCCGCAGCCGGGTCCCCACCCTCGGGTTCTGGGTGGCGCTCGCGCTCGTGATCCCGATCGTGGTGGCCCTCGTGGTCTCGCCCTTCCTGAATTTCGGCGACCTGAGCGGAGTCTTCACCTTCGTCCTGGTCTCCGCGGTCTTCGTGGGTATCCCGCTGGCGGCCGTCGCCGCCGCGGTCGATGCCTTCCGGCATCGCGGCTCGAAGCGTCGCGGTCGCTGAGCAGGGTGCTCTGCGTTGCTGACCAGTGGCTCGTCAGGGCCGACGGACCGCGGGTTCCCGACGCCGGACGGAAGATCGTGGGAAGCCCGCGCTGTGGCATCATGTCCACGTGGCACGCGGCGATGGAAAACTTTCCCATGACCTGCTCCCCGGGGAGAAGGGCCCACAGGATTCCTGTGGGGTCTTCGGCGTATTCGCCCCCGGCGAGGATGTCTCCAAACTGACCTACTACGGTCTCTACGCCCTGCAGCACCGGGGACAGGAATCGGCGGGTATCGCGACCAGCGACGGCTCCCAGATCCTGGTCTACAAGGACATGGGCCTGGTCTCGCAGGTGTTCGACGAAGCCTCGCTCGAGGCGCTCCAAGGGCATATCGCGATCGGGCACACCCGATACTCCACGACCGGAGGCTCGGTCTGGTCCAACGCCCAGCCCACCCTCGGTCCGCGGCCGGAGGGGACGGTCGCCCTCGCGCACAACGGGAATCTCGTCAACACCGAGGAGCTCCTGGCCCTGGTCGAGGAACGCCAGGGCAAGCCGCGCAACGGCGAGCTCGCCCGCGGCAACACCACCGACACCGCTCTGGTCACCGCACTCCTGGATACCGAGGGCAGCCTCGAGGAGGCCCTGCGCGAGCTCATGCCGCGCCTCGTCGGTGCCTACTGCTTCACCCTGATGACCGAGACCACCCTCTACGCGGCGCGCGATCCCCAGGGGATCCGCCCGCTCGTCCTCGGTCGCCTGGACCGCGGCTGGGTCGTCGCCTCCGAGACCGCTGCCCTCGACATCTGTGGGGCGAGCTTCGTGCGCGAGGTCGCACCCGGCGAGATGATCGTCATCGACGAGCAGGGTCTGCACAGCGTGCAGGTCATGGAGCCCAAGCCCAAGGGATGCGTCTTCGAGTACGCGTATCTGGCTCGCCCGGACACCAACATCGCCGGCCGCAGCGTCAACGAGGCTCGCACCGAGATGGGCCGCCAGCTGGCCCGGGAGCATCCCGTCGAGGCGGATCTCGTGATCCCGACGCCGGAGTCCGGAACCCCCGCCGCGATCGGGTACGCCCAGCAGTCGGGGATCCCCTACGGCCAGGGAATGGTCAAGAACGCCTACGTCGGCCGGACCTTCATCCAGCCCAGCCAGACCATCCGCCAGCTCGGCATCCGCCTGAAGCTCAATCCGCTGCGCGAGGTCATCCAGGGGAAGCGGCTCGTCGTCGTCGACGACTCGATCGTGCGCGGCAACACCCAGCGCGCCGTGGTGCGGATGCTGCGCGAGGCCGGCGCCGCCGAGGTCCACGTCCGGATCTCCTCGCCGCCGGTGCGCTGGCCCTGCTTCTACGGCATCGACTTCGCCTCCCGAGCCGAGCTGATCGCCAACGGGCTCGGCACCGAGGAGATCGCCCGCTCGCTCGGAGCGGACTCCCTGGGCTATATCTCCGAGAAGGGGATGGTCGACGCCACCGAGCAGCCCGCCTCGGCGCTGTGCACCGCCTGCTTCTCCGGGACCTACCCGGTGGCGCTGCCCGATCCCGTCGCCCGCGCGCAGGGGATCCTCGCCTCGGGCGAGCACCACACCACCGCCGTCGGGAAGGACGCATGAACACCACGGACCCCACTGCCCCCGCCAGCTCCACCGGCCCTGCCATCACCTATGCCGACTCCGGGGTCGACACCGCTGCCGGAGATCGCGCGGTGGAGCTCATGAAGGAGGCCGTCGCCGCGACGCACGGCCCCCAGGTGCTGGGCGGGATCGGCGCTTTCGCCGGCCTCGTGGACGTCAGCGCGCTGAAGGACTACCGGCGGCCGCTGCTGGCCTCCTCGACGGACGGCGTCGGCACGAAGATCGCGATCGCCCGCGAGATGGATATCCACGACACCATCGGCCGCGACCTCGTGGGCATGGTCGTCGACGACATCATCGTGGTCGGGGCGGCGCCTCTGGCCATGACCGACTACATCGCCTGCGGCCAGGTCGTCCCCGAACGGGTCGCGGACATCGTGCGCGGCATCGCCGAGGGCTGCCAGCTCGCCGGCTGCGCGCTCGTGGGCGGAGAGACCGCCGAGCATCCCGGACTGATGGCCCCGGAGGACTATGACGTGGCCGGAGCCGCCGTCGGCGTCGTCGAGGCCGATCAGCTGCTGGGCCCCGACCGCGTGCAGCACGGTGACGTCGTGATCGGGATGGATGCCTCCGGGCTCCACTCCAACGGGTACTCGCTCGTGCGGGCCGTGATCGCCGCCCAGGGCCTCGCCCTGGACACCCATATCGAGGACTTCGGCCGCTCGCTGGGTCAGGAGCTCCTCGAGCCCACCCGCATCTACACCGCCGACCTCCTCGCCGTGCTCGGCGATACGCGGAGCCAGGGAGCGATCCACGCGCTCAGCCACGTCACCGGCGGCGGCCTCGCCGCCAACCTGGCGCGGGTGGTGCCGCGCGGGCTCGCAGCACGGGTGGACCGCTCGACCTGGGAGCCGGCATCGGTGTTCGCCCAGATGTCCCGCTGGGGATCAGTGCCGCAGCTCGATCTCGAGGGCACGCTGAACATGGGGATCGGCATGGTGGCGCTGGTCAGCGCCGACCAGGCGGACGCCGTCCTCGCAGTGCTCGCGGAGCGCGGTCTCGGGGCACGGGCCATCGGCGAGGTCGTCGGCGAGGAGGACCTGCCCGAACCGGGCTCTCCGCTCGAGCAGGTCATCACGGGCGCCAAGGGCGTCGAGGGCGGCGCCGTGCTGCTGGCCTCCCAGCACCCCGGCTGGGCCTGAGCCCTTCTGCTCCGCTCAACGCCGGGGCCATGGCCGCGGGGCCTGCGTGCCTGACCCTGGCGGCCGGGCCCGGTGGCTGTGGAGGCTGGGGGCTCGCAGTGCGACGATGCCACAGAACGATCGAGGGCCGACCCCATGGGGTCGGCCCTCGATCGTGGTCACGGTTCCAGCTGATGCCGTGCGAACCGGATGCGGTATCGGCGCTCTCGGCCCGCTGCCGGTTCGACGTGCTCCGGATGCTGCAGGGTCGTCGTTCGCCGAACTGCTGTCAGCGTCGGTGCGCGGACGGGGCGTCGTCGGCCCAGTCGTCGCTCTCCTCGGCCCGGTCCTCGCCGTCGGTGGAGCTTCCGCTCCGCTCGGACTGCAGCTCGCGCTGCAGTGCCGTCAAGTCCGTCGGCGGGCTGTAGTACTTCAGGTCCCGTGCCACCTTGGTGTGCTTGGCTTTCTGTCGGCCGCGACCCATGGATCTGACCCCCTGTGCGTCGGCTGCCGGGTGTTCTTGTCGACCCGGAAGATGGCATTCATTCGGAATCCAAGAGTACATGCATGCACTCACTTCCGGCGAACCCTGGAGGCCCGGACGTGCCCGACATCCCTTCTGCGGTGTCCGTCCGGTAGGTTCCGCGGCTCCGGATGGTGGTCATGCGCAGGGCAAGAGTTTGCCATTGACCTATAGTCACCGTCTAAGCTGATGATCCAGTGCCTGGGAATCCAGATCGAAGCTCAGAGGCCCCCTGCGGGAGGGCGGATGAGATCGGCGAGACCCTGAGGTGCGATTTGCTCGACGTTCCGCTGGGAAAGGCCGCACGCACATGAATGGATCCCCGGATCAGACGCACGAGGGCGCTGCCCCGAGCGCTGAGCTGTTGACGCCTGCGCAGGTCGCCAAGATGTTCCACGTCGACCCCAAGACCGTCACGCGATGGGCCCAGGCCGGCAAGCTCACGTACATGCGCACCCTGGGCGGGCACCGCCGCTACAGCCGTGACGAGGTCGTCGAGCTGCTGCGGGAGAGCACCGAGGGCGAGTGAGCGCGGACCAGGTCCTGGGCGACGGCTATACAGCCCGACAGCTCGACCTGGGATCGGATTCCGAAGGACCGGTCATCGCCACCCTGATCCACCGCGAACGGCCTGCCGCGGACAGTCCGGAGCGTGCCACCGGCTCGGCCCCCCGCCCGCCGATCCTCGTGATGCACGGCTGGTCCGACTACGTCTTCGACCGCGGTCTGCTCGAGCGCCTCGGCGCTCTGGGGCACGACGTCTGGGCGCTGGACCTGCGCAAGCACGGCAGAAGCCTGCTGCCGGGTCAGACCCCCACCTCGATCGATCACCTCAGCCGTTATGACCGCGAGATCGGACAGGCGCTGCGGATCATCGGGACCGACACGCCGCCGGTGCTCCTGGCCCATTCCACCGGGGGACTCATCGCCGCGCTGTGGGCGCAGCGTCGGCCGGGCACGGTCCGGGCCCTCGCCCTGAACTCCCCCTGGCTCGAGATGCATCTGGGTCCGAGCGCCCGGACCCTCGCGGACGGCCCGGTGCGACTGCTCGCGGACAAGCTGCAGCACCGGCCGATCCTGCCGCCGGGATCCACCCACTTCGCCCGCACCACCCATCGCAAGTACGGCGGCCTGTACGACTACGACCTCGCCTGGAAGCCGGAGCGCGGGCATCGGTTCCCGGCGGACACGTTCGCGGCGGTGCTCGACGGGCAGAAGCGGCTTCGCGCTGCCGGTCCGCTGGCGATCCCGGTGCTCGTGCTCCATTCCGCCCACACCCGGATCGGCGCGAAGTTCACCGAGGAGATGCGGCGCGCCGACTCGGTGCTGGACGTCCGCTCCCTCGTGCACGCCGCGCGCCGACTCGGGCCCGACGTGCGGATCGAAGCGATCGACGGGGCCCGGCACGACGTCTTCCTCTCCGACGCCGACGCCCGGGCACGCTCCCTCCACCACCTGGAGGACTGGCTGGAGACGATCAGCTCCTGAGCGCCTACGATGAGGTCGCTCCTGGGCATCGGGTGGACGATGCCGTCGGCACCGGGAGCCGTCGGGGAGGAGCTGCCGGATGATCTCGGACCCACGACAGCTGCGTGGTCAGGCGGGCGAACTGCGCCATGGGGCCGATCGTCTCACCCTGCTCCGGCTCCGACTCGCGACGGCGATCGTCGAGACCACCCGGGCGGAGGACCCTCGCGTCCGACGCATCGGCGCCGGGATCCACGAGCAGTGGTCGCGGCGGGAGTACACGGAGCTCGGACGTCTCGCGACCGCCCTGCGCGCCGCCGCGAAGCTGCTCGACGCGGTCGCCGTGGAGGGGGAGCGCACCAGCGGCCGTCGGCTGGGCGGATACTCCGGGGCCGGCTTCCTGGGTCGTGGCGACGAGGCTCACCGGCACGTCGAGGCAGTGTCCGACTTCGTGGGGACGACGCACGGCGCCAGCATCGGGGGCTTCCCCCTGGTGCCGGGGCTCGCCGAGGCGGCGCCTGCGCACCCGTCGCACACCCTCGGCCTCGAGACCCCTGCCTACGACGACGAGGACTGACCCGGGGAAAGCTGACCCAGGGAGGACTGACCCGGGCAGCCGCGGCCGCGCGCCGGGGCGCGGGGCGCACGGGAGCGTGCGCGTCAGCGCCCGGGGCGAGCGGCCTCGGGGAGCAAGAAGGACACGACGGTGGACACGGCGCCGGCGAGCAGCGGCACCACCAAGGTGGTGACCAGCATCAGGAGCATCGCTGCGGCGGCGTCCGCCGCGCCGACGCCGAGCGCCACCAGCGCCGCCGCTCCGACGGTCTCCGAGATCCCCGCGCCCCCCGGCGTGATCGGGACCAGGGCGATCAGGCGGCCCAGCGCGAACACCGCCACAGTCAGCAGCAGCGGCATCTCGGCGCCCACCGCCCGGATGGCCAGCAGCAGGGCCGCCCACTGCAGCACGCGCGCCGCGCAGGTCGGAGCCAGCAGCGCGATCGGATGGCGTCGCTGCATCGTCACCAGAGCATCGCGCTGCACCAGGACCATGGTGGCGATGCGTTCCGGCACGAGGTCGCCGAGCCGCGTGATGAGGCGGGCGAGGACCGACCTGCGCAGCAGGATCGACAGCAGAGTCAGCGCGATCAACGCGCCCACCAGTGCGATCACTGCGGCCGTGATCGCGCCGGGCAGAGGGACGCCTGCCATGCCCGTCGCGGAACCGGCGGCATAGGCGCCGAGCCCGACCAGCGGGACGAGGAGCGAGGTGATCACCATCTCGACGAGGGACGCGGCGATGATGCCGGTGAGGATCACGGGGACCGCCAGGCCTGCGCGGCGCATGATCCATCCCAGCAGCCCCAGGCCCAGCACGGAGCCGCCCGGCAGGGCGAGCCCCAGCCCGTTCGAGGCCGTATGGCCGAGCAGCGCGGAGGAATAGCGGGAGCCGACCACTGCTGTGCGCACCGTGAGCGCCTCGAGGGCGAGGGCGCCCAGCCCCAGCAGGGTGACGGCCGGGAGCGCCCAGGCGGGGGCCGCGGTCAGGGTGCGCAGGATCTGCGGCCAGCTCGCTCCGCTGGCCCAGGGGAGCGCCAGGGCGAGCACGACGACGACCAGCAGCAGCGACAGGGCCCCGGTGATGATCTTCCCGATCGGGATGCCGGGCCGGACATCGAGGTCGACGTCCGCGGGGATCCAGACGGACGAGTCGTCGGATCCCGGGTCCGGGGAGTGACCGGGGACCGGTTCCGGGGTGGTCGGGGAGCCGTCGGAAGCCGCTGACATGCGGTGATTCTCGCATGCCCCCCGGAGCGACCTCTCAGGCCCTTCCACGTATCGTGGGGGCATGTCCTTCCTGATCTCGCTCCTCGTCGTCCTGCACCTCCTCTGCTGGGCCGTGGCGCTCGGCACCTGGGTCGCGGCCGCCCGCACCCGCGTCCCGAACCCGGGGATGGCCCACGCCGTCGCCGGCGCTCTGGTGATCGGCATCGTCCTCGCCGTCCTGGTCTCCATCGTCGGCGATGCGAACCACATGAAGCTCGGCATCAAGCTGCTGGTCGCCGTGGTCGCCACCGTCTTCGCGTACATCGCGAAGAAGAAGGGGCCGGAGACGTCCTCCCTCGTCTGGTTCGGCATCCCGACCACGATCGTCGTGAACGTCATCATCGCCGTCTTCGTCTGATCCACGCCTGGTCGAGGTCGGGCGGTGCACCTCGCCGCTCCTCCTCCCCACCGTGGCCGTTGTCCACACGGGGCCCGGCAGCAGTCGCGCTGTCGGGTCCCGTGCCTATCCTGGGGATCTCATGAGTTCACTCTTCGACGACCTCTCGCTGCCCGACTCCTTCCGCCGCCTCGACGGTGTGTCGGTCACGCCCTCGACCCCCGGCGCGGGGCCGACGAGCACGGACCCCGACGGGCTGCGCCCGCCGCTCGACGGTGATGCCCCGCCGGAGGACCACGACGCCCCGCCGGAGGAGGACGACGCCCCGCCGGAGGAGGACGACGCCCCACCGGCGGAGGAGCCCGGCCACGGCGCGCAGCGGGAGCCGCAGGCACCGACCGATCTCGACGACGCACCGCATCCCGCCGACCGGGTCGAGCCACCTGTCGCGCCACGGCGCACCGGGGGATGGGCCGCCGTGGATCCTGCGGTGCTCAGCGAGCTGACCGACGGGCTCAACCCCGCCCAGCGCGAGGCGGTGGAGCATCGCGGAAGCCCGCTGCTGATCGTCGCGGGCGCCGGATCGGGGAAGACCCGAGTGCTCACCCGTCGCATCGCGCATCTGCTGCGCGCCGGCGAGGCGATGCCCGGCGAGATCCTCGCGATCACCTTCACCAACAAGGCGGCCGCCGAGATGCGCGAGCGCGTGGAGGAGCTCGTGGGCCCCGTGGCCCGCAGCATGTGGGTCTCGACCTTCCACAGCGCCTGCGTGCGGATCCTGCGTCGTGACGCCCAGGCCGCCGGGCTGAAGAGCTCGTTCACGATCTACGACAGCGCCGATTCTCTCCGGCTGATCACCACGATCGCCAAGGACCTCGAGCTCGACACGAAGAAGCACGCGCCCCGGGGGATCGCCTCGCGCATCTCCTCGCTGAAGAACGACCTCACCGATCCGATCGACTTCGCCGACCAGGCGGAGAGCTCGAAGAACCCCTTCGAGAAGACGCTCTCGCGGATCTACACGAACTACACCGAGCGCCTGCGCCAGGCCAACGCCGTCGACTTCGACGACCTGATCGGCCTGACGGTGACGCTGCTGCGCGACAATCCCGGGATCCGGGAGGGCTACCGGCGCCGATTCCGCCACCTCCTGGTCGACGAGTACCAGGACACCAACACCGCGCAGTACCAGCTGGTGCGGGAGCTCATCGGGGAGGACCCGCGGGCGGATCTCACCGTGGTCGGCGACTCCGACCAGTCGATCTATGCGTTCCGCGGAGCGACGATCCGCAACATCGTCGAGTTCGAGAAGGACTTCCCCTCGGCGGCGACGATCGTGCTCGAGCAGAACTACCGCTCCACCCAGAACATCCTCAGCGCGGCGAACTCCGTGATCGAGGAGAACGAGGGGCGGCGCAAGAAGAACCTGTGGACCGATCAGGGGGCGGGCGACAAGATCACCCTCTACGTCGCCGACGACGAGCAGGCCGAGGCCAGGTACATCGGCCGGCAGATCGATGCCCTGGTCGATGACGGCCGCTCCGCGGGGGACATCGCGATCTTCTACCGCGCCAACGCCCAGTCCCGGGCGCTCGAGGATCAGCTGATCCGGATCGGGCTGCCCTATCGGGTGGTGGGCGGCACGCGCTTCTACGAGCGCCGCGAGATCAAGGACGCGATGGCGTACCTGCGGGTGCTCGCCAATCCGGCCGACGAGATCAACCTGCGCCGGATCCTCAACGTCCCGAAGCGGGGCATCGGCGACCGGGCCGAGGCCGCGATCGCCATGCTCGCCGAGCGCGACCGCCTCAGCTTCGGCGAGGCGCTGCGCCGGGCGGATGACGCCCCGGGCATCGCCACCCGCTCCCTGAACGCGGTGCGCACCTTCGTCGCGATGCTCGATGATCTGCAGGAGATGGCCCGGCGCGGCGACGGGCCGGCGGAGCTCCTCGAAGCGATCCTGCAGAGCTCGGGCTATTACGCCGAGCTGCAGGGGAGCGATGACCCGCAGGACGAGTCCCGGCTGGAGAACCTCGCCGAGCTGGTCAGCGTCGCCGCCGAGTTCGAGGCGCAGACCGAGGCGGCCGACGCCGCGGCCAGCGAGTTCGAGGCTCTCTCCGAGGATGCGGACGACGCTGAGGGCTTGGAGGGTGCGAAAGACGCAGGCGACGCGGACGACGCTGAGGGTGTGAAAGACGCGGACGACGCAGAGTCTGCGGAGGATCCAGCAGGCACGTCGGGCGAGGATGCCACGGCTCCTGAGACCGATCCGACGCCCCCCGGCTGGGACATCGCCCCGGACGCGGCACTCACCGCCCCGGAGGATCCTGAGGCGACCCTCGTGGATCGGTTCCTGGAGAAGGTCGCCCTGGTGGCCGACGCCGACCAGATCCCCGGTTCCGAGGACCAGTTCGTCACGCTGATGACCCTGCACACGGCGAAGGGACTGGAGTTCCCGGTCGTCTTCCTCACCGGTATGGAGGACGGCACCTTCCCCCACAACCGCACCCTGGGGGACCCGGATGAGCTGCAGGAGGAGCGACGCCTGGCCTACGTGGGCATCACCCGTGCCCGCGAACGGCTCTACCTGACACGGGCCCAGATGCGCGCCATGTGGGGCCAATCCCAGTTCATGCCCGGGAGTCGTTTCCTCGACGAGATCCCCGAGGGGGTGCTCGACGTGGCCCGCGCGGGATCCAGCCTCAGTGGTGCGGGTCTGGGCGGATACGGACACGGCGCCGGATCCGGCGGGAGCAGCTTCGGGGGCGGCTACCGCTCCGGGAGCCAGCGCGGTCCGTCGTTCAGCGGTGGCATCGGCGGAGGCCGCAGCGATGTGAAGCGTCCCAGCCTCGGATCCGGCCGCAAGCCCACCGCGGTATCGGACCTCCCGCAGCTCACCGTCGGGGACCGCGTCACGCATGACTCCTTCGGAATGGGCTCGGTCACGGAGATCGCCGGCCAGGGGGAGAAGACCCAGGTGGAGGTGCAGTTCAAACCGCCCCACGGCACGAAGAGGCTGCTGCTGCGCTATGCCCCGCTCACGAAGCTCTAGGCGGGGCTCACAGGCCTCCCGGGCCTCCCAGGGCTTCCGGGGACACCGGGGCCACCGCGCTGCCTTGGGGGTCAGGGGAGTCTGACGAGCTCGGAGGCGCGGACGGCGCGACCAGCTCGACCTCGATCCCCTCCGGGTCCTCGGCGTACCAGGCCGCGTGGTCCGGACCTCCGGCATGCGGGAAAGTGTCGCTGAACAGCTCGCGCCAGCCGTGCTCCGCCGCGCTGTCCCGGATCGCCTCGAGCGCGGCCCGGGTCTGCACAGAGAGCGCGATGTGGTTCATCCCCGGGGCACGGCGCTCGGAGCGTTGTCCCACCACATCCGGGGACTGCTCGAGCACGATGTACGAGCCGTCGCCGTGGCGCCAGATGCGACCGGTCTCCCACCCCTCCACGTGCTCCGCCGCCCAGCCGAGAGTCGTCAGCAGCCAGTGCCAGGCGGGCTCGGCAGCAATGAGGTCCGCGGTCCACAGCTCCAGATGATGCACGCCGGCACCAGCGGCAGCGCCAGTGCCAGTGCCAGGCCCGGCGTCGGCGCGGGTGTCGGCAACGGCGACCGGGGCGAGGGCGTGGGGTGACTGCGACGCCTCGGCCACCAGGTCACGGGCCAGGATCTCGGTGGTGGATTCGATGGTTCCCGCAGAGTACGCAGCGGTGACGCCCGTCGGACGGTAGCCGAGGTGTTCCCAGAATCCACCCGCCCTGTCCGCGTTCGTGGCGACCACACCGGCTCGCAGGCGTCGGATCCCGCCCTCGGCGCGAAGCTGGGCGAGGGCGCTGTCGTGCAGCAGGCGGCCCAGCCCGCGCCCGTGCGCCGTGGAATCCACGAGCAGCAGTCCGATATGGGCAGTCGCCGGCTCCGGCCAGTGGACGATCACGTCGCACAGCCCGCGCACCGTGCCCTCCCCGTCGCACAGACCCAGTACCCACTTCGCCAGGGGATCCACCTGGGGCGGCCGGGCCGTGAGGATCTCTCGCGCATCGCCCTCCGCCACCTCCCGTCCCCGCACCGCACGGGTGTACTCGGGGGAGCGGAGCAGCAGCGCGTGCACAGCGTCGGCATCATCCACGGTCAGCTGTCGGATCGTGAAGGGCATACGGGCAGTCTAGAGCGGAGCGGCGGATAGGCAGCCGGGCCGCTCGACGGGAGAGGCCTACGCGGAGACCCGGATCAGTGCCCGTGCGCCGCGCTCCATCTCCACCACGGAGTGGTTGACGGCCGTGTAGGTGCCGGGCTCCTCGAAGACCATCTCCACGAACCCGCCCTGGGCGGCCGAGAGGTCCAGCACCTGGGAGCCGCCGGCGGTCTCGGAGTCCGGGCGCAGCAGGTACTCGCCCTCCGCGAACACGGTGTCGAACACCGCGCCGACCACATGGAACGAGATCCCCCGGGACGGGCCGCCGGCCACCACCCACAGTCGTACCCGTTCGCCGACCTTCGCGACGAGCGGCTCCTGCACGTACTGGGTCGCGTGCCCGTTGAACACGGTCGCATCGGGACGCTCCGCCGCGATCTTCGCCGAGCTCACCGGGAGGGCACCCTCATGCATCGCCGCCTCGGCTCCCGGGGCTCCGGGAGGAACCAGATAGTGCTCGGACTGCACGAGCACGTACTCGCGGTCCGCGGCCGCGAGATCCGACGGCGGCACGATGAGCGCGCCCATCATGCCGGCGGCCATGTGCACACTCATCGGCATCGTCGCGCAGTGGTAGAGCCAGGCCCCGGCATGATCGGTGGTGATCGCGTACTCCAGGCTCTCGCCCGGCAGGATCGTGCGCATCACCCCATCCGGGGAGACCCGACCGGCGTGCAGATCCAGCGAATGCCCCATCGACCCCCGGTTGACCAGGTCGACCGTGAGGCCGGCACCGAGCTCCGAACGGATCACCGGACCCGGCACCGTGCCGCCGAAGGTCATGGCATCCATGACGACGCCGGGGGCGATCTCGGCCGCGACCTCGGTGATCTCGAGGGTGAGCCGCTGCGCGGCGCCGCTGCTCTCCGGAAGGCGGGCATCGCGCACCGCATGCTCGGCGCCGGAGAATGCCTGCAGATCGAGGGGAACCCGGGTGAGGTCGTCGACCGCGGCGGCCGGAGCCCCGGCATCACCCGGCGACGACGAGCCGTCGATCACGGTGACCTGCAGGACCATGCCCATCGCCCGATGCCCGACGATCGAGCACCAGCCGTCGACGTCATGGCCGATCACCCCGGCGTCAACCGTGGCCGTCTCGCCCGGGAGCAGGCGGCCGGAACCGACTCCCGAGGCGAGCACCAGATCATGCACGTCGTGCTCATCGTCGTTGTGCAGCTCGATCACCAGGGAGTTCCCGGCCGGGACCTCGAGCACGTCGGGCGTGAAGCGCATCTCCGCCATGCTCACGGCGATCGTCGTGGTCTCGCCGGTCGGCGCGACGGGCCCCTGCGGTGCCCGTGGTGTCCCGGTCTCCGCATCGACTGCTGCGTCGCGTCGATCCAGGGAGCCGCCGAGCGCCGTGACGCCGAGCACCGAGCCGAGCCCGATCAACGCACCGGTCAGGGCCCGGCGATCCACCGGTCGGGCGGCCGCGGCCCCACCGGAACCGGTCGCGCTCGAGCGGCCGACGGGGACCGACCCCGCAGAGGCTCCCGTCGGTGCGCTTCCCGTGGTGGGCGGGCCGACGGGGACCGCGCCGCCCGTCGGTGCCCCGATGCCCGGCGTCGGCAGCGGCTCGTGGCGCAGCCGGAGGCTGCTGCGCACCATCAGGATCATGAGCACCACGAAGCAGACCAGCACCGCGAAGGACAGCAGCGCGACCAGCACCCGGGACAGCGACCCGAAGTCCGCGGCCCGGGCGGTGCCCAGGGTCAGGGCGGAGAAGAGGGCGTCGGCGCCCGCACCGCCCGCCGGGGCGAGCACGAGCAGCGCCACCGCCAGGTTGTAGGCGGCCACGCGCGGCACCGCGAACCTGCTCATGATGGCGAGCGAGGCCTTCAGCACGCGCGGTCCGCCGCCCATGGTCACCGGCAGCAGATAGCTCATCGCCCCCAGCAGCACCTGCAGCAGGAATCCCGCCACGAAGGGCACGGTGAACTGCTGGATGTCGGCGGCGAGCAGCGAGCTCGGCAGCAGCTCGCCGCCGGATCTCCACCACGTGGCCAGCAGGGCGAGCAGGGTCAGAGCGAACCAGAGCACGCCGGCGGCGATCGAGAGCATCGGGAACCGGGGGAGGGGCACCTGCCGCTCCTGCCGCGCCGAGCGCACGGCCACCCGCACCAGCGCGGCGGCGAGCCAGAGGAACGAGACGAGGTAGACCCCCAGGAACGAGACCCCCAGGAGCGTCGAGCCGACGAGCGCCCCGGCGACCGCACCCAGGACGCCGCCGAACATCCCCAGCAGACCCGCGGCTGCTCGGCGGGCGAGGGGCAGCTCGATGCGCGTGCGCAGCACCGTCGGCCACAGGGTCAGCAGCGTCCCGGACACCGTGATCCCCACGAAGCCGAGCACGTTGACGACCTGATGGGCGAGCAGCAGACGACCCTGCCAGGGCTCGCCGGGACCGAACGCTAGCGCCACCCCGATCCCCGCCCCCACCGGCAGCAGGGAGGCGGCCCCGATGTACGCCTTCACCGTGAACTCGAAGCGCGGGGCGATGGCCGCCTTGACCTGCAGACCCAGGGAGGCGGCGTACCAGACCAGCGTCGCCGAGACCATCACGGCACCGAGGAGCACGAGCCACGGCCAGCCCGGCAGCATCCCGGCGATCGTCACCACCACGCCGGTGGTGAGCAGGTAGCTCCGCGCCACCTGCCGAGCCCGGGACTCAGCCGCCATCCGGGTCTTCAGCAGCGCCTCGGTGAAGTGCTGTCCCCACACCATGATCGAGGTGGTGATCAGGCCCAGGGTCACCATGTGCACCAGGAGCCACCGCGCCTGCGGGATCCACTGATGGACGAGCACCACCACGATCAGGGCGAGCATCCACCACATGATCGGTCGGCTCGCTCGGCGATGCCATGCGCTGCGTCCCGTCGCAGGCCGCTGGGGCCGCGATGTCACGGAGGGGAGAGAGGAATCAGGCACCCGTTCAGGCTACGACGAGGTGGAGGTCCGCAGCAGGGCCGAGGTCCCGGCGACATGACGCGGACACGGGATGTCCGCAGGGCAGAGCGCCCCGTGTCCGGCCGTCAGCGGGGCAGCCGCTCCTCGGGCAGGTCCGGGTCCTCGAGATCGTCTGCCGCAGAGTGCTGCCGGTCCCGGGCGAACTGGGCGTAGAGGCCGCTCGCCAGAGCGATCAGCACGATGATGCCCACGACGATGAGGACGGCGCTGAAGGGGATCGGCAGGCCAGCCGCGTACAGGACGCCCCAGATGACGAGCAGCGAACCGCCGATGAGCAGGGCGTCGCGGACGGCGCGCGCGATACGGCCGCCGACGCCGGCCTTCTTGGCGCGGGCGCCGGCACGCTCGGCGGTGCGGCTGGCGACGACGGCGTAGATCTTGGCCTCGTCGCGGAAGGATCGGGTGGGGGTCTCGGTCCGAGGTGCGGGACGAGGCGCGGACGGGGAGGACGAGCGCGTCGCCGTCGACGGCTGGCGACGCTCCTCGTCGCGTGGCCGGTCATCGGCTCGGGAACGGTGGTCACCGAGACCGTCGTCCCGGGGCCGGTCGTCGCGAGATCGATCATCAGGAGACCGGTCATCACGGTGCCGGTCGTCGGCCCGTCGTGCGGCGGGCTGTGACGTGTCGTCGCTGCTGCGCCCCTGATCCAGAGCCCTGCTCGCGGCCCGGGCATAGCCGCCGGCGCGGGATGTGGCCCGCTGCGCGGCCTCCCGCGCACCGGGGGCCTGCTTCTTCGCGGTGTTCCGAGCGGCCTTCGCGTAGGTCTTCCAATCGGCCATGGCGTCTCCTCGCCTCAGCGGTCGTCGCGCGGACGATCGTCCTCGCGCCAACGGATGTCCCCGCCGCCTCGCGGGGCGGCGGGCGGGCGGGAGCTGCGAGCACGCCGGTCGTTGTAGTACGACAGGCCCACGTTCAGAGCCAGGGTGATCCCGACCGACAGCATGAAGCCGGCGAACGTGGACCGCACCCCGAGCAGACGCAGCACGATGAACAGCACCCCGATCGCGATGACGCTGAAACCGATGTGCTCACGCACTCGCGTGGCCAGGCTGCGGGATCGTCGGTTCATCCCGACATCCTATCCGTGTGAGCTGAACAACCCGTGGGATGTCGCATCGCCCCGGTCGGCGACGTGAGACAGCGCGCACCCAGGTCGCCAGGTGACGACAACGGTGGCGGACGGGATACCCTGACTGCGTTCCCAGGGGTGGCATCGTGGCCGCAACGGCCTGCCGCCCTCTGCCGATATCGAGAGGAATGCAACCCCGTGGACCTGTATGAGTACCAGGCCCGCGATCTCTTCGAGAAGCACGGCGTGCCCGTGCTCGGAGGAGTCGTCGCGGAGGACCCTGCCACTGCCAAGGCCGGAGCCGAGAAGCTCGGCACCCCGGTCGTCGTCGTCAAGGCCCAGGTGAAGACCGGTGGCCGCGGCAAGGCCGGTGGCGTGAAGATCGCCAAGTCCCCTGAGGAGGCGGAGCAGAAGGCCTCCGAGATCCTCGGCATGGACATCAAGGGCCACACCGTGCATCGCGTCATGGTCGCCGCCGGCGCCGACATCGCCGAGGAGTACTACTTCTCGCTGCTGCTGGACCGGGCCAACCGCAACTACCTGGCCATGTGCTCGGTCGAGGGCGGCATGGAGATCGAGCAGCTCGCCGTCGAGCGCCCCGAGGCGCTCGCCCGCGTGGCTGTCGACCCCAACGTCGGGATCGACGAGGCCAAGGCGAAGGAGATCGTCGACGCGGCGAAGTTCGACGCGGAGACCGGTGCGAAGGTCGCCCCCGTGCTGCAGAAGCTCTGGGACGTCTACCGCGAGGAGGACGCCTCCCTGGTCGAGGTCAACCCGCTGGTCAAGACCGGCGCCGGAGACATCGTCGCGCTGGACGGCAAGATCACGATCGACGAGAACGCCGGTTTCCGTCATGAGGACCACGCGGCCCTCGTGGACACCGCCTCCGAGGACCCGCTGGAGACCAAGGCGAAGGCACTGGACCTCAACTACGTGAAGCTCGACGGCGAGGTCGGCATCATCGGCAACGGTGCGGGACTGGTCATGTCCACGCTCGACGTCGTCGCCTACGCCGGTGAGTCGCACGGCGTGAAGCCCGCCAACTTCCTGGACATCGGTGGTGGCGCCTCGGCCGAGGTGATGGCCAACGGCCTCGACGTGATCCTCGGTGACGAGCAGGTCGCCGCAGTGTTCGTGAACGTCTTCGGCGGCATCACCGCATGCGATGCGGTCGCCAACGGCATCGTCGGCGCGCTGAAGAAGCTCGGCGACTCCGCGACCAAGCCGCTCGTGGTCCGTCTCGACGGCAACAACGTCGAGGAGGGTCGCAAGATCCTCGCCGACTTCGCCCACCCCCTCGTCACCCAGGCCGACACCATGGACGGCGGCGCCGCGAAGGTTGCCGAGCTCGCCGCCGCAGGAAAGTGAGCAGGACCCGACATGTCTATCTTTCTCGATGAGAACAGCAAGGTCATCGTCCAGGGCATGACGGGCTCGGAGGGCATGAAGCACTCCCAGCGCATGCTCGACTCCGGCACCGCCATCGTGGGCGGCGTGAACCCCCGCAAGGCCGGCCAGTCGGTCTCCTTCGAGGGTGGCACCGAGGTGCCCGTCTTCGGCTCCGTCAAGGAGGCCATGGAGGCCACCGGTGCGAACGTCTCCGTGGTCTTCGTGCCGCCGAAGTTCGCCAAGGATGCTGCGCTCGAGGCCATCGACGCCGCGATCGAGCTCCTGGTGATCATCACCGAGGGCATCCCGGTCAAGGACGCCGCGGAGTTCTTCAACTACGCGCAGTCCAAGGGCGAGACCCGGATCATCGGTCCGAACTGCCCGGGCGTCATCACCCCCGGTGTCTCGAACGCGGGCATCACCCCGTCGAACATCACCGGCACCGGCAAGCTGGGCCTGGTCTCCAAGTCCGGCACGCTGACCTACCAGATGATGTACGAGCTGGCCGACATCGGCTTCACCACCGCCATCGGCATCGGCGGCGACCCGATCATCGGCACCACCCACATCGATGCGCTCGAGGCGTTCGAGAACGATCCCGAGACCGTGGGCGTCGTGATGATCGGTGAGATCGGCGGCGACGCCGAGGAGCGCGCGGCCGCGTACATCAAGGACAACATGACGAAGCCGGTCGTCGGCTACGTCGCGGGCTTCACCGCCCCCGAGGGCAAGACCATGGGACACGCCGGCGCCATCGTCTCCGGCTCCGCGGGCACCGCCCAGGCGAAGAAGGAGGCCCTCGAGGCCGCCGGCGTCAAGGTCGGCAAGACGCCGACCGAGACCGCCGACCTGATGCGCGAGATCGTCAAGGGCCTGGCCTGAGAGATCGAGCCCCGGACGACGTCGACCGAGGTCGCACCGTCTGATGCAGCGCCCCGGATCCCTCACAGGGTCCGGGGCGCTGTGCATTCCGGGGCTGTCCGGCGACCAGGGCCCGGAACCCTCGCCGCGCCGACTAAGCTGGTCGGAGTCTGCCGTATGCCTACGAAGGAGGGGACCCCGTGAGTGGAGATCTCATCGACACCACCGAGATGTATCTGAAGACGGTGTTCGAGCTCCATGAGGCGGGGATCGCGCCGATGCGGGCTCGGATCGCCGAGCGACTCGGGCACTCCGGTCCCACGGTGTCCCAGACGGTGGCCCGCATGGAGCGCGACGGGCTCCTCCACCTCGACGGGCAGCGCCGCATCCGGCTCACCGCCGAGGGCACCGAGGTCGCGACCGACGTGATGCGCAAGCACCGGCTGGCCGAGCGGCACCTCCTCGACGTGATCGGGCTCGACTACGCCCTGGTCCACGAGGAGGCCTGTCGGTGGGAGCACGTGATGAGCATCGAGGTGGAGCGCCGGCTCGCGGAGCAGCTCGAGCCTCCCTACATCGACCCGTACGGGAACCCGATCCCCGGTCTCGCCGCGCTCGGCATCAAGGAGACGCAGGACACCCCGGACAGTAAAGAGCCGACCAATCCTCCCCGCGAGCTGATCGAGTCGGTGGCCGACGGGGAGACGGTCGAGGTCGTGCTGCGACGGATCGGTGAACGGGTGCAGAGCGACGTCGAGCTGCTCGGAGAACTTGCACGTCATGGCATGATTCCAGGAGCTCGGATGCATGCCGAGCGACTCGCGGGGACCGTGGTGCTGCGGGGCCCGTCGGGAGGCGAGGTGGCGGTCTCCGAGATCGTGGCCGGTCAGCTCCATGTGACCCCGCTCGACGCCGGGTAAAGGGCGCGTCAAGCTCTTCCCCAGACCTTTCTGTCGAGCTGACCGGGCCGCCATGCTCCCCCTACGCTCGTAGTCGTGCCGAGGCGTCCGAGCCGCGGCATTCCTCCTGGAGAGCCCCACCGCGCACCAGGTTCGGAGTGGGACGCTGCTGAGCGCGGGGGCATCTGCCCAGGGGCTGGGAGCCGAAACGTGTCGAACACTGTGAACAACACTCACCGCCGCAGCATGCGGACGGTGACCCCCGTGGTCCGCGCCGGTCGCGCGACCGCCGGTGCTGCGATGGCCGCCGCGATGCTCTTCGGCGGCGCAGCTGCAGCCACCGCCGAGCCGCAGGCCGAGGCCCCGGTCGCCCCGCAGGCCGGCCCCGCCGTCATCGCTCCGGTGGCCGCTCCCGCCGTCGAGATCCCCGTCGCCGGTGTCGCTGCGGACGTCACGACCGCTGACGCCACGACCGAGGCCGCGCCCACGACCACGACCACGGCCGATGCTCCCTCCTTCGCCCCGGCCGGCGGATCGATCTCCGTCGAGGTCGGTCCCACGGAAGCGGAGATCGCCGCTGCTGAGGCAGCCGCCGAGGAGGAGCGCGCCGCTGAGGAGGCCGCTCAGGCCGAGGCCGCTGAAGCCGAGGCGCAGGACCAGCAGCAGACCGAGACCCGCGACGAGGACGACAGCGCCGACCGCTCGAACGAGCGCACGGGCACCTCGAACGACTCCACCGAGTCGAATGACTCCAGCAGCTCGAACAACTCCGGCGAGTCCAGCAGCTCCCGCGAGTCCAGCAGCTCCAGCGATAGCTCCTCCGAGAAGAAGAAGGAGAAGTCCGCTCCGGCACCCTCCGCCAGCAAGGGCAGCTCCATCCTCGCCACCGCCCGTTCGGGCATCGGGACGCCGTACGTCTTCGGCGGCACGTCCACCTCGGGCTGGGACTGCTCCGGCTTCGTGCAGTGGGTCTACGCGCAGCACGGCATCGACCTGCCGCGCGGGGCCAACGCCCAGGGCGCGTCGGGCACCGTCATCCCGCGCTCCGAGGCGAAGCCCGGCGACCTCGTGTACAAGCCGGGTCACATCGGCATCTACGCCGGCGGCAACAAGTTCGTCGACGCCGGGAACTCCCGCGTCGACACCACCGAGCGCAACATCTACTCGGGCAGCTGGACCTTCGTCCGCGTCGGCAGCTGACCCGTTCAGCACTGATCGCGACCCCGTGCCACTGAGGTGGTGCGGGGTCGCTCCCATTTCCGGGCCGGATGCTGTGCGCTCCCATAGGGCGCCGGTACCGTGTCAGGGTGTCTTCTGCCCGTGATCTCCTCGCCGCCCTCCTGCTGACCGGAGCCCTGCTCCTGGGTGCCCTCTGGCTCTCCGGTGCCTGGATCGACCGGAACGTCGTCGAGCAGAGCGGCTTCCTCGCCATCACCGAGCCTCTCGCCGCCGATGAGGCGATCCAGCGCGACATCTCCGACAGCGCCGTCGAGAAGGTCCTGGACGACGACAGGATCCCCGGCTGGGTCGCGGACCAGGTCGCGCCGCTGATCCAGGACCAGGCCCCGAAGCTCACGGGCACGCAGGGATACGCGACGCTGTGGGACGGCACCATGCGAGACCTGCACGAGGGCCTGTTCACTCCCGGAGCGAGCGACCTCGAGGTGGATCTCTCCCCGGTCATCGAGCAGATGCTCGACGCCGTCGACGGGTCGCTCCCGGTCAAGATCCCTCGACCCGAGAACGCCACCATCACCCTGACCACGATCCCGGATGTCCCCGTGCTCACCACGGCGCACACGGTCGCGCCCTGGTTCTCCTGGGCCGGCCCCGCAGCGCTGGTCCTCGCGGCGCTCGCGCTGCTCGTCGCCGCCCATCGTCGGGCAATGCTCGCGCTGGCCGGCGTGGCGGGGATCATCGCCGGCGCGCTCACCTGCCTGCTCGCCGGCACGATCGGCACGCTGGTGCCGAACTCCATCGATCAGGCGGACTTCCTCGGGCCGATCGTGCAGGCCTTCGAGACGCAGTTCGCCGCCGACGTGATGCCGCAGGGCGTGATCATCCTCGGCGTCGGCGCACTCATCGCGACCGTCGGGCTCGTGCTGGTGGGCGTGCACCGCCGGGACTAGGGGGACGAGCGGGACCGACGGGACGAGCAGGGACGGACAGGTGCCGCCGAGCAGGGGCGGCGACACCCGCACCTCCCGTCCCAGGGGCGGCGATACCCGCACCTCCCGTCCCAGGGGCCGGGTCGCCTTGGGCCGGGTCACCTCGGGCGGGGTCGCCAGAGCTCGCGTCAGAGGGCCCGGGTCAGACGAGTCGGGTCAGAGGAGGCCGAGCCGCTCGAAGGCCGTGACGATCCCGTGCTCCGACGGGCCGGGGACCTCGAAGAGGGCGGCGTCGCGGACCTCGTCGCGGGCGCCCGCGATCGAGATCCCGGTCCCGGCCGCACGCAGCATGCCCAGGTCGTTCAGCCCGTCCCCGATCGCGACGGTCGCGGCGAGGTCCAGGCCGAGGTGCTCGACCGTGCGGCGCAGCCCGTCGGCCTTGTCGACCGTGAGCAGATGCAGCTCACCGGAGCTGGTGTCCTCGGACGTGATGGAGTTGGGCAGGGCGCCGATCTCCGGACCGATCTCCGCCGCCAGCTGCTCGACGGGCACCCGGGACTCCCACAGTGAGATCTTCGCGAAGGAGCAGGCCCCGAGATCCTCGGGGACACGGACGGCGTCGACGATGTCGCGGGGGCCGTTGCCGATGCCGGCAGCGGCGTGAGGCGCGGGATCCGCCATCCGGGCACGGATGCGCCTCGAGGCCGACGACGAGCACCACAGCGCCTCAGGGGCCTCGAGCGCGAAGGCCACGTCATGGCGCTCCAGCACCTCGGCGGCGCGTCGGCCCAGGGCGGCCGGGAAGCGCTCGTCGTGCAGCACCTCGTCCCCGACGCGGACGTGGCCGCCGGCGGAGGAGATCACGCCGTCGAAGAGCGCGGCGACCTCGGGGGCCACGATCGAGGCCGGCCGGCCCGTGCTGAGCAGGATGAGGTGCCCGTTCGCGCGCGCCCGGGCGACTGCCTCGGCGTGCTCGAGAGGGGCGACGCCCTGGTCGGCGAAGGTGCCGTCGAAATCGATGAACACGCAGCGGCGGTCGGCCACAGAGGTCTCCTCAGGAACGTCGTGATGTGGAGAGACCAGCCTAGTCGGTGCCCCGTGGGATCAGAGCCGACGGTGCGCGCTGACCAGGACGGAGACCGTGACCGAGAACACGGGGGAGTGCTGTGCGTCAGGGGCTTCGTCGAGGGCTTCGTCGAGGGTGTCGCCGGGGGCCCCGTCCAGAGCCGCGGCCAGTGCTGCGGCCAGCTGCGCCTCCTCCACGTGACGGGCGCTCGGCGTCATGGCGATCAGATCGCGGATCCTCGCCTCGTCCACGCTCACCTGGTAGGTCACCTCGCGCTGCGCCGCGGTGGCGAAGAGCGGGTCCAGGGCGGCGTGCAGGCGCTCCTCCTTGCGCGGGTCCACGGTCACCATCTGCGGGACGATCTCGCGCAGCTCGGCGAGGTGCGCGCCTGTGGGGCGGACGACGACGAGCCGGCCCTGCGGGCGCAGGACCCGGGCGAACTCGGCGGGGTTGCGGGGCGCGAAGGCGTCCAGGAGGAGGTCCACGCTGCCGTCCGCGAGGGGGAAGCGGGCGAAGACGTCGCCGCTGTACGCGGCGGCGCGCTCGTGGGCGCGGGCGGCGAAGCGCAGGGATCTCGAGGACGTGTCGAAGCCGAGGCCCCGTGCGGCCGGGAAACGGTCCAGCGATCCACCGAGGTAGTAGCCCGTCCCGCAGCCTGCGTCGAGGATCGTCGAGCTGTCCTCGAGCGCCGGGACGGTCTCGGCGGCGAGGTCCGTGATCCCCGCGAGCAGCGGTTCGTAGGCTCCGGAGTCGAGGAAGCGCTGCCGGGCGCGAGCCATCTCGTCGTCGTCCCCGCTGATGGCCCCGCCGCCGCCGAGCAGCGAGACGTACCCGGCGCGCGCCACGTCGAAGGTGTGCCGTCGCGGGCAGCGCAGCGCGTGCTCCGCCGGCTCGAGGCCGTCACCGCATTGGGGACAGCGCAGCACGTCGAGGGCGTCGAGCAGGGCCGGGGGTACGGGGGAGGACATCTCAGAAGGGTACGTTCTCCCGCGGGCGGGCTACGCTTCGCCCGGTCCTGTCGGCCGGGGCGGTTCGTCAGGCCATCTCCGTCCGGCCCTGAGGGTCAGACCTGCTTGATCAGGGAGAGTTCGAACTCGAGCTGGATGCGGTCGCTGACCAGGAGTCCGCCGGAATCCAGCGGGGTGTTCCAGGAGATGCCCCAGTCGCGGCGATCGATACGGCGCGAGCCCTCGAAGCCGGCGCGCACGTTGCCGAAGGGATCGGTGTCGATGCCCATGAAGCGCAGCGGGACCCCGATGCTGCGGGTCCGGTCCTTGATCGTCAGATCCCCGGTGACGATGAAGCTGTCCTCGTCGACCTCCTCGATGCGGGTCGAGGAGAAGGCCATCTCGGGGTAGGTCTCGGTGTCGAAGAAGTCCGTGCTGTGCAGGTGGTCGTCGCGCTGCTGGCTGCGAGTATCGACGCTGGTCATCTGTACGGTGAGCTCAGCGCGGCTGAGGGAGGGATCCTCGAGATTGATCTCGATCTGTCCGGTGACGTCGTTGAAGGCGCCCCGCACGCGGGTGACCATCGCATGGCGGGTGGCGAACCCGATGCGGGTGTGGGACGGGTCGATGTCCCAGGTCCCGGTGAGCGTGGTGTCGGTCATGGAGTGCCTCTTCGATGAGTTGGACTTCAGATGATCGTCGCCGTACGTCCGCGGAGCGTTCGGCGTGCGGGTCGACGCAGGCCGAGGCCGCAGGCGTCGACCGATGGGTCGCCTCGGAACCTACCAGCACCCATCGACCTGCTTCGTCACCCCGCCCACGCAGGGGCCTCAGAGGTGATCTGCCTCGCTCACGGCGCGCGCCAGGTGCTCACCGGTCACGGTGCTCCCGGACTCGACCAGCTGGGCCGGGGTCCCCTCGAACACGATGCGTCCGCCCTCGGTCCCGGCCCCGGGTCCGAGGTCGATGATCCAGTCCGCATGGGCCATCACCGCCTGGTGATGCTCGATGACGATCACGCTCCGCCCGGACTCCACGAGTCGGTCCAGCAGGGCGAGCAGGGCGTCGACGTCCGCGAGATGCAGGCCCGTCGTCGGCTCGTCGAGCAGGAGGATCCCGGTCCTCTCACCCAGGTGGGTGGCGAGCTTGAGACGCTGGCGCTCCCCGCCCGAGAGCGTGGTCAGCGCCTGGCCGATGGTCAGATAGCCGAGCCCCACCTCGTCCAGGTGCCCCAGCATCTTCGCGGCCGCGGGCACCGACGCTCCCGGGGAGGAGAAGAACGCGAGCGCCTGTTCGACGGACATCTCCAGCACATCGGCGATGTTCCTCGCGCCGCCGTGGGCGTCGCCGAGCGTGTACTGCAGGACGGCCGCCTGGAAGCGTCGGCCCTCGCACTCCTCGCAGGGGGTCGAGACGGTCTCCATGAACCCCAGCTCCGTGAAGATCACCCCGGCGCCCTTGCAGACCGGGCAGGCACCCTCGGAGTTGTTCGAGAACAGGGCGGGCTTCACGCCGTTGGCCTTCGCGAAGGCCTTGCGGATCGGCTCCAGCAGACCCGTGTAGGTCGCGGGGTTGGACCGTCGGGAGCCGCGGATCGCCCCCTGGTCGACCACGGTGACCTCCGCGTCGCGGGGGAGCGAGCCGTGCACGAGAGAGCTCTTGCCGGACCCGGCGACGCCGGTGATCACGGTGAGCACGCCGAGCGGGATGTCGACGTCGACGTCGCGGAGGTTGTGCTGGTCCGCGCCCCGGATCTCGAGGGCACCGGTCCGCTCGCGGGTCTGCTCCTTGAGGGTCGCCCGGCGATCGAGGTGGCGTCCGGTGAGGGTGTCCGAGGCGCGCAGCCCGGCCACATCGCCCTCGTACTGGAGCTCGCCGCCGTGGGAGCCCGCCCGCGGACCGAGGTCGACGGCATGGTCCGCGATCGCGATCGTCTCGGGCTTGTGCTCGACCACCAGCACCGTGTTGCTCTTGTCCCGCAGTGCGAGCAGCAGCTGGTTCATCGTGGCGATGTCATGGGGATGGAGCCCGATCGTGGGCTCGTCGAAGACATAGGTGACGTCGGTCAGGGCGGAGCCGAGGTGACGGATCATCTTGGTGCGCTGGGACTCGCCGCCGGACAGGGTGCCCGACGGGCGGTCGAGGGAGAGGTAGCCCAGCCCGATCGTTACGAAGGAGGACAGCAGGGCGGAGAGGTTCGTCAGCAGCGGGGAGACCGTCGGCCCCTGATGACGCTCGCGCAGCTCCTCGACCCAGATGGCCAGATCGGTGATCTGCCAGGCGGTGACGTCCGCGATCGAGACGCCGTCGATCAGGGACGTGCGGGCATGCTCTGCGAGCCGGGAGCCTTCGCACTCGGGGCAGGTCACGAACTTCACCGCACGGTCCACGAAGGCCCGGACATGGGGCTGGAGGGCGTCGCGGTCCTTGCTGAGGATCGACTTCTGGATCTTCGGGATCAGGCCCTCATAGGTCATGTTCACCCCGTCGATCGTGACCTTCGTGGGCTCCTTGTACAGGAAGTCGTGGAGCTGCCGCTTCGTGAAGGAGGCGATGGGCTTGTCGGAGGGGAAGAACCCGGAGGACGCGAAGATCTTCACGTACCAGCCGCCGGCGGCGTAGTTGGGGATCGTGAAGGGGCCCTCGTCCAGCGACAGGTTCTCGTCGTACAGCTCGGCGAGGTCCACGTCGGAGATGTGTCCCATGCCCTCGCAGCGCGGGCACATGCCGCCCACCCGCGAGAAGCTCGTCCTCTCCGCGATCGTCTTCGCCCCCTTCTGCACGGTCATCGCTCCGGCGGCCGTGACGCTGGGGACGTTGAAGGAGTAGGCGCCCGGACCGCCGACGTGCGGCTCGGCGAGCGTGGAGAACAGGGTGCGCAGGTAGGCGTTGGCGTCGGTGACCGTCCCGACGGTGGAGCGCACGTTCGCTCCCATCCGCTCCTGGTCCACGATGATCGCGGTGGTCAGACCCTGCAGGTCGTCCACGTCGGGCCGGGCGAGCGACGCCATGAACCCTTGGATGAACGAGCTGTAGGTCTCGTTGATCATCCGCTGCGACTCCGCGGCGATGGTGCCGAAGACCAGGGAGCTCTTGCCCGATCCCGAGACGCCGGTGAACACGGTCAGGCGTCGCTTGGGGATGTCCAGGGAGATGCCGCGCAGGTTGTTCTCCCGAGCACCCCGGACGCGGATCACGTCGTGGGCGTCGGCGGGGGCGCTGCGAGGGGTGACGGTGGTCATCGGTCCTCCGAGGATCGCTTCCGGTCGGTTCCTGCAGTCCTCGATAATATCCTCACGCTGCTGCGGGCACCCTCGGCGCCGGCCGCCTGCATCGACCTGGAGGAGGGCTAGCCTGGGGCGGTGACCGACACTACGCATTACGACATCGCCCTGATCGGCTCCGGGTCTTCGAACTCGTTCCCGGGCCCTGACCTCTCCGACCGCAGCATCGTGCAGATCGACCGAGGGGTGGGCCCGGACCATGTCTTCGGCGGGACCTGCCTGAACCTCGGCTGCATCCCGACCAAGATGTTCGTGCACACCGCGAACCTGGCGGCGACCCCGGCGGAGTCCGGCCGCTTCGGCCTGACCGAGCAGCTCCAGGCGGTGGACTGGCCGGCGATCCGCGACCGCATCTTCGGCCGCATCGACCCGATCACCCACGGCGGCGAGGAGTACCGCCGTGATCACGAGGACAACGCCAACCTGACACTGGTGCGCGGCACCGCCTCCTTCACCGGGGCGAAGACGCTCCACGTGCTCGACGCCGACGGCGGCGAGCGCACGATCACCGCCGACACGATCGTGCTCGGTGCCGGTTCCCGGCCCGTCCTCCCACCCATCGACGGCCTGGCCGACGCCGCCCCGCACACCTCGGACACGATCATGCGGATCGACCAGCTGCCGGCGTCTCTGGCCATCCTCGGCTCCGGCGTGATCGCGGTGGAGATGGCGCACGTGTTCGCCTCCCTCGGGGTCGAGGTCACGCTCATCGCCCGCTCCGAACGTGTGCTGCGCGCGGCCGACGCCGACGTCTCGGCCCGCCTCACCGAGATCCTCGGCGAGCGCCTCCACCTCGAGACCGGATTCGGCACGACCTCCGTGCGACGCACCGCGGCCGGGGTGGAGCTGCGCGGCCGTCGCGACGGCGAGGACGTCGTGCTGGAGGCCGAGGAGCTGCTGGTGGCCGTCGGCCGTCGGCCCAACTCCGACCTGCTGGACGTCGACGCCGCCGGGATCGACACCACCGAGGACGGCCGGGTGGTGGTCGACGAGTTCCAGCGGGTCCAGGGCGGCGGGGAGACGCTCGAGGGCATCTGGGCGCTCGGGGACCTCTCCAGCGCGCATCAGCTCAAGCACGTCGCCAACCACGAGCAGCGGATCGTGCGCCACAACGTCCTGCACCCAGAGGATCTGCGGCGCTCCGACACGATGCCGATCCCCAGCGGCGTCTTCACCCACCCACAGGTGGCATGGGTGGGGATGGACGAGGCCACGGCCCGCGAGAGCGGACGCACGGTGAAGGTCGGCGTCCAGGAGTACGCCTCGATCGCTTACGGCTGGGCGATGGAGGACACCAGCGGCTTCGCGAAGATCATCGCGGACGCGGAGACGACCGAGATCCTCGGCGCCCATCTGATCGGCCCCGAGGCCACCACGCTGGTCCAGCTGCTGATCCAGGCGATGAGCACCGGGCAGACCGCCCGCGACATCGCCACCACCCAGTACTGGATCCATCCGGCGATGCCGGAGCTGGTCGAGAACGCCCTGCTGCAGCTGCTGGACTGACGAGCACGAGGACGGGGCCGGATCCGCTGGTGCGGAACCGGCCCCGTCCTCGTGCGCTGCGGGTCAGCCTTGCTCGGCGCCCGGCAGGCAGGACTTCAGAGGGTCCTGATCGACCGTGGGGCCCTTGCCGGGCTTCGCCTTCTCGGACTCCGCTTCGTCCGTCGTCGCCGAGGAGTCCGGGGACTCTTCGGTCGGCGCCTCGCCCTCGCCGTCTGCGACCTTGCTCTCCTCGGGATCGTCCGCCGTCGCGGCGGGGTCGCTCGAGCCGGGCTTCGTCTCTCCGAGCACGGACTCCGGCTCGTCCTTCGCCATGGAGTCCTCGATCGAGGCGGCCGTCCACTCCTTGAGGTAGTCCCAGTCCGGATTGCCGGACGGCGTCACGTCCGGGGTGATCGGGTAGGACTCGAAGCCGCCATCCTTGATGCGCAGGGCGAGATCCACGAACGCACTGAGGTTCGCGACCGGGATGTCGGTCTGGATGTTCTCCTCGGTGGCGGTCACCAGACCGGGGATCGACATGGCCAGGGTCGTGGGATCCGATTCCTCGGTCACCGCGCGCACCATGCGCTGCTGGCGGCACATGCGGTTGAAGTCGTTGGATCCTTCGCGGGAACGGGCGTACCAGAGGGCGTGATATCCGTCGAGCTTCTGCTCGCCGGGTTCGATGTAGCCCGTCACCGGGTACTTCCCGCCCGTGGCCTGGTTGACGCCGCCGCCGATCGGGATCCGCCGTTCCACGACGAGGTCCACCCCGTCGATGGCGTTGACGAGGTCCTCGAAGCCCTGGAGGTTGACCATCGCGTAGTAGTCGCTCTCCAGCCCGAGGGTCTCCTCGACGGCCCAGGTCGTCGCGGTCAGTCCGGGATTGGGATCGCCCGGGAAGAGGTCGGGGCGGTCCTCCGCCCAGGTCCATACGGCGTTGATGAGGTCCTGGTTCTTGCCGAAGTAGTCGAAACCGTCCGGGAACTCCTTCGCCGCGGTGGTCCCCTTGGGGAAGCGGACCTTCTCGAGGTTGCGCGGGATGGAGAACAGGGCGGTCCTGCCGGTGGCGGTGTCGACCGACGCCATCATGATCGTGTCCGGGCGGGTGCCGGTGCGGTCCTCGCCGGAGTCCTGGCCGAGCATCAGGATGTTCACGCGCTCCGTGTTCGCCCAGGGATCCTTGCCCTCGACGAAGGGGTGTTCGCGACCCTCGCCGCCCGCGAACACGGACTTCGAGCCGAGCAGCCCTTGAGCGGCCCAGAGCGACTGGACCCCGCGACCGAACGGCATCGCCACGGCGACCACCATCAGGGCGGCCAGCGCCAGGGCGATATAGCGCTTGGTCCCCTCGAGCCGCTGCCGCTTGGTGTGCGCGAGGTTCGCGAGCACGATCTGCAGCGCCCAGACCACTCCGACCAGGCCGATCGTGGCCATGATCCCGATCAGGACGGTGCGATGGGTCAGCAGCATCATGCCGGTGCGCAGCGGGTCGCCGATCACGAGGAACGCCGCCACGAGCACCACGGTGAGGACGAGGACGGCCAGCAGGATCCAGCCGAGGCGACGACGGTGCGTGGTGAGCAGTCCGGATCCCGGGAGGATCGTCGTCAGGACGGTCCACATCGCCACCTTCGGCAGCGACCCCTCGTCGTCGGAGCCTTCCGGGACGTGGCCGTCATCGTCAGGTCCGTCGGGGCGATCCTCGTCGTCGCCGGGGCCGCCGGGGCCGCCGGGGCCGCCAGGGCCGCCGGATCCCGTGGGAGCGAGTGCGTCGTCGGGCCCGGTGGGAACCTCGGAACCCGTGGGGCCGTCCTCAGCCCCTGCGGGGGCGCGGCGATCAGGATCGGGACCAGAGGATTCGCCGCCCCTGCTCGCAGACGCGGAGGGCGCCGATTCCTCGGCGCCGGACGCCGCGGTTGCCCCGGCCACGCCAGCTGCTCCGACCATGCCGGCTGCCCCGACGGCCGCAGCGGCCGACGGTGCTCGATGGTCGTCGGGACCGCTCGCCGCCGATGCTGGGGTACCGGAAGGGGGTGAATCGGGGGTCGCCGTCGGCCGCGCAGGGTCTGCCCGGCGGGCGCGACGTGCGGACGACGGGAAAGGTCGCGCTTCGGAGAAGGAGTACGAGCGCTCCGGGGCCGCCGCAGGGCTCACGGGACTCGCAGGAGCGGGGCTCTGCGTGCTCCAGGCATCCTGGTGTGCAGCGTCCTCGTCGAACGAGGGGTGCTGGGCAGATGCAGCCCCGGATCCCTCCTCGGGGAGCTGGAACGCGGCACGGCGGCCGCGCGGGCGTCGTGGCGGTCGGTCGACAGGCGCGGCAGCTGTTGCAGGCGCGACCGGAGCGGCAGGTCCCACCGGCTCTGAGGGCTCCAGCGGCTGAGCAGGCTGCAGCGGCTGCGCAGGCACGACCGGCTCTGCGTCGTCACGACGCGCGGAGGGAATGTCGGACGCGGAGGGTGCGCCAGGCGAGGCAGACGAGCCAGGCGAAGCAGTCCGGCTAGGGGCAGCAGGTGCAGCAGGTGCAGCAGGTGCGGCAGGAGTGCTGGATGCGGAAGGCGCAGAAGTCGCGGAGCGTCCGGCCGACGGCGGGACCGCCGGCAGGGGAGGGGCGGACCCCGAAGGCTCTGCCGACGAGGCCGACTGTGCTGACGGTGCCGACGGCGCGCCACCGGGCCACGTGCGCTTCGGGCTCGCAGCACCGAACGCGCTCTCGCGGTTCCGGCGTGCTTCATCTGGCGGCATGGGCGTGGACTGGACGCGTCGGACCGGCTCCTGATGTCTGCCGGATCGACGGCGTCGTCGCCGAGAGGCCGAGGAAGGGTCCGTCATATGCTCCATTCTAGATTCTCGAGGACGAATCGTCCCCCATCCGCTTGTGAGAACCTCGTGGAGGTCGATCCGCTGCCGGAGATCCGTAGCATGGACCCATGCGCCTGATTCATACTCCGTCGACGGACCTCACGTACGACGACTGCTTCTTCCTGCCCGCACGCTCGGCGATCACGTCCCGATTCGATGTCGACCTCGCCAGCGATGACGGCACCGGCACCACGATCCCGCTGATCGCCGCGAACATGACGGCCGTCTCCGGCCGACGTATGGCCGAGGTCATGGCCCGTCGGGGCGGCCTCGCCGTCCTGCCCCAGGATCTCTCCCCGGAACGACTGGACTCGATCATCCGATCCGTGAAGCAGCGCGATCACGTCGTCGACCATCCGCTGACCCTCACCTCCGACGGCACCCTCGGCCAGGCCGCGGACCTCCTGCCCAAGCGGCCCCACGGCATCGTCGTCGTGATCGACGACCAGCGCCGCCCGCTGGGTACGATCTCCGCCGAGGAGATCGCCGGACGCGACTCCTTCTCCGCCGTCGGTGACGTGCTGAGCGCCGATGTGCCCGTCCTGCGCCCTGCGGATCTGCAGGTCACCCCCGCTGAGCTGCACGCCCGCATCGCCGCCACCCACCACGAGGCCGCGATCGTCGTCGACGACGAGAGCGAGGGCGGTGCCCTGCGGGGCGTCCTGACCGCCACCGGCGTGCTGCGCTCGACCATCTACCGTCCCGCGGTCGACGCGGACGGCGGCCTGCGGATCGCCGTCGCGGTCGGCATCAACGCCGACGTCGCGGCCCGGGTGGAGGAGCTGGTCAGGGCGGGCGCCGACGTGATCGTGCTCGACACCGCCCACGGCCACCAGGACAAGATGATCGAGGCGCTGCGCACCGCGCGCGGCGTGATCGGGGACCGCACGTCGACGCCGGTGCGTCTGGCCGCCGGGAACGTCGTCACGGCAGAGGGCACCCGCGAGCTCATCGAGGCCGGAGCCGACATCGTCAAGGTCGGCGTGGGTCCGGGCGCCATGTGCACCACCCGCATGATGACGGGCGTCGGCCGCCCCCAGTTCTCCGCCGTCCTGGAGTGCGCCGCCGAGGCGCGCCGGCTGGGCGGCCACGTGTGGGCCGACGGCGGCGTGCGCCATCCTCGCGACGTCGCGCTCGCGCTCGCCGCCGGGGCCTCCAACGTCATGATCGGCTCCTGGTTCGCCGGCACCTACGAGTCCCCGGGACAGATGCGCACGGACGAGAAGGGGCGGCGTTACAAGGAGAACTTCGGCATGGCCTCCAAGCGCGCCGTCTCCCATCGCACCGCGCACGAGGACGCTTTCGCGCGCGCCCGCAAGGGACTGTTCGAGGAGGGCATCTCCACCTCACGCATGTTCCTCGCCGAGGGCAAGGGCGGCGTCGAGGACCTGCTCGACGAGATCATGGCCGGCGTGCGCTCGTCCTACACCTACGCCGGGGCGAGCAGCACGCCCGAGTTCCGCGAGCGGGCCGTCATCGGCCTGCAGGGAGCAGCGGGCTACGCCGAGGGTCGGCCCGTGTCCAGCTCCTGGAGCTGACGGACGCAGATCCCTCTCGGAGCCGCCGCGGTCGCGGACCTCGGTCAGCGACCATGGTCGGCGGCCGCGGACAGCGACCGCGGTCGGCGTCTGCGGGCCGTGGTCGCGGCGGCTCCGACCTGCACCGGCCCGGTAGGATTCCGGGTATGACAACTCTCGTGATCGGTGGCGCTGGATACATCGGGTCGCACGTGGTGCGACTCCTCCTGGAGCAGGGGCAGAAGGTGGTCGTGGTCGACAACCTCTCCACGGGGATCCTGGAGCGCACGAAGGGCGCCGAGCTGGTCGAGCTCGACATCACCGGGTCCGATGCGAGCGAGAAGCTCGCCTTCCACCTGCGGGCGTCCGGAGCCGATTCGGTGATCCATTTCGCCGCGCACAAGCAGGTCGGCGAGTCCGTCGCGAACCCCGAGATGTACTGGCACGACAACATCGGAGGACTGGCCAACGTGCTGGCCGCCTGCGCGAGCGCCGAGGTGCGCGACGTGGTCTTCTCCTCGTCGGCGGCCGTCTACGGCGTACCGGACGTGGACCTCGTGACCGAGGACCTCACCCCGCAGCCGATCAACCCCTACGGCGCGACCAAGTACGTCGGGGAGTGGATGCTGGCCGATTCCGAGCGGGCCCACGACATGCGCACCGTCGCCCTGCGCTACTTCAACGTGGCCGGTGCCGGCTGGCCCGAGCTCGCGGATACCGCCGTGATGAACCTCGTGCCGATCGTGCTGGACCGCCTCGAGCAGGGCAAGGCTCCGATCGTCTTCGGCGACGACTACGACACCCCCGACGGCACGTGCATCCGCGACTACGTCCACGTGCTCGACCTCGCCCACGCGCACATCGCGGCGCTGGACTACCTGCGGGGCGAGGACCGCCCGCATCGTGTGTTCAACGTCGGCACCGGCGAGGGCTCCAGCGTGCTCGAGGTGATCGACGCGATCGCCCGCGCCCAGGGGACCGAGATCATCCCCGAGATCGGGGAGCGCCGCGCCGGTGACCCGGCCCGCCTGATCTGCTCCGGCGACCGCATCGCCCAGCAGCTGGGGTGGAAGTCCGAGCATGGCCTGGACGACATCGTGCGCTCCGCCGTCGAGGCCCGCGCGCAGAGCATCGCCCCGGACGTGGAGGCCTACCCCGAGGCCTGATCCGGGTCCCGCCCATGGATCGGGCTGTCGAGTGATGCGGTTTGTGGATCGATGCGCGGTTCAGCATCGGTCCTCAGGCCACACTTTTCGTGGGCTCGTGGGCTCGTGGGCTCGTGGGCTCGTGGGCTCGTGGGCTCGTGGGCTCGTGGGCTCGTGGGCTCGTGGGCTCGTGCGTCGGCGGGCGGTCCGTGGGCCCCGTCATGCACTCAGGTGAGGTAGCGATAGATGGGGTCGCTGGGGTCGACCCGTTCGATCTCCATGTTCGAGGCCGCCATGCGGGACATGAGCGGTTCGAGATCCGCGCGATCACCGATCTCGAGCCCCACCAGAGCAGGGCCCTGCTCACGGTTGTTGCGCTTGATGTAGTCGAACAGGACGATGTCGTCGTTCGGCCCCAGCACCCGGTCCAGGAATCGGCGCAGCGCTCCGGGCTCCTGCCGGAAGGTGACCAGGAAGTAGTGCTTGAAGCCCTCGTGCACGAGGGAGCGCTCGATGACCTCGTGATACCGGGAGACATCGTTGTTGCCGCCGGAGATCACCACGATGATGTCACCGGTCCCGGAGCCGTCGGGGGAGTCACCCGCGCCCGATGCCGGGGAGGTCGGTTCCCGGGAGTCCCGATCCGGGGAATCCGGTCCCAGGGAGTCCGGGTCCTCGGGGTCCTGGTCGAGCGCCCGACGTGCAGAGTCCTGATCGGCGGCGGCCTGAGCGGCAGCCGCCCGATCCGCGGACTCCTGGTCCTGGTATCCGAGATGCTGGATCGTCCCGGTGGCGACGGCCGTCGCGGCCAGCGCCCCCGCCGGCTCCGCGATGATCCCGTCGACCTGGTAGAGCGAGAGCATCTCCGTGCACACGGCACCCTCGTCGACGCCCACCAGCTCCGGCTGGATCGCCGTGACCACGCGCAGCGGCTCCGACCCGACCCGACGCACGGCGGCGCCGTCCACGAAACGATCCATCTCCTGCAGCGTCACCGGATGTCCGACGCGCACGGCAGCAGCCATGGACGCGGCGCCGGCGGGCTCGACCCCGACGATCCGCACCGACGGGAGGCGCTCCCGCAGCCAGGCACCGCAGCCGCCGATCAGGCCGCCGCCACCGATCGGGAGCACCATCGTGCCGGGCTCCCGGCCGTGCTCGCTGCGCAGCTGGTCCACCGCCTCCAGCGCCACGGTGCCCTGACCGGCCATGATCAGAGGATGATCGAAGGGCGGCACCAGGGTGGCCCCTGTGCGCTCCGCATCCGCGGCCGCGGCCTCGGCCGCGTCGTCGAAGGTGTCCCCGACGAGGATCAGCTGCACGAGGTCTGCGCCGATCGCGGTGATCCGCTCGCGCTTCTGGCGCGGCGTGGTGCTCGGCACGTAGATGCGGCCCTGGATCCCGAGGGCTCGGCAGGCCCGGGCGACACCCTGGGCATGGTTGCCGGCGCTCGCGGCGACCACACCGGCCTCCCTGGCCTGCGCGTCGAGGGAATCGAGGAAAAGGTGCGCGCCGCGCAGCTTGTAGGAGCGCACCGATTGCAGATCCTCGCGCTTGAGCCAGACGGGGACCCCGGCACGCGCGCTCAGCCGCTCGCTGTACTCCAACGGGGTGCGCCGGAGCACCGGGGCGAGGCGCTCGGCAGCGGCCTCCACCTCGGCGGCGGTCACGGGCAGGTCGGGCAGCGACAGATCGGCCAGGGGCATCGACATCACTCCTCCTCGGCGATGATCAGGGCGGTCGCCATCGCGGCGACACCTTCGCCGCGTCCGGTCAGGCCGAGCGCGTCCGTCGTGCTGCCGGAGACCGACACCGGGGCGCCGACGGCCGCGGACATCGCGGCGCAGGCCTCGTCGCGGCGGGCGGACAGCCGGGGGCGGTTGCCGATCACCTGGACCGAGATGTTGCCGATGGTGAATCCGGCCTCACGGACGGACCGTGCGGCCTCTTCCAGGAGTCTCGTCCCCGAGGCGCCGGCCCATTCCGGACGGTCGACCCCGAAGTGCGTGCCGAGGTCGCCGAGGCCCGCAGCCGAGAACAGGGCATCGCAGGCCGCATGGCAGGCGACGTCCGCATCGGAGTGCCCGGCCAGACCGCGCTCGCCCTCCCATCGCAGCCCCGCGACCCAGAGCTCGCGGGGGGCGTCCTCGGCGGCGAAGGCGTGGACATCCACTCCGAGACCGACGCGCGGCAGCCCGGATCGGGCCGTCATCAAGCGGTACCCTGCTCGTCGATCCGTGCCAGCAGACGATCGATGTCGTCGTAGGTCACCTGGGGGTTGGTCCCCAGCAGCAGGGGCATCCCGGAGATCTGCGGGATGCCGAGGGCGGCGGGGAGGTCGACGGTGCTGACGACGAGGTCGGCGTGGAAATCGGGCGAGAGCAGGTCCATCACGGTGGCCTGCACGACATGGGCTTCGCGGCTGCGGGAGGCGATGTGATCGCGCACATGCTCCGCGACCAGCGCGGAGGTCGCGATCCCCGCGCCGCACACGATGGCGATGGTCAGCATTCGGACTCCTGGAAGGTCGATGGTGGGAGGCGGTCACCGGCTCCGTGACGGACGGGAGCAAGGGATCGTGAGCGCACTCGGCAACAGTCGATTCTGTCACGAGTAGGGCGGGCGGCGCACGGGGGACTCCCAGCCGTCTACGATGCCTGCGTGACCCAGACCCGTCGACTCCGTGCCTCCCGCCGCCGCGGCCGCGCCGCAGGTGTGGTGCTGGCCGGTGGATCGGGGACCCGTGTAGGGGCCGGGATCAACAAGGCTTTCCTGCCTCTGGCGGGACGCAGCATCGCCAGCTGGGGGATCAACACCCTCGGCACCGTCGAAGGGGTGGGCATCCTCGTCTTCGTCGTGCGCCCTGAGGATCTCGAGCATGCGCGCTTCCTCGCCGGCCGCGAGACGGACCTCCGCCTCGAGATCATCACCGGCGGCGACACCCGGCAGGAGTCGGAGCTGCTCGCCCTGCGGCACCTGGCCGACCGCATCGATGCCGGGGTGATCGACACCGTGCTCATCCACGATGCCGCGCGGCCCCTGGTCTCCCATGGGCTGGCGGCCGCCGTGCTGCATGCCGCCCGCGAGACCGGGGGAGCGGTGCCGGGGATCCCGGCCACCGAGATCGCTCCGGTCGCCGGGACGGGCGAGCTCGCCGCGGAGGGGGCGAGCACGCTGGACACGCTGGTCAGGGTGCAGACCCCGCAGGGGTTCGACGCCGCGACGATCCTGGACGCCTACGAGGCCGCGGCCCGCGACGGATTCGTCGGCACCGACACCGCCTCGTGCGCCGAGGAGTACACGACGATCCCGGTGACCTGGGTGCGCGGCGAGGAGACCAACTTCAAGATCACCTATGCGCAGGATCTGCTCCTGGCCCAGGACGTGGTGACCGCGCTAGGTTTGAGGACAGGGTGAGGAGGAACTGATGGCTGTCGAGGAGAGCTTCCTGCGATGCACCGCCTGTGATCAGGAGGCGGAGCACGTGGTCGTGTATGCGGGGCGGTTCGTCTCGGAGATCCAGTGCACCGGCTGTGGGGCGGTGACCCGTCTGGACGTCTCCGACGAGTACCTCCCGGATCTCCGCCAGCGGATCTCCAGCAAGCCCGGTCGGCTGATGCGCAGGTTCCGTCGTGACCCTGGCGAGCTCGCCACCAGTCTTCCGCAGCGGACGCTGTCGAAGCCTCTGCGGATGGTCGAGGAGTTCCGGACGGTCTGGCGCAGCCGCCGGGAGGACTGAGGCCGGGAGGACTGAGACCGGGAGGACTGAGACCGGGAGGACTGAGGCCGGGAGGGCTGAGGCGAGCGAGGTCCGGCGCGCGGCCTGCGGGGCTCAGGCCCGGCGGGCGAGGCCGTAACAGTGCGAGGTGTCCCGGGCCAGCCCGAGGGAGATCTGCGCCTGCCAGAGGCTGAGCCGATCCACCACGGCGAAACCCGAGTGCGATCCGTGCACCGTGCGCACGGCGGCTCCGTTGCCGAGGGCCGCCAGGATCTCGTCGAAGCGCTGGCCGCCACCTCCACCGACACCGCCACTGATACCGGGTGAGTCCGCGACCGTGTCCGTGGGACGCGGAGCTCCCGGAGTCCCCGGAGCGTCGGAGCCGGGATCGGGCATCGGCCGGGCCAGAGCACTCTCGAGCACCTCGCGCCGCAGGAGCCGGGGGCTCTGCATACCGACCACGGTGGAGCGATCGATGTTGCGCAGCCCGTCCGGACGGACATCCTTCACGGAATCGGTCATCGCCACGACCGGGAGCACGGCATCGGTCTGCGCATCGAGGGCGGCGAGGACCTCGGAGACGGTGGAGGCCGGGGTGAGGGCGCGCTCGGCGTCGTGGAGGAGCAGGAGGTCGTCATCGGCGGCGCCCAGGGCGGCGGTCAGCGCCTCGCGACGATCGCCTGAGCTGCCGATCACCCGGCACCGATCGCCCAGGAGGAGGCGCAGCGCCGTGACGGCGTCATGGGGGGCGACGACGACCGTGCTCGGCAGGCCGACCTCGGCCAGCGTGCCGAGGAGGCGTTCGATGAGCCGCGAACCGCCGAGCGTCTCCAGGCACGGAAGGGTGGTCCCGTGGGAGACGCCCGGTGCGGGCGGCGCGAGGGCGAGGACGACCGGTCGCACGGAGGCGACGGACGGCCGGGCCGGGAGAGCTGTCATGTCTCGTCCGTGCGTCAGGACGCGAGGACCTCGTCGAGGATCGACTCGGCGTTGGCCTCGTCGGTCTTCTCCGCGAGTGCGAGCTCGGAGACCAGGATCTGGCGCGCCTTCGCGAGCATGCGCTTCTCCCCGGCCGAGAGGCCGCGGTCCTGGTCCCGCCGCCACAGGTCGCGGACGACCTCGGCGACTTTCTTGACGTCACCGGACGCGAGCTTCTCGACGTTCGCCTTGTAGCGGCGCGACCAGTTGGTGGGCTCTTCGGTGTAGGGCAGTCGAAGCACCTCGAAGACCTCCTCGAGGCCCTCCTTGTCCACCACGTCCCGCACGCCGACGAGGTCGACGTTGTCGGCGGGGACCTCGATGGTCAGATCGCCTTGAGCGACCTTGAGCTTGAGGTAGGTGCGGTCCTCGCCCTTGATGGTGCGGGTCTTGACCTCTTCGATGAGTGCGGCCCCATGGTGCGGGTAGACGACTGTCTCGCCGACGGCAAAATTCATGTGGTGGGTCCCCTTTCCGCCGACCAGTCTAGCATCGCTGAGCCGTGATAGGATCCGCGATCCTCTGCGAATGTGCAGTTCACGGGCGGTTCACCGAGTGCGGGGACGAGAATCCGGGTGCCGTGCGCACCGTTGTGTGCGGCCGGATGACCCGGGTCGGTGACGGGGTGGCGCACGTGAGGAGCGCGACGTCCGGCCATGGTTCGGCACGCTCGCCCCGAGCCCGCGCCGGGCGGAGCGGATCCGTGCTCGCGATGAGGTAACCTGTCAGGGCTGTCCCAGAACTTTCCGCCGTCCTCAGCGGCATCGAACAGGAGTCCTCCGTGCGCCGTCCTCGCCGTCTTGTGCTCTCCGCAGCCGCCGTGGGCCTCGCCCTCGCCGCATCCGGCTGCTCGTACCTCAGTCCGGTGCAGACGCACGACTTCTATGAGGCCGCTGATGGCACCAACGCGAACCTCGAGCAGTCCGGCGCCCTCTATGCAGGCATGCGCAACACTCTCATCGTGGTGGGCGAGGACGGGTCTGCGACCTTCTACGGAACGGCCGTGAACTACTCCGACGAGACCATCTCGATCGACCTCGAAGGAACCGCCGACGGCACCGCCGTCTTCTCGACCAGCGTCTCCGTCCCCGCGCACGAGACGGTGGCGCTCGGCCCCGATGAAGGGCAGCAGCAGGTCCCCCTCGAGGAGGTCCCGGTCAAGCCCGGCGCCCTCATCGATCTCGACGTCTCCGTCAGCGGCGAGAGCACGACGATCACGCTCCCCGTTCTCGAAGGATCCGTCGGGCACCTGAGCACGTCCGCCCAGGGCTGACCGCTCCGCACGAGCGCATCATGACGAACGCCCCGCAGCCAGGCTGCGGGGCGTTCGTCGTCGGGCGATGACCACGGGCAGGTCAGCTGCCGGATCCGCCCGCGGATTCGAACTTGTAGCCGAGGCCGCGCACGGTCACCAGCTGCACGGGGTTCTTCGGGTCGTCCTCGATCTTGGCGCGCAGGCGCTTGACGTGGACGTCGAGGGTCTTGGTGTCGCCCACGTAGTTCGCCCCCCACACCCGATCGATGAGCTGGCCGCGGGTGAGCACCCGGTCGACGTTGCGCAGCAGGATCTCCAGCAGCTCGAACTCCTTGAGCGGCAGGGCGACGTCCTGGCCGCGGACCTGCACGACATGGCGCTCCACATCCATCACGATGTGGCCGGCCTGCAGGGTCGCGTCCTCGTCGGCGTCGGCCGAATCCTGCCCGCGCCGGAGCACGGCCTTGATGCGGGCGAGCAGCTCGCGGGAGGAGTAGGGCTTGGTGACGTAGTCGTCGGCACCGAGCTCGAGGCCCAGCACCTTGTCGAACTCGTCGTCCTTCGCGGTGAGCATGATGACCGGGACGCTCGAGGTGCGTCGGATCTCCCGGCACACCTCGGTGCCGCTCATCCCGGGCAGCATGAGATCCAGGAGCACCAGGTCCGCGCCATGGGTGGCGAAGATCCGCAGACCGTCCGTGCCGTTGTCCGCCACGGCGACCTCGTAGCCCTCCTTGCGGAGCGAGTAGGACAGCGGGTCGGAGAACGATTCCTCGTCCTCCACGATCAGGATGCGCGTCATATCAGGTTCCCTTTCCCGACCGGTGGTCGTTCGCCACGGTCCGTGAGATGGTTCCGGGCCCGGTGGGCCCTGTCGTGCCGGCGGCCGACGAGATGCGGCCCTCCCCGGCAGAAGTCGTCGAGCCCGTGCGCTCCGGGGCACGGGGCGATGGCGCGGATATCGTCTCGGTCTCGCCCATCTCCGGCAGACGGAGCGTGAAGGTCGAGCCCTGGCCCCGCATCGACCAGGCCGTGACCTCGCCGCCGTGATCGGTGGCGATGTGCTTCACGATCGCGAGCCCCAGGCCGGAGCCGCCGGTGCTGCGAGACCTCGCCCGGTCCACCCGGAAGAACCGCTCGAAGACCCGTTCCAGGTTCTCCTTCGAGATCCCGATGCCCTGGTCCTTGACGGACAGCTCGACCATGCCTCCCTCGCGCCGCACCGAGATGCCGATGCGGGTCTGCGGATCGGAGTAGGAGATCGCGTTGGAGATCAGGTTCGACAGCGCCGTGGTCAGCATCGAGGAGGAGCCGTAGACCCGCAGCCCGCTCGCCCCGCCCACGGCGACCTCGATCTGGGAGCCGAGCGCGACGTTGTGGTTCAGGGCCACGGCGTCGTCGACCACATCGTCGATCTCCACGGGTTCGGCGTCGGGCAGCGAGGAGTTCCCCTGCACGCGGGAGAGCTCGATGATCTCCTGCACCAAGTGCGAGAGCCGCTGTGATTCGCTCTGCATGCGCCCCGCGAAGCGACGCACCGCGTCGGGGTCCTCGGCCGCGTCCTCCATGGTCTCCGCCAGCAGGATGATCGCCCCGACCGGAGTCTTGAGCTCGTGGGACACGTTGGCGACGAAGTCCCGGCGGGTCTCCTCGACCCGCACCGCGCGGGTGAGGTCGTCGGCCAGGAGCAGGGCGCCGTGCTCGCCGAGGGCACCGATGCGCACGTCGATCACGGCGTCGGTGTCGGTGGCGGCCTGGCTCGAGCGCTTCAGGGAAAGCCGCTCGTCGCGGAAGCCGCCGTTGCGGCCGACGTCCGCCGCGAGATCCAGGAGCTCGGTGTTGGCCAGGCGCGGGTAGTCGCCCTCGGCGGCTCGCACGATGCCGTAGGAGTAGGCGAGAGGGGAGGCACGCAGCACGTCGCCGCTGCCGTCGAGCACGACGTACGCCGACGACAGGATCGCCAGCACCTCGGCGGTGGCCTCGGGGATGCCCTGCTGCGTCGCCACGGGCGCGGCCGTGCGGCGACGGTCGGAGCGGAGGAACGCCAGCGTCGCGGCGCATCCGATCACGAGTCCGATCGCGCCGGCGAGCAGGAGGAGGACAGTCAGGGGCACGGGGACAGCCTAGGCCTCCGGGCTCTGCGGTCCTGCCCGCGGCCAGGGTGTGGAGCACCCGGGCAGGCAGGAGTTCATGCCGACGTCTCCGGGAGTTCACCGTCCGACGGGCGAAGTTCATCCGGGATTGCGACACTCGAGGAGAACACCCACGTCGGATTGAGGAGCACACCCATGCGCGAGGCGTACCAGAGCGACCTGCGTCATATCGTCGACGACCTGCTGGACATGGCAGAACTTGTCGGGACCGCCCTGGAGGCGGCGACGCGCTCTCTCCTCGAGGGCGATCTCGGCCTCGCCGAGCGTGTCATCGCGGCGGACCCGCACATCGACGAGCGGCAGGTCGAGCTCGATTCCAAGGCCGTCGAGCTGCTCGCCCGCCAGGCACCCGTCGCGGGCGATCTGCGGCTGCTCGTCGCGGCTCTGCGCATGAGCTCCTCGCTCGAGCGCATGGGCGACCTGTGCGCCCACGTGGCGCTGATCGCCCGCCGCTCCCATCCCGAGCTCGCCGTCCCTGCGCGGCATCGCGAGCAGATCGCGCGGATGTCCGAGCTGGGTCGGGCCGCGCTGCAGGAGGCCGCCCAGGTCATCGCCGATCGCGATCTCGCCCTGGCCGCCCAGGTGGAGAAGGACGACGAGGAGCTCGACGACCTGATGCTCGAGGTCTCCCGCGAGATCTCCCGCGGCGAGGGCTACTCCAACGGCCAGGTCGTCGACCTCACCCTGCTGATCCGCTTCTACGAGCGGATCGGCGACCACGCCGTGTCCCTCGTGCGCCGGGTCGGGTTCCTGGTCACCGGGGACTCGCTGGACACGCTCAACGAGCGCGTCGACGTCAGCGAGTTCTGAGCGCGCTCCTGCCGTACTGATATCCCGCAGCCCCGGCGTGCCGCCGTCCCGACATGCCGCCGCCCCGGCGTCCCGGGGCACGGACGATGCGGAGAAGGCCTCTCACGGAACTCCGTGAGAGGCCTTCTCTGCGTGCTGCGAGCTGTGCGCGGTGGCCGGATCAGCCGCGGTTGCTGCGGGGCCGACGTGAGACCACGCGCTCGGCGCCCGTCTGAGCTCCTCGCCTGGCCATCATCTTCAGGCCCTGCAGGAGCACACCGGAGACTGTTGCCCACAGCAGCATCTTCCAGATCGGCTGATCGTCGGCGGGGTCCTTGATCGCCTCGATCTCCGCCTTCGACTGCCCCTCCTTCTTGGCCTGCTTGCGGCGCTTCTGGGCGTCCTTCTGCGCGGCCTTGGTCGCCTTGACGGTCGGGGCTTCCTCCCCGAACACGGCGCCCCAGCCGGCGGAGGCAGCCTTGTTGCCGAGGATGGAGGCGACGATTCCGGCGAGCGGCACGGCGATCTTGACGAGTGGATTGGCCACGAGGTTCCTCCAGGCGATGGGTGATGCGGCGGACTGGGCGGGGCCCCGGGTCAGTAGGCCCCTGCGTACTGAGCGTAATAGGTCCCCATGCCGTCCGTGCGCAGGGCATCGCGCAGGATGTCCATCCCGTCCTCGTCGGTGCCCACGACGCTCGCGCCACCGCTGGTGGTGGTGGGTCCGGAATGGGGGACCGAGAGGTAGTAGATGTCGCTGCTGCGCACCGAGCGCATCGACAGCCCGAGCTGGACCATCGCGGTGCCGCTGAGGCCCTCGTCGGTGGTGAGGAACGGGGAGATCGACTCGACCGTGCTCGCGAGCTTCCCCGGATCGCTGAGGGTGTCCGCGCTGATCAGCTTGGCCGCGATCCCGCCCAGCACGGCCTGCTGGTTCCGGTTGCGCTGGAAGTCGCCGTCGGAGAACTGCTTGCGCTCGCGCACGAAGGTGAGTGCCTCCTCGCCGTTCAGGGTCTGGACGCCCTCGGTGAACTGGTGGCCGCCGGCCTCGAAGTCCTGCGGGATCTTCACGTCGATGCCGCCGAGCGTGTCTACCAGCCCTTGGATGCCCTCGAAGTCGATGAGGGCGACATGGTCGATGGGGACGCCGACGTAGTTCTCGACCGTCGTCACCGCGAGGCCCACCCCACCGAAGGCGAGGGCGGCATTGATGCGGTCCTTGCCGTAGCCGGGGATCTCGACGTAGAGGTCGCGCGGGAAGGAGGTGACGTAGACCTCCTTGTTGTCATCGGAGACGTGGACCAGCATCATGACGTCCGAGCGCTGACCGCTGACGCCCTGCGCCTTCGCGTCCTCGGCCGATCGCTTGTCCGAGCCGAGCAGCAGGAAGTTGCGGCCTGCTCCGGCCTCGGGGCGCTCGCCGTCGGAGGCGCCGCGGGTGATCTGCACGACCGTGCGCTTCTCGTAGGAGTCGTTGATGCCACGCAGGTAGTTCGCGACCACGAGGCCGACGCCGAGCACCAGGACGGCGACGAGTCCGAGAGCGATCAGGGCCATGCGGCGCCCGCGCCGCTGGCGAGGGTCTGGCTGGTCGTCGTCCTCCCAGTCGGAGGGCAGTTCGACGTCGTCAGGGGCGTTCATAGGGGCTCGCTCTCAAACAGGCGTCACTGGTCGCGACGGAGGTCCTGAGGGTCTAGGCGGGGGCATCGCCCGAATGCCGAGGCACCCTGACGTACGCGAGATCCCATACTAAGCGTCCGGCGGCCCGTCCCTTGTTCTCGAAGCTGGTCTTCACACGACCCTCGAATCGAGGTGCCCATCCTGTGCGCGCCATGCTCTCGGAGATGGCGTCGCTGCTCTCCTCCCCGGGCCGGGCACCGTCGGGATGGAGGTTCTCGAGCTCGGGACGAGCATCGAGATGGTGACGCATGTGATGGGCGTACTGCGCCCAGTCGGTGGCCAGTCGGAACGCGGCGCCGTCGGCGAGCAGCGGCAGCACGGCGTCCAGGAACGGCGGGTTGATGAGGCGGCGCTTGTGGTGGCGGGCCTTGGGCCACGGATCGGCGAAATAGACCCAGAGCTCCTGGATCGACGCCTCGGACAGCAGCACGGGAAGGCTGCGCTGCGCATCGAGCGGCAGGAGACGGAGGTTCCGGGGACGCCCGGCCCGGTCGATCCGGTTCAGGGTCTGGGCGAGGCCGGGGCGGTACACCTCGACCGCGAGGAAATCACGGTCCGGATCCGCAGCGGCGGCGGCGACGATGTTCTCGCCCAGACCGCTGCCCACCTCGACGACGAGCTCGGCGCGCCGGCCGAAGACCTCGAGGAGGTCGAGGGTCGCATCGGGGCCCGGGACGGTGTCGCGATCGCCGCGGGAGGGATCCAGGACGTAGTCGTCCGAGAGGCGATCCCAGGCGCTCTGACGGCTCGCGGTCAGCCGCTCGCCACGACGCACGAAGGAGACGATCTCGCGCGGGGACTTCTCCTCCGGATCGATCTGCTCGGGATCGGGCTGCTCGAGATCGGGCTGCTCGGGCTCGGACGGCTCGGACGCCATGGCGCGCTCAGCCCGCACGACGGACGAGGCCGTCCTCGACGACCACGGACACCTCGGGGAGCTGCCGGGTCGCAGGGCCCACGAGGACCTCACCGGTGGCCGCATCGAACTTGGAGCCGTGGCACGGGCAGTCGAGCTCGGCCTCCTTCTGGGCGAGGGCGCAGCCGTTGTGGGTGCAGTACCCCGAGTAGGCGGCGAGGTCGTCGCCGGCACCGCGGACCAGCAGCACGAAGGGCTGCTCACCGCCGAAGTTCACCAGCGTGCTCTCGTTCTCCGGGACGTCGTCCAGGGAGATCGCGCCGTCGTCGGCCCGCACCGGTGCCGCCGTGCCGAAGCCTTCGTCCTGGGGGCCGCAGGCGGCGAGGCCGCCGAGCGCGGCGGCGGAGGCGGGCAGCAGGAGGGCATGACGGCGGGAGAGGCACGGGCGTTCCATGGCCTCAGGATAGCCAGCGTTGCTGGGCGTGGGCGATGCGGGGACCGCCGCTGTGACGCGCCGGACCACCGGAGGACCGCGGCCGGGCCGGGCAGCGGGTCAGACGTCGGCGGCCTCGAGCTCCCGGGGATCCCAGGTGCGGATCCCCTGGGCGCGCCAGCCGCGGTCGGTCACGGCGTCCAGCGCCTCGCGCTTGCGGGCGGGGGAGAGGCGGTCGAGGTACAGGGAGCCGTCGAGATGGTCGACCTCGTGCTGCAGGGCGCGGGCCAGCACCCCGCCCTCGTCCTCGACGACGACGGGCTCTCCCTCGAGGTCGATGCCGGTGACGCGGGCACCACGGTGGCGGGCGGTCGGGAATCCCTCGCCGGGCACCGAGAGGCAGCCTTCGATGGTCTCCTCGTCGAGCTCGATCCCGCCGAAGCGTTCCAGGCGCGGGTTGAGGACCACGCCGCGCTGCACGGTGCCGTCTGCGTCGGCGCAGGAATAGACGAACAGGCGCCAGCGCGAACCGACCTGTGGCGCGGCGAGCCCGGCACCGTCGGCGGCGTCGTTCGTCTCGAACATGTCCGCGACCAGGGTGCGGATGTCGTCGGTGATCTCGCGGACCCGACGGGTGCGCTGCTCGAGTGCGCGATGGCCGACGATCGTGATCGGGCGGACGCTCATGCGGGGGTATCTCCTGAGTGGGGCGGGTCGGTGTTCTCGGCGGGGTCGGATGGCTCGGCGGGACCGGTGTGATCGGTGTTGTCGGAGCGGGTGACGACGCTGTACTTCGTCGGCGGGTTCACCGCGAGCAGGTTGCCGGCATCGACGATCCAGGGCCCGCGCGCGCGGCGCAGCGGCTCCCCGGTGCGAGCGGAGCCCGCGACAGCGCGCCCGATCTCCTCGGCTCCGGCGGCGTCATCAGCGAGGAAGTTCAGGGTGTGGGTGGCGTGGGGATCCAGCACGATGCTGTCCCAGGCGTCGAGGCCGCTCGCGATCTGCCGCGCGCGCAGGAACTCGGCATCGAGAGCGGCACCGGAGACGACCACGATGTTGGCCAGCCACAGCAGCAGCAGGATCGCGATCAGTCCGTTGAGCACCGTGAGCACCTCGGCGAAGCGCGTCGCGTACACCAGCAGGCGGCCGGTGAGGAGCGCGGCACTGAAGAGCACCAGCACCGTGACCGTCGAGCCGAGGGTCATCAGCCGGTAGCGGGGGAGGCGCACGTTCGGGAACGAGTAATAGGCCAGGGACACCCCGATGATCAGGATGACCAGGAGGATCGGCCACTTCACGAGGTTCCAGGCGAGGAAGGCGATCCGCGGGATGCCGATGAACTCGCCGATCCGCTGCGAGGCCTCGCCGCCGACGACGATCATGCCGATCGCGAGCAGCACCACGGCGACGATCAGCACGGTCTCGCCGAAGACGATCGTGCGGAACCACAGGAAGGGGCGGCCCTCGCGGGTGTCGTAGACGCGGTGCATGGCCCGATGGAAGGCCGCGACCCCGTTGGAGGCGGAGACCAGCGAACCGATCGTGCCCAGCGTCAGCCCCAGCAGCCCGCCGCTCGTGGAGGAGACCGCGCGGATCGCCGAGAGGAAGGGGCGGGGATCCAGCGTCGGGAAGATCTCGGCGGTCATCGAGGTGAACGCCTTGAGGGTCGTGGCCTCGACCCCGATCAGGGACAGCATCGAGACGGCGGCGACCGCGCCCGGGAACACCGAGAGCAGCAGATAGAACGTCATGGTGCCCGCGACGTCCCAGACCTGGATGTCCAGCAGGCGCATCCGCACCCGGTTCAGGACATGCAGGACGCTCAGCCGTGGTCGGGCGTACTCGACCATCGGCTTCGGCCGACGGGGGCGGGATGCGGACACCGTGTGCTCGTGCTCCGGGGGAGGGGACAGGGGGAGGACGCCCAGGAGGGCGCGGCTGGAGCCTATGCCACCGGAGCCGGCTCGGCCGTCTCAGGGCAGGTCAGCCCTCCTCGATGAGGTCGTCGGGATCCGTCGTGATCGGGTATTCCCACGGATCGTCCGGATCCTTGGGAACGTGCGAGGTCACGATCGATCCGTCCGCACGGGGGTCCCCGAGGCCGACGGGCGTGGCCAGCACGGCGTCATCGAGGACGGGGCCCTGATCGGGGAGGGGCACGACGGTACCGAGCACCGTCACCGTCACGGTGGTCCCGCGCACGGTGACGTCGATCTCGGGGCCGGTCTCGAGCGTGAAGGAGATCTCCTCGCGCCGCAGCCGCACCCGGATCCGGGAGCCCCGCATCGTCAGGGGGAAGACCAGCTCCGGCCAGTCGACCGGGAGGCGCGGATCGAAGGAGAGACGCCCGTCGTCATGGCGCATCCCCCCGAAGCCGTGGACCAGAGCGTTCCAGACGCCGCCGGCGGAGGCGATGTGCGCGCCGTCAGCGGTGTTGTGGTGCAGGTTGCCCAGATCCACGAACAGCCCGGCCCGGAAGTAGTCCAGGGCGGCCTTCTGATGCCCGACCTCGGCCGCCATGATCGACTGGACGACGGCGGACAGCGAGGAGTCGCCGGTGGTGATCGGGTCGTAGTACTCGAAATCGGCGCGCTTCTCGGCGGCGGTGAACTCGCTGCCGCGCAGGAACAGCGCGAGCACCACGTCGGCCTGCTTGAGCACCTGGAAGCGATAGATCACCAGCGGGTGGAAGTTCAGCAGCAGGGGGAAGGCGTCGGCCGGCGTGCTCGCGAGATCCCAGACCTCGCGCTCGAGGAAGCGATCCTCCTGCAGATGGATCCCCAGGGCCTCGTCCTTGGCGACGTACATCCCGTCGGCGCATTCGTCCCACTGCTCGAGCTCCAGCTCATCCAGGTCGAGCTCGACCAGCAGGGTCCGGTAGGCGGCGTCGTCGGCGTCGTGCAGCTCCCGCACGGCGCGGGCGGCGCGACGCAGGTTGAAGCGGGCCATGACGTTGGTGAACATGTTGTTGTTGACCACCGTCGTGTACTCATCGGGGCCGGTCACGCCGTGGACGTGGAAGCTCGCCGTCCCGTCGGCGGTGGTGCGCCAGAAACCGAGATCGGCCCACATACGGGCGGTCTCGACCAGCACCCGCACGCCATCGCGGTGCTGGAAGTCCAGGTCGCCCGTGACGTCCACGTACTGCGCGAACGCATAGGCCACGTCGGCATTGATGTGGTACTGCGCGGTCCCGGCGGCGTAATAGGCCGAGGCCTCGTCGCCGTTGATGGTGCGCCAGGGGAACAGCGCCCCCCGCTGATTCAGCTCGCGGGCGCGCTCGCGGGCCTTGGGCAGCAGGTTGCTGCGGAATCGCAGGGCGTTGCGGGCCCAGCGGGGCTCGGTGAACGTCAGGAAGGGGACGACGTACACCTCGGTGTCCCAGAAGTAATGGCCCTCGTAGCCGGACCCGGTCAGGCCCTTGGCCGGGATGCCCCACTGGTCCGAGCGTGCCGCGGCCTGGGCGAGCTGGAACAGGCACCAGCGGGTGGCCTGCTGGGCGGCGGGCTGCCCCGGCAGCTCGACATCGGAGCGCGTCCAGAAGTCGTCGAGGTAGTCGCGCTGGTCCTGGTGCTGCGCCTCGAAGCCCTCGGCCCGGACCCGGTCCAGCGTGCGGCGGCAGCGGTCGAACAGCTCCCGGTGGGGGACCGAGCGGGAGGAGTGGTACGCCACCGCCTTGCGCACGGTCAGCGTGTTGCCCTCCTCGAGGTGGGCGCGCACCACCTGGCGACCGCGATCCGCACTGGTGTCGACCAGCTGCTCGACCTCCGCGTCGCACTCGACGGTGTGATCGGCACCGACGGCCAGGGTCATGCCCGAGCTCGCCACGCGGTATCCCAGGAGCATGCGCCGCTCGCTGTGCCAGTCCTGCTGCGGCTCGAGCACGCGATGCGTGAAGGCGGTGGTCTGCCGGGGGTCGTCCTTGTCCGTGATCGGACCGCCGTCGACCCCCTTGCCGTAGTCGTCGGCGATGTCCTGCCGGTTGATGATCTGGGAGGACACGGCGACGGGTGCGGCCCCGTCGAGCATCGTGACCTCGAGCGTCATCAGGGCGAGATGGCGCTGCGTGAAGGACACCATGCGGGAGGTGGCCACCTTCACCCGCTTGCCCGACGGCGTGCGCCAGATCAGCTCGCGCCGCAGCACGCCCTCGCGGAAGTCGATCCAGCGCTCGTACTCCAGGAGGTCCGCGATCGACAGGAGCAGGGGCTCGTCGTCCACGTACAGCTTCATGACGGTGGAATCGGGCACCGAGATCATGGTCTGGCCGGTCCGGGCGAAGCCGAAGGCCGATTCGGCGTGGTTGATCCGCCAGGTCTCGTGGAAGCCGTTGAGGAAGGTCCCGTGACTGTCCACGTCCCGGCCCTCGGAGGGCGTCCCCCGCATCCCCAGGTAACCGTTGGCGGTCGCGAACAGGGTCTCGAGGTGCCCCAGATCCCCGCCGGGACGGGACTCGACGAGCCGCCATTCGTCCAGGGGCAGATGGGTGCGGTCGACGGGATCCTCGGGCACGGAGCGCAGGCGGGTCATGCGAGCTCCTCCAGATCCTGGACGACGAGGGTGGCGCCGGCGGCCGCGAGGGCCTCCGCGCCCGCTCCACGATCCACGCCGATGACCGCGCCGAAGGCGCCGTCGGCCCCGGCCCGGACGCCCGAGACGGCGTCCTCGTAGACCACGGCGTCGGAAGGGTCGACGCCCATCAGGCGGGCGGCGTGGAGAAAGGTGTCCGGGGCGGGCTTGCCCGGGAGCCCCTCGCGCGCCGCGACGTTGCCGTCGACGATGTGCTCGAAGCGCTCGAGCAGACCGGCACCGCGCAGCACCTCCTCGGCGTTGCGCGAGGAGGAGACGATGGCCGGGCGTGCTCCTGCGGGCAGCGTGTCCAGATAGGTGACCGTCCCCGGGTACGGGACGACGCCCTCCTCACGGATCATCCTCAGGACGAGTTGGTTCTTCCGGGTCCCGAGCCCGCGGACGGTCTCGGCCCCCGCGGACTGGTCGACGGGGTCCGCATCCTCGCCCTCCGGCAGCGAGATGCCGCGCGCGGTGAGGAAGGCCCGCACGCCGTCATAGCGGGGGCGCCCGTCGACATGGGCGAAGTAGTCCTCGTCGGTATAGGGCTCGGCGATGCCCCGCCCCGCGAGGAAGTCGCTGAACATGCGGGCCCAGGCCCTCATGTGGACCTCGGCCGTCGGCGTGATCACGCCGTCGAGGTCGAAGAGGTGGACCGTGAAATCAGACGGTCGGAAAGGAGTCTCGGCAGTCACGCGGCACATGCTACGGGCAGTGCCCTGAGGGGGCATGCTCGTGGAGCATCGGCTCACAGCGGACGGCGTGCCGTGATGTGCCGTGGCGCGCCGCACGAGGGTCGGATACTCTGCGAGGGTCCGTGCCCGCGCAATCGCGCCGGCACGGAGCGGTTCCGACCCTTTTCGAGGAGAAGATGGCTGTCACGGAGTCGCTGCCCGTGGTCGACGCGGTGCGACGCGAACTCGAGATCGACGAGCAGATCCATGATGGACGCACCCAGGTGCGCACCACGGCGACGCTCACCACCAACATCGACCGATCGCCGGCCCAGCTCTGGCCCCTGCTGACGCGCCCGGATCAGCTGGCCCGCTGGTTCGGACCGATCTGCGGTGACCTCCGCGAGGGCGGACGGTTCGAGGCGCCCCGCGGGGCGCGCGGACACGTCCTCCAGGTGGAGGCACCCCACAAGATCTCCTTGACCTGGGAGGACGACGGGTCCGAGGATCCGCTGTCGATCCGTCTGGACCCGGAGGACGACGGCACCACCCTGCTGCGCCTGCGCCATACCCGCTTGATCCCCCAGGACGAGTTCGACCTGGTGGGGCCCGGTCTCGGCGCCGTGGACTGGGAGATCGCCCTGCTCGCGCTCGCCGCGGTGACCGATGGCTGGCGCACGAGCTGCCTGCACGATGTCCCACGGCCCTCCTCGGCATGGCTCGCCGGCGAGGAAGGCGCCGCCTACATCCGGGCGTGGTCCGTGCGCTGGGCCGCGGAGGCGATCGCGGCAGGGGTCGACGAGGACGCGGCGCGGCGCGCCGAGATCGAGACGAACGCCGCCTACGGCACCTGAGCGGACGGCGTCGACTCGGGCGTCCGCCCTCTGGAACTGTTTGCCCAGGCTCACGATCGGGTGACAGACTTCCTCGGTGACCACCCCTGCGCGCCTCCCCCCGGGAAGCCCCTCGGGAAGCAGGGCGCAGTCGTCCAAGCAGGTCCTGTGGTCGCTGGCCCCGTCGGTGTACGCCCCGACCCTGCTGGAGTTCTCCGGCCTCGCGGCACTGATGCCGGTGATCCCGCTGCTGGCTCTGGACCTCGGGTTCGCCGCCTGGCAGGCGGCCGCGCTCACCACCATCTTCGGGCTCACCTCGTTCCTCGGGCCCATCCCCGCCGGTCGATTCATCTCCCGCGTGGGGGCACGCCGCGCGCTCGTGAGCACCGGGGTCCTGCTGGTGCTCTCCAACCTCGTCGCCTTCATGGTGCTCACCCCGGGAGTCCACGGGAACCCCGGGCCGCGCCATCAGGTCACCTTCCTGGGGCTGCTGCTCGTGATGGCGATCAGCACACAGGTCTGGCAGCTGGGGAGGCAGGCCTACCTGGGCACTGCCCTGCCGCCCGCGATGCGGGCGCGCGGCATGACCATGTTCGGCGGCGTGATCCGTCTGGGAGAGGTGATCGGCCCGCTGCTGGGCGCTCTCGTGATGACCCTGGGATCCGACACCGGGGTGTTCATCCTGTTCGCGGTGACCGCTGCCGCCGGCACCGTGATGATCGCGATCTTCCTGCCGCCGGGGGAGGTCCGGCCCTCCCCGAAGCGTCCGCGCGGTGAACGGATCCCCCGCAGCACCGCCCGCTCCCGGCTGGACCGCGCCGTGCTGAGCAGGATGGCGATGGTCGGCCTCGGGATCGCCCCGGTGATGATGGCCCGTGTGAACCGTCCGGTGATCGTGCCGCTCCTCGGCGCATCGCTCGGCCTCGACTCGGTCTGGATATCCCTCGTCTTCGGGGTCTGCGCGGCCCTCGAGATCCTGTTGGTGATCCCGGCCGGAACGCTGATGGACCGCTACGGGCGCGCCGCCGTCGCCGTCCCCTGCGCTCTCCTCATGGGGGCCGGATTCATCCTGCTGGCGGTCCTGGGGACCACCCTGGCCGGGCAGGGGACCACGCTCGCCGTGGTCGCTCTGCTGGTGCCCAGTCTGCTCATCGGTCTGGGGAACGGGATGGGGGCCGGGATCGTCATGACGCTGGGCATCGACGTGTCCCCGGTGCACGACCGCACCCGGTACCTGGCCTGGTGGAACACGATGCTCGGTTCGGGTCGTCTGGCGGCGCCCCTGGTGGTCACGGCCATCGCCCTGGTGGCACCGATCGCCCTCGCCGGTGCGGCCACCGGGGGGCTGTGCCTGGTCGGGGGAGCGTGGCTGGCACGCACACTGCCCCGCGTCACGCCCTCCGGGAGTACCCGGAGGAGGTGAGGCGGGGCAGTGGATCCGCGCTGTCCGCGCGGGGGCGGGACTGCGGCGGAGAGTCAGCCGGTGTCAGGCGGCGGTGTCAGCACCTGCTGCGACCGCGCTCGCGGCGGTCTCCTGCAGCAGCTGATCCGCATCGTCGCGCGGGATCTCCCGGGCGATGGCGATCTCGGCGGCGAGCGGTGCGATCGCCTGCTTGAGCAGGTTGCGCTCCGCGAGGCTCGACGGGGCGCCGCCGGAATCGCCGAGGATGCCACGGATGACGTCGATGCGGTCGGTGAGGCGGCCGGACTGCAGCTGCATCGTGAGCGACTTGATCCGGTGGGCCCAGGAGGCCTTCTTCTCCGGCGGCTCGATCGGCTGCGAGAGCTGATCGATGAGCTCGGCGATCTCCTTCTCCTCGAGAAGCGCGCGCAGTCCGATGACGTCCTTGCCGTCGGACGGCACGGAGATCCGCATCTCGTCGCCGATGACCTCCATGTCGACGTATTCGCGGTCGGTCCCGCGGACGCTGCGGGTGCAGGTGGAGACGATGCGCACCGGTCCATGGACCGGGTGGGTGAGCACGTCGCCGGGCTTCGGAGCAGCGGTGTCGACGGGCGGAGTGGCAACGGACAAGGGGATACCTCCTCGGTGGGCCTGTGCGCCGTCGGTACCGAAGACCGGCCAAGGTCCGGGCGGCCGCGCTCGGTCATCGCGCAGAGCCTGGTCAGGGCAGTGCGACGGGGGACATCGAGGCAGCTCGAGCGCCGCTCGACCTGCAGGAACAGGGTGGCGGCGCCTACGGCAGCGCACCCCCATGGTCTCATGGATCTGACACGATATCCAGAGGTTGACGTTTCCGGTTGTGTCACACCGCGAGGGCTGCGGGCCCGAGTGCAGACCGAAGTCGGACGCGGTCCCCGGGACCGATGCTGTTTCATGGAGTCCATGGGACGAGACGCGACGCAGCACACCGATCAGGGTGATCGACCCGACGAAATGGTCCGGTTCGAGGGCGTCGGCGTCGTCTCCGACGACAACGTGCTGCTGCTGGACGCCACGGGCCGTGCTCGGGCCGGTGAGATCCTCGCCCTCACCGGCGCCAACGGCTCCGGGAAGACCACCCTTCTGCGCGTGCTGGCCGGACTGACCGATCCGACCGCGGGGACCGTGCTCATCGCGGGTCGGCGCCCGGATGACCGGGACCGGACCTTCCGCGCCGCGCTCGCCGCCCTCATCGGGCCCCCGCAGACCGCGCGGGACCTCACCATCGTCGAGCACCTCCAATTCATCGCCGCCACCTGGGGGACCGGGGCGAAGGCTGCCCGCGTCCAGGCAGAGGAGCTGCTGGACGAGCTGCAGATCGGCACCCTGGGCCACCGATTCCCGCACGAGCTCTCCAGCGGACAGTCCCAGCTGGTCGCCCTCGCGCTCACCCTCGCCCGCCCCAGCGAGGTGCTGCTGCTGGACGAGCCCGAGCAGCGTCTGGACGCCGACCGGCTGGGACTGGTGATCGACGCGGTCCGGGCCCGGGCAGAGGCAGGCAGTGCGGTGATCCTGGCGAGCCACAGCCCCCGACTCCTCGAGGAGCTCGCCGATGTGCGGCTGCACCTCGAGGAGCAGCGGTGAGCGCGGCCCCGGCGGCGGCGTCCGGATCCCTCACGGCGGTCCGGGAGGTCTGGGCGCAGAGGTCGCAGGCCCGCACCCGCGGCGATGTCCTGTACCTGGTGTACGTCCTGGCGCTGAGCGTGCTGATCTTCGGGGCGCCCGTCATCCGGGCGGCGGGCACCGCCCTGTCCCGGCCCGACGTCGTGCCGTTCCTGATCGCCTCCGGGGCGCCGCAGACCAGCACGGCGATCACCCTCGTCGGAGGTGCTGGCCTGGTGCTGCTCGGGGCGGTGCGCGGCCCGGCCCTGCTCTCCCCGTTCTTCACCGCGAGCCTCGCCTCCAGCGCGATCCCGCGCCGGTCCGTGCTCTGGAGGCCGCTCCTGCGGTCGCTGGCGGTGACGGTGCTGGTCGCGGTGATCCCCGCGGTGCTGATCGCGGCCACCCTGGAGTCTGCGGGCCATGTCGAGATGGGGGCCGTGGGCTGGTTCGCGCTCGCCGCCGCGGGGGCAGGATCGCTGCTGTGTGCGGCATGGTTCGCGGGTCAGCTGCTCGGCTCCGCCGGGCGCCGACTGCTCGCCGTCGCACTCGTCCTCCTCGGGGTCGGCGCCCTGATGCTGCCCGGGGGGATCGGGCTCGGCGGGGCGTACCCGGTGGGCGGGCAGCGACCGGGCCTCTCGGCGGTCGTCCTGTGCGTCGCCGGGATCCTCGCGGTCGGTGCGGTCATGCTGCTGCTGGACCGCCTGCGGGGCGCCGTGCTCCAGGAGCAGGCCGCGCGCTGGGAATCCGCCACCATCAGCGCCACCACGATGGACCTGTCCGGGGCGGCGGGCTTCTTCCAGCCCGCTCCCGCAGCGGGCCGCCGCCTCCCGGCGATCGGGGCCGGTCCGCTCGCCGTGCTCTATGCGCGACGCGATCTCGTCGCGTGGCTGCGGAGCCCGGAACGGACCGTTGTCGGCGTCATCGCCTCCCTGCTCTCCGCCGCGGCGGTGGCCGGCTCCACGCTCTTCACGGGGCCTCTGGCGTGGTTCGTGCTGCTCCTGGGCACGCTCGGCCTGTGGCTCGCGAGCGGCACCTTCGTGGATGGCATCCGGCACGGCGTGCACACGCTGGGTGCACCTCAGCTGTTCGGGCAGTCCGCCGCCGTCCAGGTGCTCCTGCACCTGACCGCTCCGGTGGTCCTGCTCACGGCGCTCGGAGCCCTCGGCGGGCTCGGCGCGTGGATCGCCGCCGGTGCCGTGCCCGGGGCGGTCCTCCTGGAGGTGCTCCTGCCCGCTGTCCTGGCCCCCGTGCTGATCATCGGCCGGGCCCGGGATGCCGCGAAGGGCCCCATGCCGCTCTCGCTCAGCACGCCGATGCCGACCCCGCAGGGGGACATCTCCGTGCTGCCGATGCTCCTGTGGCTCTCCGACGCGATCCTGCTCGCCCTGGTCGTCGGGGCTCTCCTGCTGGCGACTGCGTCGTCAGGAGCCCTCTGGATGGTCGTCGTCGCCACGGTGGCGTCGGCGCTGATGGGGCTGATGGCCCGGGTGCGGCTGCGAGCACTCGTCTCATGACCGAGGAAGGGAGCGCTTCATGAACATCCGGACCACGCCGAATCCGCTGATCCGCTGGATCGGGCTGCGGCTGACGCGGTTCAACGACCGTCACCCGTGGAGCCACAACAACCACTTCCATCCGTGGATCCTGCGATCCCTGCCTCCGAGCACCGGTCGTGCGCTCGACGTCGGCTGCGGCCGCGGGGACCTCGTCGCGGCGCTCGCCGGGTTCGCGGGCCGGGTCGACGGGATCGACCCCGACCAGGAGATGGCCTATCTCGCCGCCACACGTTTCGCGCACGATCCGGCCGTGCAGATCGGGCGCCGCACGCTCTCCGAGCATGTCGCCGAGCCGCGCCGCCATGGCACCTATGACGCCCTCACGATGGTCGCCTCGCTGCACCACATGGATCTCGCCGAGGCGCTCCTCGACGCACGGACCCTGCTCCGCCCCGGCGGGCGGCTCCTCGTCGTCACCCTCACGGACCCGGTGAGCACCGCCGACCAGATCTGGGATGTGCTCAGTGTGCTCAGCAATCCGCTGATCGGTCTCGTCAAGCACCCGCGCCCGGTGCGCGAGGCGCCGGAAGAGCGTCCGATCCCGGTGAAGGACCCCGCCTGGCCGATCGACACGCTGCGTCAGGAGGCCGCGAGGATCCTGCCCGGCGCGGTGATCCGTCGGCGGGAGGGCTTCCGCGTGACGCTGCGCTGGCGCAAGCCCGGCAGCGCGCCGGCGGAGGTCAGCGCCGGGGGTGCTGTGCGATGACCTCGCCGAGACGGCCGATGGCGTCCTCGATGACGGCGGGGGCATGGGTCACGAAGCTCAAGCGCATCGTGGACCGATCGGGGTCGTCGGCGAAGAACGACCACCCCGGCAGGTAGGCGACCCCGGCCGAGACGGCGTCGGCGAGCATGACCTGCGCGTCGTAGCCCTCGCCGAGCGCGGCCCACAGGAACATGCCGCCGTCAGGATGGGTCACCTGCGCGCCCGCCGGCAGCACCGGAGCGATCGCGGCGGCCATCGCGTCACGCCGCTCGCGGTAGACGGCGCTGACCCGGGCCACGTGGGCGTCGAGATCGACGGAGGCCAGGTAGCGGGCGACCGTCAGCTGATCGACCACGGAGGACTGCATCGAGATGGCGGCCTTGGCGACGGCGAGGGTGTTCAGGATCGGGCCCTCGGCGCGCATCCAGCCGATGCGCACGCCCGGGCTCATGAGCTTGCTCATCGAGTTCAGCAGCAGGGTGCGCTCGCTCATCCCCGGCAGGGCGGCTATCGGCGCCCAGGTGCCCCCGGTGAAGTTCAGCGCACCATAGGGGTCGTCCTCGATGAGGGGGACGTCCGTGCGCAGCAGCACGTCGGCGACGGCCTGCCGGCGGGCGACCGGCATGGTGCGCCCGGTGGGGTTCTGGAAGGTCGGGATCAGGTAGACCATCCGCGGATGATGCGTACGGATCGCCTCCTCGAGCGCCTCGGGGACCACGCCGTCGTCGTCGGTCTCCACCCCGATCATCCGCGCCCCGTGCACGGCGAAGGCCTGCACGGCCGCGAGATAGGTGGGGGATTCCACGAGCACGACGTCACCCGGCTCGAGCATCGCCTGCGCCACCACGAAGAGCCCTTCCTGCGAACCGGAGGTGACCCGGATCTGGGAGGCGTCCGTGGGCAGGTCACGCGACAGGCGACGGGCGGCCTGCTCGCGCAGCTCGACCTCGCCCTCGCTCACGCCGTACTGCAGTGCGCGGTGGCCCTGGTTCGCCAGCACCCACTCGTAGCTGGCGGCGATGTCCTCGAAGTCGAACAGCTCCGGGTCGGGGATGCCTCCGGCGAAGGACACGACGTCCTCGCGGGCTGCGAGCGCGAAGATGTCCTTCAGCGGGGAGGACTCCATGCCCGCGTAGCGGGCGGCGACGGGGAAGCGATACGGCTCGGACGACGAGGGGAGGCTCATCGCTCTATCGTGTCACGCGAGCAGAGCACCCTCGAGGACCAGCAATGCCTGTTTCGTCTCGATCCCGCCGGCGTATCCGGTGAGGGCGCCGTTCCCGGCCAGCACCCGATGACAGGGGACGACGATCGAGATCGGGTTCGAGCCGACGGCGGCCCCGACGGCCTGGGCGGCGCGGGGCCGCCCGAGCTCCTGGGCGATCGTCCCGTAGGTCGTCGTCGCGCCCCGCGGGATCTCCTGCAGGCGGTCCCAGACGGCGTGCTGGAACTCGGTGCCCCGCGGAGAGATCGGCAGGTCGAAGCTCATGCGCTCCCCGGCCAGGTAGGCGAGCAGCTGTGTCTCGGCGGCGTCCAGGAGGGCGTCGTCGCCGGCAGCCGCCGGCCCGAGCCGTTCCGGGCGGGGGAAGTGGCTCTGCTCCTCGCGCCAGACCCCGGTGAGCGACTCCGCCTCCGCGGCGAGCAGATAGGTGCCCAGGGGGGTGGCCACCCGACGGTGCCGGGGCTCGACCGTCGCAGGTGCAGGTGCAGGTGCAGGTGCAGGTGCAGGTGTCGCGGCACGAGCAGACGCTGGCGTGGTGGTCGGAGCGGCGTGCGTGGGACGGTGGTCGGTCATGACGGGTGTCCTTCCGGAGCGGAATGGGATGAGTGGACGGAGGGCGGCGCGGCCGCGGTCGATCCGCGACGGGTGCGGGCGGAGGCCCGACGGGGCGAGGCCCGACGGAGCGAGGCCTGGTGGTGCCACAGGTGCATCGAGGCGTAGGAGCGCCAGGGAGCCGCGGCGACCAGCTCCTGCTGGAGGGAGGCGTGGTCCTCGGCGAGGCCGAGGTCGCGCGCCGCACCGAGCAGGGCGACATCGCGCGCCGGGGCCACGTCGATGGCGCGCACTCCGCGCAGCAGCACGTAATCGGCCGTCCAGGGGCCGATGCCGCGCAGGGCGAGCAGGTCGGCCCGGAGCTCGTCGACCGGCCTGGAGACGTCGAGATCCAGATCGGTGGAGATCGTGCCGATCGCGGAGATCAGGGTTCTGCGCCGAGCCGCCGGCCCGCGGAACCATTCCTCGGCGTGAACGGCGGCGATACCGGGATCCACGGGGGCGCGATGCACCCCCGACAGGTGGAGATCAGCAGGCAGCTCCTCGGTGAGCAGATCCGTGGCCCGAGTGATCTGCTCGCGTGCCTGCGACGTGGTGATCTGCTGCCCCGTGACCGCCCACAGCAGGGCCTCCGCGAGGCTCGGTGTCCCCGGCAGCCGCACCCCGGGCCGGGCGTCGACCAGCGGGGCGAGCGCGGGCACCGAGGTCGAGAGCCCGCCATCGATCCCCACCGGGTCCGCGTCGAGGTCCAGCAGCCGTCGGGCCAGGGAGATCGCGGCCGCGTGGTCGCGCAGATCCGCCAGCCTCATGCTCACCGGAAGCGCGCCGGCGGCGCCGAGGTCGATCTGCAGCACTCCCGGTCCGTGCGGCAGTCGCACCGCGCGGGTCCAGACCGAGCCCGAGAGGTCCTCGACGCCGGGTACGGCGCGATGCGCGAACCAGGCGGCGAGCCCTGCGCCGTCGAAGGGGCGGCGCACCGCGAGCCGCGCGGTCACCACGGAGCCTCCGTCGGCCGCCCGGGAGGGTCCTCCCGGGCGGCCGTGCGAGCGCTCCCGGACCGCCGAGGGGGAGTGGCCGAAGAGCTGGGTGAACGTCTCGTGGAACTGACGCTCGCTGCCGAACCCGGAGACGTGGGCGATCAGCGCCAGCGGCAGATCGGACCCGATCACCAGCTCATGAGCCCGTCGGGCGCGGCGCATCCGCGCATGGGCGAGGGCTCCTGCCCCGGTGACCGCCACGAGCGCACGGTGCAGGGTGCGCTCGGAGACGGCCAGCCGCCGTGCGAGGTCGGGGACCGTGCCCTCCTCGTCCAGCGCCCCCTCGTCGATCAGTCGCAGCGCCCGTCCCGACAGCGACCCCATCGGATCGTCGTCCGGGCTGCCCGGCGGGGCCGTCGGCCCGCAGCGCTTGCAGGCACGGAAACCGCCGGCCACGGCGGCTGCGGCCGACGGGGCGAAGTCGACGCCGCCGCGCTGCGGGGTGCGGGCCGGGCACGAGGGCCGGCAGAAGATCCCGGTGGAGCGCACGCAGGTGAAGAACATGCCGTCGAACCGGGTGTCGCGGGCGCGGATCGCCGCATAGCGCTCGTCGTCGGTCATCGCGGTCCGTGTCATGACTCCAGTGAACCGCGCTTGGGCCTGCGGCACCAGCGGGAATCGGACAGCGTGGTCGGCCCGGCTCGGCTGTGGTCGGATCGGGGCGGTCCAGTCCGGGGCAGGTACCGTCCGGCACTGCTGACCTCTGGTGCCCGCCGAGGTCGCGGGGGAGAATGGCGGTGATGACGACGATGCCGCCGGACCACCCGGCCGACCAGCAGGTCCCCACGGACGATCCCCGGCTCCGAGCCCTGGTGGAGCGGCTCCGGCGCGCCGGATGCGTGTTCGCCGAGCAGGAGGCCCGCATCCTCCTCGAGGCGTCGGACGGGGCGGAGCTCGAGCAGCTGTGTGCGCGTCGGGAGGCGGGCGAGGCCCTCGAGCACCTGGTCGGCAGGGTCGAGATCGGCGGCGAGCTGCTGGCCGTCGGCCCGGGCTGCTTCGTGCCCCGCCAGCGCACCCTCGCCCTCATCGACGCGGCCGTCCAGGAAGCCCGGTCGCGGAGGTCACCCGTGATGGTCGAGGCGTACTGCGGGGTGGCTCCCATCGCCGCGCTCGTCGGCCGGCGGGTGCCGGGGGTCCGAGTGCATGCCACGGACCGGGACGAACGGCCTCTGGTCCATGCCCGCACGAATCTTCCCGCCGGTTCCGGGGTGCATCGCGGGTCCGGCCTCGACGCCCTGCCGGCGCAGCTGGCAGGCGCCGTCGATCTCCTCGCAGCGGTACCCCCGTATGTGCCCTCCGCGCAGCTGGAGCTGATGCCGCGGGACGCCCGGGAGCAGGAACCTGAAGTCGCCCTGGTCGCCGGGGCGGACGGCCTCGACGAGGTGAGACGGCTGCTCCGGGAGGCCCCGCGGTGGCTCGCCCCCGGTGGCGTGCTGCTCCTGGAGATGCATCGGGACCAGGTGCCGGGCGTCCTCGCGCAGGCCCGCGAGCAGGGGTGCTTCGATGCTGTCGGTCATCAGGTGGCGGGAGATGGGGAGACCGCTGTGGTGAGGGTGCGGCGGGACGCCGGCAAGCAGAGAGCCGCGGTCCCGGAGGGGACCACGGCTCTGCAGCGGTTGGAGCGGGCGACGGGAATCGAACCCGCGTAATCAGTTTGGAAGACTGAGGCTCTACCATTGAGCTACGCCCGCTGGACTGCACCATTGAATCAGATGAACGGTGCGGTCGCACATCGGAGGACCGAGGACGCGACATGCATCTCCTCACAGCGCGCCGGGATGATTCGAGCGCTCCCCAGCAGTACCGGGTAATATCCCATGGGTTGCCCTCCGGGGTGTAGCTCAGCTTGGTAGAGCACCCGCTTTGGGAGCGGGAAGTCGCAGGTTCAAATCCTGTCACCCCGACTCCGCTTCGGGTGGCCGCCGCGTGCGTGCTCCGGAGCACCGTGAGAACTGACCACTAGACCGACGATCCACAGGGAGACCTGACCAGTGAAGACCGAGTCCGAGAAGCTCAGCCCCACCCGGGTGAAGCTCACCGTCGAGGTGCCTTTCGACGAGCTCAAGCCGGCCGTCGCGGCCGCCACCACGAAGATCTCCGAGCAGGTGGAGATCCCCGGCTTCCGCAAGGGCAAGGTTCCCGCCACCCTCGTCGAGCAGCGCTTCGGCCGCCCCGCGATCATGCAGGAGGCCGTCAACGACGCGCTTCCCGACTTCTACCAGCAGGCAGCTGCCGAAGCGGCGATCAAGCCCGTCGGCCGCCCCGAGGTCGAGGTCAGCGAGATCCCGGGCCTGGACGGCTCCGAGGACGGCAACCTCGTGTTCGTCGTCGAGCAGGACGTGCGCCCCGAGATCGAGCTGCCCGACTTCTCGACCTACGAGGTCGAGATCGAGGAGCCCACCGTCGACGACGACGCCGTCGAGGTGCGCCTGACCGAGCTGCGCGAGCGCTTCGGCACCCTCGTGGGCGTCGACCGTCCCGCCCAGAACGGTGACTTCGTCTCCCTCGATCTCGTCGCCACGATCGGCGACGAGGAGATCGAGTCCGTCGAGGGCACGTCCTACCAGATCGGCGAGGGCAACATGCTCGAGGGTCTGGACGAGGCGCTCATCGGCCTCTCCGCCGAGGAGACCACCACCTTCACCTCGAAGCTCGCCGGCGGCGATCACGCCGGCGAAGAGGCGCAGATCAAGGTCGTCCCGCAGTCGGTCAAGGTCCGCGAGCTGCCCGAGGCCGACGACGAGTTCGCCGAGCTGGCCTCCGAGTTCGACACCATCGACGAGCTGAAGGACGACCTGCGCAAGCAGGCCGACGCCGACGCCGAGGGCAACCGCGTGGCCCTGGCCCGCAACGCTCTGCTCGAGAAGCTGCTGGAGGAGCTCGAGATCCCCGTTCCCGACGCGCTCGTCGAGGACGAGATCAACGCGCACCTCGAGAACGAGGGCAAGGAGCCGGGCGACCCGCATGGCGAGGAGATCCGCGAGGACACCGCCAAGGCCGTCCGCGCCCAGTTCCTGCTGGACGAGATCAACGGCACCCGTGAGGTCAGCGTCGAGCAGGACGACCTCATGGCCTACATGACCCAGCTCTCGGCGCAGTACGGCATCGAGCAGAACCAGCTGCTGCAGATGCTCGCCCAGTCGGGTCAGCTCGAGCAGATCTTCGGCGAGGTGCAGCGCTCCAAGGCCCTCGAGGTCGTCCTGGCGGACGTCACCGTGAAGAACGCCTCCGGCGACGTGCTGGATCTGGGCCTCACCGCCCAGGCCGCCGAGGCCGATGCTGACGACGTGGAGAAGGCCGACGCGGACAGCGCCGACGACGCCGCGGCAGCCGAGAAGGCTCCCGCGAAGAAGGCGTCGGCCAAGAAGGCTGCTGCCAAGAAGGCCCCGGCGAAGAAGGCTCCGGCCAAGAAGGCTGCGGACACCGAGGCGGCGGACACCGAGGCCGCCGCTGAGGACACGACCGAGAAGGCCGCTGCCAAGAAGGCTCCGGCCAAGAAGGCCCCCGCGAAGAAGGCACCGGCCAAGAAGGCCGCACCGAAGAAGGCTGCGGACACCGACGCCGCCGACTCCTCGAAGTGATCCTCCGCTTCGGCTGATCCGGCTGATCCGGCTGGTCTAGCCGATCCGGCTGATCCGGCCGAGGCACTCGAGGAACCATCGACGGGCCGTCACCCCCTCCCGGGGTGGCGGCCCGTCGTCGTATCCAGTGGCGTGTGGTGTGCAGCCTCGCCTCTCTACGGGCTCCCTGCACACCTGGCGCCAGTCGTTGCGGTGCGGTGCGGTGCGGTGCAGTGCGGTGGGTGTGGGGTGGCCGGGGGCGGAGAGGCCATCCCGACTCACCGCCGCGGAGGGGAACGCGGGTGGTCCGACGGCATCGCGAGGGGTGCTCAGGTACCCCGGCACCCGGGTACCCCGGCACCCGAGTACCCCGGTACGCGGGCAACCGAACACCGGGCGCCCGAACACCGGGCGCCCGAGCACCGGGCACCCGGAGGGCGAATGCACGAGGGCCCGGTCTCCGTGTGTGGAGACCGGGCCCTCTGTGAAGAGCTGTGTGGATCAGCGGTAGGTCACGAAGCCGATCGGGTTGCCCCAGAGTGCGCGCTCGACGACGCGCTGCTTCGAGCCGGAGGCGTCGATGATCTGGCCGTTTCCGGCGTAGATCGCGACGTGGCCGGAGTAGGCCACGATGTCGCCGGGCTGGGCCTGGGACTGGGAGACCCAGCGGCCGCCGTTGGCGATCTGGCCGCTCGTGCGGGGGAGGTTGATCCCGGCTGCCTTGTAGGCGTAGTTCACGAGTCCGGAGCAGTCCATGCCGCTGAGCGACGAGCCGCCCCAGCTGTACGGGCTGCCGACGGCCGAGCGCGCGGCGTTCACGATCGTGTTGTTGTTCGAGCTCGAGGAGGACTTCGCCGGAGCGGAGGTGCCGCCGCCCGAGGGGGCCGCCGAGCCGCCGAGTGCAGCGAAGGTCTTCGGGCCGACGACGCCGTCGACCTGCAGGCCCTTGGAGGACTGGTAGTTCTTGACCGCGGAGTGGGTGCGGGGGCCGAAGGAGCCGTCCACGGCGATGCCCGCACCGTTGTCGTTCAGGGCCGACTGGAGCTTCTCCACGGCGTTGCCGCGGGAGCCCCAGCGCAGCTTCGCGCTGGTGTCCAGCGCGGTCGACGGCGCGGTGGTGACCGGGGCTGCCGGAGCGGTCTGCACGGCAGGGGCGGCGGGCGCGGCCGGGGCGGCGGGAGCAGCCTGGGCAGCGGAACCGGCGAAAGCGGTGCCGACGACGACGGTGCCGAGGACTGCGGCGCCACCGAGGCCGCGAGCTGCGGTGAAGGCGGGGGTCTGTGCGCGTCCTGCGGTGCGGTGCGTGTTGTGCTGGGCCATGTTCTGCTGATCGTTCCTTCCGGGCCGGCGGGGGTGCCGGGGGTGCTGCTGGCTGATGTGTCCCCCGCAAGCGGGGCGATCTCTGTCCTGCGTTGAGACCAACGTAGGGGTGCGCCGCAGCTCCCGTAAGGGGTCTTGGGACAGCTCGGCAGGGGACTTGGCGTGGTTTTTGCCTGATCTCGGGTCAACGTGACCAGAACTCGCCGCGACTTGACGATCCGGGGAGGTCCGCGGCACATCCGTCGACGCGCGACGGGTCGTGCACAGCGCTTCTCCGGTGCTGGGGAGCCGCGGCCGCCCAGTGCGCCTGCGGCGAACAGCGACCCGTGCCGTCCCACCCAGCGCCTAGAGTCGACACATCGACGATTCCCGCTATGAAGGAGACCCTGTGACCTCCGTGAGCTCCCAGAGCACTCAGAACTCCGCGCCCCGCGACGCGGCCGGCGACAGCCCGATGGGCCTCGACGACAACGTCTACCAGCGGCTCCTGCGCGACCGCATCGTGTGGCTCGGTTCCGAGGTGCGCGATGAGAACGCCAATGCGATCTGCGCCAAGATCCTGCTCCTGGCCGCCGAGGACCCGGACAAGGACATCTACCTCTACATCAACAGCCCCGGTGGCTCGATCACGGCGGGCATGGCCATCTACGACACCATGCAGTACGTGCAGCCGGACGTCGTGACGATCGGCATGGGGATGGCCGCCTCGATGGGGCAGTTCCTGCTCTCCTCGGGCGCGAAGGGCAAGCGCTACGCCACCGCCCACACCCGCGTGCTCATGCACCAGCCCCTCGGTGGGCTCGGCGGCACGGCGACCGACATCAAGATCCAGGCCGACCTCATCCTGTCGATGAAGCGCACGCTCGCCGGCCTGATCGCCGAGCAGACCGGCAAGAGCCTCGAGCAGATCACCGAGGACTCCGACCGCGACCGCTGGTTCACCGCGACCGAGGCCCTCGAGTACGGCTTCATCGACAAGATCGTCACCGGAGCGGGTGACGTCACCGGTGGCGGCGGCACCGACGACTGACCTCCGCCCCGTCGCCCCCGCACGCCCTGAGAACAAGGAGAACCCGTGACTTTCGATCCCCGCACCATCGGCGCCCTGCCGGTCGCCCAGGCCGGCGGCATGCCGACCTCCCGCTACGTGCTCCCGCAGTACGAGGAGCGCACCGCCTACGGCATGAAGCGCCAGGACCCGTACACGAAGCTGTTCGAGGACCGCATCATCTTCCTCGGCGTCCAGGTCGATGACGCCTCGGCCGATGACGTCATGGCCCAGCTGCTGGTCCTGGAGTCCCAGGATCCGGACCGTGACATCACGCTGTACATCAACAGCCCCGGCGGCTCGTTCACCGCGCTGACCGCCATCTACGACACGATGCAGTACATCAAGCCCGAGGTCACCACGGTGTGCCTCGGCCAGGCGGCCTCCGCCGCCGCCGTGCTGCTCGCGGCGGGTGCCCCGGGCAAGCGTCTCGCGCTCCCGAACGCCCGCATCCTGATCCACCAGCCGGCCATGGGCGGCGAGGGCGGCGGCGGCCAGGCCTCCGACCTCGAGATCCAGGCCAACGAGATCATGCGCATGCGCGACTGGCTCGAGCAGACCCTCGCGGACCACTCCGGCCGCTCCAAGGAGCAGGTCAGCAGGGACATCGAGCGCGACAAGATCCTCACCGCGAAGGATGCCCTCGAGTACGGGCTCGTCGACCAGGTCCTGGAGACCCGGAAGGTTCCCCGCGCCGCGATCACCTCGTGATCCCCGCCGTGGCCGGACGGCAGAACTGCCGCCCGGCCACGGAGCCCGCTGTTCGTCCGTCGGCCCCCGGGCGTGCCCGCGAGATCCAGTGGTCCATGTGATCCAGGAGCCCGCGTGATCCGCACGCCCGCGTGATCCCGTAATCCGCACGTGATCCGCACGCTCGCGTGATCCAGGGGCCGATCACCGTCACCGCAGCCGCTCGGCGGCGGCACGCACGGCTCGCCTCCCGCGCCGCGTCGGGTCCTCGGGGTACCGTGGACGGGTCTGCAGATCGCGGGCCGCACCCTGCGGAACCGCACGAATGCACTGATGAATGCACAGATGGTGGCCGACGGAAGGACACGGACATGGCACGCACGGGCGACGGGGCCGACGTGTTCAAATGCTCGTTCTGCGGGAAGTCGCAGAAGCAGGTCGAGAGACTGATCTCCGGCCCGGGGGTGTACATCTGTGAAGAGTGCATCGAACTGTGCAACGAGATCATCGCGGAGGAGATCCAGGCCGCGCAGCCCAGCTCCGAGGAGCAGGCGCCCCTGCCCACCCCGCAGGAGATCTTCACCTTCCTCCAGGATTACGTCGTGGGCCAGGACCCGGCCAAGCGGGCTCTCTCGGTCGCGGTCTACAACCACTACAAGCGGGTGCGGGCGCAGGATGCCGAGACGACTCCGTCCAGTGCCAAGAGCGCTGCGGCCGCCCTGGCCGAGGACGCTGTGGGGGAGCGCGACGAGATCGAGGTCGCCAAGTCCAACGTGATGCTCGTGGGCCCCACCGGCTGTGGCAAGACCTATCTGGCACAGACCCTGGCCCGGATGCTCGACGTGCCCTTCGCGATGGCGGACGCCACGGCGCTCACCGAGGCCGGTTATGTCGGCGAGGATGTCGAGAACATCCTGCTCAAGCTCCTCCAGGCCGCGGACTACGACGTCCAGAAGGCCGAGCGCGGGATCATCTACATCGATGAGATCGACAAGATCGGTCGCAAGTCGGAGAACGCGTCCATCACCCGTGACGTCTCCGGCGAGGGTGTCCAGCAGGCGCTGCTGAAGATCCTCGAGGGGACCGTGGCCGCGGTTCCGCCGCAGGGCGGGCGGAAGCACCCGCACCAGGAGTTCATCCAGATCGACACCACGAACGTGCTGTTCATCGTGGCCGGCGCCTTCGCCGGGATCGAGGACATCATCGGGTCGCGGATCGGCCGGCGCGGCATCGGGTTCGGCGCTGAGCTGCACACGCCCCTCGAGCAGGAGGCGATCTACGCGAAGCTGGTCCCCGAGGACCTCCTCAAGTTCGGTCTGATCCCCGAGTTCATCGGGCGCCTCCCCGTGATCACGAGCGTGTCGAACCTCGATCGTGAGGCGCTGATCCAGATCCTCACCGAACCGCGCAACGCGCTGGTCAAGCAGTTCCAGAAGATGTTCGCCCTGGACGGTGTGGAGCTGGACTTCGAGCGCAGCGCCCTGGAGGCCGTCGCCGACCGTGCGATCGAGCGCGGAACCGGTGCCCGTGGCCTGCGCGCGATCCTCGAGGACTCCCTCCAGGAGGTCATGTTCGAGGTGCCCTCGCGCGCCGACGTCGCCAAGGTGGTCATCACCGAGGGCGTGATCACGCAGGGCCGTGCCCCGCTCATGGTCACCGGCAAGGACAGCGATCACGCGGCACCGCAGGAACGACAGGACAGGTCCGCCTGATGGCCCAGAACCCCTCGACCGATGCTGCCCACGACGAGGTCGCTCGTGCTCGGGAGCTCCTCGTCGAGGAGCGGCGCAGCATCGACAACATCGATGCCGCCCTCGTGCACCTGCTCGCGGAACGCTTCTCCCATACCCAGCGCGTGGGGGTGCTGAAGGCGACCCACGGCCTGCCGCCCGCCGATCCGTCGCGAGAGCGTGCGCAGATCGACCGGCTGCGGTCCCTCGCCCACGATGCGGGCCTGGACCCGGTCTTCGCGGAAGCCTTCCTGCGCTTCATCGTCACCGAGGTGATCCGTCATCACGAGCGGATCCGCGACGAGGGCACCACCGAGGCGTGAGCTCATGGCCTGTCTGTGCAGGTGAGAGCCTGGTGCCGACACGATCTGCCGAGCCCTGCGGAGTGTTCGCCGCGAGCTGAACGCTGGTAGGGTGCGTCCATGGCTCGCCCACTGTTCCTCGATTGGCCGGTCCTCCGGCAGCTGCGCGGTGCGGATCCGACCGGACGCGGCACCGCGGTGATGTCGCCGACGACCCGCAGCATCTCGCCGCGCACTGCGGAGGCCGACGGGATCGCCCACAGCGTCTGCCCGTACTGCGCCGTCGGCTGCGCCCAGCGCGTCTTCCATCAGGATGGCAAGGTCACCCAGATCGAGGGCGACCCGGATTCCCCGGTCTCCCGTGGTCGTCTGTGCCCCAAGGGCGCGGCCAGCGAGCAGCTCGTGAACTCCCCTCTTAGGCAGACGTCCGTCCTCTACCGTCGGCCGCACGCCACGGACTGGGAGGAGCTCGAGCTCGACACCGCGCTGGACATGATCGCCGACCGCTTCATCGACGCCCGGCGCGCGCACTGGCAGGACACCGATGAGCACGGGCGCCCGCTGCGTCGGGCCATGGGCATCGCGAGCCTCGGCGGGGCCACCATCGACAACGAGGAGAACTACCTCCTCAAGAAGTTCTTCACCGCCGCCGGCGCGATCCAGATGGAGAACCAGGCCCGCATATGACACTCCGCCACGGTTCCCAGTCTGGGAGCCTCGTTCGGACGTGGCGGTGCCACCCAATCCCTCCAGGACATGGCGAATGCTGACTGCATCGTCATCGAGGGCTCGAACATGGCCGAGGCGCATCCGGTCGGATTCCAGTGGGTGATGGAGGCCAGGAAGCGCGGCGCGCGGGTGATCCATGTGGACCCGAGGTTCACGCGGACCTCGGCGAACGTGGATCGGCACATCCCGCTCCGGGCGGGGACGGATGTCGTGCTGCTCGGCGGCGTGATCCGCCATGTGCTCGAGAACGAGCTGTGGTTCGACGAGTACCTCAAGCTCTTCACCAACGCCTCGACGCTCGTGAGCGAGGAGTACGGGGATCCTGAGGACCTCGAGGGGCTCTTCTCCGGGTACGACCCGGAGACGGGCACGTACGACAACAGCACGTGGACCTATGCCGGCGATCCCGAGCGCCTCGCCCAAGGGCTGCCGGAGCGTGACGAGACGCTGCGCCATCCCCGCACGGTGTTCCAGATCCTCAAGCGGCACTACGCGCGGTACACCCCGGAGATGGTGCGCGACACCTGCGGCATCTCCGAGGAGGACTTCGAGTACCTCGCCCGCTCGATCACCGAGAACTCGGGCAGAGATCGCACCACCTGCTTCGCCTACGCCCTGGGCTGGACCCAGCACGTCGGCGGCGCGCAGATGATCCGCACCGCGGGCGTGCTCCAGCTGCTGCTGGGCAACGTCGGGCGACCGGGCAGCGGCATCATGGCGCTGCGCGGGCACGCCACGATCCAGGGCTCCACGGACATCCCCACGCTCTATCACATCCTCCCCGGCTACCTGCCGATGCCGAAGGCCGGCCAGGATGACTTCGCGCAGTACGCCCGCCAGATCGGCAAGAAGGAGCAGAAGGGCTTCTGGGCGAACGCCGACGTCTATGCCGTGAACCTGCTCAAGGCCTGGTGGGGAGACGCGGCGACGGCGGAGAACGACTTCGCCTTCGACTACCTCCCTCGCCTCACCGGTGCCCACGGCACCTACCAGACCGTGATGCGCATGCTCGAGGACGGCGTCGACGGCTACTTCCTGTTCGGCCAGAACCCCGCCGTGGGCTCGGCCAACGGACGCATGCAGCGACTGGCGATGTCGCACCTGAAGTGGATGGTCGTGCGGGACTTCTACATGATCGAGTCCGCCACCTGGTGGAAGGACGGCCCGGAGATCGAGACCGGGGAGCTGCGCACCGAGGACATCGCCACCGAGATGTTCTACCTGCCCGCGGCGAACCATACGGAGAAGGCCGGTTCCTTCACCCAGACCCAGCGCATGGTCCAGTGGCGGGACAAGGCCGTGGAACCGCCGGGCGATTGCCAGAGCGACCTGCAGTTCGCAGTCGAGCTGGGCAACCGGGTGCGGGAGAAGCTCAAGGACTCGACCGATCCGCGCGACCGACCGATCCTCGACCTCACCTGGGACTACCCCGTCGACGAGCACGGGGAGCCGGACGCCGAGTCCGTGCTCGCCGAGATCAACGGCCGTCATCTCACCGGGGAGAAGGCCGGCCAGCCGCTCTCGGGCTTCGCGGAGATGGCGGCGGACGGCTCGACCAGCGGCGGCTGCTGGATCTACTCCGGCGTGTATGCGGACGGCGTGAACCAGGCCCGTCGGCGCACCCCCGGCCAGCAGCAGGACGAGACGGCCGCCGAGTGGGGCTGGGCCTGGCCCGCCAACCGGCGCATCCTGTACAACCGGGCCTCGGCCGATGCGGAGGGCAAGCCCTGGAGCGAGCGCAAGAAGCTCGTGTGGTGGGACGAGGAGGCAGGGCGCTGGACCGGCCATGACGTCCCGGATTTCCCGGCCACCAAGCGCCCCGACGACCCCGGAGACCCTGCGAAGGGTGGGGCCGGCGCGCTGTCCGGCACCGACGCGTTCATCATGCAGTCCGACGGGCGCGGCTGGCTGTTCGCCCCCAGCGGTCTCGTCGACGGGCCGCTGCCCACGCACTACGAGGCACCCGAGTCCACTGTGCCCAACCCGCTGTACGCGGTGCAGAACAACCCCACCCGGGTCACCTTCCAGGACCGCAACAACATGCAGTCCCCGGGGGCGCACTCGGCCAAGGGCGAGACCTACCCGTACGTGTTCACCACCTATCGCATCACCGAGCACCACACGGCAGGAGGCATGAGCCGCTTCCTGCCCTACCTCTCCGAGCTCCAGCCGGAGATGTATGTGGAGGTCTCCCCGCAGCTCGCCGAGGAGGTCGGTCTCGAGCCGTACGGGTGGGCGACGGTCATCTCGGCACGATCCGCCATCGAGGCGAAGGTGCTGGTCACCGAGCGGATGACGCCGTTGAAGATCGGGGACCGCACGGTCCACCAGATCGGGATGCCGTTCCACTTCGGCCGCGGCAGCGCCGCGATCGTCGAGGGCGACGGGGCGAACGACCTGATCGGCATGATGCTCGACGCCAATACGCAGATCCAGAACAGCAAGAACAACGACTGCGCGATCATCCCCGGTCGCCGTCCGCGCGGCCCGGAGCTGCTGACGCTCGTGGACGAGTATCGTCGACGGGCCGGGCTGATCCCCGAGGACGAGGCACAGGTCGACGGGGCGCTCGGAGCCCCCGGACCAGGGCCCGGCCACGAGTACTCGCCGCACTCCATGCGTGGTCCCGAAGAGGCCACCGCGGTGCCCACGGGGGAATCGTCGATGAAGGAGATGAGGAACCGATGAGCCTGCTCGCCGGACCTGCCGGACCCGCTGCCGCCTCCGGGTGGGGCGGGGACCAGCAACGGGTCGGATTCTTCACCGACACCTCGATCTGCATCGGCTGCAAGGCGTGCGAGGTCGCGTGCAAGGAGTGGAACCGGAACCCGGTCGACGGCGATCTCGAGATCCTCGGCTCCAGCTATGACAACACCGGTGCGCTGGGGGCGAACACGTGGAGGCACGTCGCCTTCGTCGAGCAGGGCACCGAGCGCATCGAGGCCGCCCGGGAGTCCGGGCGCAAGCTCGTCGGCCTCGGCATGCCCACGGTCGGCCCGCGGCCGCCCCGCGGTCAGGCGCCCGACGGGGACCTCAGCGGGACCGACCGCACCCCTCCGAACACCCAGGAGTTCCGCTGGCTGATGTCCTCGGACGTCTGCAAGCACTGCACGAACGCGGGCTGCCTGGACGTCTGCCCCACCGGTGCCATCTTCCGCTCCGAGTTCGGCTCCGTCGTGGTCCAGAGCGACGTCTGCAACGGCTGCGGCACCTGTGTGGCGGCCTGCCCCTTCGGGGTCATCGAACGACGCGACGACGGCACCGTCTCCGCGAAGGTCGAGCGTGACGGGGACGTGCCCCACGCCGGGACCGCCAACAAGTGCACCCTCTGCTACGACCGGCTCGTCGTGGGGGAGGAGCCCGCCTGCTCCGCGACCTGCCCCACCCAGTCCATCCGCTTCGGGGAGCACGACGAGCTCGTGGACAGCGCCGAGGACAGGGTGCGGGCCCTCCACGAGCAGGGCATGACCGAGGCCCGCCTGTACGGTGCCAACCCGAAGGACGGCGTGGGCGGCACCGGCTCGGTGTTCCTGCTGCTGGACGAGCCCGAGGTCTATGGACTCCCGCCGGACCCGCAGGTGCCGACCAAGGAGCTGCCCCAGATGTATGCCCGGGTGGGGATCGCCGCCGCCGGCATGCTCGCCGCCACGGCCCTCGCCTTCCTGGGAGGCCGTCGATGAGCATCACCCCGCTGGATGCCGACCGCCCTCCCGAGGGTCCGCGGCGTCGACGCCGGCCCGGCCCCGGCCGCACCGGCAGGCGCCGCCGCTCGATCGACCAGCTCGGCAGCACCGACGGCGGCCGCGAGCAGGCCGTCGTCGAGGATGTCGAGGTCGACCCGTACGACTCGTACTACGGGCGTCCCGTCGTGAAGGCGCCGCCGTGGCGGGCACCGATCGCGGTGTACCTCTTCCTCGGCGGGCTCGCCGGCGGCTCCGGGATCCTGGCCACGGGTGCCCAGCTCACCCAGCGCCCGGTGCTGCGCCGCACCGCGCGGCTGACGGCGCTGGGCGCCCTCGGCGTGGGCACCGTCGCGCTGATCGAGGACCTCGGCCGCCCCGAGCGGTTCCTGAACATGATGCGCACGCTGAAGATCAGCTCGCCGATGAGCGTGGGCAGCTGGATCCTGGGGAGCTTCGGCGTGGTCTCCGGCGTCCTCGGGGCGATCGAGGTCGACCGGATGACGGGGGAGCGGATCCCCCTGGGACCGCTGCGCCCCCTCGTGCACGGCACCGAGACCCCGGCCGCCCTCGCGCAGGCCGCCCTCGGCCCGCTCCTGGCCTCGTACACCGGTGCGCTGCTCGGGGACACCGCGGTGCCCACCTGGGCCGCCGGCCGCAAGCACCTCTCCGCTCTGTTCGTCAGCTCGGCCACGCTCGCCACGGGCGGGGCTGCGATGCTCACCGCGCCGGTGTCCGAGACCCGGCCGGCGCGCCTGCTCGCCGTGGCCGGGGTCGCCGGCGACGTCGTCTCCCTCCGCGCGATGAAGGCATCGATGCATCCCCTGGAAGCGGAGCCCCTGGAGACCGGCCGCCCCGGGACGATGCTGCGCTGGGCGGAACGGCTCGCCGTCGCCGGGGCCCTCGGGACAGTGCTGGGCGGGCGCCACCGCGCTGTCGCCGCGGCGAGCGGTGCGGCGCTGCTGGCCGCCTCGGCGCTGACCCGCTTCGGGGTGCTCGAGGCCGGCTTGGAGTCCGTGAAGGACCCGCGACGCGTGATCGAGCCGCAGAAGGCGCGGCTCGCCGCGAGGCGGGACGCCGGCATCACCGACGATTCGATCACGACCGTCGGCTGACCTCGCGATCCTGCGCCTCTGCGCCTCTGCGCCTCTGCGCCTCTGCTCTTCTGCGTCTCTGCACTGCGGCGTCGACGTCAGCGCACGTCGATGCCGGATCCCGCGACGGTCTCCCCGATGATCGGGTAGCCGGGGACCTCGCCGATCACCAGCAGCCCGCCCGAGGTCTGGGCATCAGCCAGCAGCAGTAGGTCGTCCTCGGTGATGCCTGCACCGGCGCGCACATCCTCCCGCACCCAGTCGAGGTTGCGGCGGGTGCCGCCGGAGACGAAGCCGTCGCGCAGCGCGTCGGCCGCCCCGTCGATCAGCGGCACGGCCGAATGATCGATGATCGCGCCGACGCCGGAGGCGCGGCCCATCTTGAACAGGTGGCCCAGCAGGCCGAAGCCGGTCACATCGGTCGCGGCCCGGGCCCCGGCGGCCAGGGCGGCCTGCGCGGCGTCCCGGTTCAGGGTGGTCATGGTCGCGATCGCGGCGGCGGAGGCCTCGCCGGTGGACTTCATCCGGTTGTTCAGCAGTCCCACGCCGAGCGGCTTCGTGAGCGTGATCGGCAGCCCGGCCGTCGCGGCGTCGTTGCGCAGCAGGCGGTCCGGATGGGCGGTGCCGGTGACGGCCATGCCGTACTTCGGCTCCGGATCGTCCACCGAATGACCGCCGATGACGGGAACTCCCGCCTCCTTCGCGATGGCGAGGCCCCCGGCGAGGACCTCGCGCAGCAGCTCGTAGGGCAGCACCCCGCGCGGCCATCCCACCAGGTTGATCGCCACCACGGGAGCGCCGCCCATGGCGTAGATGTCCGACAGGGCGTTCGCGGCGGCGATGCGGCCCCAGTCGAAGGGGTCGTCGACCACGGGGGTGAAGAAGTCGGCGGTGGAGAGCACGGCGGTGCCATCGGCGATCCGCACCGCGGCGGCGTCGTCCCCGTCCTCGAGCCCCACGATCACGGAGTCGTACTCCTGACCCGACAGGGCGGAGACGACCTCCTCGAGCTCGCCCGGCGGGATCTTCGAGGCGCAGCCCCCGCCGTGGGCCATGGTCGTCAGCCGGATCGACGGGGCGGCCTGGACAGGGACGATCGGTGACTCGCTCATACCCGGAGCCTACCCACGGCGCACCCGTGGCGGCCGGGTGCCGGGAGGTCTCGGACACCTGGTGAGGCCGGGGAACCGGGCGGGACGGTGATAGTTTGGCTCGTGGAGGCGTCCGTGTCCTGGTGGGCGCCCTGGTCTTCAAAACCAGTGAGACCGAGCATCTCGGTCTGGCGGGTTCGATTCCCGTCCGCCTCCGCCACTCTGCCGTTCCTGCACCGTGCCGCCCGTACCGGGCGGGCCCTGCACCGTCGTCGGCACCGCCCGAGGAGGTTCCTGTGTCCCAGCCCCCGGAGCGACCTGACCCCGCGGCGCGACCTGACTCCGCGGTGCGACTTGACCCCCCGGCGCGACCTGTCCCCTCGGCCGACCCGCGCCGCCGCATCCCGCGCACCGATCTGCTGCTCGCCCACGCGAAGGTCCAGGGCGCGAGCGCGAGCCTGAGCGAGCGCGTGGTGGGGGACATCGTCCGGGCTGCGCAGGACCGTGCGCGACGCGGGGAGATCCCTCCCGAGGACGTGCTCGAGGAGGTGCTCTCCGCGATCGGAGACCGGCCCGCCGCCTCGCTGCGACCGGTGCTCAACGCCACCGGGATCATCGTGCACACCAACCTCGGTCGGGCGCCGCTGTCCGAGGCGGCGCGCGACGCCGTGCAGGCCGCGTCCGGATACACCGACGTCGAGTTCGACCTGGCCACGGGAGCCCGAGCGCGGCGCGGAGCCGGAGCCCGTGCGGCCCTGCTCGCGGCCTGCCCCGAGGCGGAGGACGCCCTCGTGGTCAACAACGGCGCCGCGGCCCTCCTGCTCGCCACCACCGCGCTGGCCGGCACCGGCGAGGTGGTCATCAGCCGCGGCGAGCTCATCGAGATCGGGGCCGGCTTCCGCCTCCCGGACCTCATCGCCTCCACCGGTGCCCGCCTCCATGAGGTCGGCACCACCAACCGCACCCACCTGGCCGACTACACCTCCGCGCTCGGTGCGGCCACCGGCTGCGTGCTGCGCATCCACACCAGCAACTACCGCGTCATCGGATTCACCAGCGAGGTCGAGGTCGCCGAGCTGACCGGCCCGTGCCGCGCGGCGGGAGTGCCTCTCGTCGTGGATCTCGGCAGCGGGCTGCTCGGCCCGGAACCGCTGCTGCCCCAGGAGCCCGACGTCGCCGCCGCACTGCGGGACGGTGCCGATGTGGTCATCGCCAGCGGCGACAAGCTGCTCGGCGGCCCGCAGGCTGGGATCCTGCTGGGCCGGGCCGACGTCATCGCCCGCCTGGCGCGTCACCCGCTGGCGCGCGCCGTGCGCGCCGACAAGCTGGCCCTGGCCGCGCTCGAGGCGACCCTCACCGGCCCTGTCCCGCCCGTGCTCGAGGCGCTGCGGCAGGATCCGGAGGAGCTGCGCGAGCGCACCGATCGTCTGGCCGAGCGCGTGGGAGGCCGCACCGTCGCTCACGACGGCCGCGTCGGGGGCGGGGGAGGCGCCGAGGTCCCGCTGCCCGGGTGGGCTGTCGCGCTCGAGAGCGACCTCGCCGCTCCGCTGCGCCAGGGGGACCCGGCGATCGTCACCACCGTGCGCGACGGCGACTGCCTGCTGGATCTGCGGTGCATCCCCGCGAGCGAGGACGAACACCTCGCCGCCGCCGTCCACGCCGCCCGGGGCCTTCGCCGATGAGGCAGGTCGTCGCGACCGCCGGGCATGTCGACCACGGCAAGTCCACCCTGGTGCGCGCCCTCACCGGGATCGAGCCGGACCGGCTGGCCGAGGAGCATCGCCGTGGTCTGACCATCGACCTCGGCTTCGCGTGGACCACCCTGCCCTCGGGCCAGGAGGTGTCCTTCGTCGACGTCCCCGGGCATGAACGGTTCCTCGGCAACATGCTCGCGGGCCTCGGACCGGCGCCGCTGGTGTGCTTCGTGGTCGCCGCGGACTCGGGATGGAGCGCGCAGTCCAGCGACCACCGCGATGCGCTCGCGGCGCTGGGCATCGACCAGGGGCTCCTCGTCGTCACCCGGAGCGACCTCGCTCCTGACCGGGTCGGCACGGTCATCGCCGAGGCACGCCGCGAGCTGGGCGGTACCGGTCTCGCCGACGCGCCCGCGCTCAGCGTCTCCGCCGTCACCGGGGAGGGGATGCCCGCACTGCGCGAGGCTCTCGATCACCTCGCCACGACGGCCCGCGAACCCTCCCCGCGCGAACGGGTGCGGCTCTGGATCGATCGCTCCTTCAGCGTCACCGGTGCCGGGACCGTCGTGACCGGAACGCTCGGCGCCGGGACGATCACCTGCGAGGACTCTCTGGAGCTGTGCGGCCAGGAGCGCGGTGGCCAGGCGGTGGTGCGCGGCCTGCAGAGCCACGGCGGTCAGGTGCCGACCACCGGGCCGGTCACACGCGTCGCCGTGAACGTCCGCGGCCTGGGCGCCGACGAGATCGGACGCGGCGACGCCCTGCTCACACCCGACGCCTGGGAGACCACCACCACGGTCGACGTGCGCCGCCTGACCGGCGCCGAGCTCACCGACGCACCCTCCGAGCTCCAGGCCCATATCGGGACCGCCGCGGTCACGGCACGGATCAGGCCGTTCGGCCCCGACCACGCTCGCCTCACCCTCAGCCGGCCGCTGCCCCTGGGCGTCGGCGACCGCCTGGTGCTGCGAGGGAGCGGCGCCAGCTCGATCCAGGGCGGGGTGCAAGTGCTCGACGTCGACCCGCCGCTGCTGGAACGCCGCGGCGACGGGTCACGCCGAGGAGCAGCACTCGCCGCGATGCCGCCGGCCGGGGACGTCGCCGTCGAGGTCGCACGTCGCCGGGCCGTCCGTGAGGGTCTGCTGGCACGGTTCGGGATCGCGCTGCCCCCGCAGCTTCCGCCGACGGTGCGGCGACGTGGGGACTGGCTCGTCGACACCGCCGCCGAGAGCAGCTGGATCACGCAGCTGCGGGAGCTCGTCGAGGCCGACCGGCGGGCGGACGCCCTGACGGCGGGCCTCCCGCGGAAAGCAGCCGTCGACGCGCTCTCCCTGCCCGATCCCGCACTGCTGGACGCCGTGGTGGCCGCGGCCGCGCTCGAGCAGGTCGGCGGCCGGGTGCGTGATGCTGCGGCGGCCGCAGGGCTGGGCGACGCCGAGCGTGCGGTGGTCCAGCTCGAGGAACGGCTGCGCACCATGCCGTTCCGGGCCCCGGAGGCCGATGACCTCACGGACCTCGGGCTCGGTCCGCGGGAGCTGGCCGCCGCCGCCCGGCAGGGACGGCTGCTCCGACTGCCGGACGACGTGATCCTGCTGCCGAGCGCCCCGGCGCTCGCCATGCGCGAGCTCGCCCGGCTGCCCCAGCCGTTCACCGCGAGCCAGGCCCGCCGGGCGCTCGAGACCACACGACGCATCGTCATCCCGCTGCTCGAGCACCTCGACGCCCGCGGCTGGACCCGCCGTCTCGATGCCGGGCATCGGGAGATCGTGCGCTGAGGCCTCAGCCCTTGTTCCGGGGCGCCTTCACGGGCGGCTCGCCCAGCTCGATGTCCTCGGTGACGATATCGTCGGTGCCACCGGCGACCAGCTCGAGGGACTCGATCCGACCGAGCGCGGTGAGATCCGCCGAGGCGGCCTCGAGGTGCGCCAGGGTGGTCTGAGGCGCGACGAGGCGCACGCGGAGGACCGGGGTCTTCTGCGAGACCTTCGCGTCGGACTTGATGCGGCGCACCGAGATCGCGGCCTGGGCCACGGAGTCCAGCAGCGAGGCGTCCTGCCCGGCGGCGGCGGCGAACAGCGGCTCGGCGACCGGCCAGGCCTGGGTGTGCACGCTGCCGCCGCGCCACCACGACCAGACCTCCTCGGTCGAGAACACGACCACCGGTGCGAACAGCCGCAGCTGCACCTCCAGCGCGATCGCGAGCGCGGCCCGGGCAGAGGCCGCTCCGGCCTCGCCGGAGACCGAGTTGCCGTGGGCGCGCTCCTTGACCAGCTCGATGTAGTCGTCGCAGAACGCCCAGAAGAAGGGCTCGGTCACCTCGAGGGCGCGGGCGTAGTCCATGTCGTCGAAGGCCACGGTCGCCTGCTCGACGACCTTCCCGAGCTGGGCGAGCAGAGCACGGTCCAGAGGATCGGTGACCACGGCAGGATCCGCGGCCAGGCGGCCGGCAGGATCGGCCGGTGCGTCCCCGAAGCCGAGGGCGAACTTGCTGGCGTTGAGGATCTTGATCGCGAGGCGTCGGCCGATCTTCATCTGGCCCTCGTCGAACGCGGTGTCCACGCCCTGGCGGGCACGGCCGGCCCAGTAGCGGACCCCGTCGGAGCCGTGCTGCTCGAGCAGGCCGATGGGGGTGACCACGTTGCCCTTGGACTTCGACATCTTCTTGCGGTCCGGATCGAGGATCCAGCCGTTGATCGAGGCGTGGGTCCACGGCAGCGAGTCCTGCTGCAGGTGAGAGCGCACGATCGTGGAGAACAGCCAGGTGCGGATGATGTCGTGGCCCTGGGGGCGCAGGTCCATCGGGTAGACCTTCGAGAACAGCTCCGGGTCGGAGTTCCAGCCGCCCGCGAGCTGCGGGGTCAGCGAGGAGGTGCCCCAGGTGTCGAGGATGTCGGGGTCGGCGACGAATCCTCCCGGCACACTGCGCTGGGACTCCTCGTAGCCTGCGGGCACATCGATCGTGGGATCGATCGGCAGGGACTCCACCGGCGGGGTGAGCACGGTGTCGTAATCGGTCTCGCCGTCGGCGCCGACCGCGTACCAGATCGGGAAGGGCACGCCGAAGAAGCGCTGGCGGGAGATCAGCCAGTCACCGGCGAGGCCCTCGACCCAGTTGCGGTAGCGAGATTCCATGTACGCGGGATGCCAGGTCAGCTCTTTGCCGCGGGCGATCAGGTCGTCGCGCAGGCCGCCCTCGGACTGATCCCGGCCGCCGTTGGTGAGGTACCACTGGCGGGAGGTCACGAACTCCAGCGGCTTGTCGCCGTTCTCGTAGAACTTCACCGGGTGGGAGATCTTCTCGATCTCGCCGGTGAGGTCCCCGGACTCGGTCGCCATCTCCACCACGCGCTTCTGCGCGCTGAACACGGTCAGACCGGCCAGCTCGGAGTAGTGGGCCTGGCCCTCGGCCGTGGAGATCCACGGCGCCTCCGGCAGGAAGCGGCCGTCGCGCCCGATCACGGAGCGGGTGGGCAGCTCGAGCTCGCGCCACCAGGTGACGTCGTTCGCATCACCGAAGGTGCAGATCATCGCGATGCCGGCGCCCTTGTCGGGCTGCGCGAGGGGGTGCGCCAGCACGGGCACCTCGACCCCGAACAGGGGAGAGGTGACGGTGCTGCCGAACAGCTCCTGGTAGCGCTCGTCGTCGGGGTGGGCCACGAGGGCCACGCAGGCCGGGAGCAGCTCGGGGCGGGTGGTCGCGATGACGACCTTCTCGCCGGATCCGTCGGTCTTCGTGAAACCGAGCCGGTGGTAGGCGCCGTCGCGGTCGCGGTCCTCCTGCTCGGCCTGCGCCACCGCGGTGCGGTAGGTGACGTCCCACATGGTGGGGGCCTCGGACTGGTACGCCTGGCCGGCCTCGAGGTTCTCGAGGAAGGCGCGCTGCGAGGTGGCCCGCGAGTGGGCGTTGATGGTCTGGTAGCTGTAGTTCCAGTCCACCGAGAGGCCGAGGGTGCGGAAGACCTCCTCGAAGGACTTCTCGTCGATCTCGGTGAGGCGCTCGCACAGCTCGATGAAGTTGCGGCGCGAGACCGGCAGCTGGTTCGCGGCCTTGGACGACTTGTTGTCGCCGCCCTCCTGCGGGGGCGTGAAGTCGGCGTCATAGGGCAGCGAGGGGTCGCAGCGCACGCCGAAGTAGTTCTGCACCCGGCGCTCGGTGGGCAGGCCGTTGTCGTCCCAGCCCAGCGGGTAGAACACGTTCTTGCCGCGCATGCGCTGGTAGCGCACGATCATGTCCGCCTGCGAGTAGCCGAACACGTGGCCCACGTGCAGCGAGCCCGAGGCCGTCGGCGGCGGGGTGTCGACGCTGAAGACCTGGTCACGGGTGATGTCGGGGTCGAACGCGTAGAGCTGCTGCTCGCTCCATACGCCGTCCCACTTGTCCTCGAGACCCTCGAGGGAGGGGCGATCGGGGATGGAGGTGCCGGTGTCGGGGCGCGGTGCAGTATCGGTCATGGGGCCATTGTTCCAGGTCTGCGCACCAGTGCAACGCAGGCGTCGGCAGTGTGAGCGCCCTCGCGTGCGGGCGGGGCCCCGTCGCCCCTCCTCGCAGGCCGGTCGTACGGTGGGGGCATGGCTCTCGACCGCATCGCCCTGGTCTCCGACGTGCACGGCAACCTCACCGCCTACGAGGCGGTGCTGGCCGACATCGCCGCCCGCGGCATCTCCCGCGTCATCAACCTCGGCGACGTGGTGGGCAAGGGCCCTCGCGGCTCGGCCTGCACGGCCCTGACCCGGGAGCGCTGCGAGGCGACGGTGCGGGGCAACTGGGAGGTGTTCATCGCCGGCGACGGCGAGATCCGCGGCGAGGCGCACTCCTGGTGGCGCACGGAGCTGACCGCGCAGGACCGGCAGTGGCTGATCGCCGTCCCCGGCAGCGTCGACCTGGAGCTCTCCGGCCGACGGGTGCGCCTGCTGCATGCCTCACCGATCGACGAGTTCACCCGGGTGCACCGGGATCACAGCGACGCGGAGTTCGCGATGATGTTCGAGCCCACGCCGTTCACCGGGGACGTTCCTCGGGCCGACGTCGTCGTCTACGGAGACATCCACGAGCCCTACCTGCGGTCAGGGACCGACGGGCTGCTCGTGAACGCCGGGAGCGTCGGCAACCAGCTCGATGATCCGACGCCGTCCTACGTGATCCTCGAGGGTGACTCCGGCAGCGGAGCGAGCGGCGGAGGCGAGGTCACCAGCGGTGCGGCCGTCCCGTTCGGGGTGCAGTTCGTGCGGGTGCCCTATGACGTCGAGGCCGAGATCGCAGCGGCCCGTGCGTCGGGCATGCCCCGGGCCGAGACCGACGCCTATACCGTCGAGCTGCGGACCGGGGTCTACCGCGGCGACCACGAGGAGCTCGGCCTCACCGCGGTCTGAGCACCAGGGCTCCTCCGCCTCTCACGGCACGCGCGCGGTCCACTCCTCGGTCCCGAACTTCGTGGCGACCAGAGCGCGGGCCTTCGCGAGCTCGTCGTCCGTGTACTCCGAGTCGACGGTGTCGTACCGGGCACGGAAGAAGTCCAGGAACCCGTCGATGATCTGTTCGCGGGCCAGGCCCGTCTGCGAGCGCATCGGGTCCACGCGCTTGTTCGCGCTGCGGGTGCCCTTGTCCGAGAGCTTCTCCTTGCCCACGCGCAGCACCTCGCTCATCTTGTCCGCGTCGATGTCGTAGCTCATGGTCACATGGTGCAGCAGCACGCCCCCGGCGAAGCGGCGCTGGGCGGCACCGCCGATCTTGCCCTGCTCGGAGGCGATGTCGTTCAGCGGCACATAGCGCGCCTTGACCCCGATCTCGGCGAGGGCGCCCATCACCCAGTCATCGAGATAGGCATATGCCTGCTCGAAGCTGAGGCCCTCCACGAGCGACGTCGGCACCACGAGCGAGTAGGTGATGCAGTTGCCCTGCTCCATGAACATCGCGCCGCCGCCGGTGATGCGCCGCACCACCCCGATGTCGTGCTTCGCCGCGCCCTCGGCATCGATCTCGTTGCGCAGCGACTGGTAGGAGCCGATCACCACGAGCGGGGAGTCCCAGTCCCAGATCCGGAAGTGGGGGTTGCGGCGCCCGGCGATCACCTCGTTCGGCAGCACTTCGTCCAGGGCCACATGCATGACCGGAGGGAGGACCACCGGTCCTATGACGTCGAAGGTGAGGTCCTCCCAGCTGGTGGCGTGGCCGAGAGCCCGGCGCGCCGCGATCGCGACGGCGTCGGCGTCGAAGCCGATCATCTGCACGGGATCCGGTCGCGCCTCGAGGCGCGCCGTGATGGATGCGGCCAGCTCCTTCGCGCTCGAGTCCGTCGGCATCCCGATCAGGGCGCCGTTGAGGTCCTCGAGGGCGTCGTCCGGTTCGAGGAAGAAATCCCCGAAGACATGGGCGGTCGCGATCCGGTCGTCCTGCTCCGTCACGTCGACCGAGACCAGCTTGCCCCCGCGGACCTTGTACTGCCCCTGCTTCACCGTGCTGTCGCTGCGCTCATCCATGCCCTCATCCTCTCGCATCCGACGGCGGGACGCTCAGGTGAGCCCGCCGCGCCCGTAGATCTCCCGCACCAGGTCCTCGATGGCGGGCTCGGTCAGGGACAGGTCGCGCACCTCGGCCTGGGCGCTGATGGCGGAGAGCAGGGCAGGGACGGTGAGCTCCGCACCCGAGAACCGGATCCGATGACGAATGCCGTCGGCCTCGACCGCGGCGGCCTCGGCGGAGCCGGGCAGGGAGAGAGCAGGGGTCGGCTCGGCGAGGTCGACGATCAGCTCGCGCGGCGCACCGAGATGCGCACGGAAGGAGTCCAGCGGTCCGTCGTAGGCGACGGTGCCGGAGTTCACGACCACGATCCGGTCGCACAGGCGCTCCACGTCGTTCATGTCGTGCGTGGTGAGGAACAGCGTGGTGCCGCGCTCGGCGCGGTCCTCGCGCAGGAAGCGCCGCAATCCCTCCTTGGAGACCATGTCCAGGCCGATCGTCGGCTCATCGAGCACCACCAGCTGCGGGGAGTGGAGGAGCGCCGCGGCCACCTCGCCGCGCATGCGCTGCCCCAGCGACAGCTGACGCACGGGCCGGTCCAAGAAGGGGGCGAGGTCCAGGCCCTCCACGAGACGCTCCAGCCGGGCCTCCCGCTGCCGGTCGGTGAGGCGGTGCATCGAGCCGAGGATCCGGTAGCTGTCGCGCAGCGGAAGGTCCCACCACAGCTGGGAGCGCTGCCCGAAGACGACGCCGATCTCCCGGGCCAGGTGCTTGCGCTCGGCGACCGGTTCCCGGCCGAGCACCCGCAGCGATCCGCCCGTCGGGGTGAGGATCCCGGTCATCATCTTGATCGTGGTGGACTTCCCTGCCCCATTCGCGCCGACGAAGCCGACGGCTTCACCGGGACGGATGCTGAGGCTGATGTCGTCGACCGCGCGCACCACCTGACGGCGGCGTCGGCGCGAACCCGGCACGGGGGCCCGCACCACGTAGTCGCGTCGCAGCCCGGTGAGCTCGAGGGCGGGCACAGCGGCGGTCTCAGGGACGGCCTGTGCGGGAAGGTTCTGCTCGGGCGTGTTCATCCGCCGGCTCCTGTGTATCTGCGGACCCCGGAGCGCCAGAGCAGCCCGGCCACGATCCAGACGAGGGCGGCGGCAGGGAGTCCCAGCCAGCCGGCCCACGAGGGGATCAGGGGCGGACCGGGCAGGTCCAGCAGCACGAGGGTGGGGGCGTAGGCGATCAGCGTCGCCGGGATGACGAAGGTGAAGAAGGCGCGCAGGGGCAGGGCGAACACTGCGCCGGGGGTGGTGGCGACGTAGTTGCCGCCGTAGGTGAAGGCGTTGGCGAACTCCCGGCCGTCCACGAGCCAGAACTGGAGGGCGCCGGCCATCGTGAACAGCGCTCCGAACAGGACCGCGCCGGCGAGCGGTGCGAGCACCGCCAGGACCAGGAGCAGCGGGGCGGGCTGGAACCCGGCGATCCCGAGCGCCGTCACATACATCGCCAGCCCCACCACGATGCGGCCGATGCGTCGCAGCGACAGGTCCAGGCTGGAGATCTGCAGCAGCAGGGGGACGGGGCGGATCAGGAGGGTCTCGAGCTTGCCGGACTTGATGTATGTGGAGAGCCCGTCGATCTCGCCGAAGAGCATGTCCCCGATCCCGAAGGCGAGCGCCCCGAGACCGTAGACCACGGCGACCTGCGGCAGGGTCATCCCGCCCAGTGTGCTGACCTGCGAGAGGATCACCCACAGCTCGAGGAACTCGGTGCCCACGATGAGCACCTGGCCCAGGGCGTCGGAGACAAAGCTGGTGCGGAACGAGGCCTGCGAACGGATCCGCGAGGCGTACAGCGTCCAGACCATGCGGGCGGTGGAGACGGGACGGTCGGATGAGGTCGACGAGCCCGACGAGCCCGACGAGCCCGACGGGCGCGGACGGGAGTTCTCAGCCACCCTGCACCTCCATGCTGCGCACACCGAGACGGAGCATCAGGTGCGCGGCCACGGCGAGCACCAGCACCCATCCTGCCTGCACCCCGAGGAGGGGGAGCGCCTCGAGGGGCGTGATCCGGCCGGACAGGGTGTCGATCGGGGTCTGGATCATCGAGGGGAACGGCGTGGCCCGGGCGATACCCAGCAGCCAGTCCGGGAACCAGAGGATCGGGATGAGGAACCCCGAGAGCAGGTTCATCACCGCGGTGTACACGACGGTCAACCCGCGCGTCTCGATCAACCAGAAGGCCGAGAGGTTCACGATCATGTCGGCGAGGAAGGCCAGGGTGATGGCCGCCAGCAAGGAGACGGCGCCCAGGAGGTAGGACAGCGGGTCCTCCGGAAGGGCGAGGCCCGTGACGAGCGCTCCGATCACCAGCGGCGGGATGCCTCGGCCCAGCAGCAGGAAGGCCGAGCGGCCGAGCTTCTGCGCGTAGTAGAGACCGAGGAACGAGGTGGGGCGCAGCAGATCGATGGCGACATCGCCCTGGTGGACACGCTGGGACACCTCGCGGGTGCCGAAGGCCTCGATCGGGGCCAGCAGTGCCTGACCGAGCCACACGTACGTCGCGGCCTGCGCGATCGTGTAGCCGCTGAGCTCGCCGCCCGCCGTGGTGATCGCGGCGAAAAGGATCGAGGCGCGGATGAGGCCGAAGATCGTGTTGGTGAAGACCCCGGCGGCAGTCGCCATCCGATAGGTCGAGTACTGGCGGAAGGATGCCGAGGCGATCGACCAGTACGTAGGCACTCGCGCGAGCCTAGTGTCAGATGGCCCAGGTCACAAGACGTGGAGCCGAGGGAATTCAGCTCGCAGCGGGACGGCAGAGCATCGGTCGGCAGACGACGCAGAAGACGACGCACAAGAGGGCGGAGAGGGGGCGGCCATCCGTCCTCGGGGACGTGCTCGAACGGGGCCCTCAGAAGGGCGGGTCTCCGTACTCCTCGAGCCCCGGTGGCGGAGGGGCTTCGTCATCCAGGAACGGATCCTCGGGCCCACCCTCGCGCAGGAACCGGTCGGCGAATCCCGTGCGCTCGAGGGCATCCAGTTCGAGGGTCCACTGGTAGCGGTCCCACGAGTCGACGAGTGCTCTCGCCACGATGGGCGTGATCAGGTCCCGTCGTGGGGAGACGCTGATCCGGACTCGCGGCGTCGCGCCGATCGACCAGGTCGTGGAGCCGTCGGACGTGCTCTCCGGGTCGATCCGTCGTCGGGTCTTGTCGTCGTGGTGTCCCCAGTGCAGCCGGTGGAGGTTCGCGATGCTGGTGGGCCCGCCCCGCTCGGGATGCACGTGATCGAATTCCTCGATGTGGTCGTTCTCGGCGTCGCTGCTGGTAGATCTCGTGCAGCTCGGGACCGCGCAGACAGGATCCCGTAGACGGAGATGTTCGACCATCTCCGCGGTGGGTCGGTATCGATCGGCCGGGAGAGGCAGGAACTCGCCGCTGGTCGGATCGGTCAGCACGCGATGCCAGGTGGGCTCGGCGGCCGCGAGGGTGCGTGCCATGTCGGCGGGGAGGGGGACGACTCCGTCGTAGGTGGCAGGAGCATCGGACAGGCCCATCAGGGTCAGGACCGGGACGACCACGTTGATCCGGTGCGCGGGACGCGGGACCTCCACGCCGTCGGTGCCGAGAGCGGTGCGGGTGATGATCGCGTAGCGCAGCTCCGCCAGGCTCATCGCGGATCCGTCGCGCGCGACCGCCCCGTCGAGATCGAACGGGATCGGTACGCCGCCCTCAGGATCCTGCGCAGGGTCGCGCTCCACGGTGTGACGCTGCTGCGACTGGATGGCCCGGGCAGCCGTGTCGAGACGCTGGGCGAGCGCGTGGATCTCCGGCACCGGACCGGTGATGCGCAGTGTGGCGGTGCCGTCGTCGCAGGGGGATCTCTCCAGGACGACGTCGCGCAGGTTCTCGGCGCGGGTCCGGGCACCTTCCGCGTCGTACCACGATCGCAGCAGTCGTAATTCGTCGACGAAGCGATCGGCGGGAATGGAGGCGATATCCCACGAGGCCACGATCTCGTCGAACTCGGCACATTGGATCGGCGTGAGATCTCGCGCGCCTCGAAGGACTTTGTCGAACCATTCCGAGGGCATGTCCCCGCGGGCGAGGAGGGAGAATGTTTCCGGAAGGTGATCGACAGCGAGATGGGCATCGTGCAGCAGGCGAGTCGCCCTGGACGTCGTGGTGCGCAGAGCGATCGCGACGGCGAGATCCGCTTCGGCTCGGTCGTCGGCCTGGTCGGGATCGTCGCGATCGACCCAGAACACCGCGGCCTGGGAGAGCAGGGTGGCTCGGGCCCGGGAGGTGGCGCGCTGCATCTCCAGCAGGCGACCAGCCGCTGCCGCATCGGGCGAGCCTGCCTGGAGTTTCCCCCGTGCGGCCAGCGAGTCATGAGTCAGCGGGACGCGTGCTTGAACCTGCCTGCGAGGCGCTCGCCGCGAGGGGCTCGACATCCGCGACGGGCGGCACGTGCTCGAGGTGCCCGGCCGTTCGTGCCCGTGGCCGGGCTCTCGTGCTTCCGTGGCGAGGGGGAGGGGTTCTTCTGGGGTGTCGAGAGCCACCACATCTCCTTCCTCGTCGAATGCAACGAAACGCGCCTGAATACCAGATCGACAGATCTGGTGGGATGCTGCAATGCATCGAACGCGCGTTCCCGTGTGTCATCCATCTTAAAATGTGCGTTCGAGTTCGGCAAGGGTGTTCGGGATGTTTGTGGACATTTGTGGATATCTTTGAGTGGGGAGGAGAGGTGGCGGGCTCCTCGGCGTCCCGGCTTCGCGTCGGCCCTGCGCCGCCCCCACCCCGGCCTCGCGCTAGCCCCGCGCCGACCCCGCTCCGCTCCGGCGCCGGAACGGCCTGTGCGGGATGCCGTCGCTGGCCGAGCCCGCGCACGTCTACGCTGTCCCGGTCCCCACCCCAGACATGAACCGGAAGTTCCATGGATAACGTCGTCCCCTCCTCGGACGGTGAGCAGCCCACCCCCGCTCCTCCCGCCGACTCCGCGGTCACCACCGCTGCCACCCTCGCGTCGTCGGATGCTCCTCCCGGTCGCACCGCACGCCGCCGTCGTTTCGGCCTGCTGCCGCGCATTCTGCTCGCCATCGTGCTGGGCATCGTGCTGGGGCTGGTGATGCCCGAGGCGGTCGCCCGGGTCTTCACCACCTTCAACGGACTCTTCTCGGGATTCCTCGGCTTCCTGATCCCCCTGATCATCGTGGGGCTGGTGACGCCCGCCATCGGCGAGCTCGGCCATGGCGCCGGGAAGATGCTGGCGGCGACCGCCGGGATCGCGTATCTCTCCACGGTCCTGTGCGGGCTGTTCGCCCTGGCGCTGTCCCTGCTCCTGCTGCCGCGCATGCTGGGCGGCGCGAGCATCGACTCGCTCGACAATCCCGAGGACTCCGCGATCGCGGCGTACTTCGAGATCGAGATCCCACCCGTGTTCGACGTGATGACCGCGCTGATCCTCTCGTTCTGCCTGGGCATCGGCCTGACCCTGGTGAAGCGCGGAGCGCTCCAGGAGTCCTTCGAGCAGCTGCGCACCATCATCGTGCGCATCATCGAGGCGATCATCATCCCGCTGCTGCCGCTCTACATCTTCGGCATGTTCCTGGGCCTGACCATGAACGGCCAGATCTGGACCGTGATCGGCACCTTCCTCACCGTGATCCTGCTGGTGTTCGCCATGACCGTGGTCGTGCTCCTGGCGCAGTACGGCGTGGCCGGCTGGGCGATGGGTCGCAATCCGCTGAAGATGCTGTGGACCATGCTCCCGGCGTACATGACGGCACTGGGCACCAGTTCGTCGGCTGCGACCATCCCGGTGACCATCGAGTGCGCCAAGCGCAACGGGATCCCCGATGCGATCGCCGACTTCGTGGTCCCGCTGTGCGCCACGATCCACCTCGCCGGGTCGACGCTGAAGATCACCACCTTCGCCGTGGCGATCATGATCGTCACCGGCATGCCTCTGCACGTGGGCGCCCTGGTGGGTTTCGTGTTCATGCTCGGCGTGGTGATGATCGCGGCTCCGGGCGTTCCGGGCGGCGCCATCATGGCTGCGGCGGGGGTCCTCGCCTCGCTCCTCGGGTTCAGTGAAGCCGCCGTCGGGCTCATGATCGCGGCGTACATCGCGATCGACTCCTTCGGCACGGCCACCAATGTCACGGGTGACGGCGCGATCGCCGCCGTCATGACGAAGCTGTCCAAGGGGAGGGTCTCCGGCGACCTCCAGGTCTCCGGCCACCCGCAGGTCCAGGGGGTCTGAGGTTCTCGCGTCTCAGAGCCCTCGCCTCTCAGAGCCCCCTGCCTCTCAGAGCCCCTCGCGGTCCAGGGCTGCGACGGCGACGCGGCGCCCTGCGTCGATCACGTCTCCGCTGCGATGGAAGACCATGTTGTTCGTGATGTTCGCGGGCAGGTCGATGTGGACGCCCTCGGGCCTGTTGGCGATCGCCGCCCGTTCGACGCTGTGCAGCAGGATGTCGAAGGTCGTGGTAAGGATCCCGGGCATGAAGCGAGGAGGGTGTCGTCCGAGCCGCACCGCCTCCTCCGGAGCTCCCAGGGCGCTCACGCTGAGCAGGAGATCCGCGGCGGGGTCCCGTTGGGTCGGGATCGGCAGCGGCGTGGTCAGACTGCCGTCGACCAGCACCCGGTGCCGGGAACGAACGGGCGCGAACAGCCCGGGGATCGCGATCGACGCGTGCACGGCGGCGGCGAGGGGGCCGTCGGTCAGCACCACCTCCTCCCATCCCGTGAGGTCGACGGTGGTCGCGGAGAAGGGGATCGGGAGATCCTCGATGCGGCGGTCCCCGTACAGCACGCGCAGGAGCCGACGCACACGTCGGCCCGCGACGATCCCGCTGCCGTCGAGCGCCGCGTCGAGATGCCACAGGGCCCTGCGCAGCCCCGTCGAGCGGGCGATCTCCTCGAACAGGTCGAGGGTCCCGCACGCGTAGGCGGCTCCCACGAGGGCACCCATCGATGTCCCGTGGAGCCGTACCACCTCGTGTCCACGCGCCTCGAGCTCACGGAGCACCCCCACATGGGCGATCCCTCTCGCCGCACCGGATCCCAGCACCAGATCGATCTTCATCGGATCAGTATGTCGGTGGTCCGGTGGTCCGGTGGCCCGGTGGCCCGGAGTAGCGGCGAGCCGGACGATCTGTGCAACACTGAACATATGAACAGTTCTTCAGGTGTCCTGGTCGATGGGTCCACGGCGATCAGCGCGGCCGCCCGTCTTGCCGAGCATCTCGAGGAGGTGCGCGGCAGGATCCCGGGGGAGGCGGCGATGGCCGACCTCGCCGATGTCTTCTCCCTGCTCGGTGATCCCTCGCGGCTGGGACTGCTCATCGCGCTGCTCGAGGAGGAGCTGTGCGTGAGCGATCTGGCGCAGGTCACCGAGCACTCCGAGTCCTCGGTCTCCCACGCGCTCAAGCTGCTGCGGGCGCATCGCATCGTCGCCGTGCGCCGAGAGGGCAGGAGGGCGTTCTACCGACTCGATGATCCGCATGTGCGCCTGCTGCTGGAGCTCGCGATCTCCCACGCCGCGCACAGCGACATGCACCATCCCGAACGCGAGCCGGGGGAGCAGCAGGACGGAGCATCGTCATGACGCACAGTCATGGGCCCGGTGCGGCCACCGGGCACGCCGGCGCGGCCCACCGGTGGCGGCTCGCGGTCGCGGTGGTGCTCATCGGCGTCTTCTTCGTCGTCGAGCTGATCGCGGGACTGCTGTCGGGATCCCTCGCCCTGATCTCGGACGCCGGCCACATGGCCGCCGACGTCGTGACCCTCGCCGCGGCGCTCAGTGCCACGATCCTCGCGGCCCGACCCGATCGCAGCGGCCGACGCACCTTCGGCAACTACCGCCTGGAGGTCTTCGCCTCGCTGCTCGCCGTGCTGATCATGCTCGGCGTCGCGGTCTTCGTGGTGATCGGTGGGATCGGGCGCATCGGCCGTGAGGTCGAGATCGACACCGGACCCATGCTCGTCGTCGGCGTGCTCGGTCTCCTCGTGAACCTGATCGTGCTGCGTATGCTCCAGGGCGGCGCCGCCGAGAGCCTCAACGTCAAGGGTGCCTATCTCGAGGTGCTCGCGGACACCGTCGGGTCCGTCGGCGTGATCGTCGCGGCGATCCTCATCCGGTTTACCGGAGCGAGCTGGATCGACACCGCGGTCGCGCTCGCCGTGGGCGCCTTCATCGCCGTGCGGGCCGTGCTGCTGGCGAAGGAGGTGCTCGGCGTCCTCGGTCAGGCGGCTCCCGCGGGTATCGACCCCGGCGCGGTGCAGAGCGAGCTCGAGGCGATCGACGGGGTCGCCGACGTCCACGACCTGCACCTGTGGACCCTCACCTCCGGGATGGAGGTCGCGACCGTGCACCTCGTGGTCGCGCCGGGCTTCGATCCCCACCCCGTGCTCGATGCCGCCCAGGAGCTGCTCGAGTCCCGGCACGGCATCGCCCACGCCACGGTGCAGACGGAGCCGACGGACCACCACGGCTGCCTCGAGATCGGGTGGTAGCCGCCCCGTGCCCGCGCCCCGCGACGAGGCCCGCGACGGGGTGGGAGGCCTGCGTATCCTGAGCTCATGACCGCTTCTCCCGCCCCGTCCCCGTCCGGCACCTCGACCGCGAGCTCGACCTCGGCCTCCGTCCCCTCGTCCGGGGCCGACGACCTCACCGCCGTCGTCACCGGAGCATCCTCCGGGATCGGCCGTGCGACCGCGGCGCGGCTCGTGGCCGAGGGATGGCGTGTCCTCGCCGTGGCCCGCCGCCAGGAACGCCTGGACGAGCTCGCGGCCGAGACCGGCTGCGAGGTGCTCGCCGTGGACGTGACCTCCGACGACTCCGTCGCTGCTCTCGTGGAGCGCGTCGACGAGCTGTTCGGTGGGAGCCTGAACGCGGTGGTCCACGTGGCCGGCGGGGCGCTGGGCGTCGAATCCGCCGCCGAGGCGGACCTCGAGAAATGGCAGCGCATGTACGACATCAACGTGCTCGGTGCGGTGCGGGTCACCCGTGCGCTGCTCCCGTCCGTCCGGACGAGCGGGCGCGGCGATCTGCTGTTCGTCACCTCGGTCGCGGCGCAGGAGGCCTATCCCGGCGGGTCCGGCTACAACGCGGCGAAGGCCGGGGAGCACATGCTCGCCGCCGCCCTGCGCCTCGAGCTCAACGGCGAACCGATCCGCGTCATCGAGGTCGCCCCGGGCATGGTCCGCACCGAGGAGTTCTCCCTGGTGCGGCTCGGCGACCAGGACGCGGCCGACAAGGTCTACGACGGCGTCGAGAATCCGCTGACCGCGCAGGACTGCGCCGACGTCATCTCCTACGCCCTGGGTGCCCCGCACCACGTGAACCTCGACCTGATCACCGTGCGTCCGCTCGCCCAGGCCGCAGCCCACCGCGTCGCCCGGCACCAGGGAGTCTGATGGCCCACGGCGGTATGGGCGGTGGCATGGGCGGCCCCGGCGGCGGCATGGGTGGCGGCCGAGCCCGCGGGGAGGAGCGCAGGCTGGCACCGGGACAGCGGCCCGACCTGCGCCGTGTGCTCGCCCTGTTCCGCCCCTACCGCGGGACGCTCATCGCGGTGCTGGTGCTCATCGCGATCGGCGCCGCGACCGGGGTGGTCTCGCCGTTCCTGATCCGGGAGATCGTCGATGTCGCCCTCCCGGACCAGCGGGCCGACGTCCTGGCCAGGTGCGTCGGCGGCCTGATCGCCGTCACCATCGTCTCCAGCGCCCTCGGCGTCACCCAGTCGATGCTGTCCACACGAGTGGGGCAGGCCGTCATGCACGACCTGCGGGTCTCGGTGTACGCGCACCTCCAGCGCATGGGGCTGGGGTTCTTCACCCGGACCCGCACCGGCGAGATCCAGTCACGCATCTTCTCCGACATCGGGTCGATGCAGGCCATGGTGACCAGCGTGATGACCCAGATCGTCTCGTCCGCGGCGGCCGTGGTCATGGCGCTGGTGGCGATGTTCGCCCTGGACTGGCGGCTCACTCTGTTCTCCCTCATCGCCCTGCCGCTCGCGGTGTGGATGAACCGCCGGGTGGGCCGACGCCGACGGGAGATCGTCCGCATCCGCCAGGAGAAGGCCGCGGACCTCTCCGCCGGGATCCAGGAGTCGCTGTCGGTCTCCGGGATCCTGCTGGGGCTGACGATGGGTCGCTCGCAGGCGCTGACCGACGCCTTCACCGTCGACTCCCGGGGCCTGGCCGACCTCGAGGTGCGCTCGGAGATGGCCGGCCGCTGGCACATGGCCGTGTTCACCACGCTGATGGCGCTGTTCCCGGCGCTGACGTACCTGCTGGGCGGGCACCTGCTGTTCTCCGGCACCGGCGTCACCATCGGCACCCTGGTCGCCTTCATCGCCCTGCAGTCCGGGCTGTTCCCGCAGATCAACGGCCTGCTGCGGGTAGCCACCCAGGTCAACAGCTCCCTGGCCCTGTTCACCCGAGTCTTCGAGTACCTCGACGCCCCGATCACCATCGCCGACGCGCCCGACGCCCTCGCGCTGGATCCCACCGAGGTGCGCGGCGAGATCCGCTTCGAAGGCGTCACGTTCACCTATCCGGGGGCCGACGCCCCGGCGCTGCACGGCCTGGACCTCGTGATCCCGGCCGGCCGCCACACGGCACTCGTGGGGACCACCGGTTCGGGGAAGACCAGCACCGGATACCTCATGGCCCGCCTCTACGAGCCGACCACGGGCCGGATCACCCTGGACGGGCACGACCTGCGGGACATCACGATGGGCTCGCTCGCGGACAGCCTCGGCGTGGTCACCCAGGAGACCTATCTCCTGCACGCCACGATCGCCGAGAACCTGCGCTTCGCCCGGCCCGACGCGAGCGACGAGGACCTCGTGCGGGCCTGCCGCATCGCCCAGATCCACGACCACATCGTCGGCCTGAGCGACGGCTACGCGACCGTGGTGGGGGAGCGCGGATATCGGTTCTCCGGCGGCGAGAAGCAGCGCCTGGCGCTCGCCCGGACGATCCTCCGGGACCCGCCCGTGCTGCTGCTGGACGAGGCCACCTCCGCCCTCGACGTCGTCACCGAACGCGCGATGTCCGGCGCGCTGGACGCCGTGGCCCGCGGGCGCACCACCGTCTCGATCGCGCACCGTCTCTCCACGGTCCGCGCGGCGGATCAGATCATCGTGATGGCGGCGGGGCGGATCGTCGAACGAGGCACCTACGAGGAGCTCCTGGGACGTGGCGGAGTGTTCGCGGACCTCGTCGCCCAGGACTCCGCGCGCGATGGCGCTCAGCAGCAGGAGGGTTCCGCGGGCGATCCGCTCGAGGCGTCCGGGACGCCGGCGCCTCCGGTGAGCTGAGATCGGGGCGCTGCGGTCGGGGTCACGGCGGTCGGGTGCCGGTGGCGCGTCCAGGATCGTCGGTCTACGACCAAAGACGGAGACGGGTGTCCGCCTCCCGAGGGATGTGCGCGACCGGTGCCGCCGAGCAGGATGGGGGTATTGATCGGCACCAGGACCACTCGGCACCAGGACCACCGAGACGGATATCCCGCCTCAGCGGATCAGGCCCGGAGCACCCAGCGGACAGGACGTCACCATGACGACGTACACGGAGACGACGTACACGGAGAACTCTTCGCGCCACGGCACGTGGCGCAAGCCTAGCGCGGGCCGTCCGGCGCTGTTCGTGCTGCTGCTGTCGATCGCCGCTGTCGGCGTGCTCGGCCTGCTCATCGCCGGCCCCACCCTCGCCCTGCCGCTGTCGGTCGCCCTGATCTGCCTGGTGAGCCTCGCCTGGGCTGTGGCCGGGCCCCGACTATGACGACCCGTCGTCTTTGACGTCCCGTCCATGACGTCCCGTCCATGACGTCGTGTCCATGACACCGCGTCGTCCATGACGTCGCCGCCGATCTGATCGACTCAGACGTCGATCTCGATCTCGCCCTCACCGCGGGAGACGCACGTGATCATCTGATCGTCGTGCTCGTCATCCATGAGGAACTCGTCCATGTGCTCGACCTGCCCGGAGACCAGCGGCACCACGCAGGTTCCGCAGACGCCACCCTCGCAGGAGTAGTCCATGGGGATGTCGGCATCGAGCAGGGCTTGCAGGAGGGACTGGCCCTCGTCGACCTCGACCGTGATCCCGGACTTGAGGCACTTGGCGGTGAAGGGCTCTCCGAACAGCGACATCCTCGCTCCTTCTTCGTCGACCGTCCTGAACGGACGGAACCGTGGAACATCAAGTTTCCCACGGCCGCGCACCGAACCGGGGGTGAGGCCTGCCTCACCTGGTGTCAAGGGACCTGCCTCAGGACGCCTGTCCGTCCCGGTGCTCCGGTGCGGTGGTCGCGGTCGTGGCGGTTGCGGTGGTGGTGGCCTCGACGTCCAGCGGCGCGATCCAGTTCCTGCCCTGCGGCGGCACCGAGGGAGCGCCCGACGGGGTCAGCGCGAGAGCGGTCGGCCCGAAGCTCAGCACCAGCAGGGCGGCGGCGCCCAGCGACGCGGCTCCCGCGGTCGCCCGGTCGCGCAGGCCGTGCGGAGGATGGGCCGAGGCCTCTGCCGGGACCATGGAGTCGGACTGCGGGAAGTGGACGGTCACCTCGGTGCGACCTGCAGGGGCATCCGACGCGGTGGGCACCGTCGACGGCAGATGATCTCGCCGTGGTTCGTCATCCATGTCGGTTCCTCCTCGGGGGACCCTGTCGGCGATCTGCCGCTGGAGCAATCAGACGTCCTCAACCTGGACCGGTGCTGTGCACACGGGGCAGATTCCCTGGCATCGTGACTCCGCATCGCATCGCATCACATCGCATCGCATCGCATCGCCCTGCCAGCCCCGCCCTGCCAGCCCCGTCGCCCACGCCCGCGGTGTTCGCCGTGTCTCTTCGCGCCGGGCACGGGTGACCTCCGGGGGAGCGCCGCGTACACTGACCGGCAACGGCATCGACCCGGCCATCACCGGAGAGCCGCGGGAAGAACAACCCATCGCCCGTTCGCGGGGAGGGCCCAGTAGAACCCGCCGGGACCAGCCCGTCATCGCTGAGGAACAAGGGGACGCCCCGTGCCGGTCCGCCGGCAGGGATCAGGCGTCAACCGAGGTGGTACCGCGCCCTCGGCCTCCGGGTCGGAAGCGTCCTCGGGCATCGTGATGTCCCAGCCGCCGCCCCTTGTCCTTCTTCGGAGGTCCGCCCCATGGTCTACCCGGTCAGCGGAGACCCGCTCGTCCCCTCGCCGAACCTGCCCTCGCTCGAGAACGCCATCCAGGAGTTCTGGCGGCAGGACGACACCTTCCGAGCCTCGATCGCCCAGCGCGAGGGCGCCGAGGAGTTCGTCTTCTACGACGGTCCGCCCTTCGCCAACGGCCTGCCCCACTACGGGCACCTGCTGACCGGTTTCGTCAAGGACGTCATCCCGCGCTTCCGCACCATGTGCGGCAACAAGGTGGACCGCCGTTTCGGCTGGGACACCCACGGCCTGCCCGCCGAGCTCGAGGCGATGCGGGAGCTCGGCATGACCGAGAAGTCCGAGATCGAGGAGATGGGGCTCCAGGCGTTCAACAACTCCGCACGGAACTCGGTGCTGAAGTACACCAAGGAGTGGGAGGACTACGTCACCCGCCAGGCCCGCTGGGTCGACTTCGAGAACGACTACAAGACCCTCGACGTCACCTTCATGGAATCGGTGCTCTGGGCGTTCAAGACGCTCTATGACAAGGACCGCGCCTACGAGGGCTACTACGTGCTGCCCTACTGCTGGAAGGACCAGACGCCGCTCTCCGCCCACGAGCTGCGCATGGACGACGACGTCTACCAGGAGCGCCAGGACCAGACCGTCACCGTCACCTTCCCCTTCACCGGGGACAAGGCCCGGCAGCTCGGCCTCGAGGGCGTCGGCGCGCTGGCCTGGACCACCACGCCGTGGACCCTGCCCACCAACTTCTCCCTCGCCGTGGGGCCGGAGCTCGAGTACTCCGTGGTCCCCGCCGGTCCGCTCGGCGCCGCCGACGGCACCGCCGCCGGCGAGGGCCGCTACCTGATGGCGACCGCGCTGCTGGGCTCCTACGCCAAGGAGCTCGGCTACGAGAGCGCCGAGGATGCGCTCGCAGCCTGCGAGGAGCGCGTGTTCGTCGGCTCCGAGCTCGAGCACGTCGCCTACGAGCCGTTGTGGACCATCTACTCCGAGGACCGGGAGAAGTGGGGCACCCAGAACGCCTGGATCGTCACCGTCGCCGACTACGTCTCGACCGACGACGGCACCGGCGTGGTCCACCAGGCCACCGCCTACGGCGAGATCGACCAGCAGGTCAACGCCGAGTACGGCATCCCCGTCATCGTCTCCGTCGATGAGGGCGCGCAGTTCCTGGACTACTTCGCCGGGACCGCGCTCGACGAGATCGCCGGCGTGCAGGTGTTCGAGGCGAACCGCCCGATCATCCGCAACCTCCAGCGCGCCGGGCGCCTCCTGCGCGAGGCCAGCTACGTGCACTCCTACCCGCACTGCTGGCGCTGCCGGAACCCTCTGATCTACAAGGCTGTGAGCTCCTGGTACGTGAAGGTCGCCGACCAGCGCGAGCGCATGCTCGAGCTGAACGAGCAGATCGACTGGGTGCCCGGCAACGTGAAGGACGGCCAGTTCGGTCGCTGGCTCGAGGGCGCCCGCGACTGGGCGATCTCCCGCAACCGCTACTGGGGATCCCCGATCCCGGTGTGGAAGAGCGACGATCCGAACCACCCGCGCGTGGACGTGTACGGCTCCCTCGCCGAGCTCGAGGAGGCCTTCGGCACCCTCCCGCGCGACGAGCACGGCGAGGTGAACCTCCACCGTCCGTACATCGACGAGCTCACCCGGCCCAACCCCGACGACCCGACCGGGCGCTCCACGATGCGCCGCGTCGAGGAGGTCTTCGACGTCTGGTTCGACTCGGGCTCGATGCCGTACGCCCAGGTGCACTACCCCTTCGAGAACACCGACTGGTTCGAGAGCCACAATCCGGCGGACTTCATCGTGGAGTACATCGGGCAGACCCGCGGCTGGTTCTACGTCATGCACGTGCTCTCGACCGCGCTGTTCGACCGGCCCGCGTTCACCTCAGTGATCTGCCACGGCATCGTGCTCGGCGAGGACGGGCAGAAGATGTCGAAGTCTCTGCGCAACTACCCCGACGTGCGCGAGATGTTCGACAAGTACGGGGCCGACGCGATGCGCTGGTTCCTCATGAGCTCGCCGATCCTGCGCGGCGGCAACCTGGTGGTCGACGAACCGAAGATCCGCGATGCCACGCGCCACGTGGTGCTGCCGCTGTGGAACGTCTGGTACTTCCTGGGCCTGTACGCGAACGCCGCCGGGGAGAAGGACGCCGACGGGAAGCCGACGGGCTACCGCGGACGCACCCGCTACCAGTCCACCGACGTCATGGACCAGTACCTGCTGGCCCGCACCGGTGATCTGGTGCGCGAGGTGAAGGACTCGCTGACCGCGCTCGCGATCGCCGATGCCGCCGAGCTGATCCAGGACTACCTGGACATGCTCACCAACTGGTATGTGCGCCGCTCCCGCGACCGCTTCTGGGAGGGCGACGAGCAGGCGATCGACGTGCTGTCCACCTGCCTGGAGACGCTGTGCCAGGTGGTCGCCCCGCTGCTGCCCATGGTCGCCGAGGAGATCTGGAAGCAGCTCACCGGAGGCCGTTCCGTGCACCTCACGGACTGGCCCGACGCGGACCTCTTCCCCCGCGACGACGCGTTCGTGGCCCGGATGGACGCCGTGCGCCAGGTCGCGAGCGTGGGCAACTCCCTGCGCAAGAAGGAGCAGCTGCGGGCCCGGCTGCCGCTCGCCGAGCTCACCGTGGTCCACCACGACCCGAGCGCCCTGGAGGCCTTCGCCGCGATCATCGCCGACGAGCTCAACGTCAAGGCCGTGCGCCTGTTGGACGTGGCGAGCGACGAGGCCCAGGGCATGGGCGTCGAGCAGCGGCTCAGCGTCAACGCCCGGGCCGCCGGACCCCGCCTGGGCAAGCAGGTGCAGACGGTCATCAAGGGCTCCAAGAGCGGCGACTGGTCGGCCGACGAGAACGGCGTGGTCACCTCCGGCGGCATCGAGCTCGTCGAGGGCGAGTACTCGCTGGATCTGGTCGCGGGGGAGTCCTCCGCGATGGAGGGGCGCTCCGTGGGCGTGCTGCGCGGCGGCGACTTCCTCGCACTCGACACCCGGGTGAGCCCGGAGCTCGAGGCCGAGGGCACCGCCCGCGACGTCGTCCGGGCGATCCAGTCGGCCCGCCGCGAGGCCGGGCTCGAGGTCTCCGATCGGATCCGTCTGACCGTGGACGGCGACGAGCAGGTCGTCGCCGCGGTCACCGCGCACCGCGAGCTGGTCGCCGGGGAGGTGCTGGCCGTCGAGCTCGACGTGCCCGCAGCTCCGGCAGCCGGGGCGCACGAGGCGAGCGAGAAGGTCTCCGGAGGCACCGTGAGGGTCTCCGTCGTGAAGGCCTGACGGGCACCGTGACGGCTTGACAGGCGCCGCGACGGTCTGACGGGCGCCGTGACGGCCTGGCAGCGCTCCCGCTGGTGAGCGCTGCCAGGCGTCACGGTGCTCCTCGGCCGACCGTGACCACGAGCGAGCGGGACACGGAGGTGCCCTCTCCCAGGTACAGGCCGGTGAGGTCCTCCTGCAGCGCGGACAGCACGGGGTCGCCGGCCGTGCCACGCGCGAGGGACCCGGAGTAGCCGCCCCCGGGATCGTGGCCCGGCCCCATGGAGTCGTGGTTCGCTGCGAGCACCGGGACCGGATCGACGCCCGTCACCGGATAGGGGTCGAGCGACACCTCTTGGAGCCCCGGGGCGCCGAGCCGGGTCCCCCCGGGCTGGGCGCCTTCCAGATCGGTCGCGGCGATCAGGTCTCCGCGGAACCCGGTGACGCCGATCCCCGACTCGTGGTGGACATTCACCGACTGCGTGGACGACTGGGCCGGGACGACCGTCTGCACCGGGGAGCCGACTGAGAAGGTGTGGGTCACGTCGTAGGTCCCCGGGCGCCCCGAGCCGCTGTTGAAGCGGGGATCCGCCGCGAGATGGGTGGCGACGATCCCGCCCTGGCTGTGCCCGACGAGCAGGACCTTGGAGCCCGGCGGGATGCCCGCCGCTTCCATCGCGGCCCGCACATCGTCCATCGCCGCCGGATGCTGGCCCGCGATGAGCCGGAGGTTCGACCCCCAGTCCCGGGAGTTCCCCTGGCCCCCGTAGGCGTCGGGAACCGAGGCGATGGGTGCCCCTTCGGTGGGTGGGATCTGCACGATGTAGGTGGGATCCGCACCGGAGGCATCGCGGATCTCCAGAATCCCGATCTGCCCGGCGTCGCGGGCCTCCTGCTCTCCGCGTCGGAGTCGAAGCGAATCGTTCTGGGCGATCAGATCCTGCAGGTCCTGTGGCCCGCGAGAGCTGCTCTCCCGGGACTCGACCCTGTCGACGATGCCGCCCGGCCGGTCATCGAGGAAGGGGGTGTCCTCCCCGGTGGCGGCCTCGTACACCCCGACGCCGGCCGAGCCCGACACCACCAGTCCTGCGGCGCCCAGCTCCGCGTACGTCGGGGTGCGCTCGCCGGTGGCCCAGTCCTCGAGAATGCTTCCGAGATGGTCGGCATCGCGCTGGAACTGACCGATGCCGTCGCTCCGGATCCCTGCGAGATCGAGGCGTGACTCCAGAGCGTCGAGTCCTGTCTCGGCGCCCCAGCCGATGCCGTCCGACGCGATCCGTGCCGCGGACGAGAGCAGGGCCTCCGCCGGGTCCTCGAGCAGGTTCGGTATCGCAGGGGCGTCGTCGTGGAGGTACCCGTTGCCGGAGGGAGCAGGAACCGCCTCCGGGATCGAGCTTGTCCGGCTCTCCCCGGGGAGCGTTCCCGCCCCGGCCGATGCCCCGGTCCCGGCCCTGTCGCGCTCCGAGGCGATGTCCTGCTCCCGGGCCTCCTCCAGGCCGCGATCGCCGAGGGCGAGGAGCTCCGCGCGCAGAGCCCTCAGCCCGGACGCTGTCGGCCCGGCCCATCCGCTCCGGAAGGCGTCGGCGTCCGGTCCGGTCCAGGGGACCTCCTCCACGACAGCATCGAGGCGGAGGCGCAGGGCGTCGAGGACGGTCGATGCCCGACGCAGGCGGACCGCTTGCGCCCGCAGCGCCGCGGTGTCCGCGCCGCAGGAGAGGGTCACCGCGCACGCCCGGGAGAGTTGCCGGCGGTGGCGCATCGCAGCGGGGTGAGGCCCGTGGCCACGCCGATCCTCAAGGCACCCATGGTTCCGCTCCTCGGCCACGAGGCGTCCTGGTGACCCCTCCCACATCGATATGCCGATCCTAGGAACGTCCCGATCCCCTCCCAGTGAGGTTCCCGTCCGGTGTGGACAACAGGCCTCTCGGGAGGAACGGTCATCCAGGGGGTGCTCGTACACTGATCTGCGCCCCCTTCCACCCCGTCGAACCCAGGAGCCCCTGTGCCGAGTTCTCCCCGTCCGGGCACGTCTCGTCCGGCCATGTCGCCCGAGCTGCGAGAGGTCTATGCCGCCCTGCTCGACCGCGCGCCGGAGAACCGGATCGAACCGGACCTGTCACGGATCACCCGGGTGATGGACCTGATGGGCAACCCTCAGCGGGCCTATCGCTCGATCCGTATCGCCGGCACCAACGGCAAGACCACCACCGCGCGGATCCTCGAGCGGATCCTGCGCGAGGCCGGGCTGCGCACGGGCCGCACCACGAGCCCGCACCTGCATTCGCCGGTCGAGCGGATCGGCATCGACGGCTCTCCCATCGACGAGGAGGGCTTCCTCCAGGCCTACCAGGACGTCGAGCCCTTCGCCGCGATCGTCGACGCCGAGCAGGAGGCCGCCGGGGGTGTGCGGCTGACCTACTTCGAATACCTCACGGCGATGGCCTTCCAGGCGTTCGCGTCGGCACCCGTCGACGTCGCCGTGGTCGAGACCGGCCTGGGCGGGACCTGGGACGCCACCGGCGTCGTCGACCCCGATGTCACCGTGATCACGCCCATCTCGATGGACCACCAGGAGTACCTCGGAGACACGATCGCCGAGATCGCGGGGGAGAAGGCGGGCATCCTCACGGCCACGGCCACGGCGATCATCGCCAACCAGCCGTACGAGGACGCCGCCGATGTGCTGCGCGAGCGGATCGGTGAGCTCGGCGCCGAGGCCGCGATCGAGGATCAGCAGATCGGCGTGCTCGCCCACACGCCGGGCGTCGGCGGCCAGATGCTCTCCCTGCAGGGGATCGCCGGCCGCTACGAGGAGGTCTTCCTCTCGCTGCTCGGCGAGCACCAGGCCCGCAATGCGCTGCTGGCCGTCGCGGCGGCCGAGGCCCTGCTCGGGGACGGCACCACGGTGCTGGACGGGGAGATGCTCGGTGCCGCGCTGTCCACGGTCACCTCGCCCGGTCGGGCGGAGGTCGTCCGCCAGTCGCCCACCATCGTGCTGGATGCCGCGCACAACCCCGCCGGTGCCCAGACCCTCGTCGAGACGGTCCGGGAGAACTTCCGGCTCACCCGCACCATCGGGCTCGTCGGGATCCTCCAGGAGAAGGACGCCGAGGAGATCCTCGCCGTGCTCGAACCGCTCCTGGACTACGTCGTGATCACCCAGTCCTCGTCCCCGCGCGCGATCCCCACCGACGTGCTCGCAGAGATCGCGCGGGACGTGTTCGACGACGAGGAGCGTGTGCTCGAGCAGGGGAGCCTGCCCGATGCGATCCAGGCAGCCGTCGACCTCTCGGAGACCGACGGCGACCAGTTCGGCGGTGTCGTCGTCGCGGGCTCGGTCACGCTCGTGGCCGAGGTGCGGGACCTCCTGGGCGTCCCGCAGGAGGATTGATCATGGCTCTGGACCTGACCCCTTCGCCGCGCCCGCATGGTGCGCAGCGCATGTTCTCCGCGACGACGCTGGTCGTCGAGGCCTTCGTCGTGTTCTTCGCGGTGCTCGCAGCGCATCAGCTGGTGCCCGGTGACCGGGCGACCACCTGGATCTGGGGCATCGTGACCGCCCTCGCGCTCGTGGCCTGCTCCGGCTTGCTCAAGCGCGGTGCCTGGCCCTACTGGCTCGGCATCGCCCTGCAGATCCCCACGATCCTGCTGGGCCTCCAGGTCACCGCGATGTGGGTGGTGGGCATCGGCTTCGCCGCGCTCTTCGTCTACGGCGTGCTCAAGGGCAAGCAGCTGGATCGGGAGAAGGACGCCGTCGACCAGAAGGTATGGGCCCAGCAGGAGTCCGCGCAGGACTGAACGCGGAGCGCCGTCGCCGTGGGTACCCTGGTGACATGACTGCACAGCGCACCCTTGTCCTGCTCAAGCCCGACGCCGTCCAGCGCGGCCTGCGCGGGGAGATCATCCGTCGCCTCGAGGTGAAGGGCTACGAGATCGTGGCTCTGGCCCAGCGCACCGCCACCGCCGAAGAGCTGTCCGCTCACTACGCCGAGCACGAGGGCAAGCCCTTCTACCCCGGCCTCGTCGAGTACATGGGCGCCGGCCCGCTCGTCGCGATCGTCGCCGAGGGCGACAGCGTGATCGCCGGCTTCCGGTCCCTGGCCGGTGCCACGAACCCGACCGAGGCCGCTCCCGGCACGATCCGCGGAGACCTCGCCCGCGAATGGGACCTCCCGGTGATCCAGAACCTCGTGCACGGCTCCGATTCCGAGGAGTCCGCGGCCCGCGAGATCGGCATCTGGTTCCCCGAGCTCGGCTGATCGCGGCCCGCAGCCGCAGACGTGAGGCGCGCCGCATCCCGGATCCCAGCGGATCCGGGCTGCGGCGTGCACACTGAGAGCATGCAACTGCCCGTGGTCACCCTCGTCTTCCTGGCTGCTGCCGTCGTGGTGGCCCTCGCGATCCTGTTCGTCGTCGCCGCACCCCATCTGCGTGAGCGCGATCACGACGACGACGGGCGGCCCGTGGAGAACCCGCGGCACACCTCCCGCACACGTCGCTGAGGACTCTGCTCCTCCACCGGGTGTCCCCACCGGGTCCTGCAGTGCCGGGGGGATCCGCCTGCGGCCTACACTGGCCGTTGGCCTCGCCGCATCGCCGGCTTCCCCGACCCCGGAGGTGACCCGTGGATCCCAATGACATCCTTGCCCTGTTCGCTGGTGGCGGTGGCAGCGTCCTCGTCGTCGGAGCGGTGGCCTGGGCCATCGTCCGCGGTCGCGGCAAGAAGAAGTCCTCCCACGACGACACGACGCCGACCGGATCCCAGGGCGCGACCGGGACCACGACCGGGTCATCGGCGGAGACCTCGGCCGGGACGGCGACGCGGTCCTCGACCGCTGTCAAGGATCGCCCCGCCCCGCCCAGCTGGGCGGACACCCTCTCCGCGCCGACGCGGAAGCCGTCCGCAGGGGAGCCCGCCCCCGCGACGGACCCGTCCGTGGACGATGCCGCGGGCCGTGGCTCCGCGCAGGCCTCGGAGCACTCCGCGCAGGCTTCGGAGCCGGTGACGGGGACGTCCGCCGCGGCAGGCACCGTCGCGCCCGAGGGCGCGCAGAGCGTCGACGAGCACGCGGCCGATCCGGCCGTCGGCACCTCGGCAGCTCCGGAGACCGCCGCAGGTGCTCCCGAGACTGCTGCCGATGCTCCCGAGCCGGCCGCGAGTGCTGCAGAGGTCGGAGCGACCGACGTCCCGGTGACTGATGCCCCGGTGTCCGCTGCCCCTGCGACCGAGGCCCCCGTGACCGAGGCCCCCGTGACCGAGGCCCCCGCGACCGAGGCCCCTGTCGCCACCCCGGCCTCTGTCTCCGCCCCGGAGACTGCTGCCGGCCGACCGGAGCTGGACACTCCCGAGCCCCCGGCGGACCGCATGGTCCGTCTGCGCGATCGGCTCTCCCGCTCCGGTGCGATCGGGCGGGGCATCCTCGGCCTGCTCACCCGCGGCGGCGCGGTGGACGAGGACACCTGGGACGAGATCGAGGAGACCCTGCTCCTGGCCGACCTCGGCCCCGACGCCACCGATGAGATGCTCGAGAACCTGCGTCGCCGCATCCAAGTCCTCGGCACCGATGATGCGGCGGGCGTGCGCGAGGTCCTGCGCGAGGAGCTCGTCGGCCTCATCGATCCCGACCTCGACCGACGGCTCGCCGCCAGCCGTCGGGACGCGCCCGATGGCACCGAGGTCCCCTCCGTGCTCCTCATGGTCGGGGTCAACGGCACCGGGAAGACGACGACGGTCGGCAAGCTCGCCCGCGTCCTGGTCGCCGCCGACCGCACCGTCGTGCTCGGCGCGGCGGACACCTTCCGCGCCGCCGCCGCCGATCAGCTCCAGACCTGGGGCTCCCGCGTGGGCGTCGACACGGTGCGCGCCGACCGTGACGGCGCCGATCCCGCAGCGGTCGCCTTCGACGCCGTGAAGGAGGGCATCGAGCAGGAGGTCGACGTGGTCATCATCGACACCGCCGGGCGCCTGCAGAACAAGAAGGGCCTGATGGACGAGCTCGGCAAGGTGCGCCGGGTCGCCGAGAAGGGCCTGCACGGGGACAGCGTCGCGGAGGTCCTGCTGGTCATCGACGCCACCACGGGCCAGAACGGCATGCAGCAGGCGAAGGTCTTCTCCGAGGCCGTGAACATCACCGGCATCGTGCTGACCAAGCTCGACGGCACCGCCAAGGGCGGCATCGTCGTCAACGTGCAGCGTGCGCTCGGCGTCCCGGTGAAGATGGTGGGGCTCGGTGAGGGCATGGACGACCTCACCCCGTTCGATCCCTACGGCTTCGTCGACGCGCTCCTCGAGGACTGAGCGCGCCGACTCCTCGTCCGACCCGCCTGCGAGCCGGGGCCCCTGATCGGGTGATCTGGGGCCCCGGCTCGTCGTGGTCGGTGTCGCGCGGCCCCGCCCGACAGGAACCCGAGGTGTCCACCGGGCGGGACCGCGGGTCACAGAATGATCACGGCGGCCTTCTGTCATAGGCGTCTTGCCCCGAGCGCCGCACGATGTGAGCGCGACCCGCCGGGCCGCGCGGACCCAGGGTCGTGTGAGCGACCCCGGGCCGGCCCCACTCCAGTTCGGAGATGTCATGGAGCCCTTCACCCTCGACACCGGGGCGACCGCCTGGATCCTCGTCAGCGCTGCGCTCGTGCTGCTGATGACCCCGGGCCTGTCGCTGTTCTACGGCGGGATGGTGCGTGCCCGCACCGTCCTGAACATGATGCTGATGTCCTTCAGCGCCATGGCTGTCGTCGCGATCGCCTGGACGCTCATCGGGTACTCCCTCGCCTTCGGCACCGACGTCGGCGGGCTGTTCGGGGATCCCCTGGAGCACATCGGCCTGGCGGGCACGGACCAGCAGTCGATCCTCGCCGGCAGCGGTGTGCCCTTCCTGGTCGCCGCCGGCTTCCAGATGACCTTCGCGATCATCTCCACGGCGCTGATCTCCGGCGCGATCGCCGACCGCGTCAAGCTCGGGACCTGGATGGTGTTCGCCGCGATCTGGGTGGTCCTCGTCTACGCGCCGCTCGCCCACATGGTGTGGGGCGGGGGACTGCTCGGCGCCGACGGCATCTTCGCCTCGATCGCCGAACCGGTCGACTTCGCCGGCGGCACCGTCGTGCACATCAACGCCGGCGTCGCGGGCCTGGTCCTGGCGATCGTCGTCGGTTCCCGCAAGGGATTCGGGTCGGACCCGATGAAGCCCCACAACCTGCCGCTGGTGATGCTCGGCGCGGCGCTTCTGTGGTTCGGCTGGTTCGGGTTCAACGCCGGATCCGCCGGGACGGCCGACGCCACCGCGGGCCTGGCCTGGGTGAACACCACGGTCGCCACCGCGGGCGCGATGCTCGGCTGGGCGCTGGTCGAACGGATCCGTGACCGCCACGTCACCTCCCTCGGTGCCGCCTCCGGTGTGGTCGCGGGGCTCGTCGCCATCACCCCGGCGGCCGCGGCGCTCAGCCCGCTCACCTCGATCCTGCTCGGTCTCGTCGCCGGTGCGGCGTGCGCCCTCGCCGTCGGCCTGAAGCACCGCTTCGGCATCGACGACTCGCTGGATGTCGTCGGCGTGCACCTGGTCGGTGGCCTCGTGGGCACCATCGGCATCGGTTTCCTCGCGGCCGACGGCGGCCTGCTGCTCGGCGGCGGCGCGAGCCTGCTGGTCGTCCAGGTGCTCGTCGCCGTCGCCGCGATGGTCTTCTCCGGCGTCCTCACCACAGTGATCGCGCTGGCGCTGAAGCACACGATCGGATGGCGGATCCCCGAGGCCGACGAGCGCGCCGGCATCGACCTCACCCACCACGCGGAGGCCGGATACGATCTGGCAGGTGCTCTCGTCGCACGACGGGACCGCCTGGGCGGCCCGGCCCGCGCCGCCCACGTCGCTCCCGACGAGTCCTTCACCGTCCTGGACGGTGCGGCCGATCCGGGGCCGCGCAATCCCGCACCGTCCGCCGCGACCCCGGCCGACCCCGCCCCCGTCACCCCGCGAGCCGTCACCACAGGAGAGCCCCGATGAAGCTCATCACCGCGATCATCCAGCCGCACGCCCTCCAGACGGTCACCGACTCCCTGCGCGAGTACGGGGTCAGCGGGCTGACGATCACCGAGGTCGCCGGCTACGGCCGCCAGGGCGGGCACACCGAGGTCTACCGCGGCGCCGAGTACACGATCGACACGATCCCCAAGATCAAGGTCGAGGTGCTCGCGGAGGACGCCGACGAGAGCGCGATCATCGACCTCGTCCTGGCGGCCTCCCGCAGCGGCCGCATCGGGGACGGCAAGATCTGGACCACGGACGTCGGCACCGTCGTGCGGGTCCGCACGGGGGAGCGGGATGCGGATGCCGTCTGAGGCGCTGCCCTCGCGCCGCATCACCCAGGTGCTGCACGAGGGCTTCGCGGACCCCACCGCCGGTCCCCGTCGCCGGCTCGAGCAGGCAGCCCTCGTGGACGGCTGGCTGGCCGAGCTGTGGGCGGAGGCCGGCGGCCCCGCGTCGGGCGCGGCGCTGGCCGCGATCGGCTCCCTCGGCCGGCGGGATCTCGGCCCGGGCAGCGATCTGGACCTGGTGCTCCTCCTGGAGCCCGGGGTCCTGGACGACGCCGGCGCCGAGCGCCTCGCGAGCGCCCTGTGGTACCCGATCTGGGACTCGGGATCCTCGCTCGACCATGCGGTGCGCAGCCCCGATGAGTGCGGGCAGATCGCCCAGGAGGACCTCCGTGCCGCGATCTCCCTGCTGGACCTGCGGGTGATCGCGGGTGATCCGCAGATCGTCGAGGAGACCTCGCGTCGGGTCCGGGCCCAGTGGCGGCGCGGGGCGCGCCGCCGGGTCGGGGAGCTCGTGGAGCTGGCGACGGACCGCGCCCACCGCTACGGCTCGCTCGCGCACTCGACCGAACCGAACCTCAAATCCGACCGCGGCGGCCTGCGGGACGTGACCGTCATCCGCGCCATCGCCGAGAGCTGGCTGGCCGACCACGACCACGAGGTCGTCGACGCCGCCGCGCGCACCCTGGGCGACGCCCGCGATGCGTTGCAGGCCGTCACCGGCACCTCCGGCACGCGCCTGGGCCGCGGCGACCAGGACGCGGTCGCCGCCCTGACCGGCCATGCCACGGCCGACGACCACCACGCGGTGCTCGCCGACGCCGCCCGCGCGGTGACCTGGGAGCTGCACCGCACCGTCCGCGCCGCCGAGGCCGCGAGCAGCCGTGGGGGAGCGGCGTCCCGCGGTGCGGGCACCGACCGTCGGCCCGCCCTGACGCGCCTCCCGCACGGCGTGCTCGTGCACTCCGACGAGGTCTCCACCGACCCCGGCTCCCGGGATCTGCTGCGCGACATGGCGGCGGTCCGCCACGCGGCGGTCTCCGGCCTCCCCCTGGCCGATGCCACGCTGGCCCGCATGGCGCAGGCGGACGCCGCGCCGCTGCTGCCCGCCCAGCGCGACGTGCTCGTCGACGCCCTCGCGGGGGAGCACCTCGCGGAGGCCTACGAGGCGCTCGACGTGAAGGGCATCTTCGCCCGCTGGATCCCGGGCTGGGCGGCCGTGCGCAACCGGCCCCAGCGCGCCGCCGTGCATCGCTTCACCGTGGACCGCCACCTGATCGAGACGGTCATCGAGGCCCAGCGGTTCCTGCCGCGCGTGGGCAGGCCGGACCTGCTCCTGGTCGCCGCCCTGCTCCACGACCTCGGGAAGGTCCCCGGCCAGCGGAACCACGCGACCGAGGGCGCCCCGCTCGCGGAGGCGGCCGCCCGGCACCTCGGCTTCGATGCCGCGGACCGCCGCACGATCGCCCTGCTCGTGCGCGAGCACCTCACCCTGATCGGTCTCGCCACCGGACGGGACCTGGCGGACCCCGCCACCCTGCGGGACCTGCTGGTCGCCGTCGATCACGACGCCGGCACGCTCGAGCTCCTGCGCGCGCTCACGGAGGCCGACGCCATCGCCGCCGGCCCCGCCGCCTGGTCCACCTGGCGCGCGGACCTCGTCGACCACCTCACCGACATCGCCCGAGACGCGCTCAGCGGCACCGCTCCCGCGCCCCGGGCGGTGCTGGCCCCGCAGCGCTCCGTGCAGGAGGCGGTGATGGCGGCCGTCCAGCGCAGCGGCAGCGCCCAGGTGCTCTATCCGGCGCACACCGAGGACGAGCCGATCTCCCAGATCTGCGTCGGGGCGCCCGACGGGGCCGGAGTGTTCGCGGCGATGGCCCGCGTGCTCGTGCGGCTGCGCCTGGACGTGCACAGCGCTGTCGTCACCACCCAGGACGGGACGGCCGTGAACACCTGGTGGGTCGCCGCGCCGCCGTCGGACCTCCCGCATCCCTCGGTGCTGCGCAGCGCCGTGGACCGGGAGCTCGCGAGCCGCGACCGGGCCGATGCGCGCGTGCTCGAGCTGCCGCCCTCCCCGCCGCCGCGCACCACCGAGGACGCCCCTGTCGTGACCCTCCTTCCCGGTGCCTCCGGCGAGGCCACCGTCGTGCAGGTCAACGCCCGCAACCGTCCCAGCCTCCTGGCCGACGTCGCCCAGGTGATCACGGTGCACCGCCTGCAGGTGCGCAGCGCTCATGTCATGACCCTCGGGCAACGCGCCGTCGATGTGCTGTACCTGACCGATCAGCACGGACGCTCCCTGGATCCGCCGACCGTCGGACGGGTCGTCACCGCCCTCATGGACGCCGCCGCGACCTGACCCGCTGAGCCGGCCCGATGAGCTGGCCCGATGAGCTGGCCCGATGAGCTGGCCCGGGCGCTGTGCGTGCCCTTCGCCTCGGAGGTGATGCCTGGGCGTGCTCGAGCCGGAGGTGGCCACTACACTGAGGCGGTCCATTCGACCAAGGGGAAGCGCTTCGTGTTCAACAACCTCTCCGATCGCATCACAGCGTCGCTCAAGGGTCTGCGCGGCCATGGCCGCCTGACCGAAGCGGACGTCGACAAGACGATCCGCGAGATCCGTCGAGCCCTGCTCGACGCCGACGTCGCCGTCTCGGTGGTGCGCACCTTCACCGGCCGCGTGCGCGAGCGCGCCCTGGGCGAAGAGGTCTCCAAGGCCCTCAACCCCGCCCAGCAGGTCGTCAAGATCGTCAACGACGAGCTCGTCGAGGTCCTCGGCGGCGCCACCGGCGAGCTGCACTGGGCGAAGAATCCGCCCACCGTGATCATGCTGGCCGGCCTCCAGGGCGCCGGCAAGACGACGCTGGCCGGCAAGCTCGCGAAGTGGATGAAGTCCGAGGGGCACACCCCGCTGCTCGTCGCCTCCGACCTCCAGCGCCCCAACGCCGTGAACCAGCTGCAGATCGTCGGCGAGCGAGCCGGCGTGCCCGTGTTCGCGCCCGAGCCGGGCAACGGCGTCGGCGACCCGGTGCTGGTCGCGATGAACGGTGTCTCCACCGCGCAGTTCCAGCAGCACGACGTGGTCATCGTCGACACCGCCGGCCGTCTCGGCATCGACGAGGAGATGATGCAGCAGGCGCGGGACATCCGCGACGCCGTCAACCCTCACGAGACCCTCTTCGTCGTCGACGCGATGATCGGCCAGGATGCGGCGCGCGTCGCCGAGTCCTTCCGTGACGGCGTCGGCTTCACCGGCGTCGTGCTCTCCAAGCTCGACGGCGATGCCCGCGGCGGTGCCGCCCTGTCGATCACCGGCGTGACCGAACGTCCGATCCTGTTCGCCTCCACCGGCGAGAGCCTCGACGACTTCGAGCGGTTCCACCCGGACCGCATGGCCAACCGCATCCTCGACATGGGTGACGTGCTCAGCCTCATCGAGCAGGCCGAGAAGTCGTTCGACCAGGACGAGGCCGAGAAGGCGGCGAAGAAGCTCGCCTCCGGCGAGGACTTCACCCTCGACGACTTCCTGTCCCAGATGCAGCAGCTCAAGAACATGGGCAACATCAAGAAGATGCTCGGGATGCTGCCCGGCATGGGTCAGCACCGGGAGGCGCTCGAGAACTTCGACGAGAGCGAGATCGGCCGCATCGAGGCGATCATCCGCTCGATGACCCCGGAGGAGCGCAACAACCCCAAGGTCATCAACGGGTCGCGCCGCAACCGCATCGCCCGCGGCTCCGGCACCACCGTGCAGCAGATCAACCAGCTGCTCGAGCGGTTCAAACAGGCCCAGACGATGATGAAGTCCATGGGCCGCGGGATGGCCGGTGGCGGCACGCCGGCCATGCCGGGCGGTCCCGGCATGGGCATGGGCAAGAAGTCTCGTGGCAAGCAGGTGTCGCCGAAGCAGGGCAAGAAGTCGAAGTCCTCGAAGAACCCCGCCAAGGCCGCCCGTGAGCAGGCCGAGGCGGCGAGGAAGGCCGCAGCCGGAGAGAGCGCGGGCGCGGGGTCGGGCGGATCCGCCTTCGGCGGCGCCCCCGAGCAGTCCGCACCGGACCTCAGCTCCTTCGACCCCAGCCAGCTCCCCCCGGAGATGCAGAAGCTCCTCGGCGGCAAGTGACCGCGGGCGGGACCGGGCACGCCCCGGTCCCGCCGCCGATGCACAGTCTCGGTAGGCTCGGAGCATGAGCACCATCGCCACGGAGTCCTCGACCGTCCTGCACCTGACCGGCCCGATCCTCGTCGGCCCGGAGCAGGAGATCAGCGGGGCATGGGTCGTCGGAGGCAGGATCCACCACCAGAAGCCCGAGCTTCCCGCGGGCGCCGAGATCCGGGAGCTCGACGGGTTCGTCGTCCCCGGTCTCGCCGACCTGCACTGCCACCTCGGGATCGGGGATGACGGTGCCGGCACCAGCCTCGCCGCCGCACGGGAACAGGCGCTCACGGATCGCGACACCGGCGTGCTCCTGATCCGTGACGCCGGCTCGATCATCGACAACTCCCCGCTGCAGCAGCAGGCTGATCTGCCGCGGCTGATCCGCTGCGGGCGCCACCTCGCCCGCACCCGTCGCTACCTGCGCGGATACGCCCACGAGCTGGAGCCGGAGGATCTCCCGGCCGCGATCCTCCAGGAGGCGGAGCGCGGGGACGGGTGGGTGAAGCTGGTGGGGGACTGGATCGACCGGGAGGTCGGCGATCTGACGCCCTGCTGGAGCGGTGAGGATCTCGCCGCCGCGGCCGACGCCGCCCATGCGGCCGGTGCCCGGATCACGACGCACACCTTCGACGAGGCAACCCTCCCGCTCGCGCTCGACGCCGGGTTCGACTGCCTCGAGCACGCCACCGGGCTGACCAACGAGACGATCGAGCGCGCCGCCGCGGCAGGGGTCCCGGTGGTCAGCACACTGGTCAACGTCGACGAGTTCGAGGCCTACGCCTCCCAGGGCGAAGCCAAGTTCCCCGCCTATGCCGCCCACATGCGGCGTCTGCGCGCCGGGCGCTACGAGCGCACTCATGATGCTCATGACGCGGGCATCCCACTCCTGGTGGGCACCGATGCCGGGGGAGTGCTCGGCCACGGGATCATCCACGACGAGCTGGATGAGCTCTCACGGGCAGGTCTCGACGGAACCGAGATCCTGCAGGCGGCGGCCTGGGCTCCCCGGACGTTCCTCGGGGTCGCCGGGCTCGAGGACGGTGCCCCGGCGGACCTCCTCGTCGTCCCGTCGGACCCCCGGGCGGATCACCGCGCACTCCGGGAGCGCAGCCATGTCGTGCTCGCCGGCGAGATCGTCGCCGGGCGCTGAGTGCGCAGGGACCCGCTGCGGCCGCATGTGCCCCGGTGCACATGGGCCCGGGTGGTGCGAAGGTGGGGATCCCTGGCATAATCGACCCTGTATGCGCTCGGGTCGGCCCTCTACCCGCCCGAGCACGACACCCCGAGGACCGTCAGCGCCCGCATGACCCCACAGGCTGCGGCGGGACTCACCCGAACATCCCTGAAGGAGAGTCCACCCACGTGGCTGTCAAGATCCGACTGAAGCGCATGGGCAAGATCCGTGCACCGTACTACCGCATCGTCGTCGCCGATTCGCGCAAGAAGCGCGATGGCGCCGTGATCGAGGAGATCGGCAAGTACCACCCGACCGAGCACCCCTCGGTCATCGAGGTCCAGTCCGAGCGTGCGCAGTACTGGCTCAGCGTCGGTGCGCAGCCGACCGAGCAGGTCGCTGCTCTGCTCAAGATCACCGGTGACTGGCAGAACGTCAAGGGCGGCACCGCCGCCGAGGGCGCCCTGAAGACCGCTGAGGTCAAGAAGACCGCCGAGGAGCTCATCGCCGAGGCCGACAAGGCTGCTGCGGAGTCCCGCGACGGCGCGAAGAAGGCCAAGGACGCCAAGGCCGCCGAGTCTGCCGAGACCGCCGAGGTCGAGGCAGGTTCCGAGGAGGCACCTGCCGAGGGCGAGAAGCCTGCGGACGCCGAGGCCGCATCGACCGACGAGGCCTGAGATGAGCACCCGCGCGGAAGCCCTCGATCATCTCGTCCGCGGCATCGTCGACGATCCTGAGGCCGTGAACGTGACGGAGAAGTCCACGCGTCGCGGTCCTCTGCTCGAGGTCCGGGTCGGCGCTGCCGACCTCGGTCGCGTCATCGGCCGATCGGGCCGCACCGCCCGTGCCCTGCGCACGGTCACCGCGGCCCTCTCGGATGATGATGTGCGCGTCGACATCGTCGACGTCGACCGGCGCTGAGGTGCCCCGAACGACCTCTCGGAGCGGCACTGCTGGTAGGACGGAGACGTCCCCGCAGTGCCGCTCCTGGCATTCCAGGGCGTTGCCCGGCACGACGGCGACGCCGGGCGTGCGGGCGACGCCGGGCGTGCGGGCGCGCAGCAGCCTCGCCCTGGTCGCGGCGACCCTGCTGCTCGCGGGGTGCACCGCGGAGCGTCCGACCACGGAGCCCAGCACTCCGGCCGAGGAGCCCCCGGTCGCGGAGCAGCCGTCGGCCGACCCCGCGCTGGCGGACGCCTGTGCAGAGTTCTGGGGCGATCCCGACTACCGGTCGCCGCTGTCGCGCGTCGTCCTGGACCGGGCGGCCACCGCCCCGCAGGCGGGGCCGTCGGACCCCTTCTTCTATGCCACCACCGGCGACGACATCGACGCGGCCTTCGAGCAGGCCCCCGTGGACGCGCAGGATGCCGTCGCCGCGCTGAGCGACTGGTTCCGCACCCAGCCCGAGAAGGGCGAGGCGGCCGATGTCGACTCCTTCGGGGAGGTCTGGCACGGTTTTGCCGGCGTCTGCGCCGACACCTCCGCCGCCGCGGCCTGGACGCTCGAATCCGGAGACGACGGCACGAAGCCGGCGACGCTGGTCTGCGCCGACGTGTTCGACACCCCGGGCACCCTGACCCGGTTCGCCAATGCGAACGTGCTGACCTCGAACATGTTCAAGCTCGTCGGCCGCAGCCCGCAGACCGTCCCGGCGGATCGGATGGAGGACGTGCAGGCCACCGATGAGCTGCTCGCCGCCGAGATCGCCGCGGTCGACGACGACGACGTGCGCGACGCCCTGACCGAGGTCCGAGCCCCGTTCCAGGACGCCCTGGACGGCGACACCTCCTCCGACGGCCTGCAGAAGCCCCTGGAAGAGCTCAGCTCGGCGTGCGACGCCGTCGGGTACTCCTCGCCCGACTCCGGGGAGAATGATCACGGCGATCCCGCCACAGAAGACGAAGGATTGGTATGAGCACCCTGGACGTCATCGTCGCCACCATCGGCAAGGCCCACGGCCTGCGCGGAGAGGTCGCCCTGGTCCTCCGCACGGACCAGCCCCAGGAACGATTCGCGCCCGGCGTCGCCTTCGAGGTGGACACCGCGGCAGGCACCCGCACCCTCACCCTGCTCGGCACCCGACGGCAGCAGGACCGCTGGTACGCGACGTTCGACGAGGTCGCGGACCGCACCGATGCGGAATCGCTGCGGGGCGTGGAGCTCAGCGCCGCGGTCGACTCCGAGGAGGAGGCCGACGAGGACCCCGACGCCTGGTACCCCTCTCAGCTGAAGGGCCTCACCGTGCGGCACGTCGACGGTCATGAGCTGGGCACCGTCCTCGGGGTGGATCATTACCCGGCGCAGGATCTCCTGGTCGTGCGCACCCTCGACAAGCGCCGCGTGCAGCTGCCGCTGGTCGAGCAGCTGGTGCCCGAGGTCGACGTCGCGGCCGGGGTCGTCACCGCGAACCCGCCCGGAGGTCTCTTCGACGAGCTGCCGGAGGACGAGCAGGGCCCCGAGCCCGAGACCTCCGCTCCGGCGAAGAGCCCTGCGTCGTCGAAGCGCACCAAGGGCTGACGCGGGGATGCGCATCGACGTCCTCACCCTCTTCCCCGACTATCTCGCCCCGCTCGAGCTGTCCCTGATCGGCAAAGCCCGACGTGACGGGATCGTCGATCTGCAGGTCCATGACCTGCGCACCTGGACCCATGATCGCCATCGCACCGTGGACGACACCCCGCTCGGCGGCGGTGCCGGGATGGTGATGAAGCCCGAACCCTGGGCGGAGGCCTTCGCCGCCGTGCGCGCTGCCGGCCAGGAGACCCTCGGGGCCGACGTCGAACCCCTGATCGTGTTCCCCAACCCGGCAGGTGCACCGTTCGCGCAGGCGACCGCCCAGGAGTGGTCCCAGTGCGAGTGGATCATCTTCGCCTGCGGGCGCTACGAGGGCATCGACGAGCGGGTCTACGAGCACCTCGCCGATACCGGCTACGAAGTTGCCCTCGCCTCCCTCGGCGACTACGTGCTCAACGGCGGAGAGGTGGCCGTCCTGGCCATTACCGAGGCCGTCGTGCGGCTGGTCCCGGGAGTGGTCGGCAACGCCGAGTCCCTGGTCGAGGAATCGCATTCCGACGGGCTGCTGGAGTACCCGCTCTACACACGCCCTGCGAGCTGGAGAGACCCGGCGGGAGTGCTGCGCGAGGCACCGCAGATCCTGCTCTCGGGGGACCACGGGAAGATCGCCGCGTGGCGCCGTGAGCAGTCCGTGCAGCGCACCCGGCAGCGGCGACCCGACCTGCTCGGGGAGTCCTACGAGGCCGGATCGCCGTCCTGAACGGGATGGCGTGACGGATCCGACATCCCGTTCGCCCGCTGACCGGCGCAGTTGCTGAGCCCAGGGCTTGCCGTGCCCATCCTGCCCTGGCAGAATGTCCCCTTGTGCGCACCGCGCGTTCCTCTGCCTCAGGGGAGGGATGCGATCAGCGGTCGGGCAGTTCCGTGGCGATGGGAGTCGCCGCCAGAGGCCCAGCACACCGGCACGAGGAGTCCGCTCCTCGCCGGATCGACAGTTCATGAAGGGCATCCCGGTTCTGCCGGAGGACCCCGCGAACGAAGCTGTCCGACCTGAGGCGGAGGCTGGAGAAACATCATGCAGAAGCTCGACGAGCTCGACAAGGCATACCTGCGCGAGGACGTCCCCACGTTCCGCGCCGGAGACAACGTCAAGGTCCACGTGAAGGTCATCGAGGGCAACCGCTCCCGTATCCAGATCTTCCAGGGTTACGTCATCGGCCGCCAGGGCCACGGCGTGGGCGAGACCTTCCGCGTCCGCAAGATCTCCTTCGGTGTCGGCGTGGAGCGCGTGTTCCCCGTGCACGCCCCGACCGTCGACAAGATCGAGGTCGTCACCCGCGGCGACGTGCGCCGCGCGAAGCTGTACTACCTGCGCAACCTCACGGGCAAGAAGGCCCGCATCAAGGAGAAGCGCGACCACTCCTGATCCGGGGATGACCCGAGTTCGAGTGCGCGGACGGCGGCGGCCCCACCCTGTGGTGGCCGCCGCCGTCTGCGTCGTGCTGGTGCTCCTCGCGGCCGGCGTGGTCCGGTACTTCGTCGTCCAGCCGTTCCGGGTCCCCTCGGCCTCCATGGAGCCCACGCTGCTCCCGGGGGACGTGCTCCTGGCCGACCGCTCCGAGCGAGGGCGGGCCGACCGTGGCGACATCGTGGTCTTCGACGGCACCGGATACTTCGCGCCCTCGGCGGAGGACGGCGACCGGTACTGGGTCAAGCGGGTCATCGCCGTCGGCGGCGACCACGTCTCCTGCTGCGGCACCGACGGCAGCCTCGCTGTCAACGGCGCCCCGCTCGCGGAGCCCTATCTGGCCGACGGCGTGGCACCCAGCGAGATCGACTTCGACCTCGTCGTCCCGGAAGGGCGCATGTTCGTGCTCGGCGACAACCGCTCGGACTCCACGGATTCGCGACATCTGCTCGGCGCGCCGGGCGGAGGGATGATCCCGGTGGACCGGGTGGTGGGGGAGGTCGACCGACTCGTGTGGCCACTGCCTCGTGCCGGTGCGCTGTGACAACCAGGTTCTCCGGATAGGATCACGGCGATGAACGCGTCCGAAGATTCCCCCAGTGCAGTGTCCGAGCCCGAGGACGCCGCGCCCGGCGAGGACCCCTCGGACAAGCAGCCCGGACAGGGACGCAGCCACCGCCGCGCGCGGATGCCGCTGTGGCTGGACACCATCGTCACCATGGCCGTCGCCCTCGTGATCGCCGTGCTGGTCAAGACCTTCCTCATCCAGCCGTTCTACATCCCGTCGGCGTCCATGAACCCGACTCTCGTGGAGAACGACAAGATCCTGGTCTCCAAGCTCACCCCGGGAGTGTTCGATCTGCACCGGGGGGACGTGATCGTCTTCGAGGACCCCGACAACTGGATCGAGGGTGACGCGACCGTGGATCCCACTCCCCGGGTGCAGCTCATGAAGGTGCTCAGCATGGTGGGCCTGGCCCCGGACCCGTCCCAGGACCACCTGGTCAAGCGACTGATCGGCATGCCCGGCGACCATGTCGTGTGCACGGAGGAGGGTGGGGCGCTCCAGGTCAACGGGGTCGAGATCGACGAGCCCTACATCAACCAGAACACCGCGGCCTGCCAGGTCGCCTTCGATGTGACCGTGCCCCAGGACAACGTGTGGGTGATGGGCGACAACCGGTACGCCTCCGCGGACTCCGCCTGGCACCAGTCCCAGGGCGAGAGCGCCTTCGTGCCCGAGGCGGACATCACCGGCAAGGCCGAGGTCATCTTCTGGCCCGTCGGTCGCTGGGACGGCCTCGGCGACGGTCGCGACGCCTTCTCCGACGTCCCCGCCCAGCCGTGACCGGCGCAGTACCCACGCTCGACGTCGAGCACGCCCTCGCGGCACGCTGCGGCCCCGGGCGTCGTGTGATCGTCGGCCTGGACGAAGTGGGCAGAGGAGCTCTCGCCGGTCCGGTCGCGATCGGTGCCTGCGCGATCGAGGTCGTCGACGGCCGCATCCGCGAGCTGCCCGCCGGAGTGCGGGACTCCAAGAAGCTCTCCGCCGCACGCCGTGAAGCCCTCGTCGCTCCCATCCAGGAAGCGGCCCACGCCACGGCGGTGGGATGGGCGAGCGCAGCGGAGATCGACGAGGTCGGCATCATGGAAGCCCTCACCAGGGCTGCTCTGCGAGCTCTCGACGCCCTCCAGCTCGAGGCCGACGCCATCCTCCTGGACGGCAACGTCGATGTCCTCTCGGCGCATCTGGCCACCGCCGACGGGCCGGCCCCGCTGGTCGAGCTGCGAGTCTCGGCCGACAGGGACTGTGCGAGCGTCTCGGCGGCGAGCATCGTCGCGAAGGTGGCCCGCGACGCCGTCATGGTGGAGCTGGACGCATCGGCCCCCGAGTACGGGTGGGCGTCGAACAAGGGCTACGGGGCGGCGGTGCATCGCGAGGCGATCGACCGGGTCGGAACCCATGAGCATCACCGGCGCACGTGGCGGTTGGGATCCCGCCCGGCCGCAGCCGCTGTGCCGGCCGTGGAGTCGCCTGCGATCCCGGCACCGGCTCCGGTTCCCAGCCCCGCTGGCGTACTGTGGAGCGACCAGTGGCACCCCCAGCAGGACCAGCAGAAGGAGGAGCGTCGGTGAGCGCGCAGGACCTCGAGAATTACGAGTCCGACCTCGAACTCCAGCTGTTCCGCGAGTACCGCGACGTGGTCAGCCTGTTCACCTACGTGGTCGAGACGGAGCGACGCTTCTATCTCGCCAACCAGGTCGATCTGCAGGTCCGCTCGGGCGGCGGCGAGGTCTTCTACGAGCTCCGCCTGGCCGACGTGTGGGTCTGGGACATCTATCGCTCCAACCGCTTCGTGCGGTCCGTGCGCGTGGTGACGTTCAAGGACGTCAACATCGAAGAGCTCAACAAGCCCGACATCTCGCTTCCCTGAGCCGGAGCCGGAGCCGGAGCACGGGGCCGGAGCACAGAGTCACGAAGCGCGGGGCACTGAGCCACGAAGCACGGGGCCGTAGCCACGGGGGCCACAGCGTTCGCGAGCCAGGGAGCCCCGCGCCATGAGCGGTTGAGCTCCGAGCCCAGGACGATCCACGCCGGCGGCGTTCTCGGTGCGCGGCACGGCGCGCAGGCGTTCTTTCCTCCACAGAGCGTGTCTGTCCCCAAAAGCCTCGCCCCGCACGTGCGGCCGACGGGGCCGCGCCAGGCTGAGCTGCATGACACGCCTCTCACCCCTCCCGCGGCCGATGACACCTCGTGCCCGGAGCTCACACCCCCAGTCCGAGCGTGACCTGCCCGCCGCTGACCCTGCTCGGCCGGGCGGCGGCACCTCCCGCGTCATCGGCCCCGCGGCGGAGCCCCCTGTCCTCGGCCCGTCGGTGCCGCCCCGACGGCGCAGAGTCGCCGAGATGTCCACGGCGGAGCTCGGCCGAGCGGGGGAGGACCTCGTCGCCGAGCACCTGATGGCCTGCGGCTGGCAGATCGTCGAACGCAACCTGCGCCTGAGCCAGGGGGAGCTGGACATCGTCGCCCTCGCGCACACCACGTTGGTCTTCGTCGAGGTGAAGACCCGGCGCACCTTCGTCACCGGGGTCCCACAGGCCGCCGTGACCGCGGCGAAGCTGCGTCGGCTGCGGCGCCTCGCCGGGGAGTACCTCATGGAGCGTTCGACCCCGCACCGGGACGTGCGCATCGACGTCGTCGGCGTCCACGCCCACCTCGACGGCACCTTCTCCCTCGAGCACCTCGAGGCGGTCTGAGCATGGGGCAGGCGCGCACGCTCTCGATCAGCCTCGTCGGGCTCGACGGCACCCTGGTGGAGGTCGAGGCCGACGTCTCCGCCGGGCTCCCGGCGTTCTCCCTCGTCGGGCTGCCGGACTCCTCGATGCTCCAGGCGCGGGAGAGGGTGCGTGCCGCCGCCGCCCGCAGCGGTGTCCGACTGGCGGCGCGGCGGATCACGGTGAACATGACTCCGGCCTGGCGGCGCAAGCAGGGCTCCGGGTTCGACCTCGCGATCGCCATGGCGGTGGTCGACGCGCAGGGCGACCTCGGCGTCCATGTCCCCGGCGACACCGTGCTGCTGGGCGAGCTCGGCCTGGATGGTCGGCTGCGCCCCATTCCGGGCGTGCTCCCGGCGCTGCTTGCCGCCCGTTCCCTGGGGATCAGCCGAGCGATCGTGCCCGAGCAGAATCTCCTGGAGGCGCGGCTCGTGGAGGGTCTGGAGGTGGACGGCGCCGCCGACCTGACCAGCCTGCTGCATCGGTTCGGCGCGGATGTCCCGCCGTCGCCGGTGAGGCAGGTGCTGGATCTGAGTGGCGATGGGACAGCCCCGGCAGAGCATCCCTCCGCCCCGCCCGGGGACTTCGCCGACGTGGTCGGCCAGGCCCAGGCCAGGCGCGCTGCAGAGGTCGCCGCGGCGGGCGGTCACCATCTGCTCCTGATCGGTCCACCGGGCGCCGGGAAGACGATGATCGCCTCACGCCTTCCCGGCATTCTCCCGGAGCTGGAGATCGATGACTCGCTCGCGGTCTCGGCGATCCATTCCCTCGCAGGACGGTTCGACGCGCAGGAGGGACTGCGCCGCACCGTGCCCTTCGAGAACCCTCATCACACCGCGACGACCGCTGCGGTGGTGGGCGGTGGCGCGGGCCTCGCTCTGCCCGGGGCGATCTCCCGAGCCCATGCCGGAGTGCTCTTCCTCGACGAAGCTCCGGAGTTCCCGGCGCGCGTGCTCGAGGCGCTGCGTGAGCCTCTCGAGACCGGAGACATCACCCTGCATCGGGCTCGGGCCGTGACGCGATATCCGGCGCGGTTCCAGCTCGTCATGGCGGCCAATCCGTGCCCCTGCGGCAAGTCCTACGGAAAGGGGGACGGCTGCACCTGCTCCCCGTATCAACGACGCCGGTACCTGGCGCGCCTCTCAGGCCCGGTGCTGGACCGCGTGGACATGCAGATACTCGTCGGCCCGGTCGACGTCCACCGAGCGGGAGCGCTGGAGAACGAGTCCAGCGAGACCATCGCACGTCGGGTCCGTGCAGCTCGGGAGCGACAGCGTCACCGGTTCGCCGGACTTCCCTGGACCCTGAACTCTCAGCTCCCCGGTCCCCGGCTGCGGCGAGATTTCGCCCCCGAGGCGTCGGAACGTCGGCTCCTCGACCACGCCGTGGGACAAGGTCGCCTCACCCTCCGCGGCCACGACCGGGTCCTGCGCCTGGCATGGACCCTCGCCGATCTCGACGGTGTGGATCGCCCCGGCGCCGAGCAGATCGGACTCGCCCTCACCCTGCGCGAAGGAGAAGCACGATGATGCCCCCGCACGACCTCGGAACGCAGGACAGGATCGCCCGTATCACCTGGTCGGTGATCGCGGAGCCCAGCGACGCGATCGCCCTGCTCGCCCGGACCCGGTGCGGGCCGGCGCAGGCTCTCGACCTCGCCCGACAGGGAACCGCAGCGGATCTGCTGGGCAGGCTGGGCGGGGAGCTGCCGAGCGATGCCGCCGAACCCGGGAGCGGTACGCACCGTCTGCGAGCAGACCGAGCGCTGGCACGCTGGCGGGCTCGGCTGTCCATGGTCGACGTCGACGCGATCATCGAGGACGCGCAGAGTCGAGGCATTCGCATCATCACCCCTGAGGACCAGGAATGGCCCGATCTGCTCGAGGACCTGCACGAGACCGCACCGCACTGCATGTGGCTGCACGGACCAGGTCGTCTCGACGATCTCGTGGGCAGGCGCTCCCTGGCACTCGTGGGCTCGCGTGCGTCGACGGCCTACGGAGAGGATGCGGCGGGGACCCTCGGAGCGGACTTCGCGGCACGTGGCGGCACGGTCGTCTCCGGCGGGGCGTACGGGATCGATGCCGCAGCTCATCGCGGAGCTCTCGCGGCTCCGGACGGGGCGACGATCGCTGTCCTCGCCGGTGGCCTGGATCGGCTGTATCCGCGTGGGAACACGCAGCTGCTCGAACGCATCCGGGAGCAGCACCTGCTGGTGAGCGAGGCGCCGCCCGGGACGGCGCCCACGCGCTGGCGGTTCCTCGCCAGGAACCGTCTGATCGCTGCGCTGTCCCAGGCCGTCGTCGTGGTGGAGGCGTCATGGCGGTCCGGGGCGCTGTCCACGGCCCGCCTGGCCGATCAGCTCTCACGACCGGTGGGTGCCGTTCCGGGTCCGATCACCTCGGCCGCCAGTGCAGGGTGCCATCGGCTGATCCGGGAGCGCGGGGCGGTGCTGATCACCGAACCCGGGGAGGTGCTGGATCTGCTGCCGGGCGGTCCTGCGGCTGGCGAGGGCCGCTTCGCCGCTCAGGACGAGCTGGATCTGCTCAGCCCGGCGGACCGCCGGGTGCTGGATGCGGTCCCTCCGCGCTCGAGCCTCCCCATCAGCCGAATCGCTCAGGAGATCGGGTTCGAGCCCGACGAGGTGACGGCGGCGCTGGCCCGGCTGACGCTGCTGGGGCTCGTGGAGACCACGGGGGAGCGGACACGACGCGCCCGCACGCCGCGCTGAACCCCGCCCCTCCCGGGCGTGCGAGACACTGATACCTATGAAACGCGCCGAGGAGGGCCCCGACGACGTGCTCGCGGAGACTTTCGCCGAGCACCTCCGGCTCGAGCGCGGCCGGTCCGAGCACACCGTCCGTGCCTATCGACGGGAGGCCGACGACCTCCTCGCGCATCTGCGTGACGTCGAGCGGATCGAGCTCGCAGAGCTCGACGTCGCGGCGCTCCGGTCCTGGCTGGCCGCGCGGTCGGAGACCGGCGCCGGAGCGAGCACGCTGGCCCGCTCCGCCGCCGCCGCACGCACCTTCACCACCTGGCTCGCAGCCACCGGACGCATCCCGCACGACGTCGGCGGCAGGCTGAGGGCACCGCGTCGCGGCCGTCACCTGCCCACGGTGCTCTCGGGTCAGCAGGCCGCCACCCTGCTCGACGGCGCCGAGGAAGGTGGCGCAGGCCGGGACGCAGCCGGCGCTGGCGCTGGAACCGGTGCTGAAACGGACGCTGGAACCGGTGCTGAAACGGACGCTGGAACCGGTGCTGAAACGGACGCTGGAACCGGTGCTGGAACTGATGCTGAAAGTGCCGGGGCCGACGGCGTGGTGATGCCGGTCGAGGACCCGCTGCAGCAGGCCGTCCTGCTGCGGGACATCGCGGTGCTCGAGCTCCTCTACTCCTCGGGACTGCGCGTCTCCGAGCTGGTCGGACTGGACCGTCGAGGCGTCGACCAAGCCCAGGGCACCGTCCGGGTCCTGGGCAAGGGCAGCAAGGAGCGGATCGTCCCCGTCGGGCGGCCAGCCCTGGACGCGGTGGCGAGATGGGAGCGTGACGGGCGGCCCCACCTGGTCCAGCACGCCCGGCCGGAGAGCCACGAGGAGCAGGCGCTGTTCCTCGGAGTGCGCGGAGGCCGCCTCGGGGACAGAGCGGTGCGGACCATGATCGATCGCTACGCGGCGCAGGCCGGCATCGCCAAGCACATCTCACCCCACACCCTGCGCCACAGCGCGGCAACGCATCTCGTCGAAGGGGGAGCGGATCTGCGCAGCGTCCAGGACTTCCTGGGCCACTCCTCGTTGGCGACCACCCAGATCTACACCCACGTCAGCGCCGACCGGCTGCGGCGGACCGTCGACCAGGCCCACCCCCGCGCCTGACCGTTCAGGCCGCCAGAATCGGGCGTGACCTCCCGGAGATGTCGGCTGGACCATGGCCATGCACCCGGGCGCCGGCCGACGACGCACCGCCCGGCATCGACGGGGCCGCGCGGGCGGTCCGAGCCCCGGCCGGGACCACCGCACCACTCGGATCCGCCTGACCGCCCCAGGGGAGCAGCACGCTGGGGCCTCTGCCCCCGAGCAGCAGGAGCGGGTCGATGTAGTCCTGGCCGCGCCGGGCACCCAGGTGAAGGCATACCTCCGAGGAGCAATGGGAGGCTTCTGGGTCGGCGATGGTGCCCAGCACATCGCCGGCCTCGACCGCCTGGGACTCCTCGACCGCGCCGGCGACCGGCTCATAGGTGGAGATCAGCCCGTCGGCATGCTGCACGGAGACGACCCCTCGACCGGCCACCATCCCGGAGAACCGCACGGTCCCGGCGTCCACCGCCCGGATCTCGGCCCCGTCCCCCGCCACACGGACATCGATGCCGCGGTGCCCCGGACCGTAGCGATGCGGGGGAGCCTCGAACGGCGCGGCCACCTCGTGCGGCGCCGAGGTGGGCCACTGCCAGCGGCTCGCAGGCACGGAACGGGCCGGGCCAGCGAGGGACAAAGTGGCCAGAAGGCACAGCAGCACCAGGAGGACACGCAGCAGCCGCAGCACTGGACGCGGGCAGGCGGGCGGTCGGGAGGGGATGGGACGAGGTGTCATGCTCCGCATCCTCGCGGCCTCGCCGTGCGGTGTCCCGTCCTGCGGAGGGATGGTGGATGAGGGCCCTCTGGGGAGGAACGGTCCGGACCAGCACGACACGAAGGTGATGCATCCCGCGCTCGACCGTGGTGGGACGTCGGATAGACTTCTGTGAGCATCCGGTCCGTCCGGATGACTTCGCGTGCCCATCAGGGTCCGCCGATCAGCGGTCCTCGGCCGCTCCGCACCATGGTGCGGAGCACTGTCGGGGCGATCGGCTCTCCCGGGCACCAGGCCTCGCACCGTCCGGTGTCGGGGAACAACCGAGAATGCAGGTCCTGCGCGATGACCACGGACGCCTACGAGCGAGTCGTGCGAGCCCAGGCCTGAGAACAGAGGACACCATCATGGCAGTCGTCACCATGCGCCAGCTCCTGGAGAGCGGCGTCCACTTCGGTCACCAGACCCGTCGTTGGAACCCGAAGGTCCGTCGCTTCATCTTCACCGAGCGCAACGGCATCTACATCGTCGACCTCATGCAGACGCTGACGTACATCGACAAGGCGTACGACTTCGTCAAGCAGACCGTTTCCCACGGTGGAAGCGTTCTCTTCGTCGGCACCAAGAAGCAGGCTCAGGAGCCCATCCAGGAGCAGGCGACCCGCGTGGGCATGCCCTACGTGAACCAGCGTTGGCTGGGCGGCATGCTCACCAACCTGCAGACGGTCTCGCAGCGCGTGAACCGCCTTAAGGAGCTCGAGCAGATCGACTTCGAGGATGTGGCCGCTTCCGGTCGCACCAAGAAGGAGCTGCTGATGATGCGTCGCGAGAAGGACAAGCTGGCCAAGACCCTGGGCGGCATCCGCGACATGGCGAAGGCTCCCTCCGCCGTGTGGATCGTGGACACCAACAAGGAGCACCTGGCCGTCGACGAGGCGCAGAAGCTCAGCATCCCCGTCGTCGCGATCCTGGACACCAACTGCGATCCCGACGAGGTCACCTACCCGATCCCGGGCAACGACGACGCGATCCGCTCCGTCGCCCTGCTGACCCGGGTCATCGCCGACGCGGTGGCCGCTGGTCTGCAGGAGCGTCACGCCAAGTCGACCGGTGGCGAGAAGAACGTCTCCGCCGTCGCCGCAGAGCCGCTGGCGGAGTGGGAGCAGGAGCTCCTCAAGCAGTCCGAGGTCCAGCAGGAGGACGCACCGGCCGAGGAGTCGGTCGCCGCCGCCGAGGAGACCGCTGCTGCGGAGACCCCCGCCGAGGAGAAGCCGGCCGAGGAGACCCCCGCTGCGGAGTCCACCGAGTCCGCCGCTGCGGAGTCCACCGAGGCCCCCGCCGCCGAGTGACCATAGCGGGCCCGGGAACGCCGTCGGCGTCCCCGGGCCCCTCCACGGGACGGCGCCCGCCGCCGCCCCTCCCTCCAGACATCAGCTCGTAGAAGGAAGAGGAACATGGCCAACTACACGGCAGCAGACATCAAGGAGATCCGCGAGACCACCGGCGCGGGCATGCTCGACGTCAAGAAGGCTCTCGACGAGTCGGACGGCGACAAGGCGAAGGCCGTCGAACTGATCCGCGTCAAGGGTCTCAAGGGCATCGCCAAGCGCGAGGGCCGCACCGCCTCCGAGGGCCTCATCGCCGTCGACGTGCGCGACGGCGAGGGTGGCCAGACCGGCACCCTGGTCGAGCTCAACTCCGAGACCGACTTCGTCGCCAAGAACGACAAGTTCGTCGCCCTGGGCGACGAGGCCGTGGCCGCGGCCGTCGAGTCCGGCGCGAACGAGCCCGAGGATCTCGCCGACACGTCGTTCGGCGAGGCGCTGACCAACGCCGGCGCCACCATGGGTGAGAAGATCCTGGTGCGTCGCATCGGTCGTGTCTCCGGCGAGGTCGTCTCCTCGTACATGCACCGCACCAACAAGGACCTGCCCCCGCAGGTCGGCGTCCTCGTCGCCTCCGACAAGGCAGGCGCCGAGGTCGGGCGCGACGTCGCGATGCACATCGCCGCGTTCTCCCCGGCCTACCTGACCCGCGAGGAGGTCCCCGAGGAGATCGTCGCCAACGAGCGCCGCATCGCCGAGGAGACCGCCAAGAACGAGGGCAAGCCCGAGAAGGCGATCACCAAGATCGTCGAGGGCCGTCTCAAGGGCTACTTCAAGGAGAACGTCCTGCTCGATCAGGCGTTCGCCAAGGACCCGAAGCAGACCGTCGGTCAGATCGTCGAGAACGCCGGCGGCAAGCTCACCGGCTTCGTCCGTTTCCGCGTCGGCGGCTGACACGCCGGGAACGGAACCTCACGGGCCCGATCCCACCTGCGGCGCGTGAGCGTCGCCACCGCCCTGCGGCCCCGCACCATCGGTGCGGGGCCGCACCGGTATCATCGCCGAGGACCCAGCGCGGAAGGACCGACATGACCCAGACGTTCACGTCACCGATACCTGTTCTCCCGAAGAGAGAGGACGGACGTCGTGTCCTCCTGAAGCTCTCCGGTGAAGCTTTCGGCGGAGGCGCCGTCGGCGTCGACCCCGATGTGGTCTCCCGCGTCGCGGGAGAGATCGCCGAAGGAGTTGCCCAGGGCGTCGAGTGCGCCATCGTCGTCGGCGGAGGCAACTTCTTCCGCGGCGCCGAGCTGTCCCAGCGCGGCATGGATCGCCGCCGCGCCGACTACATGGGGATGCTCGGCACCGTGATGAACTGCCTCGCCCTGCAGGACTTCCTGGAGCAGCGTGGGGTCTCCACCCGCGTGCAGACCGCGATCGAGATGGGCCAGGTCGCCGAGCCCTACATCCCTCTGCGCGCCGTGCGCCACCTGGAGAAGGGTCGCGTCGTCATCTTCGGCGCCGGCGCCGGCATGCCGTACTTCTCCACCGATACCGTCGCCGTGCAGCGTGCGCTCGAGATCGGCTGTGAAGAGGTGCTCATGGCCAAGAACGGCGTGGACGGCGTGTACGACTCCGATCCCCGCACCAACCCGGACGCGGTGAAGCTCGAGCACATCACCTACAACGACGCGCTCCAGCGCGGCCTGAAGGTCGTCGACTCGACCGCCTTCAGCCTGTGCATGGACAATGCGCAGCAGATGATGGTGTTCGGGCTCGACGCCCCGGGCAACATCACCCGCGCGATGCGCGGGGACCGGATCGGCACGGTCGTCACCCACGACTGAGCCGACCGCGGCGGGGAGATCGAGGATCGCAGAGCTCCCCTCCGGTCGTGCCGGACCGGTGCGGCGCGCCCGCACCCCGCCTGATCTGCCATCCCGCCGCGACGATGCGGGACAATGGACGCCATCACCACCCACCGAGAACCGAGGAGCAGTCGTGAGCGACGACACCGCCAGCATCCTGAAGGACGCGAAGTCCAAGATGTCCAAGACCGTCGACGTCACCAAGGATGAGTTCACCGCCATCCGTACGGGCCGCGCCAATGCCGCGATGTTCCAGGGCATCACGGTCGAGTACTACGGTGCACCGACCCCGCTGAACCAGCTCGCGTCGCTGCAGTTCCCCGAGGCTCGCACCGTCATCGTGACCCCGTACGACAAGTCCGCGACGACCGGTGTGGAGACGGCTCTGCGCGAGTCGGATCTGGGCGTGAACCCGACCAACAACGGCGACAACCTGCGCGTCGTGCTGCCCGCCCTCACCGAGGAGCGCCGCAAGGAGTACGTCAAGCTCGCCAAGACCAAGGCGGAGGACGGCCGAGTGGCCGTGCGCGGCTCTCGCGGCAACGCGAAGAAGGCCATCGAGAAGCTGGTCAAGGACAAGGAGATCGGCGAGGACGACGGCTCGCGCGCCGAGAAGGAGCTCGAGACCCTGACGAAGTCGTTCATCGACCAGATCGACGAGGCCCTCGGCCTCAAGGAAACCGAGCTCGAGACCATCTGAGGTCTCCCGCGACAACTCGGCCCCCTCAGTGAACACAGACTCGGATCTCGCCCCGCGCCCGAGCACGCGAAACGGCGGGGGCCGGGCCGGAACCTGCCCGCCGCGATCGCCGTCGGTGCGGCGCTCGGCGGCGTGCTGCTCTGCTCGCTGTTCGTGGTCCCGCAGGCGTTCCCGGTGCTCGTCGCGATCATCGTCGTGCTCGCCGTGCTCGAGCTGACCCGCGCGCTCGCGCACGGCGGCCTGCGGATCCCGGCCGTCCCGCTGCTCGTCGGCGTGATCGGGATGGCGGTCTCGACCGTGGTGTTCGACGTGCTGGGACTCCTGATCGCGACCGCGGTCGCGGTCTGCGTGCTCATCCTGTGGCGGGTCTCGGAATCGATGGGCCTCACGGCACTGCGCGACGTGGCCGGGGGAGTGTTCGCCCTGTCCTGGGTGGCATTCCTGGGCAGTTTCACCCTGCTCCTCTTCGGGATGGAGCAGGGCCCGCTGCTCGTGATGCTGGCGGTGCTCGGCCCGGTGGGCAACGACATCGGCGGCTACGTGGCCGGGGTGCTGTTCGGGTCTCATCCGATGGCGCCGGGCATCAGCCCCAAGAAGAGCTGGGAAGGCTTCGCCGGCTCGCTGATCCTGGGTGTCGCCTCGGTGATCGCCTTCGGGGTGCTCGCGCTCGACGTCCCCTGGTGGGCGGCGGCGATCCTGGGCATCGTGCTCGTGGTCGTCTCCACCTGTGGGGATCTGTCCGAGTCGCTGCTGAAGCGCGACCTCGGAATCAAGGACATGGGGCACCTGCTCCCTGGCCACGGAGGCGTGCTGGACAGGGTGGATTCCATCCTGCTCGCCGCCCCCACCACCTACATCATGCTGGAGGTCCTGCTGCCATGAACAGCGCCGACGAACGAACCGACAAGGCCGCGTCCACCAAGAACGCGGACCTCCCCGACCTCTCCCGAGAGGCGGTCCCCGGACAGAAGATCGCCCTCGCCCCGGGCCAGCTGCAGCTGCGTCCCGCGCGTCGGGGCAAGCCGCCGGCGCATCTCGCGGACCTCACGATGGAGGAGCGGATCGAGGCGGTCAAGGAGATGGGCCTGCCGGGCTTCCGGGCGAAGCAGCTCTCCGTGCACTACTTCGAGCACTTCACGACCGCTCCCGAGGACCTCACGGATCTCCCCAAGGACGGCCGGGATGCGCTCGTCGAGCGCTTCTTCCCGCAGCTGCTGACCGAGGTCTCCCGGCAGTCCGCCGATCACGGCGCCACCCAGAAGTTCCTGTGGAAGCTGTTCGACGGCTCGATGGTCGAATCCGTCCTGATGCGCTACAGCGACCGGGTCACCCTGTGCATCTCCTCCGAGGCGGGCTGCGGCATGAACTGCCCGTTCTGCGCGACCGGGCAGATGGGTCTGACCCGCAACCTGTCCACCTCCGAGATCCTCGAGCAGGTGCGCATCGCCAACAAGATGCTGGCCGACGGGGAACTGCCCGGCGGCACCGGGCGGGTCTCGAACATCGTCTTCATGGGCATGGGGGAGCCGCTGGCGAACTACCGTCCCGTGGCGACCGTGTGCCGCCGGCTGAACACCCCGACGCCAGAGGGCTTCGGGATGGGTGCGCGCCACATCACGGTCTCCACGGTGGGCCTGGCCCCCGCGGTGCGGAAGCTGACCAAGGAGAAGATCCCGCTCACCCTCGCGGTGTCGCTGCACGCTCCAGACGACGAGCTGCGCAACGAGCTGGTCCCGATCAACACCCGCTTCGACATCGATGAGATCCTCGACGCAGCCTACGAGTACTTCGAGACCACCGGCCGACGGGTGAGCATCGAATACGCCCTGATCCGCGACATCAACGACCAGGCGCACCGCGCCCAGCTGCTCGCCGATCGGCTGATCGCCAAGGGCGGTGCGCACTGGATCCACGTCAACCCGATCCCGTTGAACCCGGTGAAGGGCTCGAAGTGGACCGCCTCGGACCCGTTCGTGGAGAAGCAGTTCGTGCAGACCCTGCGGGACAACGGCATCTCCGCGACCATCCGCGACACGCGCGGCAGCGACATCGATGGCGCCTGCGGGCAGCTCGCCGCCGAGGTCATCGAGACCGACGCGCACCGCGAGGACCGCGAGGCGCGGATCGCGCGCGTCGAGGCCGTCGCCGCCGGCGAGTGAGGGGCCACCGATGAAGATCAGCTTCACCTCTCGGAAGTTCGCGGAGGCCTATGAGATGCCTGCCGTCGACGACTTCATCGACCGCCTGGAGCAGGCGATCCTGCGCGGCGACGGCTCCGTCTCCACGGAGGACGTCCATGCGGTCGTCTTCGCGCCCGTCCGGTTCCAGGCCGGTTATGACATGGAGGAGGTTGACGATTTCCTCGACGAGGTGGCGATCCCGCTCCTCGAGGGCAGGATCGCGTACGACCCGGAGCATGACTACTCCCGGCAGTCCCGTGGGGGAGTGCCGCAGCAGACCGAGCAGGATCCCGAACCGCGGTCCGGGCCCCGAGGGGGCCACCCCGCCGAGCGAGGCGGGTTCTTCGCCCGGCTGCTCGGCGGCGGTCGCTGAGCGCCCTGCCCGACCCGGGCAACCGCGGCCCATGAACCGCACCTCCCCGAACCGCACCTCCCCGAACCGCACCTCCCACGCCGCTACAGTGGGACACCGACAGCACCGAGGAAGGATCCACTGGTGAGCACATCGTTCGAGCGCGTCTCTCGCTTCAGCGTCGGATACAACATGCGGGAGGTCGACGAGTTCCTCGCCCGCGCCCGCACCGCCTATGAAGGTCGTGACCCCGCGTTCAGCGGTGGCGACATCACCTCGGCGAGCTTCGGCACCGAACGCGGCGGCTATGACATGCGCGTCGTCGACGAGGCGCTGGACCGCCTCTCCGACGCCTTCGCCCTGCAGTCCCGTGACGATTCCATCGCCGAGAAGGGTGAGGACGTCTGGGTCGCCCAGCTCACCGAGCGGGCGGAGTCCCTCAAGGAGCGTCTCGAGCGCCCTGCGGGCGAGCGCTTCGCCCCGGCCGAGCAGGGGGAGCCGTCCTACGACCGGACGGACGTCGACGCCCTGTGCGATCAGCTGGTCTCCTACTTCACCGACGGGCTGCCGATGAGCGTCGACGACGTGCGTCGCGCCGCCTTCCGTCGTCGCCGGGGATCCGAGGGCTACCGCGAGGCCGTCGTCGACGTCTACCTCGACCATGTCGCGGACGTGATGGCCTCCGTGCCGTGATCACGGCGCCGAGCATCACGACCGGTGCCCCGTCCGCGCGACGGCTGGTGCTGTTGGGGGCGACCGGTTCGATCGGCGCCCAGACCCTCGAGGTCCTCGCCAGGTACCCGGACGTCGCCCGGCTGCACGGCCTCGCCGTGGGAGGATCGCGCCCGGAGATCGTCGCCGAGCAGGTGGCCCGGCATCACCCCGAGCGCCTCGTCGTCGCCGATCCCGAGCGTGCCGAGACCGTCGAGCGCGCCGTGGCCCTCGCCTGCAGGGCGGCCGGCATCGCCGCACCGCAGATCGAGGCCGGCCAGCAGGCGGTCGTCGATCTCGCCGGCAGCCTCGGGGAGCAGGACGTCGTGCTCAACGCGATCACGGGATCCGTCGGCCTGCTGCCCACGCTCTCCGCTCTCGCCAGCGGTGCCCGCCTGGCCCTGGCCAACAAGGAGTCCCTCGTGGTCGGCGGCCATCTGGTCACCGACGCCGCCGCGCAGGGACAGATCCTCCCGGTCGATTCCGAGCACACCGCGATCGCCCAGGCCCTCGCCGGGGTGCGTCCGGACCAGGTCGAGCGCCTGGTCGTGACCGCCTCCGGAGGGCCCTTCCGGGGCCTGGCCCGCGCCGAGCTCGGCGCCGTCACGCCGGAGCAGGCGCTCGCCCATCCCACCTGGGCCATGGGCCGCGTGATCACCACGAACTCGGCGACCCTGGTCAACAAGGCCCTCGAGGTCATCGAGGCCTGCTTCCAGTTCGATCTGCCCGAGGACCGCGTCGACGTGGTCGTCCATCCGCAGTCGATCGTGCACTCCATGGCCACCCTCGTCGACGGCTCCACCATCGCGCAGGCGAGCCCGCCGGATATGCGCCATGCCATCGGCTGGGCGCTCGCCCACCCCAAGAAGCTGCCCGGTCTCGCCGCGGCGCTCGACTTCTCCACCGCCCAGTCCTGGACCTTCGAACCGGTCGACGAGGTGACCTTCCCGGCGATCTCGATCGCCCGCGCGGCGCACCGCGAAGGCGGGGGAGCGATGGCCGCGTACAACGCCGCGAACGAGGAGGCCGTCGAGGCGTTCTTCGCCGGCGACCTCAGCTTCCTCGGCATCGTCGAGATGATCCGCACGGTCCTCGAGCATCCGGGGCGTCCCCGTGCCGAGCTCACCGACGGCGTCGAGGGTGTGCTCGCCGTGGAGACCTGGGCCCGGGAGACCGCCCGCACCCTGATCTCCATGAGCTCCGAGACCGGGCGATGAGCATCGCGCTGTTCGTGCTCGGGGTGCTCGTCGTCGGCCTCGGGCTCGCGCTCTCGATCGCCCTGCACGAGGTCGGTCATCTCCTCCCGGCGAAGCTGTTCGGCGTCCGTGTCACCCAGTACATGATCGGCTTCGGGCCGACGGTGCTCTCGCGCACCCGTGGCGAGACCGAATACGGGCTCAAGGCGATCCCGCTGGGCGGATACATCCGCATGATCGGCATGTTCCCGCCGCACAAGGGGGAACCGGCGGGCACCATCCGTGAGGACTCCACCGGGTTCCTCCAGCAGATGTCGCAGATGTCCGAGGACGCCAAGGAGTTCGAGTCCTCCCAGTACGGGCAGGAGGACGCGCATCGGACGTTCGTCGCGCTGTCCGTGCCGAAGAAGCTCGTGGTGATGCTGGGCGGGCCCACCATGAATCTGCTGATCTCGATCGTGCTGATGACGGTGATGGTCAGCGGCATCGGACTGCCTGCCGTGACTCCTACGGTGCAGTCCGTGTCGAAGTGCGTCCTCCCGGCCGAGGCCCCCGCCGACGCCGGCTGCGAGGGCGAGCAGGAGGCCCCTGCCCTCGCGGCGGGGATCCGCCCCGGGGACACGCTGCAGGAGATCGACGGCCACGAAATCGACACCTGGTCCGACGTGACGGTGGCGATCCGGGCGAGCGGGGATCGCACCGTCCCCGTCGTCGTCGAACGGGACGGCGAGACCCTCGAGCTCGAGGCCACTCCGATCGTGGACGCCCGTCCCGTGCTCGATGCGGATGGCGCGGCCGTCTACGACTCCAGCGGCGAACTGCAGACCGAGCAGGTCGGCTTCCTCGGTGTCTCGGGCACCCCGGACCTGGTGCCGCAGTCGCCGGCGCTCGTGCCGGAGATGGCGTGGTCCGCGTTCACGCAGACCGGGCGGATCATCGTGACGCTGCCGCTGCGGCTGTACGACGTGGCGCAGGCGGCCTTCGGCAGCGAGGAGCGGGACCCCAACGGTCCGCTCGGCGTCGTCGGCGTGTCGCGTCTGGCTGGAGAGGTCGCCTCCGCGGACCAGCCGGGCTTCGAGCTCAAGGAGAAGGTCGCGACCCTGGTCTCGATGCTGGCGTCGCTGAACATGGCGCTGTTCGTCTTCAACCTGGTGCCGCTGCTGCCTCTGGACGGCGGGCACGTGCTGGGGGCGCTGATCGAGGGCGTCCGGCGGCAGATCGCCCGCTGGCGAGGACGGCCCGACCCCGGACCGGTGGACATGTCGCGGCTGCTGCCGCTGACCAACGCGGTCGCGATCGTCTTCATCCTCATGACGGTGCTCCTGCTCTACGCCGACATCGTCAAACCCATCACTCTGTTCCCCTGACATCCACAGGGACCCGGGGCCCGCAATCATGTGCGGCGCGCCACGCCGGGCGTGCAGGAGCGGTGGAGGTGTCGCACCTGACCCTCCAGAGCCCCGGGACGAGTCCATAATGGAGGGGTGACTTCAGTGAGCCTCGGCATCCCCTCCGTCAAGACGCCGCCACCGGTCCTCGCACCGCGGCGGACGACCCGCAAGGTCAAGCTCGGCGATCTCTACGTCGGCGGCGACGCACCCATCACGGTGCAGTCGATGACCACCACCCCGACGCACGACATCAACGCGACCCTCCAGCAGATCGCGGAGCTGACCGCCGCGGGCTGCGACATCGTCCGCGTGGCCTGTCCACGGCAGGAGGACGCCGACGCCCTCGCGGCGATCGCGGCGAAGTCACCGATCCCGGTGATCGCCGATATCCACTTCCAGCCGAAGTACGTCTTTGCGGCGATCGAGGCCGGCTGTGCGGGGGTCCGCGTGAACCCGGGCAACATCCGTCGCTTCGACGACCAGATCAAGGACATCGCGAAGGCCGCCAAGGACCACGGCACCGCGCTGCGCATCGGCGTCAACGCCGGCAGCATCGACCAGCGGATGATGAAGGGCGACCGGGTCACCCCGGAGGCTCTCGTGGCGTCTGCGAAGTGGGAGGCGTCGCTGTTCGAGGAGCACGACTTCCACGACTTCGGCATCTCGGTGAAGCACAACGATCCCGTGATCATGGTCGAGGCGTACCGCCAGCTCTCCGCGGAGGGCGACTGGCCCCTGCACCTCGGCGTCACCGAGGCGGGCCCGGCGTTCCAGGGCACCATCAAGTCCTCCGTCGCCTTCGGCATCCTGCTGGGCGAGGGGATCGGCGACACCATCCGTGTGTCGCTGTCGGCCCCGCCGGTCGAGGAGGTCAAGGTCGGCATCCAGATCCTGCAGTCGCTCAACCTCAAGGACCGCAAGCTCGACATCGTCTCGTGCCCCTCGTGCGGTCGCGCCCAGGTGGACGTCTACAAGCTCGCCGACGAGGTCACCGAGGGCCTCAAGCACCTCGAGGTGCCGCTGCGCGTCGCCGTCATGGGTTGCGTCGTCAACGGTCCGGGCGAAGCCCGCGAGGCTGATCTCGGTGTCGCCTCCGGCAACGGCAAGGGCCAGATCTTCGTCAAGGGCAAGGTCATCAAGACCGTGCCCGAGTCGGACATCGTCCCGACCCTGCTGGCCGAGGCGAACCGTATCGCCGCCGAGATGGAGGGCGAGGCCGCCGAAGCGTCCGGTGCCCCGTCGGTCTCTGTGAGCTGATCGCGCGTGTTCCGTCGCGGAGGGCGGGTTCGAGCAGTTCGCCCCGCTGGGCTGGACGTCGCGATCGCGCATGCCCTGAGGGACCCGGCGACCAACGCCCTCGCGGGTGCGCGTCTGCGCGATGTGGGACGCAGCCCCTCCGTGGGGCAGGAGTTCTCGGTGGCCGGGGACGAGGCCCGGCCCGATGGCCTGCTGTGGCACGGCGTGAACCTGTCTCCGATGTCGGCGACCGGTCTCGCCCTGGGGGAGTTCGGGCGCTTCCTCGCGGCTCGGAGCCGTCGGGCCAGCTCTGTGGTCGGTGATCGCGCCGCGGTCGAGGCGATGTGGCAGCACCTCGCACCGGGCTGGGGCCCTGACGTGCGCGAGTACCGGTGGAGCCAGCCGCTGCTCAGTGCCCAGGAGATGGTCGCACCTGGTGACTCCCGGCTGCGGGCCGCGCTGCCGGGTGAGGAGCGAGCGGTGTTCCCGGCCGCCGTGGCGATGTTCCGCGAGGAGGTCGGTGTCGATCCTCTGCTCGGCGACGGCGGACGTTCGTACCGGACCCGGATCGAGGACCTGATCCATCTGCGCCGCACCTACGTGATCATCGAGGACGGCGAGGTGCTGTTCAAGGCCGACGTCGGGGCCCTGTTCGGCCCGGTCGCCCAGATCCACGGCGTGTGGGTGCGGCCGGATCAGCGCGGCCGCGGCGTGGGCCGTGCGGCCATGGCGGACCTCGTGCGACAGGTACGCCGAGACCACGCCCCGCAGGTCACCCTGTATGTCAACGACTTCAACGAGCCGGCTCGCCGCGCCTACGCCGCCGCCGGCTTCCACCAGATCGGTGAGCTCACCACGATCCTGTTTTGAGCGCAGCACGCTCGCCGACGCCGATGGGGTCAGGTCGACGCCAGCGCATCGAGCGTCAGCAGCACGTTCGCCGCGGTCCAGGCGAGCGGGGCGACCGCCGCCGGGCGGCCGTCGAAGAGGACCTTCTCGGGCAGTGAGCCCGCGTCGGTGCGGTGCGCGGCGAGCCAGCCGAGGATCTCGAGGGCGGCGTCGGACTCTCCGGCGCGGGCGAGGGCGAGGGCGAGCAGACTGGTCGACGGGGTCCAGCTCACGCCGTCCTCGCGCCAGGACGCGCCCGGAGCGATGCCGCCGCCCGGACGGGCGAGCTCCTGGCGCAGGGCCAGCAGCTGCTGCGCTGACGCGACACCGTGGCATCCAGTCGCGTCGAGGACGGCGAGTGCCGAGTCCGATCCTCCGCGGCGCCGGTAGCGCTGGAAGCCGTGGGCGCCGAAGGTCTCCGTCAGCATCGAGGAGAAGGAGCGGGCGGCGGCCCGGTCCCGGTCCGCCCCGGTCAGCTCACCGCTCGCTCGCAGGCCTGCGAGGGTGCTGGTCATGAGGCCGAGCGTCACCGAGCGCTCGCGCACCTCCCAGTAGTCGGGGGAGACCGGCGGCATCTCGGCCCCGTCATGGGTCTCCCTCAGCAGCGCGTCGCGAGTGGTGCCGATCAGCGGCGCGAGGTCGTCGAGCAGCTGGGGGCGATCAGCGTCGGGCACGGTCTGCGCGACCTCCGAAAGGGCCCAGAGCACCAGGCCGGTGCCATCGAACTGGCGATCACGGTCGTCCGGTGCCCGGTCGGTCCCTGGTGCGTAGCGTGCCTCGAACCAGCCGTCGTCCGACTGGATCGACTGCAGGTGGGTCAGGACGGCGATCGCGCGGTCCACGTGTCCTACGCGGGCGAGGGCGACCGCGCAGAACGCGGCATCCCGCGGCCAGATGTACCGCCAGCTCGTGCTCCAGCCGGCGACCGGGGCGGGCAGGTCGTCCGCGAGCACCCACAGGTCGCGGAGGGCGGATCCCGCGAGGTCTGCGAGGTCCGGGAGGTCCGAGAGGTCCGAGTGCACCTCGTGCTCCTCCTGCGCCGTGGCCACCCGTGATCTCCACGAGGAGGTCCCGTCCCAGAACTCGTGCGCCCGCCGGACAGCGGGGGAGGACGCGGCGAGATCGGAGTGCAGACGGGTTCCCGGGAGCAGTTCGGACACGGACTCGGGGGTCCTCACGAGCACGCGTGACTGATCCGCGTCATAGGCGACGGTCTGCGAGTACAGGGAGATGACGGTGCGCGGGTCCGCGGCGGGACCGGCCCATCGCGAGGCCACGTACCCGCCGGCGCCCAGGACGCCGAGGGCGCCGACCGTGCCGGCCGCGCGCAGGGCCTGCCGGCGCGACGTCGGTGCGGATCCGGGGTCCTCCCGTGCTCGCGGGTGCATCCTGCCAGGATACGTCGGCCCGTCGCGGCCAGTACGATGGACCCCGCGTCCGCCGCCGGTGGCGGTAGCGCCCAGTCCCTGCTGTGAAAGGCCTGCCCCATGATCCGTCTGTCGTCGTCGTTCGTCCGCACCCTGCGGGAGGACCCGGCCGACGCCGAGGTCGCCAGCCACAAGCTGCTCGTGCGCGCCGGATACATCCGCCGCAGCGCGCCGGGCGTCTACACCTGGCTGCCGCTCGGGCTGAAGGTGCTGCGCAAGGTCGAGGCGATCGTGCGCGAGGAGCAGGACGCGATCGGCGGCCAGGAGCTCGTGTTCTCCGCGCTCCAGCCGCGCGAGCCGTACGAGGCCACCGGACGCTGGGAGGAGTACGGCCCCCAGCTCTTCCGCCTGAAGGACCGCCGCGAGAACGACTACCTGCTCGCGCCCACCCACGAGGAGATGTTCACCCTCACGGTGAAGGACCTGTACAACTCGTACAAGGACCTCCCGGCGATGCTCTACCAGGTGCAGACCAAGTTCCGCGACGAGGCGCGCCCCCGCGCGGGGCTGCTGCGCACCCGCGAGTTCATCATGAAGGACGCCTACTCCTTCGATATCGACGATGCCGGCCTGGACGTCAGCTACGAGAATCAGCGCGGCGCCTACCAGCGCACCTTCGATCGCCTCGGCCTGCCCACGGTGATCTGCCGCGCCGACGCCGGCGCGATGGGCGGCTCCCGCTCCGAGGAGTTCCTCCACCCCACGCCCGTGGGTGAGGACACCTTCGTGGTCTCCGACGGCGGCTACGCGGCCAACGTCGAGGCGGTCACCACCGTCGCCCCGCCGGCGCTGGACGAGGCCGCGATCGCCGCGCGGCCGGCGATGCACGTCGAGGACACCCCGGGCGCGAGCACCATCGCCGCGCTCACCGACTTCTCCAACGAGGCCTTCCCCGGCAAGGGCCCCGTCGCGGAGTCGGGGGAGTGGACCCGCTACGAGATGCTCAAGCACCTCGTCTACCTGCTCACCTACCCCGATGGCAGCACCGAGCCGCTGGTGATCGCGTTGCCCGGCGACCGCGAGGTCGACGAGAAGCGCCTCGAGTCCGCGGTCGCACCCGCCACCGCCGCACCGTTCACCGATGCCGACTTCGCCGCGCACCCGGTGCTCATGAAGGGCTACATCGGCCCGGAGGGCCTGGGCCTGGATTCCGCCTCGGAGATCCGCTACCTCGTGGATCCCCGCGTGGCACCCGGCACCTCCTGGGTCGCCGGCGCCGGCGAGAAGGACAAGCACGTCTACGACCTCGTCGCCGGCCGCGACTTCACCGCCGACGGCACCATCGAGGCCGCCGAGGTGCGGGACGGGGATCCTGCGCCCGACGGCTCGGGCCCGATGCGGCTGACCCGTGGCATGGAGATGGGACACATCTTCCAGCTGGGCCGCAAGTACGCCGAGGCGCTCGACCTCAAGGTGCTCGACGTCAACGGCAAGGCGGTCGTGGTGACGATGGGCTCCTACGGCATCGGCGTGACCCGCGCGGTCGCCGCCATCGCCGAGCTCCACCACGACGACAAGGGCCTGGTGTGGCCCCGCCAGGTCGCCCCGGCCGACGTGCACATCATGGCCACCGGCAAGACCCCGGAGATCTTCGAGGAGGCCGAACGGATCGGCACCGAGCTCGAGGCCCGCGGTCTCGAGGTGCTCTACGACGATCGGCCCAAGGTCTCCCCGGGCGTGAAGTTCAAGGACGCCGAGCTGCTGGGCATTCCCACCTCCGTGGTGGTCGGCAAGGGCCTGGCGACAGGTGTCGTCGAGATCCGGGACCGCGCGAGCGGGTCCATCGAGGAGGTCGCCCCCGAAGGGGTCGTCGAGGCCCTGGTCTCGGCGGTGCGCGGGGCCTGAGTCCTCAGCCGCCGTCGCTCGGCGCGGGATCCTCGATCTCGAGGCCCGGCAGGGGCTGCATCGCGACCGTGAGAGGAGCCAGCAGCTCCCCTTCCTGCATCGCGGCGACGATCGACAGCGGACGGCGGTCGAACGGGGCGGCCCCGACGAGCGCGACATGATCGACGAGCAGACCCTCGGCGAGCATCCGCGGGAGCTCTGCGGCCATCCGGTCATCGAGCGTCCCGCCCGGCAGTGCGTAGACGGCCTGGCGGGGCACGACCGGGGCGCCGTCCTCCTCCGCGATCGCCGCCAGCGACTCCGCTCGTGCCCGATGGAGATCACTGCGGGCGAGGTCCGCGTCGCGTTCGCCGTCGTCCGTGGTCCGGGCCGCGAGCACCTCGTAGAGGTACCCGGCGTACCACTCCTCCTGCTGCGCCTGCTCGATCGTGGAGTGATAGTCCACCTCGGCGCCCACCGACGGCGGGTCCGTCGCCGGCACCTCGCGCGAGGGCACGATCTCCTCGGACGAGCGCAGCGCGGGCACGTCGCCCGCCGCGGCGGCGTCGTGGAGACGTCGCGCGCTCCATGCCGCATGTGCCGCGATCGCCGCGATGGGGCGGGCGAGGGATCCGGAGACCTGTCGGGCCGCGTCGGCCGTGAGCTCCCGCAGCTCGACCAGGACGGCGACGAGCCCGGCGGCGTCCGTCGGTGTGTCGGAGGGAGTCGGTATCGGGGACGCGGCCGGGTCGGAGGCGACGGGATCGGATGCGGCGGTCTCCTCCCGCTCGGCTTCGGCGCCGGTCAGCAGGGCAGAGCGCTGCTCGGGCAGCGCGGCGGAGAGCATCGCCAGCACGTCGGCGAGCTCGGTGCCCGTCGACCCGTCGGCCGAGTCCGCGAGGGTCTGCGTGCCGGCGATCGCGCGGTCCAGGACGGCGAGCAGATCGGTCCGGTACAGATCATCGATCCCGGGCGGAGGAGGTGTGTAGTCCGCGGGGCCGCCCAGGGCGATCCGCCCGCATCCGGGCACTCCGGCGAGGGCGAGGACGCCCAGGGCGCCCGACGCCAGCACTCGGCGCCGCGACGGGAGTCGGGCTGCGGGAAGGGGGTCGGTGGGAAGGAGCACAGGAGGATTCTCGCATCGAGGCCCTTCCGGGAGGCATCCGCGCCGCGCGCGCACTATCCTGGGATCGACCCCGCCGGGTGATGCGTCACCGGTGGGCACAGGTACCTATATGCAGGAGGAGGTGAGCGAGCGATGAGCGACCTCGACGGCCAGACGGCCCACACCGCCCTGCGGGAGGCAGCATCCCAGGTCCTGGAGAACCATGACCTCGTGCTCGAGGAGATCGTGGTGACGGGCCCACGCTCGATGCCCGAGGTGCGGCTGATCGTGGATCTGCCCGAGGACCAGCTGGGCAGCGCGGATCTGGACACCGTCGCGACGGCCTCTCGCGAGCTCTCCGACCGGATCGACGCCGACGACGCCCTGCTGGGCCCCGATCCGGTGGTCCTGGAGATCACCACCCCCGGTGTCGACCGTGAACTCACCGCGGTGCGCCACTTCCGACGCTCGCGGGGTCGTCTCCTCTCCCTGACCGCCGACGGCACGCTGTACCGGGCGCGGCTGCTCGCCGTCACCGCCGGTGACGTCCTGATCCTGCGTCAGGAGCCCGGCCGGGACGACCGCGGCCGCCCGCTCCGCATGCCCCAGGGAACCTCCGAGCGGCTGGAGCTCCCCGTCGCCGACGTCTCCTCCGCCCAGGTGCAGGTCGAGTTCGACCCGCCCGCTGATCTTGCGCAGCTGATCGCTGACGCCGACCCCACCGCATCGAAGGAGAGCTGAGATGGACATCGACATGGGTGCCCTGCGGGCCCTCGAACGGGAGCGGGATATCCGCCTGCCCGTCCTGCTGGACGCGATCCGTTCCGCTCTGCACGCCGCCTACCTGCACACCGACCGCCCGGTGCGGGATTCCGAGGTGATCATCGACGAGCGCACCGGCCAGGTCGCCGTGATGGCACGCGAGCGCGACTCGGAGGGGACCCTCCTGGAGGAATGGGACGACACCCCGGAGAACTTCGGGCGGGTCGCCGCCTCGACGGCGCGACAGGTGATCTTCCAGCGCATCCGCGACCTCGAGGACGAAGCGGTGCTCGGCGAGTACGCCGAACGGGCCGACGACATCGTCTCCGGGATCATCCAGCAGGGCCGCGACCCGCGGATGGTGCTGGTGGACCTCGGCACGGTCGAGGCCGTGCTGCCCCCGCACGAGCGGGTGCCGGGGGAGGACTACTCCCATGGCAAGCGCCTGCGCGCCTATGTCACGGAGGCTCGACGCGGACCGAAGGGTCCTCAGATCACCCTGTCGCGCTCCCACCCGAACCTGGTGCGCCGGCTGTTCGCGCTCGAGGTCCCCGAGGTGGCCGACGGCAGCGTCGAGATCACCGGGCTCGCCCGCGAGGCCGGTCACCGCACCAAGATGGCGGTGCACGCCACCGTGCCCGGGATCAACGCCAAGGGCGCCTGCATCGGCCCCATGGGGGCACGCGTGCGCTCGGTGATGAACGAGCTGGCCGGCGAGAAGATCGACATCGTCGACTTCCACGAGGACCCCGCCACGTTCGTCGCCAACGCGCTCTCGCCGTCGAAGGTCACCAGCGTCACGGTCATCGACGAGGTGGGCCGTGCGGTCCGCGCCGTCGTCCCCGCCGGGCAGTTCTCGCTCGCCATCGGCAAGGACGGGCAGAATGCGCGCCTGGCCGCCAAGCTCACCGGGTGGAAGATCGACATCCGCCCGGACGACGATCCGAACGCGTACCCCGCTGCCGCTGAGGAGGCATCGGAGGAGGGCGCATCCGTCCCGGTGGCCCACACCGCCGCCCCGACGGATGAGGCGCCTGCCCAAGCGGATCGGGAACCTGCTGCCGCAGAGGCAGTTCCCGAGGACTGAGCTGGGACTGGGCTGAGGCAGTGAGGTGTGGTCCACGCCTCCCGGGTGAGCGCCCGCCCCGGCCGGTCCGCTACACTGGGGAGGCTGTTCGTCGAGGTATGACGCAGACTGCACGCGGTCTGGATCATGGGTCGACGGAAGCGTTCGGAACGGAGGTGGAGGCGTGGTCGCCCACTCTGCACCCCATCGTCCCGAACGGACGTGCGTCGGCTGCCATCAGGTGGCCCCGCGCGACCAACTGGTGCGTCTGGTCCGGGAGTCCGCTCCCGGAGGCGCCACCCCGCGAGTCCGCGTCGATCCCACCGGATCGGCCCTGGGTCGCGGTGCGTGGCTGCATCCCGAGGCATCATGTCTCGAGCTCGCTGTGAAGCGAGGCGGCTTCGCCCGGTCCTTCCGGGGCGGCGTCGACACCGGGCATCTCGCCCAGGACCTCGAGAACTCCGATTTCACCCGAACGTGGAACAGGTAGAAGAACCATGGATATCCGATGAGTACTCACCAATGAGCACCCTCAGGAATTAATGGTCCGCGCCCTCTTGTCGGCCGGACCGAGACAGGAGAAATGTGGCTAAGGTCCGCGTCCACGAGCTCGCCAAGGAGCTCGGACATCCCAGCAAGGCCGTTCTGCAGAAGCTGCAGGACATGGGCGAATTCGTTCGCTCCGCATCCTCGACCATCGAGGCGCCCGTCGCCCGTCGGCTGCGTGAGGAGCTCCCCGCCAAGGGTGGGGACAGCTCGTCCGAGAAGAGCGGCTCCGCAGCCCCCGCAGGTGGCGCAGAGCGCAAGCCCGGTGCAGCATCCAAGCCCTCCGGCGCCCCCAAGCCCGGCAGCGCTCCCAAGCCCGGTGCGAAGCCCGCCCCGGCCGCTCCGGAGCAGCCTGCGGCGTCGACCCCCGAACCGGCCTCTGCCCCCTCCGCCCCGGTGGAGAAGTCCCAGAGCACCGAGAAGTCCGAGCCGGCTGCCGAGACCTCCGCGCAGTCCGCGAGCGCGGAGACGTCGGAGCCTGCCGCGAAGCCGGCCAGCGATGATGCCGCGTCCACGGGCAGCGCCCCGAAGCCCGGTGCCGCACGCCCGGCGTCTGCCCCGAAGCCCGGTGGAGAGCGTCCCGCGCCCCGTCCCGGCGCTGCTCGTCCCGGCAACAACCCCTTCGCCAGCTCGCAGGGCATGCCCCGCCCCGGCTCCCGCAAGCCGGGCCAGGGCGGCGGCCGTCCCGCGCGTGACGGCGCTCCGCGCGAGGGCGCCCCGCGTCCGGGCGGCCCCCGTCCCGGCAACAACCCCTTCGCGAGCTCGCAGGGCATGCCCCGTCCCGGCTCCCGCCCCCAGGGCCAGGGTCAGGGTCGCAGCGGCGATCAGGCCGGTGCCGGTCGCCCCGCAGCCCGTGAGGGTGCGGCTCCCCGTCCGCCCCGTCCCGGGATGCCCACTCCCGGGATCATGCGTCAGCACTCCTCCGGTGGTCTGGCCGACGCCCGTCCCGGCGGCGGCGACAGCCGTGGTCGCGGTGGACGTTCCGGCGGCGGTCCCGGGGCTCGTCCCGGCGGCGGCCCCGGTGGTCCCGCAGGTGGCGGCGGTCCCCGCGGTCGCGGTGGTCGTGGCAGCACCCAGGGTGCCTTCGGCCGTGGCGGCAAGCCCGCTCGCTCGCGCAAGTCGAAGCGTGCGAAGCGCGCAGAATTCGAGCAGATGTCGGCGCCCGCACCGGGCGGCGTCTCGATCCCGCGCGGCGACGGCAACACCCCGATCCGTCTTCGCCGGGGAGCATCGCTCTCCGACTTCGCCGACCGCATCGATGTGAATCCCGCATCGCTGATCACGGTGCTCTTCGCGATGGGCGAGATGGCTACGGCCACGCAGTCGCTGAACGAGGACACCTTCGATCTGCTCGGCGAGGAGCTGGGCTACAAGATCGAGATCGTCTCCCCGGAGGACGAGGAGCGCGAGCTGCTCGGACAGTTCGACATCGATCTCGATGCCGAGCTCGCCGAGGAGGACGACGAGGACCGCGTGCCGCGTCCCCCCGTCGTCACCGTCATGGGTCACGTCGACCACGGCAAGACCCGCCTGCTCGACACGATCCGCAAGGCGACCGTCGGCGCAGGAGAGGCCGGCGGCATCACCCAGCACATCGGTGCCTACCAGGTCCCGGTGGAGCACGAGGGCGTCGACCGCGCGCTGACCTTCATCGACACCCCGGGCCACGAGGCGTTCACCGCCATGCGTGCCCGTGGCGCCGACGTCACCGACATCGCGATCCTCGTGGTCGCCGCCGATGACGGCGTCATGCCGCAGACCATCGAGGCGCTCAACCACGCCCAGGCGGCCAACGTGCCGATCGTGGTCGCGGTCAACAAGATCGACAAGCCGGATTCGAACCCGCAGAAGATCCGCCAGCAGCTCACCGAGTACAACCTGGTGGCCGAGGAGTACGGCGGCGAGACGATGTTCGTCGACGTCTCCGCTCGGGAGAACCAGAACATCGATGCGCTGCTCGAGGCCGTCCTGCTCACCGCGGACGCCGCGCTCGAGCTGACCGCGAACGCCGACAAGGACGCCCGTGGCGTGTCCATCGAGGCGAACCTGGACCGCGGTCGCGGCCCGGTCGCCACGGTCCTCGTCCAGCAGGGAACCCTGCGGGTCGGCGACGCGATCGTCTGCGGCACCGGCCACGGCCGCGTGCGTGCCATGCTCGACGAGAACGGCGACAACGTCACCGAGGCGGGTCCGTCCCGTCCGGTGCAGGTCCTCGGTCTCACCTCGGTGCCCGGCGCCGGTGACTCCTTCCTGGTCGCCCAGGACGAGCGCACCGCCCGCCAGATCGCCGAGAAGCGCGAGGCCGCCAAGCGTGCCGCGTCGCTGTCCAAGGCCCGCAAGCGCATCAGCCTCGAGGACATCACCAAGTCGATGGCCGACGGCAAGGTCGAGACCCTCAACCTCATCCTCAAGGGTGACGCCGCCGGTGCCGTCGAGGCGCTGGAGGAGTCGCTGCTCGGGATCGAGGTCGGGGACGGCGTCGATCTGCGGATCATCGACCGCGGTGTCGGTGCGATCACGATGAACAACATCAACCTCGCCGTCGCGTCGGACGCCATCATCATCGGCTACAACGTGCGGGCCGAGGGCCTCAACGCGGAGTACGCCGACCGTGAGGGCGTGGAGATCAAGTACTACTCGGTCATCTACAACGCCATCGACGAGGTCGAGCAGGCTCTCAAGGGCATGCTCAAGCCGGAGTACGAGGAGGTCGAGCTGGGCTCGGCGGAGATCCGCGAGATCTTCCGCTCCTCCAAGTTCGGCAACATCGCCGGCTCGATCGTCCGCGGCGGCCTCATCAAGCGAGGCGGCAAGGCGCGCATCACGCGTAACGGTGTGGTCATCACGGAGAGCCTCGAGATCGCCGGGCTGCGTCGCTACAAGGACGATGTCACCGAGGTCCGCGAGGGCTACGAATGCGGCATCAACCTGGGATCCTTCAACGACCTGCAGATCGGTGACGTCGTCACGACGTACGAGATGCAGGAGAAGCCCCGCAGCTGATCCGATACCGGCCGGGCGCCCCGCGGCGCCCCGCCGCATCCGCAGGGGAGGAGAGCCGCATGTCCGTCGCGACTCTCCTCCCCTGCACCTGTCCTCCCGGGCGCTCCCGGACGGACGCCTCCTCCGGGGCCGAGAGACACCCTGCCCGGCGACGATCCTGCTGCCGACATCCCTCCTCACCCCTCGCAGATCCTCACCCCGATCAGGAGAATGACCGATCATGAACGACAGCCCCCGCGCCCTCAAGCTCGCCGACCGCATCAAGGTGATCGTGGCGACCATGCTCGACACCCGGGTCAAGGACCCGCGCCTCGGTTTCGTGACCATCACCGATGTGCGTGTCAGCGGAGACCTCCAGCACGCGACGCTCTTCTACACCGTCTTCGGCACGGACGAGGAGCGCGAAGGCACCGCTGCCGCGCTCGCGAGCGCCACCGGCATGCTGCGTCGTGAAGTGGGCCGGCAGACCGGCGTGCGCCTGACCCCGACCCTCGAGTTCATCGCCGACGCGATCCCCGAGAACGCCCGTGTCATCGAGGACCTCCTGTCCGAGGCCCGCGGGCGCGACGCCGAGCTCGCGAAGTCGAAGGAGGGCGCGGCCTATGCCGGCGACGCCGATCCCTACCGCGTCCCCCGTGAGGCCGAGGATGACGACGACATCGACGACGCCGACGCCGACGCCGACGACTCCGACGACGCTGACGGGGCCGACGCCGTCGGCGCAGCGGAGCAGGATCCGTCGACCGGCGTCAGCGGGCGCGAGGGCGCGTGAGCGCCCCCCACGGCATCCTGCTGGTCGACAAGGCCCCGGAACGGACGAGCCATGACGTCGTGGCGCGGGTCCGCTGGCTGCTGGGGACCAAGAAGGTCGGCCACGCCGGCACCCTGGATCCCATGGCCACCGGCCTGCTGATCCTGGGCATCGGCCAGGGCACCCGGCTGCTGACCCACCTGGTGGGGCTGGACAAGACCTATGAGGCCACGATCCGCCTCGGTCTGGCCACGACCACCGACGACCGTGAGGGCGAGCCGATCGGCACCCCGAGCGCTACCGGCGGGATCACGGATGCCGCGATCCACGAGCAGCTCGAGCTCCTCCGCGGGGACATCCAGCAGGTGCCCTCGACCGTCAGCGCCATCAAGGTCGACGGCAAGCGTGCCTATGCCCGCGCCAGAGCGGGGGAGCAGGTAGAGCTCGCCGCGCGCGCGGTGCGGATCTCCCATTTCGAGATCACAGCGCGCCGCGAGAGCGACGGCTATGTGGACCTCGACGCCGTGGTCACCTGCTCCTCGGGAACCTATGTACGGGCTCTGGCCCGTGACCTGGGCGCCGCGTTGGGCGTGGGAGGTCATCTCACGGCGCTGCGCCGTACCAGCATCGGCCCGTTCACGGTGGCCGACGCCGTGCAGGTGCCGGCCCGGGGCGAGGGGGATGACGTGGACCTGCCGTTGCGGGGACTGGGTCGCAGCGCGGGGACTGTTCTGCCCGCCCTGACCGTGTCGGCCGAGGATGCCCGGGATCTGGCCGACGGTCGGCGCATCCCCCGTGCCGAGGAGCCGTCCGCAGCGCCCGTGGCACCGCGGAGCGCGCCGAGGGGTGGGGGAGACGACGCGGACCTGTCGGACCTGGTCGCCGCTCTCGACGCCGACGGAGCGCTCTGCGCCGTGCTCCGGCCTGACGGCACGAGCTGGCGACCCGCCCTGGTGATCCCGCTCGACGCACGCTGCTGACCGACGGACGCCAGCGGCCCCCTCGCGCGACGAAGCCTCCCCGCACGACGAAGCCTCCCCGCGCGACGAAGCCTCCCCGTACTTCGAAGCCGCCACGTACGACGAAGCCTTCTCCCGGAATCCGGGAGGAGGCTTCGTCGTACGTGCGCGGGAATCCGCTCAGACGCTATGAGGGTGGCGGAGTCGCCGGGTCGGGTCTTGTGGCCCAGGGCCCCGCTATGAAGACTCGTAGATCACCGCGGTCGATGGGCAACCGGGGTGCATGCATTCATAGGAGGCCCTGGTGTTTACCGAGAGTACAAGCCTGGGATTGGATGTCCATGCCCGCAGTGTGGTTGCCGCCGCGATCGACGGCTCCACTGGTGAGTTGATCCGGAAGAAGCTGCCCAACGACCCGGTCGTGATCAGCGAGTTCGTCACCGATCTGGCCCGCGAACACGGACCGCTACGTATCACTTACGAGGCCGGCCCCACCGGTTTCGGACTCGCCCGGACCATGCTCGAGGCGGGGTATTTCGTGCAGGTCGCGGCGCCCTCGAAGCTGATCCGGCCACCCGGTGACCGGGTCAAGACCGACCGCAACGATGCGATGCTCCTGGCCCGCCTGGACCGGGCCGGAGACATCGTCCCGGTCCGCATCCCGACCAGGAGTGAGGAATCTGCCCGCGACCTGGTCCGGTCCAGAGATGATGCCCGCCGGGACCTGATGACCTCCAGGCACCGACTGGGGAAGCTGCTGCTGCGCCACGGCTATGTGTTTCCCGGCAAGACTGCCTGGGGCCGTCCCCATGACGTGTGGATGCGTGGGATCCGCCGGGACGACCTCACCAGCGCCGGGACCGGGACGCTGGCCGCGTTCGACGACGCCTGCGACACGGTCCACCACGGCCTGGCCCGGCGAGACCGGCTGGACGTGGCGATCACCGAGCTGGCAGAGGGCAGCGAGTTCACCGAGATCACCCATCGGCTGGTCTGCCTGCGTGGCATCTCGACCCTGACCGCCTTCGGTCTGGCTGTGGAAATCGGGGACTGGGAGCGCTTCACCGGCAAGAAGCTCGCCGCGTTCCTGGGACTGGTCCCCTCTGAGCACTCCTCCGGATCCAGCCGCAAACTGGGCGGCATCACCCGCACCGGCAACTCCCACGCCCGCCGCCTGCTGGTCGAGTCCGCCTGGCAGCACAAGAAGGACTACCGGCCTGGCCCGACACTGCAGATGAACTGGGCGAACGTCCCCGCGGTCATCGCCCAGCGGGCCGACCAGGGCAACCGGCGCCTGCACCGACGGTGGATGACGATGGATGCCCACCACAAGCCCCGCACCGTCGCGACCACCGCGTTCGCCCGGGAACTGGCCGGCTGGTGCTGGTTTCTGGCGACGATGGAGGCATAACCCCCATAGACCGCGTTCACGGACGACCCAGAGCATCTCGGGGCGCAGCGTGAGGAGGAGACCAGCGAATCTACTGTGAGCAGCCCGAGCGGGTGACGCTCGACCTCAGACCAGCAACGCCCCTCCCACCGAAAACAGCGTCATGCGGTAACCAACCCGCGAATATCAGACTGACCACGCGTCGAACAGACACGCGAACCCCGAGAAGCACCCCGCGAACGCCGAAGCGGGGGCACCCACCGGCCAGTGGATGCCCCCGCTTCACCCTGCACACTTGACAGAAAACCCTACATATCAGTAGTGGGACTCGACGCGAGTGCCGATCGACGCCCAGTCGTAGAGCCACTTCGCGTCGGACACGGTCATGTTGATGCAGCCGTGCGACCCGGAGTACCCGAAGGACGAGCGCCACGGTGCTCCATGGAAGCCGTAGCCGTTGTGGAAGTACTGCACCCACGGCACATCCGGGGTGAGGTAGTACTTCTCGTGCCCCTTGGGGTAGTACGCGGCATTGGTCATGTCCTGACGGTCGTGCCGCTGGTAGATCTCGAAGGAGCCGGTGACGGTCTCGTTGCCCTCCTTGCCGTCGACGATGGAGCGCGGACCCCACACCGGGGTGTCGCCGACGTAGGCGGTGACCGTTTTGTTGCTCAGGTTCACGTCGATCCACTTCTCGCCGGTGGGCTTGTCGGCGGGAGCCTTCTCGTCGGAATCCTTCGCCTTGTCCTTCTCGTCCTTGGACTTCTCGTCCTTCGCGGCGTCCTTGTCCTCGTCCTTCTTGTCCTTGTCCTTCTCCGCATCCTTCGGCGCGTCGACCTCGTTGACCTCAGCCTTGATCTTCTGGGTCTCGAAGGCGGCCTCCAGGGGCGTGGTGCCCTGCAGGGCGGCGATCAGCTCGTCGGCGACAGCATCGGTGTTGGTGATCTTGAGGCCGTCCTTCTTCTCGGCGACCACCTTGACGACCTTGCCGTCCTCGTCGACCTGCTCGATGCCGTCCTTGGCCTCCACGGCGTCGTCCGAGGCGCGGCTCGAGACCCACTCGCGCACGGCGTCCTCGTCCACGCTGATCTTCAGGGCTTCGCCGGACTTGTCCGGACCCACCGAGAGCCATCCGGAGCGCTTCTCGGCGGAGACCTCGTGGGTCGAGTCGTCGGCGCCCTTGATCGACATCGGCTGCTCGAGCAGGGAGGAGATCGTGCCGACGATCTCCTCGGCGTCCTCGGTGGTGATCGCCGGGGCGATCTTCTCGACGGGCTGCTCCACGCTGAAGCTCTCGAGCGCGGGGGCCTTCTGCGTCACCGTGTCCACCAGGACCTTCGGGTCCACTCCCTGGCCGTCGCGGCCGGGGACGGCGTTCCACGTCTGGGCGTCCTCGTCGAAGACGACCTCGGCGTCGACCGGGACGGTCTTGTCCTTGGGGACGAGGCCTTCGGCGAAGGCGGCGACCGCGGCGTCGTCGACGGAGACGACCGGGGCGACCGGGTGCTCACCGGACCAGGTCGAGGAGATGACCTCGGTCAGGGAGTTGTCGCGATCCAGCGCGGCCTTGCCGGTGGCGTCGGCATCCACGGTCACTCCGAGGTCGGCGAGCGGGACCTCGGACTTCTGATCGCCGGCGGTCACGGAGACGGTGACGTCCTCACCCTTCTTCGCGACGAGCGCGGAGATCTCCTCGGCGGACTTGCCGGAGACGTCCTGGCCGAGGATGGTGGTCCCCGGGAGCGCGCGGTCGTCGTACTGCTTGGCGTAGGCCATCGCGCCGCCGGTCAGGGCGATGGCGATCACCGCGAGGATGGCGATCACGATGAGGAGGGTACGGCGACGGCCGTGGCGTCCGGTGGGTCGGGACGGGCCGCCCAGCGCCGCCGATTCGGTCACGTTCGTCATGGATTCTGATCCGTTCTCCGCGGCCATCGTGTCTGCCCCCGCTGGAAATTCCGGAGGGCACAGGGGTCCCTCCCCGGTGCCGCATTGCCCTTCAGACTAACGGAGCAGGCAGGCTTCGCGACATATCTGCGCCGCGGAGCTTCGTCACAGCTCCGACACGGCGGAGCCCGCGGCCGACGTACTCGCCCCTCGCCCGCGGCTGAACTCCCGCGGTGGAACCCGCGGGCGTTACAGTGTTCCCCGTTGCTCGGTGCTCCCGCCCGAGATGCTCCGCCCCTGGGTGGAACCCCCGTGGGTGCGTCCGAGCACCCGGCCCCGGAAGGATCTGACCGCGCCGTGACCCGCACCCCCATCTGGCACTCCGTGCAGGACGTGCCCGCTGATCTCGGGGCCACAGCGGTCTCCATCGGGAACTATGACGGGATCCATCGCGGCCATCGCTACGTGCTCGACCAGCTCGTCCACCATGCTGAATCCCGCGGGCTCTCTCCGGTCGCGCTCACCTTCTGGCCGCATCCGCGACATGTCATGGGCACGCCCGGCGAGCCGCCGCTGCTGACCGGGCACGAGGACCGCGACCGCCTGCTGCTCCTCGCCGGTGTGCACGGGGTGCTGGACCTCGAGTTCACCCGAGACTTCGCCCTCTACTCGCCGGAGGCCTTCGTGCGGGTGTTCCTCGTCGAGGGACTCGGCATGAAGTGCGTCGTGCTGGGCGAGGACGCCCTGTTCGGTCGGGCGAACGCGGGGAACATCGACACCATGCGCGAGCTGGGCAGGAAATACGGCTTCGAGGTCGTCACGGTCTCCGACCTCGGCCCCGAGGGAGAGGAGAGCGGGCGCATCTCCTCCTCGGGGATCCGTGCGGCTCTCCTGACCGGTGATATCGAGGTCGCGACGGAGGGCCTGGGGCGGCTGCACACGGTGACGGACACCGTCCGTCACGGCTTCCAGCGCGGTCGCGAGCTCGGCTTCCCGACCGCGAACCTGGGGCCGGACCCGGCCGGGCTCATCCCGGCCGACGGCGTCTACGCCGGCTACCTCACGGTGCTCGAGCAGGACAGCGCTCACGCCGACACCGAACCACTGGCAGGAGCGGCGGCGACCATCTCTATCGGCACCAATCCGACCTTCGAGGTCGACGGCGCTCCCCGCCGCACCGTCGAGGCGTATGTTCACGGCGCCCACGACCTGGATCTCTACGGCGACACCGTGCGGCTCGAGTTCGTGGCCTTCCAACGCCCGACCTTGAAGTTCGATGCGGTCGAGACCCTGGTCGAGCAGATGCAGCGGGACGTCGAGGTGACCCGCCGCACTCTCGATCCCGGTCCCTCCCGTCAGGCAGCCGAGGACTGATATCCTGCTCGAGCCGTGAATTCGGCCGCGGAGAGCCAGTCTGCCCCACCCTGACGTCTGCAGTGCACGTCCTCGACGTGCGCCTGCTGGGGGAGACGGGGCGAGGCTCGCCCAGAGAGCCCGGGACAGCAGGTCCCGGAGCGCCGCGCAACGACCACAGGAGAACCATGGCCTTCGACACCGCCACCAAGCAGGAGATCATCAAGGAGTACGCGACCGCCGAGGGTGACACCGGTTCGCCCGAGGTCCAGGCCGCGCTCCTCACGCATCGCATCACCTACCTGACCGAGCACCTGAAGACCCACAAGCACGATCACCACTCGCGCCGCGGTCTGATGCTGCTGGTCGGTCAGCGCAAGCGCCTGATGAAGTACCTCCAGGCCGCCGACATCGAGCGCTACCGCTCGCTGATCAAGCGCCTCGGCATCCGCCGCTGATCGCTGTCCGCCGCTCGCCTCCTGAGGCGGGCGGCGGTTCCGTCTGTCCGCTCACGCGGGCACCCCTCCGACCCCTCGCCCCGACCAGGTTCGGTCCTCGGCAGTGACCTTCGGAGCACGCAGTCCCCGTCCCGGGATCGTGCGCCGCAGATGACTGACGAAGGCCGCACCGGCAGGGCAACCCCCTACCAGAGGAGATTCACATGGCCATGGAAGGCCCTGAAATCACCGCGACGACCGCGGTCATCGACAACGGCTCGTTCGGCCGTCGTGAAGTCCGGTTCGAGACCGGACGTCTCGCCCAGCAGGCCGCCGGCGCCGTCGCCGTCTACCTCGACGACGACACGATGATCCTGTCGGCCACCGCCGTCTCGAACCGTCCCAAGGACCACTTCGACTTCTTCCCCCTGACGATCGACGTCGAGGAGCGGATGTACGCCGCGGGTCGCATCCCCGGCTCGTTCTTCCGTCGCGAGGGCCGTCCCGGCACCGACGCGATCCTCGCCGCCCGTCTCACCGACCGCCCGCTGCGCCCGGCCTTCGTCAAGGGCCTGCGCAACGAGGTCCAGGTCGTGCTGACCGTCATGGCCAACAACCCGGACGACGCGTACGACGTCGTCGGCATCAACGGCGCCTCCGCGTCCACCCAGATCTCCGGGCTGCCCTTCTCGGGCCCGATCGGCGCCGTGCGCATCGCGCTCATCCCGACCGCCCAGGGCGGCCAGTGGGTCGCCTTCCCGACCTTCTCGCAGCTCGACGAGGCCGTCTTCTCGATGGTCGTCGCCGGTCGCATCGTCGAGGACGATGTGGCGATCATGATGGTCGAGGCTGAGGCCACCGACAACGCCTGGACGCTCATCAAGGAGCAGGGCGCGATCGCTCCCACCGAGCCCGTCGTGGCCGAGGGCCTGGAGGCCGCGAAGGTCTTCATCCGCAGCCTGTGCGTCGCCCAGCAGGAGCTCGCCTCCACCGCCGCCAAGCCGGTGCGCGAGTTCCCGCTCTTCCTCGACTTCCAGGACGACGCCTACGCCGTCGTCGAGGCCGCCGCCACCGAGCGTCTGGCCGAGGTCATGTCGATCGCTGCGAAGACGGAGCGCGAAGAGCGCACCGAGCAGCTCATCGGCGAGATGACCGAGGAGCTCGCTGGCGAGGGCAAGCAGCTCGAGGGTCGCGAGAAGGAGGTCAGCGGTGCGATGCGTGCGCTGACCAAGCAGGTCGTGCGCCAGAAGGTGCTCACCGACGGCGTCCGCATCGACGGTCGCGGCCTCCGCGACATCCGTGCCCTCTCCGCCGAGGTCGAGGTGCTCCCGCGGGTGCACGGCTCGGCACTGTTCCAGCGCGGCGAGACCCAGATCATGGGTGTCACCACGCTGAACATGCTCAAGATGGAGCAGCAGATCGACTCCCTCGGGCCGGTCACGCGCAAGCGCTACGTGCACCACTACAACTTCCCGCCGTACTCCACCGGCGAGACCGGTCGCGTCGGCTCCCCGAAGCGCCGTGAGGTCGGCCATGGCATGCTCGCCGAGCGCGCCCTGGTGCCGGTCCTGCCGACCCGCGAGGAGTTCCCCTATGCGATCCGTCAGGTGTCCGAGGCCCTCGGGTCCAACGGCTCCACCTCGATGGGCTCCGTGTGCGCCTCGACCCTGGCACTGCTCAACGCCGGTGTGCCGCTGCGCGCCCCGGTCGCCGGCATCGCCATGGGCCTGATCTCCGACACCGTGGAGGGCGAGACCCGCTATGCGGCGCTCACCGACATCCTCGGTGCGGAGGACGCCTTCGGCGACATGGACTTCAAGGTCGCCGGAACCAGCGAGTTCATCACCGCGATCCAGCTCGACACCAAGCTCGACGGCCTCCCGGCCTCCGTGCTCGGCGGCGCCCTGTCGCAGGCTCACGAGGCGCGCCTGGCGATCCTCGGCGTGCTGAACGAGGCGATCGACGCGCCGGACGAGATGAGCCCCCATGCTCCTCGCGTCATCGCGGTCACCGTCCCCGTCGACAAGATCGGTGCGGTCATCGGCCCGAAGGGCCAGATGATCAACCAGATCCAGGACGACACGGGCGCGGACATCACGATCGAGGACGACGGCACCGTCTACATCGGTGCGACCGACGGCCCCTCGGCCGAGGCGGCCCGCTCCGCAGTCAACGCGATCGCCAACCCGCAGGTCCCCGAGGTCGGCGAGCGCTACCTCGGCACCGTGGTGCGCGTGGTCGACTTCGGCGCCTTCGTCTCGCTCACCCCGGGCAAGGACGGTCTGCTCCACGTCACCCAGCTGCGCAAGCTGAACGACGGCAAGCGGGTCGAGAACGTCGAGGACGTCGCCAAGGTCGGTCAGAAGATCGAGGTGGAGATCCGCGAGGTCGACGCCCGCGGCAAGATCTCCCTGGCGGTCTCCGAGGATGATGAGAAGCCCTCCGAGGAGAGCTCCTCCGACGAGAGCTGATCCACACAGTGATCTGCTCGGCCTCCTGAGGCCGCAGCTCCCAGGACGGGGAGGCACCATCTGGTGCCTCCCCGTCCTGCTGTCCGGGTACGGGCTGTTCGGGAACACGCCGCCCTGGCACGGAGGCTCCCGGCACGGGCTGCCCCGGCGCAGGCCGCCGGGAGCAGTGGAGTGACCTTCGCCGCGACCCGGGAGGGAGGGCGACCTCTCGTCCCGAGGGCGGCCAGGTCGTGGAACAATCGATCGATGCCTTCCGACCTCATTTTCGATGATCCCGCCTCAGACGTGATGCTCGATGCCGCCACCGGTGTGCGGCGGAGCATCCTGCCCGGCGGTGTGCGCCTGCTGACGCAGACCGACCGCAGCGTGCGCAGCGCGTCCATCGGGCTGTGGCTGCCCGTCGGGTCGCGCGACGAGCTCCCCGAGCACGCCGGGTCGACGCACGTGCTCGAGCACCTGCTGTTCAAGGGAACCCGGAGGCGCTCCGCGATGGATATCGCCACCGCCTTCGACGAGGTCGGGGGCGACTCCAACGCGATCACGGCGAAGGAGCACACGCTCTACTACGGGCGGGTCCGCTCCGCGGACGTGCCGATGGCCGTGGACGTCCTCACGGACATGATCACGGCGAGCCTGCTCGAGCAGGAGGCCCTGGCCACCGAGCGCGAGGTCATCCTCGAGGAGCTCGCCATGGCCGAGGACGATCCCACCGACGTCGGCTACGAGACGTTCCTCGCCGACGTGCTCGGGGCCGACACGTCGCTGGGTCGCCCGGTCGGCGGCACCGAGCAGAGCGTGAACGCTCTGAGCATCGAGGACGTGCGAAGCCACTGGGATGCCCACTACCGTCCCGACAACCTGGTCGTCACCGCGGTCGGGGACATCGACCACGACGAGCTCGCCGCGCTGCTGGGGACGGGTCTTCGCGGTGGTGGCTGGACGCTCGAGGACGGGGCGCTGCCCCGCCGTCGGCCGCGTGCCGAGTCTCCTGCCGGGGACTCGGCGAACGCCTCGGTCCACGACGTCTCCGCGATCGCCTCGCACCGTCTGATCCGCCCCGCGGAGCAGAATCACATCTATCTCGGCGGCCAGGGGCTCTCCGCCGTCAGCGAGGACCGCCACACGCTCTCCGTGCTCATGTCGGTGCTCGGCGGCGGCATGTCCTCGCGCCTGTTCCAGAACATCCGCGAACAGCGCGGCCTGGCCTACTCGGTCTACTCCTTCAGCGGCGGCTACCGCGACGCCGGCCTGTTCGGGATGTACGCCGCTTGCCGCCCCTCCCGCACCGCGCAGGTCGTCGAGCTGCTCGCCGAGGAGCTCGATCGGATGGGTGCCAGCGGCATCGAGCAGGAGGAGCTGTCCCGGGCCAAGGGCCAGATCACCGGGTCGTTCGCCCTCGGGCTCGAGGACACCAGCAGCAGGATGGGCCGCCTCGGCACGATCGAACTGGTCCACGGGACGTACACGAGCGTCGACGAGACGCTCGAGAAGATCGGCCGGGTCGACGCCCCGGCCGTGCAGGAGCTCGCCGCACGCCTGGCCAGCTCCTTCAGCACCCGTGTCGAGGTCGGCCCGGAGTCCTGAGCAGTCCTCCGCGCAGTGCCCGGGAAGCCCGACCACCAGCTACTCCAGCTACTCCGACCCTCCACCTACTCCGATCCGTCGAGGAGCACCTCATGACCAGCACTGACAAGACCCCCCTGCGCGTCGCCGTGATCGGCGCCGGCGGTCGCATGGGTTCCGAGGCCTGCCGCGCCGTCGACGAGGCGTCGGACCTCGAGCTGGTCGCCGCGCTCGGCCGCGACGACGAGCTCTCCACCCTCACCGACGTCGGCGCGCAGGTCGCCGTGGACCTCACCGTCCCGGCCGTCACCGCCCAGAACGTGCGGTGGCTCGTGGACCACGGCATCCATGCCGTGGTCGGCACCACCGGCTGGACCGAGGAGGCCCTCGGGGACCTGCGCGCGCAGCTCGAGAGTGCCGACGATGAGGTGGGCGTGCTGATCGCCCCCAACTTCGCGATCGGGGCCGTGCTCGCCATGCGCTTCGCCGAGGTCGCCGCGCGCTACTACGACAGCGCCGAGATCATCGAGATGCACCACCCGGACAAGCTCGACGCCCCCTCGGGGACCGCGCGCCACACCGCTGCAGCGATCGCCCGCGGGCGAGGGGCCGCCGGTCTCGGTCCCGTGCCCGATGCGACCCAGAAGGATCCGGACGGCGCTCGCGGTGCGGTCGTGGACGGGATCCACGTGCATGCGGTGCGCCAGCGCGGCCTGGTCGCCCATGAGGTGGTCCAGTTCGGCGGCCCGGGGGAGCAGTTCCAGCTCCGCCACGACTCCTTCGACCGCGCCAGCTTCATGCCCGGTGTGCTCCTGGGTGTGCGCGAGGTCGCTGCGCACCCGGGCCTCACGGTGGGCCTGGACGGCTACCTCGAGCTCGGCTGAGCGGGGACCTCGATGCGTCAGAAGATCGTCGTCGTCGCGCTCCTGCTGATCACCGCGGCGTACTGCTGGGGGCTGGGCTGGATCGCGTGGGGCTTCGTGCGCGCCGGGAGCGCACTGGGCTATGGCCTCGCCCTGGGGATCGTCATCCTGCTGGGGCTGACCGTCTGGGTGACCTGGCGGGAGGTGCTCTTCGGGATCGCTGCTGGTGACCTGGCCCGCCGCTATGAGCCCCCGGCGGACGCCGACGCCGAGGATCCGCGTGCCGAGTTCGAGGCCGCCAGGGCGGCATTGCAGGACGGCGGCCCGCAGGACACGGGCCAGGACACGGGCGCAGAGGACAGCGGTCGTCGGGCCGCTGGCGAGCAGGAGTGGACCGCATGGTTCCGTCTCGCTCTGGCGTACGACGCGCTGCATGACCGCAAGGCCGCCCGCATGGCGACCCGGCAAGCCATCGATGCCCGTCGAGCGGATGCCCGTCGGGCGGATGCTCGGACGGCCGGCGTTCGGAAGACTGGTGCTCGCGGGGCGGGATCCGGTCGCTGATCTGGCCCAGCCGAGGGCCTGATCAGGCCCAGCCGAGGGCGCGCAGGCCGGCGGCCGCGACCGCCGCGGCGATCACGACCACGAGGAACGGGGCTCGCGCGAGCAGGAGCACCGCCGCCACGGCGATCGCGACCAGGCGGGCATCGAGCACGATCTCGGTGCCGCTGGTGGCCGTCTGCGTGGCGACCAGAGCGCCCAGCAGGGCGATCGGCAGCAGCGTGGTGATCCGGGCGACCCGCGGCCGGTCCAGGACGTCGGGCGGTGCCTGGTAGCCCAGCCACTTCTGCCCGAAGGACAGCACGGACGCGGCGATCACCGCGATCCAGAGCATGGTCATCGCCTGTCCTCCGCTCGGGGCTGCGGGTCGGGAGACACGGACGCCTCGGGAGGCGCAGAAGCCTCGGGAGCCGCGGACGCCTCGGGAGACGTGGAAGGCATCCTGTGCCCCTCGGGTCCTCCGGAGCGGCGCGTGGGCAGCAGCCCCGCGAGCACGGCGACCAGGGCCGCGGCCAGGACCGGGAGCCCCGCAGGCAGCGACGGCGTGGTCACGAGCGCGAGGAAGGCGGCGGCGACGGCGATCGCGACCGCGTCGAGCGATCGCAGTCGTGGCCACAGCAGGGCGAGGAACGCCGCGGCGGCCGCAGCATCCAGCCCCCAGGCGCGGGGGTCGGCGACGTACTGCCCGGCGAACGCCCCGATCAGGGAGAACAGGTTCCAGAAGACATAGACCCACACCCCGGCCGCCCAGAACCCTGCCCGTCTCTCCTGCTCATCGCTGCCGGAGGCGGCCAGGGCCGCGGACTCGTCGATCGTCAGCTGCACCCGGGCCAGTCCCTTCCATCCGTGGCGGGGGAGGGAGCGGGCGAGGATCAGGCCGTAGAGGGTGTTGCGCACGCCCAGCAGCACCGAGGCCGCAGCGGCGCCGAGAGCGGATCCGCCGCCTCCGATCACCCCGATGAAGGCGAACTGGCTGCCGCCGGTGAACATCACGGCGGAGAGCACCATCGCCTGCCAGACGTCGAGCCCGGAGGAGGTGGCCAGGGCACCGAAGGAGATCCCGTACAGCCCGGTGGCGAGGCCGATCGAGAGCCCTGTGCGACGGATCCTGCGCACCGGGAGCGCGGCGCCGGGACTCTCCGGGGCAGTGCCGGGTGAAGCAGTGGTCATGATGGTGTTCACTGTACGGTCACCTGGGCGGACGTTGCTTTCGTGTCCGGTCCTCGATGTGAGATCGTGACGCCATGACGGCCACCTCGGACCCCCTCGCCCAGACCACGCCCGGCGACGCGCTCCCGCTGCGCGCGAAGGTCCTCCTGCTCGACATGGACGGCACCCTCATCGACTCCGGGCCCGCGGTGGAGCGCGCTTGGAACACCTTGCTGCGCGAGCTCGGGACGGACCTCGAGTTCGGTCACGCCCAGCACGGGAAGCCCGCCCGTCAGGTCCTCACCGAGCTGCTGCCGGAGCTCGACGCCGATCAGCTCGCCGCGGCCCATGCCCGGGTCGAGGCGCTCGAGATCGCCGACGTCGGATCGATCGTGACGCTGCCGGGCACCGAGCGTCTGCTGGGCGAGCTCGATGAGGCGGCACGAGTGCTCGGTCGCCCCACCTGGACGATCGTGACCTCGTGCACCGCCCCGCTGTTCGAGGCGCGATGGTCCACCACCGGACTGCCGGTGCCCGCGAAGATGGTCACCGCGGACCAGGTGAGCCGAGGGAAGCCGGATCCGGAGCCGTACCAGCTCGGTGCACGACGCCTCGCGGTCGACCCCGCGCAGAGCATCGTGCTCGAGGACTCCGTGGGCGGGCTGCTCTCCGGCACCGAGGCCGGTGCGCGCACGGTCGCCGTGACGAGCACCACCCCGGCCGCCGAGCTGTCGCCGCTCGCGGACGCCCTGGTCACCTCGCTGGACGACCTGGAGATCCGGGCCGAGGGCGACGACCTGGTGCTGGCCCGACGCGGTAGCTGAACGTCACGCCGCGCCTGCTCTGTGCAGGTCTCCGGCGTTGATAGGCTCAGGCGGCCGATCCCGGTCCGCACGCCGTCCACGGGTGCCGGGCGGATCCGGTGTCCGCGTCGCCCCGACGCGACGCCGCCGCGGATCGGAGCCGTCCCCTTCGAAAGGACCCCTCCCATGTGCGGAATCTCCGGAAGCTACGGATTCGGTGCCGACACCGAGGGCATCGCCCGACGGATGAACAGCGCCCTGGCCCACCGCGGGCCGGACGGCGAAGGCCTCTTCGTCGACGGTGAGACCGGTCTGGCCCACCGACGGCTCTCGATCATCGACGTCGCCGGCGGCGCGCAGCCGATGACCACCGCCGATGGTCGCTACACGATCGTGTACAACGGCGAGACCTACAACTACCTGCCGCTGCGTGCCGAGCTCGAGGAGCTGGGCCACACCTTCCGCACCGACTCGGACACCGAGGTGCTCCTGGAGGCGCACGCCGAATGGGGCACCGCTGCCTACGACCGGTTCAACGGCATGTTCGCCTTCGCGATCCACGACGCGCAGACCGGCACGGTCACCGTGGCGCGGGACCACTTCGGCATCAAGCCCCTCTACTACTGGGTCGACGAGAGCACCGTGGGCACCGGGGGACGCCCCCAGGTCCTGTTCGGCTCCGAGATCCGTGCACTGCTCGCGGCGCAGCGCTTCGAGGCCGCACCGGACGACCGCGCCGTGTACCGGTACCTGAAGTTCCGCGTCCAGGACGACGACTCGCAGACCTTCTTCCGCGGCGTGCGCCGCCTCATGGCGGGCGAGGTCCTCGAGATCCGCGCCGACGGCACCTCGGTCAGCTCCTTCACCCGGCTCCAGGAGGAGCTGCGCGAGATCGCCGAGCGACCCAGCCGCCCGTACAGCCAGGAGGTCGTCGACGAGTACCGCGAGCGCTTCCAGGAGTCGGTCCGGCTGCGTCTGCAGTCCGAGGTCCCCGTCGGCACGTCCCTCTCCGGTGGGCTGGACTCCTCCGCGGTCGCCGCCGTGATCGCCCGTCACCTGCGCGAGCAGCCCCAGGACGAGAACTTCAGCGCCGTCGGCAGCCGTCAGAACACCTTCTCGGCCGTCTTCCCGAACTCCTCGAACGACGAGGAGGCCTACGTCGACAAGCTGCTCAGCGACAACGCGGGCCAGATCACGGCGCACAAGATCCACCCCCAGCCGGACGCCTTCCTCGAGGACCTGCGCGACTTCGTGCGCACCCAGGAGGAGCCGATCATCTCCACTGGGCCGTACGCCCAGTACGCGGTGATGCGCGAGGCCAGCCAGCACGTGACCGTGCTCCTGGACGGTCAGGGCGCCGACGAGATGATGGCCGGGTACAACCCGTACTTCTACGTCTACCTGCGTCAGCTGCGTCGGCAGAAGCGTTTCAAGGAGCTCGCGAGCGAGATCGTCGGCTCGCGCGACATCCTCCGCAAGCTCGCGCGCACCAAGTACTCCGGGCGCACCTCGGTGCCGATCGAGGCGCTGCTGAACTCCGGCTTCGTCTCCGAGCACAGCTCCGAGAAGGTCACCTCCGTGCAGGACGACATCAAGGAGCGCCTGCTCGAGGACACCTTCCGCTCCTCGCTGCCCTCGCTGCTGCGCTACGAGGACAAGAACACGATGCGCTTCAGCATCGAGGGACGTGTCCCCTTCGTCGACAAGGAGCTGCTGAAGTTCCTGTTCTCGCTCGACGAGTCCGCGATCATCCACGACGGATGGAACAAGCGGATCCTGCGCGAGGCCATGGACGGGATCCTGCCCGACATGATCTCCAAGCGCCGCAACAAGATCGGCTTCACCACCCCGGAGGGGGAGTGGTTCCGCACGATCGCCCCGGAACTGATGGACATCTTCGCCTCCGAGTCCTTCGCGAGCCGCCCCTACTTCGACGCCCCCAGCGTCGTCGCCCTGTTCGAGGACTACATCGCGAACCCCGGCAACCACGGCACGATGATGTTCTGGCGCCTGCTGAACGTCGAGCTGTGGATGCGCACCTTCTTCGACGACACCGAGGGCTCCATGCGAGCCCTGGGTGATCGGGCCGCCGCCGACGAGCAGTCGGCGCTGGCCTCCGCGGCCGCCGTCGCCCCCGTCGCCGTTGACAAGCAGCCCGAGGTCGAGGAGGAGCCCAAGAGCGACTACGTCGCCAACCCGGGCAAGGAACTCGACCTCCTCTCCGAGTCCGACGGCCGCACCTGGCGCCGTCTGCCTCTGCAGACCGCTCTGGTTGCCCGCGGGGACGATGTCGAGTCGCTCGCGCGGGAGCGGGTCGAGAGCTTCGCGGCGTCCCTGCCCGCGGACGTCGTGCCCGACGGGTCCCCGTGGTACTTCGTGATCAGCGAGAAGATCATCGCCATCACGCAGGGCCGCTCGTGGTTCACCTGGGAGATCAAACCCCGTCGGTCGGCGAAGGTCCTCAGCCGCTTCGTCACCCGCACCCCCGCCGGCATCGGCCTGGGCGACCCCACCACGATGGAGCTCGCGATCCGCGAGGTCGGCCTGCCCCGCGTCGTGGCGGCCTCGGCCGCCGGCGCGGCCGGCAAGGTCATCGGCAAGCGCGGCCTGTTCTACGAGGTCGTCGGCGCGAACGTGCGGGCGATCGACGGCCCCACGCCGTACTCCGCCTTCCCGTCCAACGTCTCCGCGAAGCTGCCCCCGAAGGATCCGGACGCCGTCTCGGCGAAGATCTCCGCGGCGATCCGCGGAGCGGACATCCCGGCGGCGCTGCGCGACAGCTTCGTGGGCACCGTGGTCATGGACGCCAACGACATCGGCCGCAACGTGCTGGGATCGGATGTCGACACCCCGAACGAACGCCTCGAGGCGACCTTCGCGGACAACCCCCTCGGCCAGGGCCGTCAGCGCACCCCGCTGGCGATCCTCGTGGATCTCGGAGTCGCGTCACGGCGCTGAGCAGGACAGGGCCTGCATTAGGCTCCTGGGATCAGGACATCTCTGGGAGGAGATCATGACCAGCACCGACACGCGCCCCGCGAGGCCCTTCGGCGCGGTGGGGACCGCTGTGGTCACGCCGTTGACGCAGGACGGCCACGGGATCGACCTCGACGCCGCCCAGAAGCTCGCGGTGCACATCAGCGAGCATGGCAACGACCTCATCGTCGTCTCGGGCACCACGGGTGAGGCGCCCGCGCTCACCGACGTCGAGAAGCTCGAGCTGGCGCGCGCCGTGCGCGCCGCCGTCGGGCCCGAGGTCAAGGTCGTCGCCGGGGTGGGCACGTACGACACCGCCCATTCGATCGATCTGGCGCGGGCCCATGCCGAGCTCGAAGGGCTCGACGGCCTGCTCGTCGTCACGCCCTACTACTCCAAGCCCAGCCAGGCAGGGGTGATCGCCCACACCACTGCGATCGCCGACGCGACCGACCTCCCGGTCATGCTCTACGACATCCCGGGGCGCACGGGCATCCCGCTCGCCTACGAGACCCTCCTGCGTCTGGGCGAGCACGAACGCATCCTCGCGGTCAAGGACGCCAAGGGCGATCTGCAGCAGGCCAGCAGGGTGATGGCCGAGACCGGGCTGGCGTATTACTCCGGCGAGGACGCCCTGAACCTCCCGTGGCTCTCGATCGGCGCCTCCGGCGTGGTGTCGGTCGTCGGCCAGGTGGCGGCCGAGTTCGAGAAGCAGATGGTCTACGCCGTGGACCGCTCCGACCTCGCGGGCGCGCTCGAGGCGCATCGCCGCCTGGTCCCGCTGGTCGAGGCGATCATGAGCCGGCTCCCCGGCGCCGTCGCGGCCAAGGCGGCGCTCGCCCTGCAGGGGGTCCTGCCCCATGCCGCGATGCGCGGCCCGCACGTCCCGGCCGACGCGGACCAGCTGCGCGCCCTCGCTGCCGCGCTCGATGCGGCCGACGGCATCCCGCCGTGCGATCCGTCCCGCCGCCCCTTGTGACCTCGCGGTGAGCTCCGTTCCACGCCGCGACCTCCCGCAGACAGCGTGAGAACGGTGTGAATTCGGGGTGAGATACGCCCGGTGCGACGGGCCGCCGCGCCGCCTCCCGGGTCGAACAGGGACCGAGCGGTACCCTGGGTGGCATGGCGACACGTACGTCTTCCCCCGCACGTGCGTCGAAAGGCTCGTCCCGGAGCTCGTCCGCCGGTACCTCGCGTACCGCCGGTTCCGCTGCCCACGATCCGTCGACGCTCCCTCTGCCGGTGCGCGCAGTGCGCTCCGGCTATCTGGCGATCGCCCGGATGATCGGCGGCCTGGTCCGCTCGATCGGCGTCGCACGCTGGGAGGTCGCGCCCGACCAGCGACGGGACGGCTATGCGCTGTTCCTCCTCCTCCTCGCGGCCCTGGTGGCCGTCGTCGAGTGGTGGCAGTCCACCGGCCCCGTGTTCGGCGCCGTGCACACCGTGGTGGCCGGGACCTTCGGCATCTCCTCCATGGTGATCCCGCTGCTCGCGGCCGGATGGGCGATGCGCATGTTCCGCCGTCCCGACCAGGTGCGCGCCAACAGCCGCATCGCGATCGGGATCCTCCTGCTCCTCACCGCGATCTCGGCGATCGCCTCCGTCTCGGCCCGGCTCCCCGCTCCGGCGGACGGCATCGACGCCCTGGCGCGCGGGGGAGGGGTGCTCGGCTATCTCGCCGCGGCCCCGCTCGAGGCCCTGCTCCCGCCGGTCGCCGTGATCGTCATCCACTCCGTGGTGATCGCCTTCGGCGTTCTGGTGCTCACCGCGACGCCCGTGGAGTCGATCCCATCGCGCCTGCGCGGCGTGTACGACGTGATGGTGGGCAGCAGCGAGGAGGAGGACGCCGAGCGCGTCGCCCTCGGTCTGCGCCCCCGCCGCGTCGACCCCGCGGTCCACGAGCAGGCCACCCAGGCCCAGTCCGCCGGCCGGCCGCGTCGCCGCAGCCGCCGGGAGAAGGCCGAGGACGAGGCCGCCCGTGACCACGAGAACTTCGGTTACGCGGGCGACGAAGCCTTCGAGCAGGGCGTCAGTGCCGAGGCGGCCGCCGCGGCCGAGGCGAAGAAGGGCCGGGGCTCCCGCGCGAAGCGGGCTGCGAAGGCCGACTCCGCGGAGGTCTTCGACGTGGTCGAGGACGAGAACAACCGGGCCAAGACCTTCCCCGGCAAGGGCGACCCTGCTGCTGCCGGCGCGACCACCCCGATGCCGACCGCTGCTGCGAAGGCGCCGGTCGCGAGCCCACCCGCTGCGACCAAGGCCGTGCCCACCAAGCCCGCGGCGGAGGAGAAGCCGGATCTCGTGCACCCGCCGATGGGCGATCTGCCGCGCGCCGGCGAGCAGCTCGAACTGGCCGGCGACGTCGTGTACACGCTGCCGGACTCGTCCTTCCTCCTGGAGGGCGCACCGCACAAGACCCGCTCGGAGGCCAACGACCAGGTGGTCGCTGCGCTCGAGGAGGTATTCGAGCAGTTCAACGTCAACGCCAAGGTGGTCGACTTCTCCCGCGGACCGACGGTCACGCGCTACGAGGTCGAGCTCGCTCCGGGCACCAAGGTCGAGAAGGTCACGGCCCTGGACAAGAACATCTCGTACGCCGTGGCGAGCTCCGACGTGCGCATCCTCTCGCCGATCCCGGGCAAGAAGGCCATCGGCATCGAGATCCCCAACACCGACCGCGAGACCGTCGTCCTCGGCGACGTGCTGCGCAGCTCGGTCGCGCGCCGCACCGAGCACCCCCTCGTGATGGGCGTGGGCAAGGACGTCGAGGGCGGATACGTCATCGCGAACCTCGCCAAGATGCCCCACCTCCTGGTCGCGGGCGCCACCGGCGCCGGCAAGTCGGTCTTCGTGAACTCGATGATCACGTCGATCCTCATGCGCGCCACGCCGGAGGAGGTGCGCATGGTGCTGGTCGATCCCAAGCGCGTCGAGCTGAGCATCTACGAGGGCATCCCTCACCTGATCACGCCGATCATCACCAACCCGAAGAAGGCCGCCGAGGCCCTCGAGTGGGTGGTGAAGGAGATGGACGCCCGGTACGACGACCTCGCCGCCTTCGGGTACAAGCACGTCGACGACTTCAACAAGGCGGTGCGGGCCGGCGAGGTGAAGCTGCCCGCGGGCAGCGAGCGACGGCTCGCCCCCTACCCGTACCTGCTGGTCGTGGTCGACGAGCTCGCCGACCTCATGATGGTCGCCCCGCGCGACGTCGAGGCCTCGATCCAGCGCATCACCCAGCTCGCGCGTGCCGCCGGGATCCACCTGATCCTGGCCACCCAGCGCCCGTCGGTCGACGTCGTCACCGGCATCATCAAGGCCAACGTGCCCAGCCGCCTCGCGTTCTCGACCTCGTCGCTGCAGGACTCGCGCGTCATCCTGGACTCCGTCGGCGCCGAGAAGCTGATCGGCCAGGGCGATGCCCTGTTCCACCCGATGGGCAAGGCGAAGCCGATGCGCGTGCAGGGCGCCTGGGTCAACGAGTCGGAGATCCACAAGGTCGTCGACCACGTGAAGACCCAGATGAAGCCGAACTACCGCGAGGACGTCCAGGTCGTCGCGGCCAAGAAGCAGATCGACGACGACATCGGCGACGATCTCGACGTGCTGCTGCAGGCCGCGGAGCTCGTGGTCACCACGCAGTTCGGCTCCACCTCGATGCTCCAGCGCAAGCTGCGTGTGGGCTTCGCCAAGGCGGGTCGCCTGATGGACCTGCTGGAGTCCCGCGAGATCGTCGGCCCCTCGGAGGGGTCCAAGGCGCGCGACGTGATGATCCACCCGGACGACCTCGCCTCCGCGATCGCCCGCATCCGCGGAGAGGACGTCCCCGAGGAGGACGCCGATCAGCCGTACGGCGCGGATCAGGCGGTGGACCTCGAGGAGTCCGACGCACAGGACGCGCCGGATCCCGAGGGCGCCACGGCCGCCGGCACGGAGGACCGGTACGGCTCCGATCCGCTGGCCGACGACGGCTCCGTGCCCGCGACCGATTACTACGACGACGAGGGCGGCGAGGACAGCGAGGACGCCTGGAGCCTCACCGGGCGCTGAGCTCCCGTCCCGTCCCGTCACCCGACCCGGAGCGCGAGTTCCTCGACCGTCCGGCCCTATTCCACCCCGCGAGCACAGGAGCATCATGACCACACCCCGCACGGAGCCGGTGCCGCTGTGGAACATCGCCAACATCCTCACGATGGTGCGGTGCGCGATGGTTCCGCTGCTGGTGGTGCTCGCGGTCATGTACCCGGACACCGTCCCCGGCCGTCTGCTGGTGGCGGCCGTCTTCGTGGTCGCGATGATCACGGACTTCCTCGATGGATATCTGGCGCGGAGCCGGAACCTCATCACCGACTTCGGCAAGATCGTCGACCCCATCGCCGACAAGGCGATGACGGGCGCGGCGCTCATCATGCTCTCGATCTGGGAGTACGTGCCGTGGTGGATGACGATCCTGATCCTGGTGCGCGAGATCGGCATCACCGTCATGCGCTTCACGATCCTCAAGTACGGCGCCCTGCCGGCGAACATGGCCGGCAAGGCGAAGACGATGGTCCAGACCATCGCGATCACCTTCTGCCTGATCCCCTTCGAGCTGTGGTGGGAGCCGGCCCGGTGGATCGGACTGGCCCTGGTGCTGCTCGCCGTGGTGCTGACCGTCTGGTCCGGTCTCGTGAACCTCAAGGACGGCCTTCGTCTGCGCCGTGAGGCCCTCGCGGGCGGCGCGTCGTGAGCATCGGCCCGGAGGCGGTCATCGCCCGGGCCGCGGAGCGCGGGCTGATGATCGCCACGGCCGAGTCGCTCACGGCAGGTGCCGTGGTGGCCCGCCTGGTGGACGTCCCCGGGGCGAGCGCGGTGATCGCGGGCGGCGCCGCCTGCTACTCGTACTCGGCGAAGACCCGTGTGCTGGGCGTGGACGAGGGGCTGCTCCAGGAGCGCGGCGCCGTCAATGCCGAGGTCGCCGAGGCCATGGCGGAGGGAGCGCTCGCGCTGTATGACGCCGACCTCGCGATCGCCACGACGGGCGTGGCCGGGCCCGGTCCTGATGACCGCGGCGCGGCGGAGGGCACCGTCTGGTTGGGACTGGCCCGACGAGACGGCCCGGCCTCCAGCCGTGAACTGCATCTCAGCGGAGGCAGGGCGCGGATCCGGGCCACGACCGTCGACCTCGCGATCCAGATGCTCGCCGAGGAGCTCCCGAGCTGAGACCCCGTGCAGGTCAACGCGTTCTGCGTCGGGACCCGCGCGGACGGTCCCGCTGTGCAGACCTCTCAGGGATCCCTGGGATCGAGGCCACTACACTCTGGGGAACACTCTTGAGGTGTCGGGCGTTGTTCTGGACGTGATGACTTCTCTGCACCGCACCCCCGAGGTGTTCCACCAGTTCAACCAGAGGAAGGGAGGCAAGGCCATGGTCCTGTTCCGTCAGGAGCTCGGCGACGTCCTGCGCGATGCGCGCCGCAACCAGGGACGCACGCTGCGTCAGGTGTCCTCCGATGCCCGCGTGTCCCTGGGTTACCTCAGCGAGATCGAGCGCGGCCAGAAGGAGGCCTCCAGCGAGCTGCTGGTCTCCGTGACCGATGCCCTGGGTCTCCCGCTGTCCTTCGTGCTGCGCGAGGTGTCCGACCGGATCGCCGTCTCCGAGAACGTGAGCATCCCCGACACCGTGCCCGAGGGTCTCGCCGACGATGCGAGCCCGCTGGTCGGTGCCCACTGAGGTGCGTCGCAGCGAGTTCACGGAACTGGCCGACCACGTGTTCGGCCCGGTCCTCGCAGGAACGTATGTCCGGGACCTCGTGCTCGAGGGAGCCGGCGGCATGACCGCCGAGCAGGCGCTCGAGCACGGGGTTCCCGTGCGCCGGGTCTGGGTGACGCTGTGCGATGCGATGGAGATCCCCGAGTCCCGTCGCTGGGAAGTGCCGTTGGAGCAGCGCCAACGCTGACCGTTGCGGGCACGCCGCTGGACGGGTGCGCGCGCCACCGTGACCGACACGCCGCGACACGGGCGATGAGGTCGCGCATTCGAACGCCTGTTCGGTACAGTGGTTCTCGACGGTCACCCGGCACGACATCCGCGAACTCGCCTTTCCTCCCCACACCCCGGTCTTCCACAGGGGGTGCAGGGCGGCGGCGAATGTCGGGGGCCCCGCTTACTGTGGCCGTACGGTCAATACGTCGGCCCACCGGCCCCCTGGAAGGAACCAAGCACATGGCTGCACCGAAGTCTTCGAAGCCCGCCGTCACGAGGTCCACCGCGAAGGATCGTGGCTCCTCGCTGGACAACGCGCTCGCACAGATCGACCGCCAGTTCGGCAAGGGCTCGATCATGCGCCTGGGAGACGACACCCGGCCGCCGGTCGAGGTCATCCCCACCGGGTCCGTCGCGCTGGACGCCGCACTCGGCATCGGCGGCCTGCCCCGCGGCCGCATCGTCGAGATCTACGGACCGGAGTCGTCCGGTAAGACCACGCTCGCGCTGCACGCGGTGGCCAACGCCCAGCGCAACGGAGGCATCGCTGCTTTCATCGATGCCGAGCACGCGATGGACCCCGAGTACGCGAAGAAGCTCGGTGTCGACACCGACGCGCTGCTCGTCTCCCAGCCGGATACCGGTGAGCAGGCGCTCGAGATCACCGACATGCTGATCCGTTCCGGTGCTCTGGACGTCGTGGTCATCGACTCGGTGGCCGCCCTGGTCCCGAAGGCGGAGATCGAGGGCGAGATGGGCGACTCCCACGTCGGCCTGCAGGCCCGTCTCATGTCGCAGGCGCTGCGCAAGCTCACCGGCGCGCTGTCCGCCTCCGGGACCACCGCGATCTTCATCAACCAGCTGCGCGAGAAGATCGGTGTCTTCTTCGGCAGCCCCGAGACCACCACCGGTGGCAAGGCGCTGAAGTTCTACGCGTCCGTGCGCATGGACATCCGTCGGATCGAGACCCTGAAGACCGGCACCGATTCCGTGGGCAACCGCACCCGGGTCAAGGTCGTCAAGAACAAGATGGCCCCGCCCTTCAAGCAGGCCGAGTTCGACATCCTGTACGGCGAGGGCATCTCCCGCGAGGGCGGTCTGATCGACCTCGGCGTCGAGCATGGCATCGTGCGCAAGTCCGGTGCATGGTTCACCTATGAGGGTGACCAGCTGGGTCAGGGCAAGGAGAACTCCCGCCAGTTCCTCAAGGACAACACGGACCTGGCCGTGGAGATCGAGGAGAAGATCCTGCGCACCCTCGGCGTCGGCAAGTACGCGGCCGAGCAGGCGGCGCCCGAGGACGACGCGATCGACCCGATCGACGCGCCCCTCGCCGAGGACGAGTTCCTTGACGAAGACGTCCCCGCCACGATCTGATCCATGGCGTACTCGCAGGTCGACGTCGGCGGGAGTCGTGCTCAGAAGGGCATGACTCCCACCGCTGCCGATCCTGGTGAGATGCAGACCGCCTCGGAGATCCGCGGCGATCTCTCCCAGCGGACGCGGCAGATCCTCGACGCCCCGCGGCAGGCGCCCGACCCGTACGATGCCGCGCGGGAGAAGGCGATCGTCCACGAGTGCCGATATCTCATGCGCCTGCTGTCGCTGCGCAAGCGGTCTGCCGGGGAGATGCGTGACCGGCTCGTCCAGCGCGAGGTCCCCGCAGACATCGCCCACGAGGTCATGGCGCGCATCGAGCGAGCAGATCTCATCGACGATGCCGCCTTCGCCCGCGAGTGGGTGACACAGCGGCGCTCTGTGCGCGCCCTGGGGGACGAGGCGCTGCGCCGGGAGCTCGCCCGGAGGCGTGTGGAGTCCGACCTCATCGAGGACGCCCTGGGCAGCGGGGAGGACGACGAGGAGATGCGTTGCCGGGACCTGGTGCGCTCGCGGATCGGGTACCGCGATCGCGAGCAGCTGCGCAGCGAACGCGACGGCAGCCATCGTCGGCGGCTCTCCCGCCGCCTCGATGCGCTGCTCACCCGGAAGGGCTACCCAGGCTCCCTGGCGGTGCAGGTCATCGCCGCGGAGCTGCGAGCGGCAGCAGACCCCGCCGGCGACTGACTCTGCTGGCGTCTGGTCCTGCTGGCGACTGGCCCTGCCGGCGACTGATCCTGCTGGCGACTGACTCTGCTGGCGACTGATCCTGCCGGCGACTGGTCCCATCGCCGCAGGTGCCGGACTCACGGCACGGGCGGCGCGCCGACGACGGCGGCTCGGGCCGGAGCCCTGCGGGCGAGGCTGCTGCGACGCTGCACCCACACCGCGAGGCGCGAGAGGGAGATGTTCAGCGCGATGTACACCGCCGCACCGACCGCCAGCAACGGGAGCAGGTAGGCCGCATTCGTCAGGGCGTCCGAGACCCGGCTCACCCCACGCAGCAGCTCTGCATAGCCCACGATGTAGCCGAGCGAGGAGTCCTTGACCAGCACGACTCCCTGGGCGATCAGCGACGGGAGCATCATGCGCACGGCCTGCGGGAGCTGGATGTCGCGATAGATCAGGAACGAGCCCATCCCCACGGACTGCGCGGCTTCGGTCTGCCCTGCGGGCAGGGCCGTGATTCCGGCACGGAGGATCTCCGCGAACACCGCGCTGTTGTACAGGACCAGGCCGAACACCACCGCCATCAACGGGCTCGCCCCGGGGAGCACCAGGATCCCGAAGAACATCACCAGGATGACGGGCAGGCCACGGAACACCTCGATGATCCCCGTGGCCGTCCAGCGCAGCGGGGCGAACCTCGAGGCGCGCACGGACACGAGCGCCACCGCCAGCAGCGCAGCCAGCGGAAGGGCGATGACCGCTGCCAGCAGCGTGTTGCCCAGGCCGCGGAAGATCGCCTGCCACACGTGCCGGGTCTCGAACCCTGCGAAGTTCGTGGGGACGTCGACCAGCACCATCCACCGGTCATCGAACACGCCGTTGCGGGCGAAGAGGACGATGATCGCGACGGCGATCGCCACCAGCACGATGGTCAGGACCACGGAGATGCGGCGCTCACGCGCCCGCTCCTCGGGACCGGCGAGTCATAGAGAACAGGTCCGCTGGTGCTCATCGGGCGAACGCCACCTTCCGCTCGAGGTGCCCGGCCAGCTGGCCCAGCGGGATGCAGATGACGAGGTAGCACAGGGCCACCCCGAGCAGGATCGCGAGGACATCGGCGGAGTACACGTTGGTCAGGCGGCGTGACATCGCGAACAGCTCGAAGACGCTGAAGGCGCCTGCCACCGAGGTGTTCTTCACCAGTGCGATGAAGACGCTGATCAGTGGCGGGATCGCGGTCCGGAGGGCCTGGGGGAGCACCACGATGGTCAGGTTCTGCCGGAACGACATGCCCAGGGAGCGGGCCGCCTCCGCCTGACCCACCGCGACCGAGTTGATGCCCGAGCGCACTGCCTCGGCGACGAACGCCGTGGTGTAGCAGGACAGTGCGATCACCGCCGCCACCTTGTAGCCCACGGTGAACCCCATCGACGGGGTCACGAACACGTAGAAGAAGAACACGATCGTCAGCGGTGTGTTCCGCAGGAGCTCCGTGTAGCCGGTCGCAAGTGCCCGCAGCGGGGCATACGGCGAGACCCGCGTCCCGGCGATCAGCGTTCCGGCCACCAACGAGATGACGCCGGAGAGCGCGGCGAGGGTCAGCGTCGTGGTGAACGCGGTCCACAGCATCTCGTGCTCGATGACGAAGGTACCCACGGGCGACTCCTGGCAGGTCGTCGGGCCGGCTCAGAAGGCCGGCCCGATGGGATGGGGATGGGTTGGGATGGGGATGGGAAAAGGAAGGAACAGGGCGGGAGGGGACAGGGACGGACCGGTCAGCAGCGGTCAGTAGCGGTCGAGCTCCGGCGGCTCCGGGGTCGGGAGCACGGAACCGGCGGTGCCCTCCCAGGCCTTCGCCCAGGACCTGTCGTCGTAGGCCGCCTGGATGGTGTCGTTGAGGAAGGCTCGGAAGTCGTCGTCGCCCTTCGCCAGGCCGATGCCGTACGGCTCCTCGGTGAAGGTCTCGCCGTCGTTGACGAGCTTGAGCTTGTCAGGATCCGCCTCCTTGAACCCCGCGAGGATGACGTTGTCGGTGGTGACGACGTCGACCTGGCCGTTGGTCAGCGCCGCGACGCACTTGGAGTAGGTGTCGAAGGGGACCAGCTCGGCGTCGGGGTGGTTGTCCAGGATGTACTGGGCCGGGGTGGACCCGTCCACGGAGGCGACCTTCTTCCCGGCGAGTGAGTCCTCGCCGGTGACGTCCTCGTTGTCCGCGAGCACCAGGAGCGCCTGGCCTGCCACGTAGTACGGCCCGGCGAAGTCCACGACCTCCTTGCGGGTGTCGGTGATCGAATAGGTCGCCACGACGATGTCGACCTGGCCGCCCTCGAGGAACGGCTCGCGGTTCGCGGAGACGGTCTCGGACCATTCGATCTTCTCCGGGTCGATGCCGAGCGCGCCGGCGATGATCTTGCCCATCTCGACGTCGAAGCCGAGCGGCTTGCCGTCGGGGCCGGCCTGGCCGAAGAGCGGCTGATCGTACTTGGTGCCGATCTTGATGCTGCCGGCCTCGTTGAGCTTCGCCATGGTCGAACCCTCCGGGAAGTCGCCGGCCTCGACGTCGGCGACGGAGACGTCGTCCTTCTCGCTGCCGCCACAGGCGGCGAGGGTGGCCGCAGCGACGGTGCCGACGGTGCCGGTCAGGAAGAGACGACGGTTCAGGGACCTGCTCATGATGTTCTCCTTCGTAGGGTCAGTGCGGGTGCGGGTGCTGTGGCTGGTGCTGTGGAGCGGGAACGAGGACGGGAGCGGGAGCGGCCGACGAGGGGTCAGTGGTCGAGGATCTTGCCGAGGAAGTTCCTGGCGCGCTCCGTCTCGGGAGCGGAGAAGAACGCCCCGGGAGAGCGCACTTCGACGATGCGGCCGGCGTCCATGAGCACGACACGATCCGCGGTGCGGCGAGCGAAGCCCATCTCGTGCGTGACGACGATCATCGTCATGCCGTCCTTCGCGAGCCCGGTCATCACCTCGATGACCTCGCTGATCATCTCGGGATCCAGGGCGGACGTCGGCTCGTCGAAGAGCATCAACTTCGGAGCCATGGCCAGGGAGCGAGCGATCGCGACGCGCTGCTGCTGCACGCCGGAGAGCTGCGCGGGGAGCTTGTCGGCCTGATCGGCGACGCCCACCCGCTCCAGCAGCTCCATGCCGGTGCGCTCGGCCTCCTTGCGGCCGATCCCCTTGACCTTGATGGGGGCCACGGTGATGTTCTGCAGCACGGTCTTGTGGGCGAAGAGGTTGAAGGACTGGAACACCATGCCGACCTCGGAGCGCAGCCGCGCGAGCCCGGGCCCGGACGTGGGCAGGAGCTCGCCATCGATCCGGATCTCGCCCGCGTCGGTGGTCTCGAGCCGGTTGATGGTGCGGCACAGCGTGGACTTCCCGGAACCGGACGGGCCCAGCACGACCACGACTTCTCCGGCCGCCACCTCGAGATCGATGTCCTGGAGGGCATGCAGATCACCGAAATGCTTCTGGACGCCGGACAGGGAGACGAGCGGCGTGACGAGGGCGCCGCCGGAGGCGTCGACCTCATCGGCATGAGCATGCGCCGTATCCTGGATGCACTATGCCCCTCAGCTCCCTCGCCTTCGACCCCGCCGTGCCCGTCGGCCCCCGCAGTGCCCCGCGGGGCACGTACCAGGTGCGCACGTTCGGCTGCCAGATGAACGTCCACGACTCCGAGCGCCTCACCGGGATGCTCGAGGAGTCCGGGTTCGTGGCGGCACCTCCGGGCGCCGACGCCCGCCGCGGCGAGGTCGACGTGATCGTCTTCAACACCTGTGCGGTGCGCGAGAACGCCGACAAGAAGCTCTACGGGACCCTCGGCTCGCTGCGCCCGGCGAAGGATGCGAACCCGGGGATGCAGATCGCGGTCGGAGGCTGCCTGGCACAGAAGGATCGCGCCGCGATCGTCGAGCGCGCCCCCTGGGTCGACGTCGTCTTCGGCACCCACAACCTCGGCTCGCTCCCCGTCCTGCTGGACCGCGCCCGCCACAATACCGAGGCGCAGGTGGAGATCCTCGAATCCCTCGAGGTGTTCCCGTCCACGCTGCCCACCCGTCGGGAGTCCTCCTACGCGGCGTGGGTCTCGATCAGCGTCGGCTGCAACAACACCTGCACCTTCTGCATCGTGCCCTCGCTGCGCGGGAAGGAGAAGGATCGCAGGCCGGGGGAGATCCTCGCCGAGGTGCGCGACGTGGTGGCCTCCGGCGCCCTGGAGGTCACGCTGCTCGGGCAGAACGTGAACTCCTACGGCGTCGAGTTCGGCGACCGCGGGGCCTTCGCGAAGCTGCTGCGGGCGTGCGGGGAGGTCGACGGGCTCGAGCGGGTGCGCTTCACGTCCCCTCATCCGGCCATGTTCACCGACGACGTCATCGACGCCATGGCCGAGACCCCGACCGTCATGCCCCAGCTGCACATGCCGCTCCAGTCCGGATCCGACGACGTGCTGCGCCAGATGAAGCGCTCCTATCGCAGCCGGAAGTTCCTCGGCATCCTCGAGCGCGTGCGCGAGCGGATCCCCGAGGCCGCGATCACGACCGACATCATCGTCGGCTTCCCCGGGGAGACGGAGGACGATTTCCAGCGCACGCTCGAGGTCGTCGAGGCGTCACGCTTCTCCAGCGCCTTCACCTTCCAGTACTCGATCCGCCCCGGCACCCCTGCCGCGACCATGGAGGACCAGATCCCCAAGGAGGTCGTCCAGGAGCGCTACGAGCGACTCACCGCGCTGCAGGACCGGATCACCTACGAGGAGAACTCCCGCCTCGAGGGCAGCGTGGTCGAGGTGCTCGTCGCCGAGGGGGAGGGGGAGCGGGATCGCACGACCCATCGCCTCTCCGGCCGCTCCCGCGATCATCGACTGGTCCACCTCGCGCTCCCGCCCGATCTGCCCGCTGCGGACAGGCCGCGCCCGGGGGATCTCGTCACCGCCACGGTCACCCGCGCAGCGCCCTACTACCTCATCGCGGACAGCGCGCTCGCCGCCGAGGGCGGATCGCCCGGTCCGGAGCAGTTCTCGGTGCGTCGGACCCGCTCCGGGGATGCCTGGGAGTCCGGGACGGACGGAGCGGGCGGCGGATCCTCATGCGGGACGGGTGGCGCCGTCGTGGCATCCGGGCCCATCACCCTGGGCATGCCGAGCCTGCGTCGTCCCTGAGCCCACGCACACGAACGGCCGGCGCCCCGCAGGGCGTCGGCCGTTCGTGTGCGTGCGGAGCCCGTGGGAACCGCGGACCGCAGGCTCAGACGTCGAGCTCGTCCAGCTCGGCGCCGAGCCGCTCCTCGAGGCTGTGGAAGAACGCGATCACGGTGCTCAGCCCGCACTTGATCGCGCTGTCGACCTGGGAGTCCAGAGCGCCCGCGCGGAAGTCCGCTGCGAGCTCGCCGTAGACGCCGAGGAGCCCCTCGGACTCACGACGCACGTAGACCTTGGGCCAGATCCGGTTCATGTTCCACTCGTTGCAGAGCTTGACCATCTCGACCTTGCGGGAGAAGTCCACCGAATGGCTCCAGCGGCCACGGGTCTGCAGAACAGCCTGCTCCTCGCCGGACAGCATGAACTGGAACCGGTAGTCATCGAAGCGTGCCCGGAGGATCTCCGGGTGCTCATCGTCCTCGACGAAGGCATATCCGTGCCGAGCAAGGCTCTGCTCGATGCGGGCCATGGACATCGGGGCGAGTCCGTGAGTCGAATCCGGCAGTGCGGGGGACTCGTGCGGTGCAGTCACTTCCAACCTCAGGCAATGCAGTAGTCGTGGTGGAGCGCCCGGCGGTGCAGGGCCGCGGCTCACCCTACTCCCTTCCCCGGGGAACCAGCCTGCGACCAGGCGTGATTCGGCTGACCCTCGTCATCGGTGCAGGTAGTCTGCCGCGCATGGACAATCCTGCGACCGCGCGGCGCGATCCCTCCTCGCATCGGACGGGTCTCCGCGCAGGTCACGCCCCGCTCCCGGTGGTCGCCGTCGTCGGGGCCACGGCGACCGGGAAGTCGGATCTGGCGATCGCGCTGGCCCGGCAGCTCGACGGCGAGATCATCAACGCCGACGCACTGCAGTTCTATCGGGGCATGGACATCGGCACCGCGAAGGTGACCCGTGCCGAGCGCGATGCGGTGCCCCATCACCAGCTCGACGTCCTGGAGGTGACCCAGGAGGCGAGCGTCTCCGCGTATCAGGCGGCCTCGCGCGAGGCGATCGCGGAGATCCGCTCCCGGGGGAGGAGACCGATACTGGTGGGCGGCTCGGGCCTCTATGTGCGCGCTGCCCTCGACGAGATCGAGTTCCCGCCCACGGACGCGGACACCCGTGCCCACCTCGAGGCACGTGCAGCGGAGCACGGCACGGCCACGCTGCACGCCGAGCTGGCACGCCGGGATCCTGAGGCCGCGGCGAAGATCGGCCCGGGGGACACCCGACGCATCGTGCGCGCCCTGGAGGTCGGCGAGCTGACCGGTCGTCCCTTCGCCGCCTTCCTGCCGCGACCGGTCTACGCGGACCCCGGCACCGTGCAGATCGGTCTGAGCCTCGAGCGAGCCGATCTGCACGACCGCATCGAGCGCCGGGTCCGCACGATGGTCGAGCTCGGGCTGCTGGACGAGGTCCGTGCTCTGCGCGGCCGAGGACTGGAGCAGGGCCGCACCGCGCGACGCGCGATCGGCTACGAACAGGCCCTGGCCGTGCTGGACGGGACGATGAGCTGCGAGGACGCGATCGAGGCGACGATCATCGGGACGCGCCGCCTGGTGCGCAAGCAGGACACCTGGTTCCGCCGTGACCTCAGGGTCCGGTGGGTCGACGCCTCCCCGGACCCGCACGGCGACGGCGACGCCGTTCTCGAGCGGGCCCTGCACGTGATCCAGGATGCGGGCGGTCCGGACGGGCCCGCGGCGGCATAGGCTCGACCCATGACCGACAGCATGCGTTTCACCAAGGGCCACGGCACCGAGAACGACTTCGTCATCCTGGACGATCCGGACGGTGTCCTCGAGCTGTCCCCGCAGGCCGTCATCGCCCTCACGGACCGCCGGGCCGGCATCGGCGGCGACGGAGTGATCCGCGCCGTGCGCACCCGCGCCGCGGGGATCGATGCCCCGGCGGATGCCCCGGAATGGTTCATGGACTACCGCAATGCCGACGGCTCGATCGCGGAGATGTGCGGCAACGGGGTCCGCGTGCTCGCTGCGCATCTGCTGCGTGCGGGGCACGTGCACGAGGACAGCTTCGCCGTCTGGACCCGCGCCGGGGTGCGATCGATCGACGTCCTCGAGCGCCCGGACAGGGACGGTGCTCCCTGGTCGGTGCGCATCGGCATGGGGGCGAGCTCGGCCGCCCAGGGGGCGCGCACCGTCGAGATCGAGGGGCAGGCGCTCCCGGTCACGGACGTCGACATGGGCAACCCGCACGCCGTCGCCTTCCTCCCGGAGGGGATCGACCTCGAACAGCTCGACCTGACGCACCGGCCGTCCCTGGACCCCGAACCGCCCGCCGACGCCAACATCGAGCTCGTCGTCGAGCGCGGGTCCCGGCACGTGGCGATGCGGGTGTTCGAACGCGGGGTGGGGGAGACCCGCTCCTGCGGGACCGGGGTCGCGGCGACGGCCGTGGCAGCGGCCCTGCGCGCCGGGGACACCAGCGCGCAGCCCTGGACCGTCGATGTGCCCGGTGGGCGCCTGCAGGTGGGATGGACCGTGACGGGCGAGGTCACGCTCACCGGGCCGGCCGAGCTCGTCGCCGACGGCGTCACCCTGGTCTGACGGGACCCACCTCGAGCACCCGGAAGCCCTTCGCGCTCGCGACCTTCGCGACCTCGCGGTCGGGCAGCTGCTCGCCGAGCCAGCGAGCCAGCGGATCCGCTCCGAGGTTCTTGCCGACCACCAGCGCGGCAGTGCCCACCGGGGCGAGGCGGCCGGTCCACTCCAGCAGCAGCGCATGCAGGGCAGGCTTGCCGATCCGGATCGGCGGGTTCGACCAGATCGCGTCGAGCTCCAGATCGGCCGGTACCTCGTCCGGGGAGACGACGCGCACGTTCGTGAGGCCTGCCCGCTCGACGTTCTCCGCCGTGAGCTCACGAGCTCGCTCGCTGACGTCGACCGCCCACACCTCGGCATGAGGATGCGTGATCCCCGCGGTCAGGGCGATCGGTCCCCAGCCGCACCCGAGGTCGAGGATCCGTGCCCGCGCCGGCGGCATCGTGATCTCGTCGAGCCGGTTCAGGAGCACGGCGGTCGCCTTGTCGAGGCCGTGACCGCTGAACACGGAGGCGCTGGAGACCAGGTCGAGGTCGCGACCGGCCAGTCGCACCCGGAGCGGGAACCGCCGGGCATCGGTCGTCGGAGAAGGGGTGAAATAGTGCTCGTCCACCTGAGCAGGATACGGACTTCGGCGGCCGAGGAGCGCTCCCCGTGCGCGCCGGTGCGCAGCGGCTCTCTCCGCTCGCCGCAAAATCCCTCGACCCCGGTCCAGGAGCGTGCGACTCTGGTCAGAACAGTTCGTCCCCCACCTCGAGGAGTTCCCCCACCGTGCCCATCGCCTTCCATCCCGAACCCGACTCCGACACCGACGTCGACGGGACCACCACGGGAGGGACCGGGGCCGCGGCGCACACCGACAGCGCAGGCACCCCGGCCGCCCCGGAGGAGACCACGCCGGCCGATGGCCGACGAGATGCGCTGACCCAGCGGATCCTCTCCCGCAGTGCAGCCTCCGCCGCGTCCACCACCCATGACTCCTCGTCCGACGGGGAGCAGTACGATCTCGCCGACCGTCAGGCGCTGCGCCGCGTCGCCGGGCTCTCCACCGAGCTCGAGGACGTCAGCGAGGTCGAATACCGTCAGCTCCGGCTCGAACGCGTCGTGCTGGCGGGTCTCTACACCTCGGGGAACACCGAGGAGGCGGAGACCAGCCTGCTCGAGCTGGCCGCGCTCGCCGAGACGGCGGGGTCCGAGGTGCTCGACGGCGTGCTGCAGCGTCGTGCCCACCCCGACCCCGCGACCTTCCTGGGCAAGGGCAAGGCGGCCGAGCTGGCCGAGATCGTCGCCACCGCGGGCGCCGACACCGTGATCGCGGACGGCGAGCTCGGCCCTGGTCAGCGCCGCGCGCTCGAGGACATCGTCAAGGTGAAGGTCATCGACCGCACCGCGCTGATCCTGGACATCTTCGCCCAGCACGCCAAGTCCCGCGAGGGCAAGGCGCAGGTCGAGCTCGCGCAGCTCGAGTACCTGATGCCGCGACTGCGCGGCTGGGGCGACTCGATGTCCCGGCAGGCAGGCGGCCAGGTGGGCGGTGCCGGTGCGGGGATGGGCTCGCGCGGCCCCGGCGAGACCAAGATCGAGCTGGATCGTCGCCGGATCCGCGACCGGATGTCCAAGCTGCGTCGGGAGATCAAGGCGATGGCCCCGGGACGCGAGGCCCAGCGGGCCGACCGCCGGCGCAGCCAGGTACCGGCCGTCGCGATCGCCGGCTACACCAACGCCGGCAAATCCTCCCTGCTCAACCGGCTCACCGGGGCCGGGGTCCTCGTGGAGAACGCCCTCTTCGCGACCCTCGACCCGACGGTGCGCCGCTCCACCACCCCGGACGGCCGTGAGTTCACCTTCGCCGACACCGTCGGCTTCGTGCGGCACCTGCCCACGCAGCTGGTGGAGGCCTTCCGCTCGACCCTCGAGGAGGTCGGCGACTCGGATCTGCTGCTGCATGTGGTCGACGCCTCCCATCCGGACCCCGAGGGCCAGATCACGGCTGTCCGGACGGTGCTCGGCGAGGTCGACGGATTCGATGTGCCCGAGATCATCGTGCTCAACAAGGCCGACCTCGCCGGGCCCGAGACGATCGCCCGCCTGCGCAGCCAGGTCGAGGACTCGATCGTGGTCTCGGCACGGACCGGCATGGGCATCGAGGAGCTGCGCGACCTGATCGCCGAGCGACTCCCGCGTCCTGCGGTCGAGGTCGACGTGCTGGTGCCGTACTCGCGCGGTGATCTGGTCGCCCGCGCGCACACCACCGGCGAGGTGCTCTCCGAGGAGCACGTCATGGAGGGCACGAAGCTGCACGCCCGCGTGGATGAGGCGCTTGCCGCAGAGCTGCACGGCGCGGCCTGAAGGGTCATCGGATCAGCCGCGGATACGCTGATCCGATGACCACCGCCACCGATCACGAGGCCGCCCCAGGGGCCGCCGACATCCAGCTGTCGACCCTCATGGAGGCGGCGGTCTCGGCGATCGGTGGCGTTCCGCGTCCCGGCCAGCAGACCATGGCGGAAGCGGTCGACACGGCGATGTCCGGGGGCCGGCATCTTCTGGTCCAGGCCGGTACGGGCACCGGCAAGTCGCTCGCCTACCTGGTTCCCGCGCTGCGGCATGCTCTGGTCAGCGGACGCCCTGTCGTGATCTCCACCGCGACGATCGCCCTGCAGACCCAGATCGTGCGCAAGGACCTGCCGCGCCTGGTCGAGGCGGTCGCCCCGCACCTTCCGCGAACTCCCACCTTCGCCCTGCTCAAGGGACGGGCGAACTACCTCTGCCGGCACAAGATCGATGGCGGCTATCCCGTGGACATCGACCCCGGTGCACTGTTCGCCGAGGCCTCTGCCGACCCGTCGCGCTCGGGCAGCGAACGCCTGGGGGACCAGGTCAAGCGGCTCCGTGAGTGGTCGGAGGAGACCGACAGCGGTGACCGTGATTCTCTGGAGGACCCGGTCTCCGACCGTGCCTGGCGCCAGGTCTCCGTCACCGGCTCCCAGTGCCTGGGTGGGACCTGCCCGATGGTGGAGTCCTGCTTCGCCGAACGCAGCCGCGAGCTCGCCCGCGAGGTGGACATCGTGGTCACCAACCACGCCCTGCTGGCCATCGACGCCTTCGACAGCCACGGCATCATCCCCGAGCACGACGTGGTCGTCTTCGACGAGGCGCATGACCTCTCCGGGCGCGTCACCAGCGCTGTCACCGATGTCCTGAACCCGGGCATGCTGCGGGGCACCGTGCGCGACCTGCGCGGCCTCGGCGTCGCCGGGACGGCACTCGACGATGCCTCCGAGGAGCTGCGGGAGTCCCTCGAGCTCGCCCCGGACGGTCGGGTGATCGGTCCGCTGCCCGACCGTCTCGCCGACGCGATCCAGCAGCTGCGGATCGAGGCCCGCACGGCCCACTCCGATGCCAAGGACGCCGGCGACGATGCGACGACGGGGACGGCCGGAACCCGCAAGACGGTCCGGGCGAATCTGCAGGAGATCATCGACGTCTGCGAACGCCTGGCGTCCCCGGCCGACGACGACGTGGTCTCCGTCTCCCACTCTCAGGCCACGGGGCGCTCGAGCATCCAGGTGGCGCCGTTGAGCGTGGCCGGCGCGATGCGCGGTGCGATCCTCGAGCACCGCACCGCCGTGCTGACCTCCGCGACCCTCGCGCTGGGGAACCGCTTCGAACCGGCCGCCGGCGAGGTGGGGCTGGCCCGGGTGGACCGGATCGGCACCGAGGAGATCCCGGTCGCCGCGGACTCCGGCGCGTGGGCAGGGGTGGACGTCGGCAGCCCCTTCGAATACCGCAGCCAGGGCATCCTCTACACCGCACGGCATCTCCCGCCGCCCGGACGGGAGGGCCCGTCGACGGCGATGCTCGATCACCTCACCGAGCTGGTGGAGGCATCGGGCGGGGGAGCGCTGTGCCTGTTCTCCTCGCGTCGAGGCGCCGAGCTGGCCGCTGAGCACGTGCGTGCGCGCCTGGATCTCACGATCGAGGTCCAGGGCGAGGACTCGATGGCGAACCTGGTGCGCAACTTCCGCCAGGACGAGGACGCCTCGCTGTTCGGGACCCTCACCCTCTGGCAGGGGGTGGACGTCTCCGGGCGGTCGCTGCGTCTGGTCACCATCGACCGGATCCCCTTCCCGCGGCCCGACGACCCCCTGACCGCGGCACGACAGGAGCGGATCAGCCGCAACGGGGGCAACGGCTTCATGTCGATCTCCGCGCAGCACGCGGCGCTGCTGCTGGCCCAGGGGTCAGGCCGGCTGATCCGCTCCCATGAGGATCGAGGGATGGTCGCCGTGCTCGATCCGCGGCTGGCCACCGCGCGCTACGCAGGATTCCTCCGTGACTCCATGCCGCCGCTGTGGCCCACCACGGATCCCGAGGTGGCTCTCGGCGCCCTGCGCCGCCTCGCGGACGACTGAGCAGACCACCGAGCCTGCCGAGCCTGCCGACTCCGCCGAGCCTGCCGACTCCGCCGAGCCTGCCGACTCCGCCGAGTTTGCCGAGTCCGCTGAGCCTGCCGCTCGGGACCCCGGGCGGCAGACGCCAGCGGCGTCGTGCATCGCATGCGGGGCGGCGGCCCTCAGATCGAGCGGAGGACCGCCACGACCTTGCCGAGGATCTCGGCGTGGTCACCCAGGATCGGGGCGAAGGACGGGTTGTGCGGCATGAGCCACACATGGTCATCGCGCTGCACGAAGGTCTTCACGGTCGCCTCGCCGTCGATCATCGCGGCGACGATCTCCCCCTTCTGCGCCTCCTTCTGACTGCGTACCACCACCCAGTCGCCGTCGCAGATCGCGGCGTCGATCATCGAGTCGCCGACCACCTGGAGCAGGAAGAGGTCGCCGTCGCCGACCAGCCGTGAGGGCAGGGTGAAGATGTCCTCGACCTGCTGCTCGGCGGTGATGGGGGCGCCGGCCGCGATCCTGCCCACGAGGGGCACGGAGACCGAGTTCGGGGTGATCTCGGGCGCGGACGGGGCCTCGGGGGTGCCGTCGGCACCGGGCATGACGACCTCCATCGCGCGGGGGCGCTTGGGGTCGCGACGCAGGAAGCCCTTGCGTTCGAGGGCCTGGAGCTGATGGGAGACGGACGACGACGAGGTCAGGCCCACCGCATCCCCGATCTCGCGCATGGTGGGCGGGTAGCCGTGCGCGGCGATCTCGGCGTTGATGGTCTCCAGCACGAGCCGCTGCCGACGCGTGAGCCCTGCCGTCACAGGGTCCTCCACGGCGTCGTCGCGAACCCTGATCTGTTTGGGGGTGCTCGGCGTCATGGTGCGGGCCTCCTGGCTTCGTCTGTCGGACCCCTGCGGTTCCGTTGTCGTGTCACCCAGCCTAGGGCGGCGCGCACGGGATTCCAAACAGGTGTTCGAGGTTCCTCTTGCGTGTCGCGCCGAAGTGGGGCTACAGTCGCACAGACATTCGATCGAACAGGAGTTCGGACATGCGTACGGATATGGCTACGGTTCTTCCCCTCCCGCAGCACCGCCACGAGCGGAATGAGCGTCCTGCTCGATCGGACGTTCGACTCGAGGCGACCCGGCGCGGCCGGATGCTCTTGATCGCCACGGCCTTCCTGCTCGGGCTCGCCGTCGCCGCGGCGGCGCTGCTGGTGTTCGGCATCCCGGCTGCTCTCGCGGGCGATGGGGAGAGCGATGCGGTGACCGTGACGGTCCAGGAGGGCGACACCCTCTGGGGATACGCCGAGGACTACGCTCCCGAGGGCATGAGCGCCCAGGAGTTCGTCGTCGAGGCGCGAGCCCTGAACCAGCTTCCGACAGGACGGGTCTCTGCGGGCCAGGAGCTCGAGCTGCCAGTGCTCGAGGGTGCATCGCGCTGATGTGAGCGCGGGCCGGTATCCTGGCCCGATGCACTGTCCGTTCTGCCGCCACCCCGACTCGCGAGTCGTGGATTCGCGTACCTCCGACGACGGCGCGACGATTCGTCGCCGTCGCCAGTGCCCCAACTGCTCCCGTCGCTTCTCGACCTCGGAGACGGCATCGCTGTCGGTGCACAAGCGCTCCGGGGTCAGCGAGCCCTTCAGCAGGGCGAAGGTGATCTCCGGGGTGCGCAAGGCGTGCCAGGGGAGGCCGGTCACCGATGATCAGCTCGCGATGCTGGCCCAGCGCGTCGAGGAGGACATCCGCTCCAGCGGCCTGGCCGAGATCGATGCACATCAGGTCGGCCTGTCGATCCTGCAGCCGCTCCAGGAGCTGGATCTGGTGGCCTATCTGCGCTTCGCCAGCGTCTACCAGGCCTTCGATTCCCTCGATGACTTCGACGCGGCCATCGTCCGCCTGCGGGCCGAGGCGTCGGCAGCGGGCTGATCCGGCGGAATCATGGACGGATTCCGACATATCTGCCGGATCCTCTGTCGGTTCCGGCACCAGATTCTGTGGATTCTGTGGAGATGGTCCGGGTCCTGCCTCGTCTGTGCATAAGATATCCCTCGTGCGCTCTTGCAGCGCACACCTGATCGGCGGTCGCGGAGGGGAAGCCGCGGCCGCCGATCGCCGTCTCAGGCAGGCGTGATACCTGCCGGGAGCGCCCGCGAGTGGACCACGCCGAGATGGTGGGTCGTGCGGGTCATCGCGACGTAGAGGTCGCCGGCACCATGGGCTTCGATCAGCTCCATCGGTTCGACGATGACCACGCCGTCGAACTCCAGCCCCTTGGCCTCCTGTGCAGTCATCACCGCGATCTCATCGTCGACGCCCGAGGATCCTTCGCCCACTCGCGGCAGTCCGCGGCGAGTGCTCAGCTCGGTGAAGACGTCGGGCACCCGTTCCGCCGCCGCGATGACCGCGAGGCGTCCGATGCCCTCTGTGTGCACGGCCTGGACCGCATCGGCGGCGGTCCGCGCCAGATCCGCCTGGTCGCTGCGCTGGATCACGGGATCGCGGTCCCCGTCGCGCACCGAGCTGACGTCGGTGACGGGCAGGTTCTGGGCATGCGCCATCGCCATCGCGCGATCCATGATGCGGCTCGGCGTGCGGTAGTTGACGGTCAGGTGCTCGACCTGCAGCCGATCCTGGATGTACGGACTGAGGGCTTCGTCCCACGACGTCGTCCCTCCTGCGGAGGAGGTCTGCGCGACGTCTCCCACCACCGTGAAGGACTTGGTGGGTGCCCGCCGCATCAGGGCGCGCCAGCTCATGGGTGAGTGCTCCTGGGCCTCGTCGACGACGACATGGCCGTAGGTCCAGCTGCGTTCGGCCGATGCCCGCTCGGCGAGTGTGCGGCCATCACGGACCCGGTTGACCTGATCGGCCAGGTCCTCGGCACGCACGATCCCGGAGCTGTCGATGTTCTCGATGACCTTGCGGGCGTAGTCGACGTCCGCCTCGCGCTGCGTGGCGGCGTCGCGGGCGCGTGCTTCGGCAGGTGCGGAGTCCTCGCCGAGGAGCTCGGCGACCTCGTCGAGCAGCGGGATGTCCTGGACGGTCCAGGGCGCGTCCTTGGGCCGTGCCAGGATCTCGATGCGGTCGGCGAGCGAGGGCGGGGCGGCCGCGCGCAGGCGGTCCGGCCGGGAGAGCAGGATCCGCAGGAATCCCTGCGGGGTGTAGGGGAGCCAGGCCAGGTTGAGCTGCCTCTTGACCTCGGAGTCGTTGCGGAGGTCCGACAGCAGATCGGGCCTGTCCTCGGGGACCACGGTGTGGCCGCCGGCGGCCAGCGCCTTCTCGTACGACTCGGCGAGGCGGTCCATCGCCACACGGACGAAGACGGCGCGAGCCGTGTTGTGCGGCTTGTGGGATGCGCGGGCTTCACGGCGGGCAGCGCGCAGCGCACTCCGGGTCAGGGTGATCGGTGTGCCGTCGATGCGCAGTCGGATATCGGAGTCCGGCACGATCTGGCGCTGCCGGATCGCCCGGTCGAGGAGCTCGGCCATGGCGATGTCGCCCTTGAGGGCGGCGATCTGATCCTCGTCGTGGAGGAACGTCTCGATGCCCGGGTACAGCTCGCCGGGAGTGAGCATCACGACGCCGGACTCCCCGAGGCTCGGCAGCACCCGTTCGATATAGCGCAGGAACCCGGGGGTCGGCGCCATGATCAGCACGCCGGTGTGCTCGAGCCGACGACGATGGGTGTACAGCAGGTAGGCGGCACGGTGCAGGGCGACCGCTGTCTTCCCGGTGCCGGGCCCGCCCTGGACCACGAGCACGCCGCGGTTCTCGGAGCGGATGATGCGGTCCTGCTCGGACTGGATCGTGGCGACGATGTCGCCCATCCGTCCGGTGCGGTGACCGGAGACGGCGGCGAGCAGAGCGCCCTCGCCCTGGAGCACGACATCGTGGTCGGGATCCTCGAGCACGGACTGGTCCAGGACGTCGTCCTCCAGGCCGTTGATGGTGCGTCCGCGGCTGATCAGGTGTCGCCGCAGGCGCACGTCCTGCCGGTCGGTGCTGGTGGCCTGGTAGAAAGCGGCCGCAGCGGGGGCGCGCCAATCGACGAGGAGCTGCTCACGCTCGGCGGTGAACAGTCCGATGCGGCCGATGTAGTGGCGTGCCGCATCGTCCATGTCGAGACGTCCGAACACCACGGCACGGGCGACGGATCGCAGCAGCGCCAGCCGATCCTCGTACAGCGCCATGAACGAGTCCCGCTCGGACCGGTTCTGATGCGTCGAGGCGTGCTGGGAGGCCTGCATCTGTTCGAGATTGTGCTCGACCTGCCCGATCAGCACGTCCAGTCGTGCGTAGAGACGATCGGCATAGGCCTGTTCGTGCGCGATCTCCCGATCGATCTGTCCCTCAGCATCGTCCACGGATCTGCCCCCTCTGACGGTGAATCCTTCCGCCGCACCTCACGGGACGGACCCAGGGTCGGCGGAGCACAGTGGTCCATTATGGTGGACAGGCCTTGATGTGCGTGCCATCCGGCACGTGACATCCAACCGGCCGCGAGGGAGGAGACGCTGATGCGCGACCCGCGTGACCTGTACCGTTTCGAGTCTGCGGATGTGCTGGCGGAGGTGCCGCGGACCGGTCTGACCCTGGTCCATGCCCTGCCGGGTCTGGTGGACGCCGGCAACGCGTGCCGGATCGCCTCCACCTACCTGCGCGACGAGCTCCGCCATCTCCGGCTGGTCTCGTTCGACATGGACGAGCTGCTGGATTACCGAGGGTCTCGCCCTCAAGCCGTGTTCGACGGGACCTCCTACACGAGCGTCGACATCCCGGAGCTCACGCTGTCCCTCATGTACGACGAGGCGGATCGCCCCTTCCTCTTCCTCGACGGGCCGGAGCCGGACCTCCAATGGCGTCGTCTCGCCGAGGCGCTGACGGACCTGGTCGAATTCTTCGACGTCGAACGTGTCGTGGGCATGCAGGCGGTGCCCATGGCGGTGCCCCACACCCGGCCGATCGGCCTCTTCGCGCATGCCAACGACCCGTCCCTCCTGGGACGGCCCTCGACCCGCCCGACCCCGGCGCCCGGCACGATGCTCGGGGCCGATGAGGACGACTCCCCGGAGATCCTCATCCCGGCGGCCTTCGGTGCGCTGCTCGAGCTCCAGCTCGGCCGTGCCGATCATGCGGCCATGGGGTACGCCGCCCAGATCCCGCACTACCTCACCCGCACCGACTTCCCGGCCGGAGCGCTCGCACTGCTACGACGGGTGAGCGATGCCGCGGGCCTCGATCTGCCCCTCGTGCATCTCGGCGACCTGACGGATGCCGCGACGGTCGCCCTGCAGGGGACCCTCGAGCAGAACTCCGAGGTGCGCCAGATCGTCACCGCGCTCGAGGAGCAGTACGACTCGATGAGCGAGGGTGCTGATCAGTCCCCGCTCTCGACCACGATGGATCTGCCGACGGCTGATGAGCTCGGGGAGCACTTCGAGCGCTTCCTGGCGGACCATGACGGAGAGAGCCCGGACGAGCCCCGTTCCGCGTGAGGCCTCGGCCGGCACCCGTAGTCCGGTGCACGGCCGCATATCCCGGTGCAGGACCGTGTTTCCGGTCCTGGAGCCGGAAGTCGTTACCTCTTCGTGACCGTTCGGTCGACTTCGCAGTGTGAACGGGGACACTGCCGTGGCAGAATGGCGGCGTTACGGAGATGCAGGTTCCGCAGGACAGTCCGTCGAAGGTGCTTCGGCACAGCAGTACGGCTTGCACCTGACGTCCTCCGCTTCGGCGGCGGGCGGTTTCCCGTGGCACCGCGATCGCGTACCGCGATCGTTGATGGACGACACAGAAGGTGACAGGTATGGCACAGGGCTCGGTCAAGTGGTTCAACGCCGAAAAGGGCTTCGGATTCATCGAGATCGACGGAGGCGGCGCTGACGTCTTCGTGCATCACAGCAAGATCGACATGGACGGCTACCGCGCGCTCGACGAGGGTCAGCGTGTGGAGTTCGAGGTCAGCCAGGGGGACAAGGGCCCGCAGGCCGAGCAGGTTCGCCCGGTCTGATCAACGGCAACCCCGTTAATCTCACGGACCGGCCAGGAGCACATGCTCCTGGCCGGTCCGTCGTTGTCGGGACATCTCTTCGTCGTCGGGTCTGCGGGAGTCGTCGTCAGGCCTGGCCCAGCACCCGGCCGGCCCGTGCGAGTGCCTGGACCTGCGAGGGCTGTGCCAGCCGCACCGACACCGCATCCGAGCGCAGATCACGGTCGATCCCCTCGGGCAGCGGACGGTTCGAGGCCAGGAGCACACAGTTCCCGCGGCGTTTGCCGGAGAGGTGCGCCGGTTCGGCGATGAGGCCGACGTGGGGGAAGACGGCGCTGAGGGTCGCGACCTCATCCGCCATGAGCCCGGTTCCCGGTGGAGCGGCGCAGTTGGCCAGATAGAGCCCACCGTCGCGCAGCACGCGGGCGGCGTGCTGCGCCGCGTGGACGGTGATGAGGGGTTCCGGCGTCGTCGCGCCGGAGAAGACGTCACGCACCAGCACGTCGAACCGGTCCTCCCTCCACGCCGCCATCGCACTGAGGGCATCGTCGATCCGGAGTCGGAGCTGAGGCGAGCGGGGCAGGTCGAACCAGTCCCGGACCTGGTTCGCGAGGAGTTCGTCGAGCTCGACGACGATCTGCTTGGACCGTGGATGCCGCGCGGCGATCGCCCGGGGCAGGGAGCAGCCGCCTCCGCCGAGGTGGGCGAGCTGCGGGGCGGAGCCGCTGCCGAGTTCCGACGGGCCGTTCCTGCCCGAGCCGAGGTGCTGGTCGATCGCGATGAGCATCCACCGCATGTACTCGAACACCAGGTGCTCGGGATCGGGATGAAGATGCGAGGACGGCACCCCGTTGACGTCGAGCAGCACGGAGCCGTCGTTCTCGACGGTGAGCCGGGCCGTCCCGGTGGAGATGGGGATGGCGGTGTCGAGCGGGCCGAGGTGCTCGAAAGGGGCGTGGCGCACACGCTCGCGACGGGACATCGTCCCACTGTAGGAGACCGGCAGCCGTACCCCGGGTGCACGCGCCGAGGTGGGGCGGACCTCGTTCCTCCCCACTGCCCGTTCATCCACCGCAGCTGCCTCGGCGCCCCGTCTGTCGGACCCCCTGCATACGGTTCGAGGACGAAGCGGATGGCGAGGAACCCGAGCATCCGCACCGCCACGGTATGGAGAGGAGGCAGAGATGGCTACGACCGCATCGAGGACCCGGGGGAGCGCTCCGGTCCTCTCCGCCGATGCCCGCGCCGTCAGGCTGCGCCTCGCGCACCTCGATCAGGACCAGGCCGATCTGGAGCGCGCCCGGGATCTTCTCCAGCAGGGGGAGGCCGCGGTCGCCACTGACCCCCGTGAGGCCTTCGAGCTCGTCCACCGTGCGGCGCTGCGCGGTGCCGGGATCATCGTCGCGCGCGCCAATCGTGACCGCCGCCGCCGGCTCCCGCTGAACGTGTGGACGGCGATGGAACGCATCGGCGGCGAGGACGCGGAGCGGGCGACCGATCTCGCCCCACTGGTGGCGGAGCGGTCCCGCCTGGATCGAGATCCTTCGGCTGTCCCGGATCCTGTTCTGCTGCAGGCGCATGTCGAGCAGACCGCACGGCATCTGCGGAGCGTCTCGGAGCGGCTGGTCTCGGATCTGCCGTCGCACGTCACGGCATTGGCGGGGTGACGACGCCCCGCTCGCTCACGGGCGCCGAGTACAGTGCCGTCACGAAGGAGGTGCCGATGGCAGCGCAGGACGGTGTCGGACCGACCGTGGAGATCCCGGGAATCCTCCATCTGGATATGGACGCCTTCTTCGCGTCCGTCGAGATCCGTGACAATCCCGAGCTCAGGGGCCTCCCCGTCGTCGTCGGCGGAGCGGGGGCGCGCGGAGTGGTCGCGGCGGCCAGCTACCCGGCCCGGACCCGCGGGATCCGCTCGGCGATGCCGATGGCGAGTGCGCGCCGGCTCGCCCCGGATCTTGTGATCGTCCCGCCGCGCATCTCCCGTTACCAGGAAGCCTCTGCGCTGGTGATGGAGCTGCTGAGTTCCGTCGTCGCCGATATCGAGCAGATCAGCATCGATGAGGCTTTCCTCGACGTGCGCGGAGCGCGCCGTCTCTTCGGCGGACCGGACCAGATCGCCACCCTGCTGCGCACCCGTATCCGAGACGAGCTCGGCCTGCCCAGCTCCGTCGGCGGCTCGGTCTCGCGCGCGGTCGCGAAGATCGCCTCGGCACGGGCGAAGCCCGACGGCCAGCTGATCATCCCGGCGGAGCGGACGGCGGAGTTCCTCGCCCCGCTGCCGGTCTCGGCGGTCTCGGGGATCGGCCCGAAGGCGGTCGCCTCCCTGGAACGGATCGGCGTACGGACCATCGGCCAGATACAGGAGATCCCGCCACCCACCCTGGCGCGGGCGCTCGGCACCCGCGCACCCGAGATCATCCGGTTGGCTGCGGGCAGCGACCGCACCGGGCTGGGCCATCGGGTCCGGGACAAATCATTGGGCACCGAGCGCACCTGGGACGAGGACCTCACCGACGCGGACGAGGTCAGGCGTCGCATCACCTCGATGGCGGATGACGTCGCCCGCCAGCTCCGTCGCAGCGATGCCGTGGCCCGCACGGTCGTCCTCAAGCTGCGCAGTCCCGACGGGACGACGATCACGCGTTCCTCGACCCTCGACCAGCCGACGTCCAGCGGGGAGCGTCTGCGCGAGCAGGTCGTCGCCCTGTGGGACAAGGAGCGGCACCGGCTCCGGCGGATCCGTCTGGCCGGTGTGAGAGTCACGCATCTGGAGCCGGAATCGGGCTCCGCGATCCAGCAGGAGCTGACCAGCCGGTCCGCTCTCTGGAAGGAGCTGGAGACGGCGATGGACCGGGCCACGGACCGATTCGGGACGGCCAGCCTGAGCAGGGGATCGACCGTGGGACCAGCCACCGACGGGGCGCAGCGCACGGCGACATCCCACGATCCGGAGGGCGTTCGGGACCCCCGCGGGGGCCTCGGCGTGTGATGCAGTGCCCCGAGTGTTCCCATTACCCAGGAACTGGCTCTAAACTGGATCAATCGCCGATGAGGGCACCGGAACCTGATCGGCAGATGGGGCGCCGAACGGGGCGCGTGAGGACCGGGGACAAGGAGCGGGACCATGCCGCTGTCTGAACATGAGCAGAAGATGCTCGACGAGATGGAGCGCCAGCTCTTCGCTGACGACCCACGTCTCGCGCGGGCTTTTGCGCCGACGAAGAATTCGCGAAGGAGCGCGCGCCGGATCGCCATCGGCCTCGGTGCGGTCATCCTCGGCCTCGGAGTCCTGGTGCTGGCCGTCTCGCTGCCGGCGATCTGGCTCGGAGTGATCGCCTTCCTGGGGATGCTCGCCGGTGCCATCTACGCCGTGACCACGCCGAGCACGACCTCCCAGGAGGGCAAGCAGGAGCCTGGCGGCGGGGGAGGCGGCCAGGGCCCCGCCACGCCGCACGGCGGTCATGGCGGCTCCTTCATGGGCAAGCTCGAGCAGCGCTGGGAGAAGCGCTCCGGAGACGACCCCCGTCGCTGACGACAGACTGAAGCACTGAAGCACTGAAGCACTGAAGCCCCGGCTCCTCGAGCCGGGGCTTCTTCATGCCCGAGTGCCTTCGGCAGGGCGTCCGGCCCTCCTCCGCGCAGGGCGCTGACCGGATGGTTCGTCGACGACCTCGTGAGTCCGGCCCCTGGTCGACGCTGCATCAAGGGCCCGTCCCGGCCCATTCCCCACTTCGCCCCACCATGGTCCTCCCTTTCCCTCCACCGGGCGTGCGCAGCGGCTGCCGAGAGCGAGTCGGACTCCCTGACCTGCAGTTCTGCGGAACCGTCGCGCCGGATCGGTGTAGGTCTGCTCTCGCCGATCGGCGCAGCGGGCCGGAATCGACGCGCCGTGAGCGAATTTCCCCCCACCTCACCCCACCGGTTTGACCTGCGGTGATGTGGCGCAATCGGAGGTATTCGACCTCAAACGGGACCCAGTGTGGGGAGTAGTGGGGTAAAGTGGAGCGTGTTGGGAGGAGATGGGGTTCGGTTCTCGAGTCGCGGTAGGTAGAGGAGGCGCTGGATGTTCCTCGGCACCTTTACGCCCAAGCTCGATGACAAGGGGCGCCTGATCTTCCCGGCCAAGTTCCGCGACGAGCTCGCTTCGGGACTGGTCATGACTCGAGGGCAGGAGCACTGCATCGCCGTGTATCCGCTCGCCGAGTTCCGCCAGAAGCTCGAGGAGGCCCGTCGGGCGCCCACCACCGATCAGCGGACTCGTGACTACCTGCGAGTGCTGCTGTCCGGAGCGGAGGACGTCATCCCGGACAAGCAGGGCCGCATCACCATTCCGGGCCACCTCCGCGGCTACGCGGATCTGGACCGGGAGTGCGCCGTCATCGGTGCACTCGACCGACTCGAGATCTGGTCGCTCCCGGCGTGGGAGACCTATCTCGAACAGAAGGAAGAAGGATTCGCCGAGACCTCCGAGGAGGTGGTTCCCGGCTTGTTCTGAGTTCGACTCGACGGACATCCGTCCTGTGAGACCTCTCGTCGTTCCCGCCCCGATGCAACTTCCCCGGTGGCGGGTCGGGAACGACGGGGAATCTGACAGGACGGCACGGCGACCAGGATGCGGAGTCGATCGACAGGAAGGATCCTCACGGATCCGGCCACAGCACATCGCACGAACAGCACGAAGGGGAGAGGTGACATGGACGAGACGCAGCACGACCTGCCGGCGGAAGAGCGGCACGTCCCCGTCCTGCTGGCCACGTCGGTCGAGCTCCTCGTCCCCGCCCTCCAGGAACCTGGTGCGGTCTACGTCGATGCGACGCTCGGCATGGCGGGCCACGCCACCGCCGTCCTCCATGCCGCACCCCATGCGCGACTGGTCGGCATCGATCGTGACCCCGAGGCCCTCGAACTCGCGCGCACCCGGTTGGACCGCGAGGGAGTCGGGGACCGAGCCACCCTGGTCCACGCCACGTATGACGAGATCCCCGAGGTCCTCGAGGAGCTCGGGCTCCCCGGAGCGCACGGCGTGATGATGGATCTGGGGCTGTCGAGCTTCCAGATCGACACCACAGATCGCGGCTTCTCGTACTCGGTCGATGCCCCTCTGGACATGCGGATGGACACGGCCTCGAACGGTCCGACGGCCGCAGATCTGCTGCGAGACCTGCCCGAGACGGAGATCGCTCGCATCCTCCACGAGCTCGGCGACGAGCGCTTCTCCCGTCGGATCGCACGTCGGATCGTCGAGCAGCGTCAGACTGCACCGTTGACACGCAGCGGCGAGCTCGTCGAGCTCCTGGACCGCGCCATCCCCGGATCGTCGAAGGCCAGCGGCGGGCATCCCGCCAAGCGCACCTTCCAGGCGCTGCGGATCGCCGTCAACGAGGAGCTCGAGATCCTCGCCTCGGCGATCGAATCCGCGCTGGACTGCCTGCACGTGGGTGGCCGCATCGTGGTGGAGTCCTACCACTCGGGCGAGGACCGCCTGGTCAAGACTGCTTTCGCACGACGCACCCGGTCCTCCGCCCCTCCTGGGCTGCCGGTGGAGCTCGAGGAGCACAAGCCTTCCTTCGCCCCCGTGATCCGCGGCGCCCTGCAGGCCGACGAGGCCGAACGGGGAAGCAACTCCCGGGCAGCGTCCGTCCGCCTGCGCGCCCTGACCCGTATCCGATCCGCCGAGAGAGCTCACTGACATGGCCAGCACTTCAGCCGTTCACGCCCCCGCGGTCCGTCCTGTCCGGGGCCCGCGGAGCACCTCCGCAGCGCGCCCCCGTCTCGCCATCGTCGCGGCGCCGAAGACGGCCGGCAGCTCGATGCCGTTCACGATCCTGTGCACCCTGATCGTCGCGGCCACCCTGGCGGCGCTGCTCTACATGAACATCCAGATGTCGGATACCAGCTACGAGATCACGCGTCTCCAGAGCCAGTCCCAGCGGCTCACGGAGGAGAAGCAGTCGCTCACCGAGACCGATGAGCGACTGGGCACGCCCCAGGAGCTCGAGCGTCAGGCCCGCGAGCTCGGCATGGTCCCGGTCACGGATCCGGCATATATCGACCTCGACACGGGCAAGATCATCGGCGAGACGTCCCCGGCGGCGCAGACTGAGGTGAACCCGGAGCTGGCGAAGGTGGCCCCAGAGGCCGCCGTGCCGCCGGCTGAGATCTACGACAAGCCCACGACCTATCACGGCATGGGCAACGAGGGAGTCTGACCATGGCGCGGTCACGCTCGTCCCGTCGGACGCGTCCGACGCAGACCACCGGCCGCCCGCGCGGCCGTGCCGGAGCCGCCCGCATGCCGCAGAGCCGGCTCGGCGCACCGGCCGTCCGCCACCGCCTGCTGATCTGCATGATCATGGTGGCGGTGCTGTTGATCTCCGGGCGGCTCATCTGGGTCCAGGGGCTCGATGCGAGCGCACGGGCCCAGGAAGCGATCGACCAGCGCACCGTCACGCGCACCATCCCGGCGCTGCGCGGGGACATCCTGGACCGCAACGGCACCACGATGGCGAGCTCGGTCGAGCGCTACGACCTGTGGGTCAACCAGCTGCAGGTCGACGAATACCTCAAGGGGTCCAAGGACGCCGAGGTCAAGGGGATCGACGCCGCGGCCCAGGAGCTCGCTCCCGTGCTGGGCTGGTCCGTCAAGGACACGAAGGCGAAGCTGACCGGTGAGCGCGGATTCATGTATCTGCAGAAGAACGTGGACCCCAAGGTGCGCGACGCGATCATCTCCCTGAAGATCCCGGGCATCGGCGCCGACCGGGTCGCCGACCGGATCTATCCGGCCGGTTCCGTCGGTGGGAACATCCTCGGCTTCGTGGGGGCCGACGGCGCCGCGCTGGCCGGCACCGAATACTCCTTCGACGACGAGCTCAGCGGCACGGACGGCAAGACCAGCTACGAGCGCGGCGCCGGTGGCCAGATCATCCCGACCGGCACGCAGCAGACCACACCCGCCGTCGACGGCAACGACCTCGTGCTGACCATCGATCGTGACCTGCAGTGGAAGGCGCAGCAGATCGTGGCGGGCGCCGTCGACAAATGGGGAGCGACCGGTGGCAGCGCGGTGGCGATGAACGCCCGCACCGGCGAGGTGCTGGCGATGGCCGAATACCCGTCGTACGACCCCAACAATCCCACGACCGACGACGGCCAGTACCTGGGCAACCGCTCGATCTCCAACGTCTTCGAGCCCGGCTCGACCGGCAAGCTGTTCACCCTCGCCACAGCCCTCGAGGAGGGCACCGCGACCCCCGAGTCGCAGTACAAGGTCCCCTCCGAGATGTACTTCGACGGCGAACGGATCAAGGACTCCCACCATCATCCCGAGCAGAAGCTGACCTTCGCCGGGGTGCTGAAGAACAGCTCCAACGTCGGCACCGTGCAGATCTCCGAGAAGCTCGACCCCCAGGTGCGCTACGACTACCTGCGGGCCTTCGGTCTGGGGGAGACCACAGGCGTGCAGCTGCCGGCCGAATCCGCCGGCGTCGTGCACCCCCCGGAGGACTGGACCGGACGCACGAGGTACACGACCGCGTTCGGGCAGGGCTACAGCGTCAACGCCCTCCAGATGGTCTCCGCCGTGGGCACCTTCGCCAACGACGGGGTGCGGGTGAACCCCTCGCTCGTCTCCGGGGTGCGTCAGGACGATGGATCCGTGCGTCCGCTCGGCCAGCCCGACAGCACTCGGGTGATCTCCTCCGACACCGCGGCCACGATGCGTGGCCTGATGGACAACGACATCGTGGACGGCGAGGACAACGCCTCGGTGACGGGCTATGCGACGGCGGGCAAGACCGGCACGGCGCAGGTCGCCGACGGCACCTACACCGCCTCGTTCATCGGCTTCGCCCCGGCGGACGATCCGGAGATCGTGGTCGGCGTGTTCGTGTTCGGCCTGGACACGTTCATCTCGGGCAACAAGGCCGCCGCCCCGGCGTTCTCCGAGCTGATGACCTTCACCCTGCAGAACCAGGGCATCCCCCCGACCGGCGTTCCCGGTCGCGAGTACGAGAACGAGTGGTGAGCCCCCGGTGACCGATCCTCACGATCCCGCAGCACGAGGCCGTGCAGCCCAGCTGCCTGCAGTTCGAGAGCCTGCCGCCCAGGACTCCGCCGGTGCGGAGCCGCCTCGCCCTCGTCGAGCCCACGGGGTGAGCGCGGCGGAGCTCGCCGCGTCCCTCGGGGCCACCGCGCCGGAGGGCGAGCTGCTCCTGACCGGGGTCACGCTGGACTCCCGCAGCGCTCGGGACGGCGACCTCTGGTGCGCCCTTCCCGGTGCGAACGCGCATGGGGCCGACTTCGCGGGCCAGGCCCGGGAGCGGGGTGCCGTGCTCGCCCTGACCGATGAGGCGGGCGCTCAGCGCTGCGAGGACGCCGGGCTCCCCGCCCTCGTCGTCGACGACCCTCGTGCCGCCACAGCCGCCGCCGCCGCGATCGTGCAGGGGCGACCCGCCACGCACCTCCGGACCATCGGCGTGACCGGCACCAACGGGAAGACCTCGGTCACCACGGTCCTCACCCGCGTGCTCGACGAGCTCCAGGTGCCCGCCGGGGTCATCGGCACCAGCGGCACCGCCTATCGCGATGCATCCGGCGACGACCATCGCATCGCGACGGTCCGCACCACGCCGGAGGCCCCCGAGCTCCACGGGATCCTCGCCCGCATGCTCGAGGACGAGGTCCAGGTGGCCTCGATGGAGGTCTCCAGCCACGCCCTCGTGCTCCACCGCGCCGACGAGGTCGTCTTCGACGTCGCCTGCTTCACCAACCTCAGCCAGGACCACCTCGACTTCCACGGCACCATGGAGGCGTACTACGAGGCCAAACGGATCCTGTTCACCCCCGAGCACTCCGCGCGCGGCATCGTGTGCGTCGACGACGAATGGGGCCGGCGCCTCGCCCGCGAGGCGAACGTCCCGGTGACGACCTACGCCACGGACCCCGGGGTCGAGGCGGACCACACCGCCCGCGACATCCGTGCCGAGGGCTTCGGCAGCACCTTCACGGTCGACGGTCCGGACGGTCCCCGCGCTCTGCGGGCCGCGCTGCCCGGGCGCCACTACGTCGCCAACACGCTCGCCGCCGAGCTGCTCCTGGCCGCGATCGGGATCTCCGGTCCCGAGACGACGGCGGCGCTCGGCGAGGCCGGCGCCGTCCCCGGGCGCATGGAGCTCGTGGCCTCGGAGCCGATCCGCGGCGTCGTCGACTTCTCCCACACCGCGGCCGCCCTCGAACAGGCCCTGATCACCCTGAGCGCCGTCCCGGGGACCCGCCGCCTGATCGTCGTCATGGGAGCGGGTGGAGATCGGGACCGCGGCAAGCGGCCCGCCATGGGGGAGGTCGCTGCGCGCCTCGCGGACGTGGTGATCGTCACGGACGACAACCCGCGCTCCGAGGACCCTGCCGAGATCCGACGCGCCGTGCTCAGCGGCATCCCGGAGAGCACGAACGCGCAGGTCCACGACGTGGACGGGAGGCGTGCGGCCATCGAGCTCGCCGCGGAACTGGCCGACGTGTCCGACACCATCCTCGTGGCCGGCAAGGGCGCCGAGACCGGACAGCAGATCAGCGGTATCGTCCATCCGTTCGATGACCGCCTCCGACTGCGCTCCGCGCTGGCCGGGACCGGGACCATGTGCGCCGACGACACGGACGGAGAACGCTGACGATGCTGCAGACCACAGCTGGGGAGATCGCTGGGATCACCGGAGGTCGCCTCGTGGGTGGAGCGACCGGTGACGAGACCGTCACCGGAGCGGCCCGGATCGATTCTCGAGAGATCGAGGGCGGTGACCTCTTCGCCGCCTTCCTCGGCGAGCACGCCGACGGGCACGACCACGTCGCCGCGGCGCAGCAGTCCGGAGCAGCCATCGCCCTGGTGACCCGGGACCTCGGCCTTCCGGCGGTGCTCGTCGACGACGTGCGCACCGCCCTGTGGGACCTCGCCCGGGCACAGCTGGCACGCGCCCGCCAGGAGCGCGAGGACCTCGTGGTCTTCGCGATCACGGGCAGCGCCGGCAAGACCGGGGCCAAGGACCTCCTGGGCACGATCCTGCGCACCGTCGGCGAGACCATCGCGCCCGTCGGCAGCTTCAACAACGAGCTCGGCCTGCCCCTGACCGTGCTGCGGCTGGACTCAGCGACGCAGTACCTCGTGCTGGAGATGGGCGCCCGCGGCATCGGACACATCACGCAGCTCACCGACATCGCGCGCCCCGACGTGTCCCTGGTCCTGAACGTGGGCAGCGCCCATCTGGGGGAGTTCGGCAGCGTCGAGGCGATCGCCCGTGCCAAGGGCGAGCTGGTCGAAGCGCTCGAGCCCTCCGGCAGGGCGATCCTGAACGCCGAGGACCGGCTGGTCGCCGCCATGGCCGATCGCAGCGCGGCTCCCGTGCTCAGCTGGGGCTTCACCACCGGCGACCTGCGCGGAGAGGACCTCACCCTCGACGTCGACGCCCGCGTGAGCTTCACCCTCGTCGTCCCCGAGGGCGTGACCACCCTCCAGGGCACCGACGTGCCCGCGGGCCGTTTCCCCGTGCGCCCGGACCTGCTGGGCGACCACCAGGCGGCCAACGCCCTGGCCGCTCTGACGGCAGCGGTCTCCGCCGGGGTGGACCCGGCCGCCGCGGCCGCCGCCCTCGAGGATGCCAAGCTCGCCTCGGGGCAGCGGATGGAGGCACTGCGCGCCGGCGGCGTGATCGTCATCAACGACGCATACAACGCGAACCCGGATTCGATGCGCCAGGCGCTCAAGACTCTCGCCCACCTCGGCCGCGGCCACCGCACGATCGCGGTGCTCGGCGAGATGCTCGAGATGGGGCCGGACTCCGTGCGCCTGCACGATGAGATCGGCCGCCTCGTGGTGCGCCTGAACATCGGCCAGCTGTACGCGATCGGCAACGGCGCCGCACCGATCCATCACGGGGCGAGCCTCGAAGGCAGCTTCGGGGGTGAGTCCGAGTACCTCGACACGGTCGAGGAGGCGATCGCCGTGCTAGAACGAACGGTGGTGCCCGGTGACGTGGTGCTCCTGAAGTCCTCGCGTGACGCCGGGCTCCGGGAGATCGCCGCGCCGCTCATCGACCACCTGCAGCGACGAGACGGTGCTCTCCCGGAGCACTCGGCAGACGAAGGAGACGACGCATGATCGCGATCATCATCGCGGGAGCGACGGCCTTCCTGCTGTCCATCGGGGGCACCCCGCTGTTCATCAAGCTCCTGGTGCGCAAGAGCTACGGCCAGTTCATCCGGGACGACGGCCCCACCTCGCACGCCACCAAGCGCGGCACCCCGACCATGGGCGGCGTGGCCATCATCCTGGCCACGATCCTCGGCTACGGTCTCTCGCACCTCTTCCTGCTGACCGTGCCGTCCGTCTCCATCCTGCTGGTGCTCTTCCTCATGGTGGGGCTCGGGGTCGTCGGCTTCCTGGACGACTACCTGAAGATCTCGCAGCAGCGCAGCCTCGGACTGCGCCCGCGCGCGAAGCTCATCGGCCAGTTCCTGGTCGCGACCGCCTTCGCCGTGCTCGCCCTGCTGTTCCCCGACGGCAACGGCAACACGTCGGCGTCGACCAAGATCTCCTTCGTGCGAGACGTCGAGTGGCTGGATCTCGCCTTCGCGGGCTCCGTCGTCGGCTTCATCCTCTTCGCGATCTGGGCGAACTTCCTGGTCGCCGCCTGGTCCAACGGCGTGAACCTCACCGACGGCCTCGACGGTCTCGCCAGCGGCGCCACCATCATCTTCACCGCCACCTACCTCGTCATCGCCTTCTGGCAGTGGCGCCAGGTGTGCAACGTCGACCTGGACGCCGGGGGAGTGGTGCACTGCTACGACGCCCGTGACCCTCTGGATGCCGCCGTGCTGTGCGCCGCCATCATCGGCGCCTGCGTCGGCTTCCTGTGGTGGAACACCTCGCCCGCGAAGATCTTCATGGGGGACACCGGGTCCCTCGCTCTCGGCGGCGCGATCGCCGGGCTGACCATCGTCACCCGCACCGAGATCCTCGGCGCGGTCATCGGCGGGCTGTTCGTGATCATCGCCCTGTCGGTGATCATCCAGGTGGGCAGCTTCAAGCTCACCGGGAAACGTGTGTTCCGCATGGCCCCGCTGCAGCACCACTTCGAGCTCAAGGGCTGGAACGAGGTCACGATCGTGGTGCGCTTCTGGATCGTCGCCGGCGTGCTCGCCGGCCTCGGCCTCGGCATCTTCTACCTCGACGCCCTCCCGAGGATCACCTCATGACCGCAGCAGAACCCACCCCCGCACCCCGCACAGACCGTCCCGACGTCGAGAACCTCGCCTGGCCGGGCCTCGACGTCGCCGGGCTGCGGATCCTGGTCGCCGGCTTCGGCATCTCCGGCTACGCGGTCGCCGACCAGACCATGCAGCGCGGCGCGCACGTGCTCGTGGCCGACGGCTCCGACACCCCGGAGATCCGCGAGCGCACCCAGATCCTCGAGGTGCTCGGGGTCGAGGTGCGCCTGGGTCGGGAGCACACGCTCGCCCTGCCCGAGGATCGCGAGGTCGACCTCGTCATCACCTCCCCGGGATGGCGCCCCGACCAGCCCCTCCTCGCCGCCGCGGCCGCCGCCGGGATCCCGGTGTGGAGCGAGATCGAGCTGGCCCGACGGATGCAGCCGGCTGACGGTCCCGACTGGCTCGCCGTGACGGGCACCAACGGCAAGACCACCACCGTGACCATGCTCGAGACGATCCTCCAGCACGCCGGACTGCGCGCCGTCGCCTGCGGGAACGTCGGCCTGCCCGTGATCGAGGCGGCCCTGGACCCCGAGGGCTTCGACGTGCTCGCGATCGAGCTCTCCAGCTTCCAGCTGCACTGGACGCAGAACCTCGACTGCGAGGCCGCTGCGGTGCTCAACATCAGCGCCGACCATCTCGACTGGCACGGAGGCGCCGAGGAGTACGCGCTGGCCAAGGGCCGGATCTACCACGGCGTCCGCACCGCGTGCATCTACAACGTCGCGGACGAGACCACCAGGCGGCTGGTCGAGGACGCCGATGTCCTCGACGGCGCCCGCGCGGTCGGGATCTCCCTCGCCACACCCGGTCTGTCCGAGATCGGCGTGATCGACGAGATCCTCGTGGACCGCGCCTTCCTCGCCGAGCGCCGCACGGCCGCCGCCGAGCTCGCCACCCTGTCGGACCTCGCCCACCTCGGCCCGCACGGGGCCGGGCCCCACCTCGTGCTCGACGCCCTGGCCGCGGCCGCACTCGCCCGCGCGCACGGCGTCGCGGCGGAGGCCGTGCGCGACGGACTGCGGGCCTACCGCGTGGGTTCCCACCGTGCGCAGCTGATCGCGACGATCGACGGCATCAGCTTCGTCGACGACACCAAGGCCACCAACCCGGCCGCTGCCGCAGCGTCCCTGCATGCCGCGGACCGCGTCGTCTGGATCGCCGGGGGCGACACCAAGGGCGCCGATCTCGAGCCGCTGATCTCCTCCACGGCGGACCGCCTGGTCGGAGTCGTCCTGCTCGGAGTGGACGACCAGCCGTTCCGTGCCGCCCTCGAGCGACACGCCCCCGAGGTCCCCGTCCGACGCATCGATCCGGGTGACACTGACGACGTCGCCGGGCGCTCCCGACTCATGGAGGACGCGGTGCACGCCGCCCGTTCCCTCGCCTCGGCAGGGGACGTCGTGTTGCTGGCACCGGCAGCCGCCTCCATCGACCAGTTCCGTGACTACGCGGAGCGGGGGGATCTCTTCGCGGCGGCCGTCCATCGACTGCCAGGAGCGAGCACATGACGATCGAGGAGACCCGCCGGGACACCCGTCGGTCCACCGGCGTCGTGCGTCCCGATGAGGACCAGCCGCTGGGCAGCATCAGCTCCCGTATGCGGGACGGCGTCGGCTCCTGGTTGAAGTCCCCGGCGCTCGACTTCTACGCCCTGATCGTGATCGGCACCCTGCTCATCAGCGTGGGCCTGGTCATGGTGCTGTCCTCCTCCGCGGTCCTGAACATCTCCCGGGGGAACTCCGGGTTCGCCGGGCTGTTCCGCCAGGGGACCTTCGCGGCCATGGGGCTCGTCCTGCTCGTCGTCGCCGCCGCGCTGCCTCCGGCCTTCTATCGCAAGGCGGCCTGGCCCCTGCTCGGAGTGGGCATCGCCCTGCAGTGCCTGGTCTTCGTGCCCGGCCTGGGCTGGGCCGTGGACGGCAACCAGAACTGGATCCGCATCGCCGGGCAGACGCTTCAGCCCTCGGAGTTCCTCAAGCTCGCCCTCGCCGTATGGCTGGGTGCCCTGCTGTCCATGAAGCGGCCGTTGCTGCACAGGCCCGCCCATCTGCTGTTCCCGCTCGTCCCCGGAGTCGTCGTCGCCCTCGGCCTGGTGATGCTCGGCCACGACCTCGGCACGATGATGATCATGGCCCTGCTCGTCGCCGGCGCCGTCTGGGTCTCCGGCGTGCCGCGACGCTGGTTCATGGCGGCAGGGGTCGCGGGTCTGGTGGCGGTCATCGGCCTGACCGTCACGAGCGCGAACCGTATGGCGCGCATCGGGAACTGGATCCACGGGATCTGCCAGGGCGATTCCTGCTATCAGTCCGATCAGGGCCTCATGGGTCTCGCCGAAGGCGGCTGGTGGGGCGTGGGCCTCGGCGAGTCCCGCCAGAAGTGGGGACGTCTCCCCGCCGCGGAGGACGACTACATCTTCGCCATCATCGGTGAGGAGCTGGGTCTCATCGGCACCCTCGGTGTGCTCCTGCTCTTCGCCGCACTCGCGCTGATCCTCTTCCGCATGATCACGCGGATCGACGACCACTTCATGCAGGTCACGATCGCCGGCATCAGCGCCTGGCTGCTGGGCCAGGCCTTTGTGAACATGATGGTGGTCACCGGGATGCTGCCCGTGATCGGCGTCCCGCTGCCGTTCATCTCCTCCGGCGGCTCCGCGCTGCTCGCGTCCATGGCCGCGCTCGGGGTGCTGATCTCCTTCGCGCGGCGCGAGCCGGGCGCCCCCGAGGCGATCAGCGCCCGGATGGCGTCGGTGCGCAGCTCCGTCGGCGTGCTGCCCGCCCCGCGCGACACCGCCTCCACCGCGTCGAAGCGCACCGGCTCGTCGAAGCGCACCGGCGCGTCGAAGCGGTCGACGACGAAGGCCGCCGGGGGCGCCAAGAGCTCGAAGACCCCCACGACCGCCACGAGCCCCGCGAGCACGAAGAGCCCCTCGGGCAGAAAGAGCTCACAGGGCGCCCAGCGCTCCAAGCCCTCGACGGCTTCGGGATCGTCCCGCTCCTCCGCCCGTTCGAGCACCTCGCCTGCTCGTCGTTCCCCCTCGTCCCGAAGGACCCGATGACCACGACCACCCCGCCCCGCATCCTGCTCGCCGGAGGTGGCAGCGCCGGGCACGTGTCCCCGCTGCTGGCCACGGCCGCCCAGATCGTCCGTCGCGCGCCGGAGGCCGAGGTGCTCGTGCTCGGCACCTCCGACGGGCTAGAGAACGATCTCGTCCCCGCAGCCGGCTTCGAGCTGCTCACGATCGACAAGGTGCCCTTCCCCCGGCGTCCGAACGGGGCCGCGCTGCGCTTCCCGGGTCGTTTCGTGGGGACCCTGCGCCAGGTGCGGGCGATCCTGCGCGAGCGACAGATCGACGTGGTCGCGGGTTTCGGCGGCTATGTGTGCCCGCCCGCCTACCTCGCAGCCTTCTCCGCGCGTCTGCCCGTGGTGGTCCATGAGGCCAACCGGCGACCCGGTCTCGCGAACCGGCTCGGCGCCCGACGTGCCGCCGAGGTGCTCACCGCCTTCGACGGCTCGAGCCTTCCCGGCGCGCGCCGGATCGGGATGCCGATGCGCGACGGCATCGCCCACCTCGATCGTGACGCCCGCCGCGCCGCCGCACGGGAGGCCTTCGGTCTCGATCCCGACCGACCGGTGCTGCTCGCGACCGGCGGATCCCTCGGCGCCCTGCGGCTGAACACCGCGGTCTCCGAGGCCGCGGAGAGCTTCCTCGACGCCGGCGTGCAGATCCTCCACGTCACCGGCCGCGGCAAGGCCGAGGGCCTCGTCGAGCGGCCCGGCTACCGGGTCGTCGAGTACGTGCTGTCGATGGAGGACGCCTACGCCGCCGCGGACCTCGCCCTGACCCGGTCCGGCGCCGGCACGGTCTGCGAGCTGACCGCCGTCGGGCTGCCGTCCCTCCTGGTCCCGCTCCCGATCGGGAACGGCGAGCAGGCCCTGAACGGGCAGGACGTCGTGGCCGCCGGGGGCGCGCTGATGGTGGCGGATGCGGATCTCGACGCCGAGGTGCTGCGCACACAGGTCCTCCCGCTGCTCCAGGACGCCGAGCGCCTGGGCGCCATGGCCGAGGCGTCCCGCGCCTTCGGCATCTCCGATGCCGCCGAGGTCATGGCCGACGTCGTGACCGGCGTCGCACGCCGAGCCTGACCCGGTCCCCCGAGCGATCCGACTACGGTGATCCCATGACCTCCGCTGCAGTCCCCACCGGCCCCTCGAAGCAGCGCGCACCGCGCACGATCCTGCGTCCGGGGGACGTCATCACGCAGCCCGCGTGGCCGACGGATCGTCCGATCCGCAGTGTCCACGTGATCCGCATCGGGGGCGCTGGGATGTCCGCCGTCGGCCGCCTCGCCCTGGAAGCCGGGCTCCGCGTGAGCGGCTCGGACTCGCAGGACGGCCAGTTCATCGCCCCGCTGCGCGAGGCGGGCGCGCGGATCGCCCTCCGCTTCGACGCCGCATCACTGGCCGAGGACGTCGACGTCGTGGTCGTCTCGACCGCGGTGCGCGCCGACAACCCCGAGGTGATCGCCGCTCACGAGCGCGGGATCCCGGTCGTCCATCGCGCGGCCGCCCTGGCAGGCCTGCTCTCCGGCCGTGACCTCGTCGCGGTGGCCGGCACCCACGGCAAGACCTCGACGACGGGGATGGCCGTGATGGCCCTGCGCGGCGCCGGTCTCGACCCTGCCTGGGCCCTCGGCGCAGCGGTCCCGGACCTCGGTCGCAACGCCGGCTTCCGTGCGGATCCGGCAGTGACGGCCGCCGGCACCGGCGCGGCGTCCGACTCCGGCTCGAGAGGTCCCGCGGTGATCGAGGCCGACGAGTCCGACGGATCGTTCCTCGCCTTCGCCCCCCGGTCCCTCGTGGTCACCAACCTGGAGCCGGACCACCTCGACTTCCACGGCGACGAGGAGACGCTCACCGCGGCCTTCGACGTCCTCACCGGGCAGATCGTCCCCGGCGGTCACCTCGTGGTGTGCGCCGATGATCCCGGTGCCCGTGCCCTCGGTGAGCGCGCCGCGCAGCGCGGCGTCGCCGTGACGACCTACGGCACCGACGCCGGCTGCGACTGGCAGGTGCTCGCCGAGAGCAGCAGCGCCGGGGGCACCGAGCTCGAGCTCAGCACCCCCCGCGGCACGCTCCGCACCACGCTCTCGGTGGCAGGGCACCACAATGTGCTCAACGCCCTCGGCGCGCTCGCGGCCGTCGGCGCCGCAGTCCCCGAGGCGGAGCTCAGCGCCCTGGCGAGCGGCCTGTCCGTCTTCACGGGCGCCTCGCGACGCTTCGACGTCGCGGGAACCGCCGGGGGTGTCACGGTGGTCGACGACTACGCCCACCATCCCCGGGAGGTCGCGGCGACCATCGCCGCGGCCCGCGGCATCGTGGAGGATCAAGGGCTCGGCGGCCGGGTGCTCGTGGTCTTCCAGCCGCATCTGTTCTCCCGCACCCGGGACTTCGCCGCGGACTTCGCGACCGCTCTGGCCGCGGCTGATCTCACCTGGGTGATGCCGGTCTATGCGGCGCGCGAGGATCCCGATCCGCGCATCGACGCCCGCACCATCACGGATCATGTGCAGACCGGGACCGTTCGGCCCGTCGAGGGGCCGGACCAGGTCGCCGCCGCAGTGCGCGGCGCCGCCGTGCCGGGCGATCTCGTGCTCATGCTCGGCGCCGGTGACATCGTCGAGACCACCCCAGCGGTGCTGGCGGCGCTGGGCGACGGAGCGGGGGAGCGCTGATGGCGCGCCGTCCCTCGGCACCGCGTCCCCGCACCACCGCACGGCGGCCCAGCCCTGCACGGACCCCGCGGCCGGCGACGTCGGAGGGGCGCTCCGGGATGACGCCCGCACGGGGTGACGGCGTCACGGCGCGACCTGCACCGTCAGCCCGCCCCGCTCCATCGGTCCGACCTGCACGGTCCGCAGGATCGGCCCCGTCGGCCCGCACGGCGGCCTCCGCACAGTCTGCTTCCTCGGCTTCTTCTGCCACCTCGGCAGCTCCCGCCCCGTCGGCGAACCCGGCGCCGCGGGTCGCACGGCCGGGATCCTCTCGCGCCACCACCCGCACCCCGCGCACCTCGAGCACCGCCGTCGGCCGACCGGGCCCGCAGGCTCCCGCCGAGCGCTCCGCGACCGAGGCCGGCACCGGCGGCGGCTCCGCAGGCGGAGGCCGAGTGGTCCAGGCCGCGGGGCGCTTCCGCGAGATGGTCGCCGGGCGGCCCTGGCGTCGTCGCCGTCGCGCGATCATCGCCGGCGCGTGCGCAGCGGTGGCGCTCCTGGTCGCGGCCGTCCTCGTCGTGATCTTCCTCCCGGCGCTCCAGCTCCGCGAGGTCTCGGTCTCCGGTCTCGGCTACGTCCACGAGGAGGAGGTGCGCACCGTGCTGGATCAGGACCTCGGCGACAGTGTTCTGCTCCTGCCGACCTCGGACATCGCCGAGCGCGTCGAAGCGGTGCCGGGGGTGGAGAGCGCAGAGGTGGAGCGCTCCTGGCCCGACGGCGCCACGGTGACGATCACCGAGGCGGAGCCGGTCGCCGTCCTGACGACGACCGACGGGAGCTCCGCCGTCATCGACGGCACCGGGCAGGAGCTGCCTGCCGAAGCAGGGGAGGGGGCCGAGCTCATCCCGCTGACCGTGGATGCCGGGTCCGCGGATCCGGAGGGTGCCGCGACCGCGCTCAGCGACGTCCTCGCGAGCATGCCGGACGGCCTGCGCGGTTCCGTGCAGCAGATGACCGCCTCGAGCGCGAGCGACGTCCAGCTGGTCCTCGCCCTCGAGGACGGCGGCACGAAGACCGTCGTCTGGGGTGATGCCGCGGATTCGACGCTCAAGGCCGAGGTGGTCCAGGCGCTGATCGACCAGCCCGGCACCGAGATCGACGTGTCCTCCCCGGTCGCCCCGGTCACGCGCTGAACGGTCGGTCCCGCTCGAACAGGGTGAGCCTTTCCACGGTTCGCAGCCGACACGCGGCCGACACGCGCCCGTGGTGTTTGCGTGGGAGTGAAGTCCTCCCTAGCGTCAAAGGAAAGAAGAGGTGCCCCGAACTCCAAACCTCGAGTCGAGGTTGAGGGTTTCGGCAGTCGGTGACCAGGCGCGACGCAGGCTCCTCTTCGCAGGTGAACGACAAGAGCAAGGACCCTAAACGTGGCCGGAACCCAGATCTCCCTAGCAGTCATCAAGGTCGTCGGCGTCGGCGGCGGAGGTGTCAATGCTGTCAACCGCATGATCGAGTCCGGTCTCAAGGGCGTCGAATTCATCGCGATCAACACCGACGCCCAGGCGCTGCTGATGTCCGACGCGGACGTCAAGCTCGACGTCGGCAAGGAGATCACGCGTGGTCTCGGTGCCGGCGCCGATCCCGAGGTCGGCAAGCGCGCGGCCGAGGACCACGCCGAGGAGATCGAGGAGGTCCTGCGCGGGGCCGACATGGTCTTCGTGACGGCCGGCGAGGGCGGCGGAACCGGCACCGGCGGTGCCCCCGTGGTCGCCAAGATCGCCCGCAGCCTCGGCGCGCTCACCATCGGTGTCGTCACCCGTCCGTTCACCTTCGAGGGCCGCCGCCGCTCCACCCAGGCGGACTCCGGCATTGCCGGCCTGCAGGCCGAGGTCGACACCCTCATCGTCATTCCCAACGACCGCCTCCTGTCCATCGCGGACAAGCAGGTCTCCATGCTCGACGCCTTCAAGAGCGCCGACCAGGTGCTGCTGTCCGGCGTGCAGGGCATCACCGACCTGATCACCACGCCGGGCCTGATCAACCTCGACTTCGCGGACGTCAAGTCCGTCATGCAGGGCGCCGGCAGCGCCCTGATGGGTATCGGCTCGGCACGTGGCGACGACCGTGCCCTCCAGGCCGCCGAGCTCGCGGTCTCCAGCCCGCTGCTCGAGGCCTCGATCGACGGCGCCTACGGCGTGCTGCTCTCCATCCAGGGCGGCAGCGACCTCGGCCTGTACGAGGTCTCCGAGGCCGCCCGCCTGGTCCAGGAGGCCGCTCACCCGGACGCGAACATCATCTTCGGCTCCGTCATCGACGACGCCCTGGGTGACGAGGTCCGCGTGACCGTCATCGCCGCCGGCTTCGAGAGCGGCGGCCCGGCCCAGCGCCAGGACGTCGCCCCGCAGCAGCGTCCGGCCCCCCGCCAGGAGCCGGTCCAGCCGCCGCGCGCCGCGCAGGAGCCGCGTCCGGCCTCCACGTCGCAGCGTCCGTCGTCGGGTTCCGGTGCGGCCGCGGCCCCGGGTGCCTGGGGTCTGCCGCAGCAGACGTTCTCCCCGACCCGTCCGGGGTCGAGCGATCCGGAGACCGAGGTGCTCGAGCCCACCGAGGCCGATCAGGAGTACGCCGCTCCGCAGCAGTCGCAGTTCCCGCCGCAGCCCGCGCCCCGCGCTCCGCAGCCGGAGCCGGTGCGTCCGCCGCGCATCGAGGAGCCGCCGTCGGACGATGACGATCTCGATCTGCCGTCGTTCCTCAAGTGACATCAGCTCTCCCCGCACGGGCCCCGCGTCTTCGCGGGGCCCGTGCCCTGTTCACGGGGCGTGCCGGGGGAGTGGGGGCCGGCGACTACGCCACCTTGAACCTCGCCCGCCACGTCGGGGACGAGGACGGCGTCGTCGACCGCAATCGCGCGCTCGTCGCCGCCGAGATCGGGGCCCCGCTCGTCTTCGCGGAGCAGGTCCACTCCCCGGATGTCCACGTGCTGCCGGAGCACGGCCCCGTCCCCGTCCCGGTGATCACCGCCGATGCCCTGGTGACGCGCCGCTCCGACGTGGCGCTGGCGATCATGGTCGCGGACTGCCTCCCGGTGCTGCTGTCCGATGAGACGGCGGGCGTGATCGCCGTCGCCCATGCCGGCCGGGCCGGTCTGCTCGGCGGAGTGCTCGAGAACACCCTCGCCGCGATGGCGGAGCTGGGGGCGGTCGCCGAGCAGATCTCCGCGAGCATCGGCCCCTCGATCTGCGGGAGCTGCTACGAGGTTCCCGAGGAGATGCGCGCGGACTCCTCACTGGTCCTGCCGGCCACGTGGTCCCTTACCCGGTGGGGAACCCCTGCGCTCGACCTGCGTGCGGGAGCCGTCAGCGTGCTCACCGGCGCCGGCCTCCCTGCGGCGGAGATCGACGTGGACCACCCCTGCACCCTCGAATGCGAGGACTTCTTCTCCTATCGGAGGCAGGCTCGCACGGGACGGTTCGCCGGGGTCGTCCGGCGCCGCTGATCCCCGCTGGGGCGGCGTGCAACGGCCCGATGTCGGAGGCGGCGCAGGCACGACACGGGAGGCGACACGCCGACGGCCTCCCTGGGCAGAGGAAACCCCTGCGGTACTTTCGAGGCACAGGGCTCCCGCGCACTCCCCGTGCTTCCCCGGAGCCCCGGTCAGCGTGAACAACAAACTGGGAGATCTGCGATGGGTAACTGGCGCAACGCCATGGTCGCTCTCGGCCTCGCCAACGAGGTCGACGATGAATACTACGAGGACGAGCGGCAGCGCCCGGACGAGGCCGCCGCTCCGGCTCGCCGCACCGAGCGTGGCGTCGATCCCGCACCCGAACGGGAGGCTCAGGTGACCCCGATCCGCCAGCGCTCGAATGTTGTCGCCATGGCCCCGGCAGTGGAGGAGTCGATGCACCGCATCACCACCATCCATCCGCGTTCCTACAACGACGCGAAGGCGATCGGCGAGTCCTACCGTGACGGGGTGCCCGTCATCGTGAACCTCTCCGACATGCAGGACGGCGACGCCAAGCGCATGGTCGACTTCTGCGCCGGTCTCGTCTTCGGTCTTCGCGGCAGCATCGAACGGGTCACCTCCAAGGTGTTCCTGCTCTCCCCGGAGTTCGTCCAGGTCGACGGGGATACCTCTGCCGACGAGGGCAGCTTCTACAACCAGAGCTGAGCGCCTTCATGCAGCTTGTCGCAGGAGTGCTGTACCTCGCAGTGCTGCTGTACCTGATCGTGCTCATCGCCCGCCTGGTCCTGGAGTGGATCCAGTCCTACGCGAGGGAGTTCCGCCCGCGGGGGATCGTGCTGGTGCTCTTCGAGGTCGTGTTCACGCTGACCGACCCTCCGGTGAAGGGCCTGCGACGCCTCATCCCTCCGTTGCGGCTGGGCTCGATCGTGCTCGATCTGAGCCTCATGATCCTGCTCGTCGTGGGGTGGATCCTGCTGTCCGTCCTGGCCTCGCTCGCAAGCTGACGTCGCGCAGCGCTGCCCAGTCGAGCCCTCACGGCTTCTCGCAGAAGTCGTGGCAGGCTCCCGCTATCCGCTAGGCTGTCGCCACCGCGCTTCATGCGCACGACGACCCCTGACTGATGAGAAGGTGACCCATGGCTCTGATGCCCGATGACCTGCTGTCCAAGCGGTTCACGCCGGTTCGGTTCTCCGAGGGCTATGACATGGACGAGGTGGACAACTACCTCGATAACGACATCCTGCCGCGCCTGCAAGAGCTGATCGACGAGAACAACCGACTGACCAAGGAGCTCGAGGAGGCGCACAACCGCCTCGCCGAGGTCGAGTCCGCGCCAGCCCCTGTGGCCGCCGAGTCCGCTGAGGCCCCTGTGGTCGCGGACGACGTCGAGACCGACGATGCCGCTGTCGACGGGGCCACGGCCGCGTCGACGGAGGAGCCGGATGCCGGAGCGACCGCGCAGAACACCGTCGTGGACGATGCTCCTGCCGAGTCCTCTGCCGCTACCGCCGCCGTCGCGCCTGCCGCCGCTGCAGGTGGCGCCGACGCCGCCGGCATCATCGCCCTGGCCAACCGTCTGCACGACGAGTACGTCAAGAACGGTGAGGATGAGCGCGACCGCCTCATCACCGAGGCCAATGACGAGCACAAGCGCATCGTCAGCGAGGCCGAGGAGAAGTCCCGCACCACGCTGGCCGAGCTCGAGACGAAGAAGGCGGACCTCGACAAGACGATCGAGGGCCTGCGCACCTTCGAGCGCGACTACCGCAACCGTCTGCGCAACTACCTCGAGAACCAGCTCCGCGATCTCGACACGAGCGAGACGCAGGACAAGCAGGCGAACTTCGGTCTGTGAACCACGCTGATCAGTCGCCGACGAGCGCCGGGCCCCACGGGTCCGGCGCTCGTCGCCGTCCGAGCCGGGGCACGGTCCTCGGCGGGATGGCAGTCGTGGGGCTGCTGCTGGCCGTCGTCGACCAGCTCACCAAGAACTGGGCCGTCGCGAACCTGCCGGAGCTGGACCCGCAGCCGTTCCTCGGCGAGATCCTGCACCTGACCCTGCTGTACAACTCCGGTGCGGCCTGGGGGATGGGTTCGGAGATCACGCCGGTCGTCACCGGCCTGCAGATCGCGATCGTGATCGGCGTGATCGTCTTCGCCGTCCGCTCGGTCCGGTCGTACTGGTACACGCTCGCCCTGGGCCTGATCCTCGGTGGGGCGCTGGGCAACATCCACGACCGCGTGCTACGCGCTCCCGGCCCCTTCCACGGTGCGGTCGTCGACTTCCTCGAACTGCCCCATTGGCCCGTGTTCAACGTGGCCGACATGGCAGTGGTCGCCGGAGCGATCCTCGTCGTGCTCCTGGGCGTGATCGGGATGTCGCCGGACCCCGCCGAGGCCGAGGAACGTGCCCGCGCGGAGGCCGTCGGCACCGCCGGGACCGACGACGTCGAGCATCCGGAGGAGACCCGGTGAGCTCCTCGCGCACCCTCATGGTCCCCGACGGGCTGGCCGGTGAACGGGTCGACGTCGGCATCTCACGGATGCTGGGCCTGTCCCGCACCCGCGCCGCAGACCTCGTGATGGCGGGTCTGGTCCAGGTCGATGGCAGCGTCCCGGCCCGCTCCACCCGGCTCGAGCCAGGCTCGGTGGTCGACGTGGAGCTCCCGGACGAGCGGCCCGCCTCTCTGCTGCGGCCGCAGATCGCCGACGGCATGACCCTCGTCCACCAGGATGAGGACATCGTGGTGGTCGACAAGCCCGTCGGCGTCGCGGCACATCCCAGCACCGGCTGGTCCGGTCCCACCGTGCTCGGGCACCTGGCCGCGGCGGGCGTGAGCATCCGCACCAGCGGCGACCCCGACCGGCAGGGCATCGTGAGCCGTCTCGACGTGGGCACGAGCGGCCTGATGGTCGTGGCCCGCACGGAACGCGCCTACACCACCTTGAAGGACGCCTTCCGTGCCCGCGAGGTCGGCAAGATCTATCACGCGATCTGCCAGGGCACCCCGGACCAGGCAGAAGGCACCATCGAGGCGCCGATCGGCCGGTCCCCGAACCACGACTACAAGTTCGCGGTGCTCCAGGACGGCAAGCATTCCGTCACCCACTACGAGACTCTCGAGGCGTTGCACGGCTCCACGCTGCTCAAGGTCCGCCTGGAGACGGGCCGCACCCATCAGATCCGTGTGCACATGGCGGCCCTGAAGCATCCGCTGGTGGGGGATCCGCTGTACGGCTCCGATCCGGGCCTCGCCCAGAAGGTGGGGCTGATCCGTCAGTGGCTGCACGCGATGGAGCTGACCTTCATCCATCCCGCGACCGGGCGTCCCGTCACCTACTCCTCGCAGTACCCGCTGGACCTGCAGGACGCGCTCGACGCGCTGCGCGGCTGAGCTCGTCCCTGACCTCGTGCAGGAGTCGAGGGGACGGCCGGAGCCGGGGTAGCGTCGAGGCATGACCGACGAGCAGACCCCCACCGCGCTGAGCCCGACGCGAGATGCGGCCCTGGCCCGAGAAGACTTCCCCTTCATGAGGGTGGCGCGCCGTCTCGGCATCGACCCGGCCGAGGCCGAGGTGGCCCTGCGGGACGATGACCGTGCTCGCGCCGCGATCGCGCGTTCCCTCCGCGAGTTCCTGGAGGCGGACGATGCCCGTCGGGCCGGGCGCGCCCCCTCCACGGCGATGGCCCTGGACCCGGACTTCCCGACCGGGGTGGGGATGGCGCTGGTGGGCGCCGCCGTGCTGTGGGAGGCTCGCGAACTGGTGCCGTCGGTCGCGCTGCGGGTCGCCAAGGACCACTACGAGGACGGGGCGGACGAACTCGCCGCGAGCTACATCGCTCTGGTCCAGGAGTCCGTGGACCCGGGGGAGGACGACCGCCGCGACGCCTTCGCCTGGGCCGCGCAGTCCCTGCTGGTCTCCGTGCTCCAGCGCTCCGGATCACCGGCCCAGGCCGACGAGATCGCCCGCGACCTCGCCGCCCACGCGATCCCGATCGACCTGTGGCGCGATGACGACCCGACGTTGCCCGACGACTCGATGTCCTGGCACGGCGGCGCCTTCGTGGGCGGGATCCCGCCGCGTCGGGACGAGCGCAGCCTCAGCTTCGAGGACGTCCACGACTACTTGAACTCCCTGTTGGCCGAGACGCGCCGCGCGCAGGACGCCGAGGGTGACAGCGACACGGCGTGAACGGGAGGAGCGGCCGCCCCGTACGCTGAGCCCATGACTGAACCCCGAGGTGCCCTGCTCACAGGCAGCGTGAACTACGACGATGCCGAGAAGACGATGCGGACGGTCGCCGAGATCCTCGGCGCCCATGTGAGGCGCATCCCGGACGGCGAGGTGGGGAAGCGGTTCCACTGGATCATGTTCCAGCCCGACGTGCTCGGACAGGCCGCGGGGATCGACCGCGTCGGCGACGAGCCGGTCCCCTTCCCGGCGGGCATCGATGCGCGTCCGCTGCGTCTCGCCGAGGGTGTCGAGGCCGGAGGTATCGAGCTGCCACCGCTCGGCTACGCGGCCGCCGCGATCGAGTCCTATGCGACCTTCGTCCGGCTCCGCCAGGAGGGGACGATCCCCGCGGGGATCCGCTTCCAGGTCTCGCTGCCCACGCCGGTCGCCGTCGTCTCCTCGTTCTTCGCCGGGCAGGAGCGCGCAGCGATCGAACCCGTCTACGCGGACGCGATGCTGGGTGAGCTCGAGCAGATCCTCGAGGCGATCGACCACGACGACCTCGCGATCCAGTGGGACGTGGCCAGCGAGATGGGCATCCTCGAAGGGGCCGAGGGGTACGGCGCCGTGATGGACCACTGGTGGATCGGGGACGTGCTCGAGGGGATCGTCGGACGCCTCGCCGCTCTGGTCGACTCCGTGCCCGGTGACGTCGAGGTCGGGATCCACCTCTGCTACGGCGACGCGGGGGAGAAGCACTTCGTCGAACCCACCGATACGGCGAACCTGGTGCGCGTCGCGAACGCCGTGACGTCCGCGGCCGGTCGCGAGCTGACCTGGTTGCATCTTCCGGTCCCGATCGGCCGGGACGACGCCGAGTACTTCACCCCGCTCGGCGAGCTCGTCGAGGTTCCCGAGCTGTACCTCGGCCTCGTGCATCGGGAGGACGGCTCCGACGGTGCCCGCAGCCGGATCGCCGCCGCCTCCGCCGCTGTCCGGCAGGAATTCGGCGTCGCCACCGAATGCGGCATCGGCCGCGCCCCCGAGGGCACCACCGACGGCATCCTGCGCACTCACGCCGAGGTCGCTGCGCCCCGTCGCTGAGGTTCCCCGCCCTGTTGCTCCTCCCCGGTCCGTCGGACGCGCCGGGGTGACCTCCCCGACGCCCTCCCGATGGCATGTCGGGCCTCCGGACTGGCTACTCTGGAGGGCATGTCCGACGATTTCGTGCACCTCCACGTCCATACCGATTATTCGCTCCTGGACGGGGCCGCGAAGATCGACAAACTCGTCGACGAGACCGTCCGCCAGGGACAATCGGCCGTTGCGATCACGGACCACGGCTACCTGTTCGGCGCCTATGAGTTCTACAAGACCGCCAAGGCGGCCGGCATCAAGCCGATCATCGGCATCGAGGCGTATGTGACGCCCGGGACGAGCCGTCATGACCGCACTCGCATGCAGTGGGGCACCCGGGAGCAGCAGCTCGCCGGCGACGACGTCTCCGCGCGTGGCGCCTACACCCACATGACCCTGCTGTCGCGCTCCACCGAGGGCATGCACAACCTGTTCCGTCTGGGCTCCGCCGCCTCGCTCGACGGGCAGATGGGCAAGTGGCCCCGCATGGACCGCGAGATCCTCTCGAAGTACTCCGAGGGTCTCGTCGCCACGTCCGGCTGCCCCTCCGGCGAGGTGCAGACCCGTCTGCGTCTGGGCCAGTTCGACGAGGCGGTCAAGGCCGCCGGCGAGTTCCAGGACATGTTCGGCAAGGAGCACTACTTCATCGAGCTGATGGACCACGGGCTGTCCATCGAGCAGCGCGTGACCAAGGACCTCATCGAGGTGTCCAAGGCCGTCGGCGCGCCCCTGCTGGCCACCAACGACCTGCACTACGTCACCGAGCAGGACGCGACGATCCAGGACGTCCTGCTGTGCATCAACTCCGGGTCGCGCCTGAACGACCCCGACCGGTTCAAGTTCGGCGGCTCCGGGTACTTCCTGAAGTCCGCGCAGCAGATGCGCGAGCTCTTCCGCGAGTTCCCCGAGGCCTGCGACAACACTCTGCGCGTCGCCGAGATGAGCGAGGTCGAGTTCCGCACCACGGACGACGGCGCCAACTACATGCCCAACTTCCCCACTCCGGAGGGCGAGGACGAGGAGTCCTGGTTCATCAAGGAGATCCAGCGCGGACTGGAGTACCGCTACCCCGCGGGCATCCCCGACGACGTGCAGAAGCGCGCCGACTACGAGGTCCGCGTCATCCTGCAGATGGGCTTCCCCGGCTACTTCCTGGTGGTCTCGGACTACATCAAGTGGGCCAAGGAACAGGGCATCCGGGTGGGACCGGGCCGTGGCTCCGGCGCCGGCTCGATGGTCGCCTACGCCATGCGCATCACCGACCTCGACCCTCTCGAGCACGGCCTGCTGTTCGAGCGGTTCCTGAACCCCGACCGCGTCTCCATGCCCGACTTCGACGTCGACTTCGATGACCGCCGCCGCGGCGAGGTCATCGAGTACGTGGAGCGCAAGTACGGCGACGACCGCATCGCGCAGGTCATCACCTACGGCGTCATGAAGACGAAGAACTCCCTCAAGGACGCCTCGCGCGTGCTCGACTACCCCTACGCGATGGGCGACCGCCTCTCCAAGGCGCTCCCGCCCACCGTCATGGGCAAGGACATCTCCATCAAGGGGATCTTCGACCCCGAGGACAAGCGCTACGCGGAGGCGGGGGAGTTCCGTCGGATCCACGACGAGGACCCCGACGTCCAGAAGGTCGTCGAGATCGCGAAGGGCGTCGAGGGCCTCACCCGCGGCTGGGGCGTCCACGCCTGCGCGGTGATCATGTCCAGCCACCCCCTGGTCGACATCGTCCCGATGATGCGCCGCCCCTCCGACGGCCAGATCATCACCCAGTTCGAGTACCCGACGCTGGAGACCCTCGGCCTGCTGAAGATGGACTTCCTGGGGCTGCGCAACCTCACCGTGCTCTCCGACGCGGTCGCGAACATGGAGCGCAACGGGAAGGTTCCCCCGGACCTGGAGACGCTGCCCTTCGACGATGAGAAGACCTACGAGCTCCTGCAGCGCGGAGACACCCTGGGCGTGTTCCAGCTGGACGGCTCGGGCATGCGCACCCTGCTGCGGCAGATGAAGCCTGACCAGTTCGGCGACATCACCGCCGTCTCGGCGCTGTACCGCCCGGGTCCGATGGGCATGAACTCCCACACCAACTACGCGCTGCGCAAGAATGGGCTGCAGGAGATCACGCCGATCCACCCGGAGCTCGAGGAGCCGCTCTCGGAGATCCTCGGCGAGACCTACGGCGTGCTGGTCTACCAGGAGCAGGTCATGCAGACGGCGCAGAAGGTCGCCGGCTACAGCCTGGGTCAGGCGGACATCCTCCGCCGTGCAATGGGCAAGAAGAAGAAGGCGGAGCTGGACAAGCAGTTCGCCTCCTTCGAGGCCGGTATGAAGGACAACGGGTACTCCACCGCCGCGGTGACGGCGCTGTGGGAGACCCTGATGCCGTTCGCGGACTACGCCTTCAACAAGTCGCACTCCGCCGCGTACGGGGTGGTCTCCTACTGGACCGGCTACCTCAAGGCGAACCACCCCACCGAGTACATGGCGGCGCTGCTGACCTCCACCCAGGAGAACCGTGACCGCCTGGGCCTGTACCTCGGCGACTGCCGGCACCGCGGCATCACGGTGCTCCCGCCGGACGTCAACCAGTCCGACCTGTACTTCTCCGCGGTGGGGGAGGACATCCGGTTCGGCCTCTCGGCGATCCGGAACGTCGGCGCGAACGTGGTCGAGGAGATCATCAGGACCCGTCAGGAGAAGGGCGCGTTCACGTCCTTCACCGACTTCCTGGACAAGGTCCCGCTGAGCGTCTGCAACAAGCGCACCATCGAGTCGCTCATCAAGGGCGGTGCCTTCGACGAGCTCGGTGCGAACCGTCGCGCCCTCGTGCTCATCCACGAGGATGCGGTCGACTCCGTGGTCGACGTGAAGCGCAAGGAGGCCCAGGGCCAGTACGACCTCTTCGGCGACGTCTTCGGCGACGCCGGCGGGGACGACGTGGCGACCGGCTCCGCGGCGACCATCGTGATCCCGGACCTGCCCGAGTGGGACCGCAAGGAGAAGCTGGCCTTCGAGCGCAACATGCTGGGCCTGTACGTCTCCGACCACCCCCTGTACGGCCTCGAGCACGTCATCGCCCAGAACTCCTCGACATCGATCAGCGCCCTCGCCGACGACGGGGCCGTCGAGGACGGCGCCATGGTCACGATCGCCGGGCTCATCACGACCCTGCAGCGCAAGACCACCAAGAAGGGCGACATGTGGGCGATCGCCACGGTCGAGGACCTCGAGGGCTCGATCGACTGCCTGATGTTCCCCTCGACCTATCAGACCGTCGCCACCGAGCTCGCCGAGGACCTCATCGTGTCGATGAAGGGCCGTGTGGACACGTCCAAGGGCATGCCCGAGCTGCGCGTCATGGAGATGTCGATCCCGGAGACCGGGGGCGGACCCGATGGCCCGGTCACCATCGCCCTGCCGGCGATGCGCGCCACCACCAAGGTGGCCCAGCAGCTGCGCGGGGTGCTCGAGGACAACCCGGGATCCAGCGAGGTGCGTCTGCGCCTGCAGGAGCCCGGCCGCACCACGCTCATGCAGCTCGACAAGCGGCTCTCCGTGAACCCGTCGGCCGCGCTGTACGCCTCGCTCAAGACGCTGCTGGGCCCCAGCTGCCTGCAGTGACCCGGCGGATGAGAGCGGCCCGACGGGCGTGACACGACAGGAGTGAGATGACAGGCGCGCTGCGGGTCGGGACCTACAACATCCACCATGGGGCCGACGGCCAGGACCGTCTGGACCTGAGCCGCACTGCGGCGGCGATCGCCGCCCTGCGGGCCGACGTGATCGGCCTGCAGGAGGTCGATGTCGGCTACGGTGCGCGGTCGGGCTTCGAGGATCAGGCGGCCCGCCTGGCGGAGCTGCTCGGCCTGCAGGTGTGCTTCGGGGCGGCGATCGACCGTCCCGGCGTCGACCGTTCCGGCACTGACGGTGCCGACGGGGGCGGGAGGCGGCAGCAGTACGGCCTCGCGCTGCTGACCCGGCACGAGATCGTCGCGCACGCGATGCACCCGCTGCCCGGCCACCCGGCCCTCGACGCCCTCCATGAACCCCGCGGTCTGCTGAGCACGACGGTGCGCCCCGCCGGACAGGAACCGCTCCACGTGCTGGTCACGCACCTCGACCACGAGGACCCCCGGCACCGCACCGCGCAGGTGCTGCGGATCCTCGAGCACACCGCCGCCCTGGAGGGCCCCGCCCTGCTGCTCGGGGACTTCAACGCCGACCCCGGCGCCCCGGAGCTCGCGGCCCTCTCGGCGGGCGGATGGCGGGAGGCAGCCACGGACCTCACCCGGAACCTGCCGCGCTCGCCGCTGACCTCGATGCTCGCGGCGGCGCTGCCGCTGGGGAGCTTCCCGGGGCGACCGACCTTCCCCTCTCGCCTGCCCCTTCATCGCATCGACTCGATCTGGGCGCGTGGCGGACTCGAGGCGACGGCGCTCGAGGTCGGGACCAGCCGCGCCTCGGATCACCGCCCCGTGGTGGCGACCTTCGACCGGGTCCCGACCGGACGCTGAGCGGCACCACTATCGTGGGGACATGAGCGCTCCTGAACCGTCCACGGACCCGGCAAGCTTTCTCCCTGACCACCTGCTGGACACCTTCCGCGACCGTGCCGTCGTCCATGACCGGGAGAACACCTTCCCGCGCGAGGATCTCGCCGATCTGCGCGAGGCCGGCTATCTGCGCCTGCTGGTGCCCCGGGAGCTCGGCGGGCTCGGCGCGAGCCTGCTGGAGGCCAGCAGGATCCAGCGCCGGCTCGCCCAGGCCGCACCGGCGACCGCCCTGTCGATGAACATGCATCTGGTGGTCACGGGCGCCGCCCTGCACGCCCACCGGCTCGGCGTCGGCTCCGTGCGCATGATCCTCGAGGATGCCGCCGCCGATCGTCTCTTCGCCTTCGGGATCTCCGAGCCCGGCAACGACGCGATGCTCTTCGACTCCGGGACCAGCGCCGAATCGGAGGAGGACGGTGGATACCGGCTCACCGGCACCAAGATCTTCACCTCCCTCGCCCCGGTCTGGGACCGACTGATCGTCCACGGACGGGTCGCCGGCGACACCTCCACGCAGGCGCGGCTCGTCTTCGGTGTGCTGGAGCGGACCGGGGACGTCGAGACGCTGGACGACTGGGACACGCACGGCATGCGCCCCTCCCAGTCCCGCACCACCCGTCTGCACGGAGCCCGGATCGAATCCGACCGGGTCCTGACCGACACCCCCGTCGGCCCGAACCCCGACCCTTTCGTGATGGGCATCTTCGGCGCGTTCGAGCTGCTGATCGCCTCGGTCTACACGGGCGTCGCCGAACGTGCCGTCGCCCTCGGGGCGCAGATCGCCGCGACGCGCCGCAACGTCACCCGGGACATGGTCCACGCCGACGATCCCGACATCCGCCGGCGCCTCGCGCAGGCGGCGATCGGTATCGACGGCTCGGTGCTGCAGATCGAGAAGGTGATGGCCGACCTCGACGCCCTGGGAACGGGGGAGACCGGCCCCGGGATCACCGATCACGGAGCACGCTGGTTCCTGCACTTCTCCGGCGTGAAGTCCCGGGCCACCGAGGCCGCGATCAGCGCTGTCGACCAGGTGCTGCGCGCCAGCGGTGGCTCCCAGTACTTCCGCCGCAGCGAGCTCGAGAGGCTCTCGAGGGATGTGCGCGCAGGCATGTACCACCCCAGCGACGAGGAGTCCGTGCACGCCACCTACGCGAAGGCGCTGCTCGGCGAGATCGGCGCGAACGGTGCGACGGGCGAGAACGGTGCGACGGGCGAGAACCGTCCGACGGGCACGAACGGTGCGACGGACACGGCCGACGCGCCGCAGGATCGCTGAGCGCCGTGAAGGTCGTCATCGCCGGCGGCTCCGGCACTCTCGGGCGTGCCCTGAGCGCAGCTCTCACCGCCGCCGGGCACGAGGTCGTGGTCCTCACCCGGTCCCCGCGGCCGGAGGGTGAACATCCTGAACGGCAGCGCGGCATGGTCCGCGACGTCCGGTGGGATGCCCGCACTGCGGGCGGCTGGGCCGCTGAGCTCGCGGGGGAGGAGGTTGCCCTCGTCAACCTCGCCGGGCGGCTCGTCGATGCCCGGCCCACCCCGGCGACCATCGCAGACCTCACCCGCTCCCGGGTCGAGGCGACGAGAGCGCTGGTGGAGGCGAGCCGCGACCTGGAACGTCCCCTGCGACGCTGGGTGCAGGCCTCGACCACGGCGATCTGGTCCGACGCGAGCGAGGAGCGACTGGACGAGAGCAGTCCGATCCCGATCGGCCTGCCGCAGATGACCGGGGTCGCCGAGCAGTGGGAGCGGGCTCTGGACGGAGCGCACAGCGAACGCACGGTCATCCTGCGCACCGGCGTCGTGCTCGAGGCGAACACCCCGGCGCTGGACCGTCTGCTTCTCCTGGCCAGGCTCGGCCTCGGCGGGCCCGTGGGCACCGGTCGCCAATGGGTCAGCTGGATCCACGTCCGGGACTGGGTGCGGATCGTCCTGGCGGCCCTCGGCCTCGAGGGACCCGCGCTGCCGGCAGGGGTGGTGGTCGCCTCGGCGCCCCATCCGGTGCGCAACGCCGAGCTGATGCGCACCCTGCGTCGGGCGGTCGGCCGGCGCGTCGGTCTGCCCACGCCGGCCCCCGTGCTCCGACTGGGCGCGCTGCTGCTGCGCACGGACCCGGATCTGGGACTCACCGGGCGTCATGCCACGTCGAGGGTGCTCGAGCAGGCCGGATTCGGGTTCGAGCACCCTCAGCTCGACAGTGCGATCCAGGATCTGCTGGCGTGAACGAGAGACGCCCCGACTCCTCCGTGAGGAGGAGCCGGGGCGCCTGGAGCGTCCGAGAGGCGATCAGGCCTCGTCGGCGGGGGTGTCCTCGGTGTCGTCGTCCTGGACGGGAGCGCTCGCCGAAGGCGTCTGCTCCGCCTGCTCGCGCACGTCACGACCGCTGTCGGCGGCGCGCTGGAGCGTGTCCTGGAAGTCGACCCCGGTGGTCGACTTGACCATGTCGAGCACCTGGGCGAGACCGAGCGAGATGTTCTGCCCGATCTTCGACTCGCCATCGGTGGAGAACACCGACAGGTTGGAGATGTTCGAGTACGGCGCGGCGAGCTCGTTGGCGACGGCAGGCAGCACCTCGAGCACCTGGTTGAGCACCGCGGCGTCGTTGAACTGCTTGTACGCCTCCGCGCGGGCACGGGTGGTCTCCGCCTCGGCATCGCCCTTGGCACGGATCGATGCACCTTCGGCGTCGCCCTTGGCGCGCAGGGCATCGGCCTCGGCCTGACCCTCGAGGCGCACGGCCTCGGCGTCCTTCGAGCGGCGCTGCAGCTCGATCTCGGCCTCGGCCCGACCTCGGGCCTCGATGGCGTGGGCCTCGGCGTCGGCGGTGACCTTGCGGGACTCGGCGCGGTTGCGCTCGTCCTGCAGCTGGGCCTCCGACTCGGCGATGTGCGCGTACTTCTTGGAGTCCGCATCCTGCTGCTCGGCGTAGCGCTTCGCCTCGGCCGGCTTGTGGACCTCGGCGATCAGCTGCTTCTCCCGCAGGTCGTTGTTGCGGACCGCGATGAGCTCCTCCTGCTCGATGATCTTCTGCTGCTGCGCGGCGCGCGCCAGCGGACCGGAGGCATCGGCGACGGCCTGGCGGGCGTCGGTCTGCTCCTTGATCTCGGCGTTGCGGATGTCGAAGGACTGCTTCGACTCCGCCTCCTGCTGGAGGTTGAGGTTCGTGGCCTGGGTCGACTCACGGTTCGCGTCCGACTCGGCGATCGCGGCGCGCTTGGCGACCAGAGCGGCCTCGGGCCGCCCCCAGTCGCGCAGGTACGATCCGTCGTCCTCGATCGAGGAGATCTGGAAGGTGTCGATGACCAGACCCTGGTTGTTCATCGAATGCTCGGCCTCGGCCTGGACCTGGTTGGCGAACGAGGCGCGGTCGCGGATGATCTGCTCGACGCTCAGCGTGCCCACCACGGCGCGGAGCGTGCCCGAGAGGATCTCCTGGGTGTAGTGGTCGATCTGCTGCTGCTGATCGAGGAATCGCTGCGAGGCCTTGCGGACGTCGTCGATGTTGCCCCCGACCTTGACCTGCGCGACGCCGCGCAGGCGCAGGAAGATGCCGTTCATCGAGTAGCCCTCGACCTCGACCGGGATCTGGCGCGAGCTCAGGCTCAGCACGAAAGCGCGGTCGACGATCGGGCGCACGATCGCACGACCACCGATGATCACCCGAGCGCTGCCGGACTCGAGGTCGATGTCGCCGGTCGGGCTGGCCTTCGCATTGCGACCGGTGATGATGAGCGCCTCGTTGGGCGCCGCGATCCGGTAGCTGCGCATCAGGATGAGCAGCAGGATCAGGATGACGACGATGACGACGACCGCGCCACCGGCAAGTGGTATCAGTGCTTCCATGGGTTCCCCTCGAGTTCTTCAGGCATGCCTCCGTCAGTCTTTCATCGAATGAGCAGGAGCGGTGCGGTGCTCCAGGACCGGGGCTGTCTCGTGACCTCTGGAACCCGCTGACCTGTGACCTCCGAGTTCAGCTGTCTCGTGGCCTCGGGGTCCACCGGAAGGCGTCTCACGATGTGTCAGGCGTGTCCGCATGTCGGGACGAGGGGTCTACAGTCAGTCGCCGTGAGTACCGCACCAGCACAGTCCCCGACCCCTTCGGCGCCTCCCGCGGCCCCCGCGAACACCCGCGGCCGCGTCATCACCGCCTCGATGGTCGGCACGACGATCGAGTTCTTCGACTTCTACGCCTATGCGACCGCCGCCTCGCTGGTGTTCCCGGCTCTGTTCTTCCCCACGCAGACCCCCGCGAACCAGCTCCTGAGCTCGTTCGCCATCTTCGGTGTCGCCTTCGTGGCCCGCCCGCTGGGCTCCTTGATCTTCGGCCACTTCGGGGACCGGGTCGGCCGCAAGACCACCCTGGTCGCGAGCCTGCTCGTGATGGGTATCGCGACCTTCCTCATCGGGGTGCTGCCTGCCGCCTCGACTCCCGGCTTCACCGTCCTCGCCCCGGCGATCCTGGTGCTGCTGCGGTTCTGCCAGGGCATCGGCCTGGGCGGTGAATGGTCCGGAGCGGCGCTGCTCGCCACCGAGAACGCCCCGCCGGGCAAGCGCGCGCTCTACGGCACCTTCCCGCAGCTCGGCGCCCCCATCGGCTTCATCCTGTCCAACCTGCTGTTCGTGGTCCTCAGCCTGCAGCTGACCGACGCGCAGTTCATGTCGTGGGGCTGGCGCCTGCCGTTCCTGCTGTCCTCGATCCTGGTGATCGTGGGCCTCTGGGTGCGCTTGAAGCTCATGGAGAGCCCCGCCTTCCAGAAGGTCATCGACGAGGAGCGGGTCGCCGCCATCCCGATCGCGCGCGTGTTCCGCACCGCCTGGAAGCCGCTGATCCTCGCCACGGTCGCCATGGTCGCGACCTATGTCCTCTTCTACCTGATGACCGCCTTCCTCATGGTGGTCGGGACCACCCCGGCCGACGAGGAGACCGCCCGCGCCGCCGCGGAGGCCGCCGGCAAGCCGTTCGACGCCGCCGGGTTCGCGCCCGGCCTCGGCTTCGACCGGCCGCAGTTCCTCACCATGCTGATCATCGGCGTCGTGTTCTTCGGGATCTTCACCCTCGTCTCCGGCCCGCTCGCGGATCGGCTGGGCCGCCGCAAGCTGCTGCTGGCCGTCACCGCCGGGATCGGGGTCTTCGGGCTCCTCATCGAGCCGATGGTGCAGGCCGGAACGGTCGGCGCGATGGCGACCCTGATCCTCGGCTTCACGCTCATGGGCCTGACCTTCGGCCCGATGGCCGCGTTCCTGCCGGAGATGTTCGCCTCGGACGTGCGCTACACCGGCAGCGCCGTCAGCTACAACATGGCCTCGGTGATCGGCGCCGCCCCTGCGCCGTACGCGATGATCGCGCTGTGGCAGCGGCTGGACGGCCCGCTGTGGCTCGTGGGCGGGTACCTGACCCTCGCGGCGATCATCACGATCGTGGCCCTGCTGCTCGGCAAGGAGACCCGCGAGGTCGACTACCTGGCCTGAGCAGCAAGACGTGGTCCTAGCCCTCGGCCGGTTCGGCGTCCTCAGCGCGTTCGACGAGCATGGCCAGCTCTGCACGTGAACCGGCGAAGACGTTCATGTCGATGTACCGCTCCTGACCGTCGTAGCCCTCTCGCCGGTCCCGGTGGGAGTACTGCCAGAAGGCCCATGGCCGTTCATCACCCAGGTCCGGTGGCAGCACCACCGAGCGGATCCAGATCGGGGAGTCGGGGTAAGAGCCGTCGATGTAGAGCTCGTAGGCGTCAGCGGTGGTGTAGATGACCGGAGCGACGCCGTAGTGGGCGGTGAGCTCGTCCAGGAGCGGGACGAGGATCGCGTCCACCTGCGCCCGTGACGGAGGGTCCTCGAAATAATCGCCGTAGAACTCGACATCGACCGCGATCGGCAGGGTCCCGCCCGTGGGCACAGTGTCGATGACGTGCTGCGCCTGCGCGCGACCGGGGCTCTCGAAGCTCACGAAATGGTAGGCACCCACGAGCAGATCCGTGGAGCGGGCATGCTCCCAGTTCTCCACGAATCGTTCATCGACGTACGAAGATCCCTCGGTCGCCTTGAGATAGGCGAAGTCGAGGTCGCCCCCGACGAGAGCCGGCCAGTCGATCTCGCCCTGGTACGAGGAGACGTCGACGCCTCGCACCTCGTGGCCGCTCGCGAAGATCCGGCCCGGCCAGATGACACCGGTCGAGACCAGCATCGCGAGCACGGCGACGAGGACGACCGTTCCCAGCAGTCCGGAGCCGAGCATCACCGAGCGGGGGAGGCGGTGTGCTCCCCGGCTCGGTGCGGACGGTCCCGACAGTGCGGATCTCCCACTCTCGATTCGTCGATCAGCCCTGCTGGCGGTGCTCGCGGTAGTAGCGGATCAGCGCGGAGGTCGAGGAGTCCTCGGAGGAGATCGCCTCCTCGTCGCCGGCGACGGCGGGGGCGAGGCCCTTGGCGAGCTGCTTGCCCAGCTCCACGCCCCACTGGTCGAAGGAGTTGATGCCCCACACGACGCCCTGCACGAAGGTGATGTGCTCGTACAGCGCGATCAGCTGGCCCAGCACCGACGGCGTGAGCTTCGGGGCCATGATCGAGGTGGTGGGGCGATCACCGGAGAACTCGCGGGCCGCCACGAGCGCGCCCTCGGTGCCCTCGGCGCGCACCTCCTCGGCGGTCTTGCCGAAGGCGAGTGCCTTGGTCTGGGCGAAGAAGTTCGCGAGGAACAGCTCGTGCACGTCCTGCTCGCCGTCGGCCAGGGCATGGTTCGGGGTGGCGAAGGCGATGAAGTCCGCCGGGATGATCCGGGTGCCCTGGTGGATCAGCTGGTAGAAGGCGTGCTGGCCGTTGGTGCCGGGCTCGCCCCAGAACACCTCGCCGGTCTCGGTGGTCACGAGGGAGCCGTCCCGGCGGGTCGCCTTGCCGTTGGACTCCATGGTCAGCTGCTGCAGGTAGGCGGGAAAGCGGTGCAGGTACTGCGAGTAGGGGAGCACCGCGTGGGTCTCCGCCTCGAGGAAGTTGACGTTCCAGATGTTGAGCAGGCCCATCAGCAGCGGCACGTTCTTCTCCGCGGGGGCGGTGGCGAAGTGCTCGTCCATGGCGTGGAAGCCGGCCAGCAGCTCTTCAAAGGTGTCCGGGCCCAGCACGGTGGCGAGCACGGTGCCGATCGCGGAGTCGACGCTGTAGCGGCCGCCCACCCAGTCCCAGAAGCCGAAGGCGTTCTTGGGGTCGATCCCGAAGGCCTCGACCTTGTCCAGCGCGGTGGAGACGGCGACGAAGTGCTTGGCGATGGCCTCCTTCTCCTGCTCGGCCGTGAGGCCCGCGTTCTCGCGCAGCCCCCGCAGCAGCCACTCGCGCACGAGTCGCGCATTGGTGAGGGTCTCCTGCGTCGTGAAGGTCTTCGAGGCGACGATGACGAGCGTGGTCTCGGGGTCGAGGTCCCGCGTGGTCTCGTAGGCGTCCGTCGGATCGATGTTCGAGAGGAAGCGGGCCGTGAGGCCGTCCTGTGCCAGGGGCTTCAGCGCCTCGTAGACCATGACGGGGCCCAGGTCCGAGCCGCCGATGCCGATGTTGACGACGGTCTCGATGCGCTTGCCGGTCACGCCGGTCCACTCGCCCGAGCGCACGGAGTCGGCGAAGTCGTAGACCCGCTGCAGGGTCTCGTGAACGTCCTCGTCGATCTGCTGCCCGTCGATCTCGAGGGCAGGGGAGGCCTCGGCGGGGCGGCGCAGGGCGGTGTGGAGCACCGCGCGGTCCTCGGTGGTGTTGATGTGGGCGCCGGCGAACATGGCATCGCGGTGCGCCTCCACGCCGACCTCACGGGCGAGCTGCTGCAGGAGCTCGAGGGTCTCGGCGGTCACGAGGTTCTTGGACAGGTCCACATGGAGGTCCGCGGCGTCGGCGCTGAAGCGCTGCGCCCGCTCGGGGTCCGCGTCGAACCATTCGCGCAGGGACCCGGACAGCTCGAGGTTGTGCGCCTCGAGGGACGCCCACGCGTCGGTGGTCGTGGGATCGATGGGGGCAGAAGGAGAGTTCGAAGCAGTCATATGGCCATTGAACACCCTTCTCGGGAGGAACGTCGTGCCCGGTCAGCGTGTTGCAGCAGCCCCGGCCGGAATGGTTGAAAAGGGCCCGAGACCGATTTGTGACCGGCTGATGGATAGTTCTTGACAGGCGAGGGTGCACACTGAGGGGTGCGTCGTGCGCAACGGAGCGCGACGAATCAAGCTCAGTCATCCCAGGAGACCCCATGGCTATTTCGCGACGATCGATGATGCTGGGCACCGCCGCCGGCGGTGCCGCAGCTGTCACCTTGGCCGCCTGCTCCGGCGGCGACAGCGGTTCCGGTTCCGGCAGCGATGCCGGCGGAGGCACGGGCGAGCCCATCCTCGCCAACGGCACCGAGCCGGAGAACCCTCTGGTCCCGACGAACACCAGCGAGGTGGGCGGCGGCCGCATCATCACGTCCGTCTTCTCCGGGCTCGTGTACTACGACGCCGAGGGCAAGGTCGAGAACGAGGTCGCGGAGTCCATCGAGTCCGAGGACAACCAGAACTGGACCATCACGATCCGTGAGGGCCTGAAGTTCTCCGATGGCACCGCGCTCACCGCGCAGAACTTCGTGGACGCCTGGAACTTCGGCGCCAACACCGCCAACGCCCAGAAGAGCCAGTCCTTCTTCCAGCCCATCGAGGGCTTCGACGAGGTCGCCGCCGACGATGCCACCAAGGACCTCACGCTCTCCGGCCTCAAGGTCGTCGACGACACGAGCTTCACCGTCAAGCTGGTCTCCACACAGGCCGACTTCTCCTCGCGCCTGGGCTACTCGGCCTACTCGCCGCTGCCGCCCTCGGCCTTCGAGGACATCGACGCCTTCGGCGAGGCCCCCATCGGCAACGGCCCCTACATGGTCAACTCCTGGACCCACGACTCCGAGATCGTGCTCGTCCCGAACCCCGAGTACGACGGGCCGCGCGCCGCCCAGAACGCCGGCGTCACCTTCGTCGTCTACGCGGATGACGAGACGCTCTACAACGACATGCTCTCGGGCAACGTCGACGTCTCGGACATCATCCCCACCTCGGCCCTGTCGACCTTCGAGGACGAGCTCGGTGACCGCGCCATCAACGCCCCGGGCGCGGTGTTCCAGTCCTTCACCATCCCGCAGGACGATCCCGACTTCTCCGGCGAGGCGGGTAAGATCCGCCGCCAGGCGCTCTCGTACGCCATCGACCGCACGGCGATCTGCGACTCGCTGTTCTACGGCACCCGCAGCCCGGCGACGGACTTCGTCGCCCCCGTGATCGACGGCGGCGGCGCCACCGACATCCCCGGCGCGGAGGTCCTCGAGTTCGACGAGGCCAAGGCCAAGGAGCTGTGGGCCGAGGCCGAGAAGATCCAGCCCTTCAAGGGCCCCTTCACCCTGGCCTACAACGCCGACTCCCCTCACAAGGACTGGGTCGAGGCCGTGTGCAACTCGGTCAAGAACACCCTCGGCATCGAGGCCACGCCGAACCCGTTCCCCGCCTTCGGCGAGTTCCGCGAGCAGATCACGGCCCGCACGATGGAGGGTGCCTTCCGCTCCGGCTGGCAGGCGGACTACCCCTCCGTCTACAACTTCCTCGGCCCGATCTACTCCTCCGCCGCGGCGGACGGCAAGGGCAGCAACGACGGCGACTACAAGAACCCGGAGTTCGACGACCTGCTCAAGGAAGGCCTCGCCGCACCGGACATCGACGCCGCGAACGAGAAGTTCCACGCCGCCGAGGCCATCCTCATGGAGGACCTGCCGGCCTTCCCGCTCTGGTACCAGAACACCTTCGGCGGATTCTCGGACCTGGTCTCGAACGTGCAGTACGGCTGGGACACGGTCCCGCTGTACTACGCGATCACCAAGTGATCCTCTGATCGCGACCTTCGGCGGGAGGCGGCCCTGGCGCCGTCTCCCGCCGTCGCACGTCCATGTGCCGGGGCCATGGACGTGCGGATGTTCTCCTTCTTTCCTCGCCCCGCGCTCTCTCAACCGAAGGTGACCGACGTGATCTGGTACATCGGGCGGCGACTGCTGCAGATGATCCCCGTCTTCCTCGGCGCCACCCTCATCGTCTACCTGATGGCCTTCGTCTCCTCCGGCGACCCCATCGCGGCGATCGCGGGTGACAAGCCGATCTCCCCGGCCGTGGCCGACAAGCTGCGCGCGCAGTACAACCTCGACAAGCCCGTGATCATCCAGTGGCTGATCTACCTGGGGAATCTCTTCCAGGGAGACTTCGGCATCGGGTTCAACGGCCGGCCGATCATCGACCAGATCAGGGCGGCGTTCCCGGTCACCTTCCGGCTCGCGATCATCGCCGTCGTCATCGAGACGGTCTTCGGCGTGGTCGCCGGTGTCATCTCGGGCCTGAAGAAGGGCACGCTGATCGACACCACGCTGCTGATGGTGTCGCTGCTCGTCATCGCGGTCCCCACCTTCGTCATCGGCTTCATCGCGCAGTTCGTGCTCGGCGTGCAGCTCGGTATCGCCCCGGTGAACGTGGGTCGCGACCCCTCGTGGCAGAACCTGCTGGTGCCCGGTGCCGTGCTCGGTGCCGTGTCCTTCGCCTATGTGCTGCGCCTGACCCGCACCTCGATCGCCGAGGTCGCCACCGCGGACCATGTGCGCACGGCGACCGCCAAGGGGCTCTCCCGCGGCGGGGTCGTCTCCAAACACATCCTGCGCAACTCCCTGATCCCGGTCGTCACCTTCATTGGTGCGGATCTGGGTGCGCTGATGGGCGGCGCGATCGTCACGGAGGGCATCTTCAACATCAGCGGCATCGGCTCGCTGCTCTTCCGCGCCATCAACGACGGCGAGAGCCCGATGATCGTGTCCGTGGTGACGCTGCTGGTGATCATCTTCCTGGTCGCCAACCTGATCGTGGACCTGCTCTACGCCGTTCTCGACCCGAGGATCCGCTATGCGAAGTGAACCCGTCACCCGTTCCGTCCGACCCGCCGCGGAGCACTTCGTCGCCCCGCTGGACGAGACCCCCCTGCAGGCGGTCGACGCCGTGGACACCACGTCCGCGCCCCGCTCCATGTGGGCCGAAGCCGGCCGCAACCTGGTCCGGAACCCCGTCTTCCTGATCTCCGCGGCACTGATCGTGGTCATCCTGTTCGTCGCGGCCTTCCCGGGCCTGCTGACCGGACAGGACCCGAACTACGGGGATATCTCGAAGGCCAATCAGCCGCCGAGCAGCGAGCATCCCTTCGGTACCACGAGGCAGGGCTACGACGTCCTGGCCCGCGTTCTCTACGGGACTCGAACCTCCGTGATGGTCGGCTTCTTCACGATGATCCTGGCGACGCTCATCGGCGGCGTCCTGGGTGCCCTGGCCGGCTATGTGGGCGGCGTCTTCGACGCGATCCTGTCCCGCGTCACGGACATCTTCTTCGCGATCCCGCTGATCCTGGGGGCGATCGTCATCGCCAACCGCGTCGAGTCGATGAACGTGCCGATGGTGATCCTGGTGCTGGGCGTCTTCGGCTGGACCAACGTCGCCCGCATCATGCGCGGCTCGGTCATCTCGGTGAAGAACCAGGACTTCGTGACCGCCTCGACGGCACTGGGCGCCAACTCGGTGACCAACCTCGTCAAGCACGTGGTGCCCAACGCGATCGCCCCGGTGATCGTCACCGCCACCGTGAATCTCGGTGTGTACATCGTGGCCGAGGCGACGCTGTCCTTCCTCGGCGTGGGCCTCCCTGCGAGCTCGGTCTCCTGGGGCGGGGATATCTCCGACGCCCGACCGGCGCTGCGCACCCAGCCGATGATGCTCTTCTACCCCTCGATGGCGCTCGCGATCACCGTGCTGAGTTTCATCATGCTCGGCGACGCGGTGCGCGACGCCCTCGATCCGAAGGCGAGGAAGCGATGACCACCTCCACGAACACCGCAGCAGCTCCCGACGCGGAGAGCGCAGCGGGCAATGACCCGCTGCTGGAGATCTCCGATCTCGAGATCACCTTCGGGACCACGAACGGAGAGGTCCGCGCCGTCCGTGGGGCGAGCCTGTCCGTCTATCCCGGGGAGACGGTCGCGATCGTCGGCGAGTCCGGCTCCGGCAAGTCGACGACCGCGATGAGCATCGCCCGTCTGCTGCCGAAGAACGGCTCGATCACCGGCGGCAGCATCCGCTTCGGCGGTCGGGACATCACCTCGGTTCCGACGCGCGACATCCTCGCCCTGCGCGGCAGCGAGATCGGCCTCGTCCCGCAGGACCCGATGAGCAACCTCAACCCCATGTGGAAGGTGGGCGCCCAGATCACCGAGGCGCTCGCCGCCAACGGGGTCGCTCGGGGGGCCAAGGCCCGTGCCCGCTCTGTGGAGCTGCTCGAGGAGGCCGGCCTGCCCGATGCGGCACGCCGGGCGAACCAGTACCCCCACGAGTTCTCCGGCGGTATGAAGCAGCGCGCCCTGATCGCGATGGGCCTGGCGGCCCGCCCCAAGCTGCTCATCGCGGACGAGCCGACCAGCGCGCTCGACGTGACCGTGCAGCAGCAGATCCTCGATCACCTCGACACCCTCACCGAGGAGCTCGGCGTCGCGGTCCTGCTGATCACCCACGACCTGGGTCTGGCCGCCGAGCGCGCCCAGCACCTGGTGGTCATGTACAAGGGGCAGATCGTCGAATCGGGCCCCGCGATCGAGCTGCTGCAGAACCCCCAGCACCCGTACACGAAGAGGCTGATCGCGGCGGCGCCCTCCTTGGCGTCCCGGCGTCTGGTCTCCGGATCGGGCACGACCAGGGCGGCAGCTGCGTCGGCGCGCGCGGAGTCCGCCGGTCCGGAGTCCGTCGGTCCGGAATTCGGCTACGGCGAGCTCGACGAGGACGCGGTGATCCAGGTGCAGGACCTCACCAAGGAGTTCCCGATCCGCGGGAACGTGCCCTGGAGGACCACGCCGTTCACCGCCGTCGACAAGGTCTCCTTCTCGATCGCGCGCGGCACCACCACCGCGATCGTGGGGGAGTCCGGCTCGGGCAAGTCGACTGTCGCGCAGATGGTCCTCAAGCTCCTCGAGCCGACGTCCGGCCGGGTGCTGTTCGAGGGCAAGGACGTCACGACCTACAAGGGCAAGGAGCTGAAGTCGCTGCGCCGTCGTGTGCAGCCGATCTTCCAGAACCCGTACGGCACCCTGGACCCGATGTACTCGATCTACAACACGATCGAGGAGCCGCTGCGGCTGCACGGCGTCGGGGATGCGAAGAGCCGTGAGGCGAAGGTCCGCGACCTGCTCGACAAGGTCGCGCTGCCGGCGGAGATGATGCGCCGGTACCCCAACGAGCTCTCCGGCGGGCAGCGCCAGCGCATCGCGATCGCCCGCGCCCTGGCCCTGGACCCGGAGGTCGTGATCTGCGACGAGGCGGTCTCCGCGCTCGATGTCCTCGTCCAGTCCCAGGTCCTCGAGCTGCTCAACGATCTGCAGTCCGAGCTGGGGTTGTCCTACCTCTTCATCACCCACGACCTCGCCGTGGTTCGGCAGATCGCGGACAACACTCTGGTCATGGAGAAGGGCAAGGTCGTCGAGCAGGGGACCACCGATGAGGTCTTCCATGCCCCGCAGCAGGACTACACCAAGCGTCTGCTGGCGGCGATCCCCGGCGGCTCCATCCCGCTCGCGGGGTCGGAGACCATCGAGGTCGACGCCCCGGAGGTCGCGGTCGAGGACGAGCAGGTCGACGGCCCGCAGCAGGGCGATGGCGTCATCGACCCGTTCTCCGAGGCGGGCCATGTCTGACCGTCCCTCCCGACCATCACGTCCGACCGCTGC